>CANBTT010000005.1 GCA_947372465.1 Burkholderiales bacterium | reverse complement strand
CGTGGCAATTTGGTCGCTTATGTGGGCGATGTGGTCGGTACAGGATCGAGTCGCAAATCAGCCACCAACTCAGTGCTTTGGTTCACTGGGGAAGACATTCCCTTTGTGCCCAACAAGCGCTTTGGTGGTGTGTGTTTGGGCAACAACATTGCGCCCATTTTCTACAACACCATGGAAGATGCGGGTGCCTTGCCCATTGAGTTGGATGTCAGCAAGATGAACATGGGCGATGAAATTGAATTGCGTCCCTATGAAGGCAAAGCCTTAAAGGACGGTCAAGTCATCGCTGAGTTCACCATCAAGAGCGATGTGCTTTTTGATGAAGTGAGAGCTGGCGGTCGTATTCCATTGATCATTGGCCGTGCCCTGACCTCAAAAGCACGTGAGAGCTTGGGCCTGCCCCCAGCGACGGTCTTCAGATTGCCCGTGTCACCTGCGCAAAAGAAAACAGGCTTCTCGCTTGCTCAAAAAATGGTTGGACGCGCTTGCGGACTGCCCGAAGGACAAGGGGTCTTGCCTGGGACCTATTGCGAACCCAAGATGACTTCTGTGGGCTCTCAAGATACGACCGGACCCATGACCCGTGACGAGCTCAAAGACTTGGCTTGCCTTGGATTCTCTTCGGACTTGGTCATGCAGTCGTTTTGCCACACGGCGGCTTACCCCAAGCCTGTTGACGTGAAGATGCATCACGAGTTGCCAGAGTTCATGAGCAACCGTGGTGGTATTTCTCTCAAGCCCGGTGACGGCATCATTCACTCATGGCTCAATAGAATGTTGTTGCCCGACACCGTGGGCACAGGTGGAGACTCACACACTCGTTTCCCCATCGGCATCAGCTTTCCTGCGGGCTCAGGCTTGGTGGCCTTCGCTGCGGCAACGGGCGTGATGCCACTTGACATGCCCGAGTCTGTGCTTGTTCGCTTTAAAGGAAAAATGCAACCCGGCGTGACGCTAAGAGACTTGGTGCATGCCATTCCCCTGTACGCGATCAAACAAGGCTTGTTGACCGTAGAGAAGCAAAACAAGAAAAACATTTTCTCTGGACGCATTCTCGAAATTGAAGGCCTGTCAGAGTTGAAGGTTGAACAAGCCTTTGAGTTGTCCGACGCCTCTGCCGAGAGATCCGCTGCTGGTTGTACCGTGCACTTGGATAAAGCGCCTGTCATCGAGTACATCAACAGCAACATTGTTTTGCTTAAAAACATGATCGCTCAAGGGTATTCCGATGTGCGCTCAATCAACAGGCGCATCAAAGCCATGCAAGATTGGTTGAAGAGCCCCACTTTGTTGCAAGCCGACAAGGACGCCGAGTACGCTGCGGTCATTGAGATTGATTTGGCTGAAATTGTCGAGCCGATCGTTTGTTGCCCGAACGACCCTGATGATGCAAAAACATTGTCTGACGTTGCGGGTTCCAAAATTGATGAGGTCTTCATCGGCTCTTGCATGACCAACATTGGACACTTCCGTGCTGCCTCCAAATTGCTCGAGGGCAAGCGTGACATCCCAGTGAAACTTTGGATGGCGCCACCGACAAAAATGGACGCGGAACAATTGACGGCTGAAGGCCACTACGGTGTCTTTGGCAATGCGGGCGCCAGAATGGAAATGCCTGGTTGCTCCTTGTGCATGGGCAACCAAGCGCAGGTCAAGGAAGGTGCTACCGTCATGTCAACCTCCACTCGCAATTTCCCCAACCGTTTGGGCAAGAACACCATGGTGTACTTGGGGTCTGCGGAGTTGGCAGCGATTTGCTCCAAAATCGGCCGCATCCCAACTCGCCAAGAGTACTTGACTGACATTGGCGTGATCAACTCCAGCGCCGATAAAATTTATCGTTACATGAACTTCGATCAAATCGACAGCTACAAGAAAGTGGCTGAATCGGTTTGACGATAAAGTGCAGTCGCACTCAGGGGCTTTAAAGAAATTTGAAGCGCTTGAACAAGCAAAAGAAATAGGCGCCAATTGGCGCCTATTTTTTTGGGTGGAAAAGGACTGCTCCTGAAATCAGGCGTTCATTTGATCCGCAAACCAGTCGGCCGTGAGGGGCCTGAATTTGTAGGGGATGTTAAAGCAAACATGGTTGCCTTCTTCGTAGATCACCAACTCGGCTTTTGTGGGGATGGCTTGTCTTAAAAGTTCACCTTCACTCACTGGGATGATTTTGTCGCCCGCACCAAACACAATCAGTGTGGGGCAAGCAATGCGTTGAGCCTTGGACACGAGGGTGAGCTCATGCGCAAACTCAAGGGCTTGATCCAAGGTGTTCAAGTGCGAACGAATTCTGAACAAGTCTTGAGAGACTTTGGGCATTTGTGGCAAGACGGGTCCAAAGCTAAAAGGGCCGCAATTGGAGATGCAGGCCTTGAGTCTGGGTTCTAGTGCGGCACTCAAGGGAGAGTAAAACGCCCCCAAACTTTGACCCACGACACCCACGCGAGACGCATCAATGTTGGGGTGTGCGCTCAGTGCATCTATGACCGCACTCATCACACCTCCCCAGTCCAGTGAAATGGGGAAATGTTGCGCCGATTCACCTTGTCCGGGCCCATCCAAGGTGATGGTTGCCACGCCACGGTCCAAAAACGAGTTGCTCCAAGTGTGCAACTCTTCTTTGCAGGCATCCAGACCCGGCAAAATAATGGCCACTGGCAGCGCTTGAGCGCCTTGAACGTCGGGCACGCGCAAGTAGGCGTGGATAAAATCATCCTTGTACGGGATTTTTAATTTTTGAATGGGCGTTTTTGCGTCTTGGGCCGCCAGTTGATAACACCTGAGCATGTTGTTTTGTGCCGTCTCGAACTGCTTGGGGTCGGCCCCAAAGAGGTGCTTGGCGTAGTGGTAATAGATGGCCGCTTTGAGCCATGACTCACTGGCCGTTAAGTGGTGGTTGAGGTCCTTTTCTCTGTTGCCGTGCAACTCATGCTTCAAGGCCTCATCGGACCAAATGGCGCACCAATTGGACCACGCATCCACGCGTTGGACAAGGCGCTGCATGTCGTTGGGATCGACCCCGGTGGCAATGTAGCGAGGAATGAAGTGATTAAAGATGAGGTCGACTTGTGGGTCTTTTGACATGTCATGCGCCTAGGTGTGCTTTGGAGTGATCAGCGTTTTGGAAGAAATTCTTCCGTGTAGTATTTGTTTAAGTTTTGTTTGGTGGACATGATGCCCGTGTCCACCAAAGACTGAGAGATGACTTCAAGCGCCTGCGCATCAAATTTGCCCGAGTAATTGAAGTGTGGCATCAAGGAGTCGTAGAGTTTGCTGGACAAGTCAATGCTCATGTTGAGGGTTTCACTGGCAATTTTGACCGACTCTGTCTTGTGAGCCTTCATGTAGTCAAGTCCGTCAAACCAGCACTTGAGAAATTTTTTGGTGGCGTCGGGGTTGGAGGCGATCAATTTATTGGTGGCGTAAATCACATGGATATGAAACTTGGGCACGACTTTGCCAAACTTCAAAAGAGTTTTACCGCTGCCATCTTCCTCAAGACGCCCAGCCGTGCCTGCTTCAACAATCATGCCGTCGATTTGTTTTGTTTTGAGTGCGGCCGTTTGAGCGCTGAAGCTGCCCAAGGGGATCATTTTCATGCCGTCTTTGCCCCAGCCTTGTTGAAGCATCAATTCGCCCGCGGCCCACTCGGTCAAAGAGCCCTTGGTTGACATGCTGATTCTTTTGCCTTTTAGGTCAGCGATTTGATTGATGCCGCTGTCCTTTAAAACGACCAAGGCCAAATCTTCAGGCGCATCGGACATGGCTGCAATGGCTTTCTCAGGCGCACCCTTTGATAAAAAACCCATCTCAGGGCCGGCGCCCAGGCCAATGTCCACGCTGTCAGCGGTCAGGGCTTGGTGCAGTTGCGCACTGCCGCTGAAAACTGTTTTTTGATACTCGATATCAGGCGATTTGCAAACGCCAGACTTCATGCCAACGTCAAAGGGAATGAAAGAGTAGGTGGGTTGTGAGAGACCCACACGAATGGTGGTTGCGGCATTGGGAGAGGCAACAAAGCTCACAAAGAAGGTGAGGGTGCTGATCTTAAGCAGGGATTTTATGTTCATCTTTCTTTCCTCTAAGAGTGGGTGTTAAATGAGATCAAGAGCCGATTGATAAAAAGAGTCGTCATAAAAGTCACTGATGGCGTGCTCTACCGAGTTGCCTTCAAACTTTTGACGAAGTTCAAGGACTTTTTTCATGCCTTGGACGCTCAGTTTTGCATCTTTAAAGAAGCCCGTTGTGGGGTGTGTCACTTGAGCATAGCACTCAAGGGCGTGTGCGTGGGAGAGCTTTAAATGCATTTCGATCAAGGCCACCACTTGGGCTTGGTGCGCGGGCGCTAGCACCCAGCGAAGCCCTTCAATGTAAGCGGCAAGGTAGCGGCTCAAGGTGGATGCGTTTTCATGGGCCCAACTCGCGTGCACAAAGCCGCCTGTTGATTGGTAGGTGCCAATGGTCTCAAAGGGACGGTCCAGGTGCAAGAGTCCTGCGTCTTTGGCCAGCAAGTTGAAGGGCAAGGTCAATAGACTGAAGTCGACCGATCCGTTTTTGAGCGCTTCGAGTCGATGCGATGTTGCACCCACAGCGAGTGTCTTGTATTGATCTGGAGAAATGCCGTGTGTTTTAAGCATCTCAAACGCGACCAATGCAAATGCGGTATCGGGCGCATCAACGCCCAGCGTCTTGCCCACCAAGTCTTGGTAGTGCGTGATGCCTGCTCGGGTGACCAATTGATTGAAGGCTTGATCCAAGCCAATGACAATTTTGATATCCAAGTGCGCATGAAGAATCATCTCCAGCGCATTGTCTACAGCCGAGTGGGCAAGATCAAACCGATTGTCCGCAAGTCCTTGGCGCTGTTCATCTGAGCTTTGTGTGTAGTGCAGATTGACGTGGATCTGGTGCTTTTGATAACTTCCCTGTGCTTGTGCGGCGTAATGAGGTAAATTTTGAATGCCTGGGAAAACAATCACACGAATGGTGGAGGGGGTTATATTTTTCATGGCATCAGCCCCTTTTTCTAGACATTTTTTGCTGCACCTTGGTGAGCCAGGTGTTGGCAGAGACTGAAATCAACACCACGATCAAAATCAAACCAAAAAGAGCGGTGGGGTCAAAGCTTTCGGTGAATTGCCTGGTGAAAAAGCCAATGCCGTTGGAGGAGGCAAACAACTCTGCCAACAAAACCCCTAGCAAACTCGCCACCAAGGACAAGCGCACGCCATTGAAAAAATTGGGCAAGATGGCTGGCAGCAAAATGAATTTAAAGGTTTGCCACTTGCTCGCACCCAACGAGAGCCCCGTCTTTAAGTAAATGGGGTTGATGTTTTGCAGGCTCGAACAGATCGTCAAGATCACAGGAAACATGCCGTGTGTGATGCCAAAAGTGACTTTGGAGCTGAATCCAACGCCTGCGATGAGCATGATGATGGGCAAAATGGTGATTTGAGGGGTCCCGTACAAGAGCAAAACAATGGGTAAAAATTGTTTTCTTGATGTGGCTCTCAAGCCCACCATCAATCCAAGAACTGTTCCTATCAGAATGGAGCCAGCAAAGGCCAGCATCAACTCCAAAATCAACCAACCCAAGGCCTTGACAAGACCGGGCTTGGCAAAGAGGCTGGGCAGCGCGAAAAGGACTTTGCTCGCAGGGCTCAAGAACATGGGGTCAACCCAAAAACGGGCACTCACTTCCCATAAAGTGAGCAGCAAAAACAAAAAACCAAAGCGAATGAAAAAGAGTTTGCTTTTGGTGCTGAATTCAAATGTGTTGCCCATGTCAACGCTTTCCAATGCGTTCGAGTTGAGACAAGGCCATTGACAGTCCAAAGGAGATGCCAATGATCAGCAGTATCCACGCATACATCAACTCCGAGTCCATGGCCTGAGAGGATTCTGCGATTTGATGCCCCAAGCCATTGTAAGAGGCGATGGTCTCCCCGCCTAGCACCGATAAAAAGCAAAGCATGAGGCCCATTCTTAGGCCCGAGACAATCAAGGGGATGGAGGAGGGAATCAAAACATAGCGGAAAAACTGCCAAGGACTCGCCCCCAAGGAGCGAGCCGTTTTGCGGTGTATGGCCTCAACACTGGTGAAGGCGGTGATGGAGTTGATGAGAATGGGAAAGAAACTGATGGTAAAGCCCAGTGCTATTTTTGAGCCCTGATCAAGTCCAAACAAAAGCGCATAGAGCGGGAAAAAAAGAATGGCTGGTACGGCGTTCATTGCGCTTAGAAGTGGCTCAAAGGCTTTGATCAGCAAGTCGCTCGTGCTGAGCAAAAAGCCAAGCCCAATGGCAAGGACAGACGAGAGCAAGAACGCAGTGAGTACTTCGGAGAACGTGATTTTCAAAGGCACCACCCACTCTCCAGAAGCCAACAAGCTCAGCAGCCTTGAGAGCACCTTGTCAGGTTCTGGTAGCAGCAAACTGGAGACTGTAAACGCCTGCGTCAATCCAATCCATGCGGCAACGATCAAGGCAAGAAACAGAAGCTGAGTCCATCCATTTTTTTGACGTGGTTGATTAAAGTGGCTCATCAAGCATTCAATTCTTTGAAGCGGCTTCGCTGGAGAGCGTCTTTTTCACTTCTTCGTGCAAAAGTGAATAAAGCCGATTTCGCAATCCATTGAATTTTTCAGACGTCACAAAATCTGATTTTCTGGGGTGGTCTTCTTGCACGTCAATGATTTCTTTGATGGTGCCTGGGCGAGCGCTGAAGACGGCCACCCGGTCGGACAAAAAGACAGCTTCCCCAAGACTGTGGGTGACCAAGACAATGGTCTTTTGGGTTTTGGATAACAAGACGGACAAGTCTTCGCCAAGCACCATGCGTGTTTGCTCATCAAGCGCGGCGAAGGGTTCGTCCATGAGAATGATGTCGGTCTCTAGGCTAAGTGCTCGAGCCAGAGCAGCTCTTTGCTTCATGCCCCCGGAGATCTCGTCGGGATAATGGTTGGCAAAGGCCAGCAGGCCCACGTCCGACAAGGCTTTTGTTGCACGTTCTGCGTGTTCGTTCTTGGGGATGTTTTGAAAGGTCAGCCCAACGGTGATGTTTTCAAGAACGGTGTTCCATGGGAAAAGCGCATTTTCTTGAAAAACATAGGCGATGCGCTTTGGACTGGGCGAGGTGATTTCATGCTGCTCCAACAGCACTTTGCCCGTTTGAGGTTTTAGCAATCCCCCCATGACGTTCAGCAAGGTGCTTTTGCCGCAACCGCTGGGCCCAATAAAACTGATCAACTCGCCTTTGCGAATGGTGAGCGATGTTTTTGTGAGGACTTGTAGCGATGTGTGACTGTCGGTTTGCGCAAAAGCGTGAGCGACCTCTTGGATGTCAATAAAGCTGGTGGGCGGGACCAAAGGATTCATTTGTTTGCGAGCAAGTTAACATTTTCCAACGGCTGCAAAGCGTCCGTCGGGTTCAATTTGGGTTTTAAGCGCTTTGGTGAACAAGGCGGTGCTTGTGTAGGCACTGATCGCCATGGTCAATTCAACAATTTCTTGTGGCTTGAATTGATTGCTCAGTGCTTGATAGGTGGCATCGTCCACCTCGCCCTTGTTGCCAAGCATGGCTTCAGTATAAGCCATCACGGCTTTTTGTTTGGCATCAAACATCGCGCCATGCTCGCGCCAAACGGGCATCAAAGTGATTTGCTCTTTGCTCAGTCCACAAATCACTCCCAAGGGGTAATGCTGATTGATTTCGTAGTTGGACTCCATGATTTGCGCGGTTCGAATGATGGCAAGCTCTCTGAGCACTCTGGGCGCCATGGCATCAAATCTCAAAGCGTAGGCCATGGTGAGATTGGCTGCACCAATTTTGGGTGCATGCGCATAAGTCAGATGCAGGTTGATGATTTGTCCGCCTTTGGCGCGCGTGTCATCCAGCAGTTTTTGGGTGCTGGGGTCAAGTGGACTGGTGAGTGCGGGCAGTCTTGATATTTGCGTGTACTCGACTTGTGCCCATGCACTTGCCGTGCACAGGTTCAACAGTGCACAAAAAAGGATGGATTTGAATGGAGTGAGTTGCATGGCATGTGTGCGTCGTTTAGGGATGCACCATCTTACAAGCATTGCCCATTTTTTGTGACAGGCATAATCCCTAAATAAAAAAAGAAATCAAACACATGCTTTTCTTTTTGACGAAAAAAAAGCACCCTTTTTTAGGGTGCCTTGGGTGGTTTTTGGCTTTCACATCTAAAGGCGCTTACATCAGCAGGTGCTCTCCCGCGTTGTCTCCGCCAAGAATCACATAGTTGACTTTTCGGATGTCCATGAGTTTGACCCCACCCGAATAAGAGATTGAACTTTGCACATCCTCTTGCATTTCTTTGAGGGTGTCTTTCAGGAGGCCTTTGATGGGCTCAAGGATGCGTTTGCCTTCTACGTGCTTGTATTCGCCCTTGTTGAAGTCGCTGGCGCTGCCGTAGTACTCTTTGAACTTCACGCCGTCCACATCAACAGTAAGTCCTGGGCTTTCTTCATGTCCAGCCAGCATGGAGCCGATCATGACCATGGTCGCTCCAAAGCGAATGCTCTTGGCGATGTCGCCATGCTCACGAATACCGCCATCGGCAATGATGGGTTTTGTTGCAACCCTTGCGCACCACTTCAGGGCCGACAATTGCCAGCCGCCTGTTCCAAAACCCGTTTTGGATTTGGTGATGCACACTTTGCCTGGGCCGATGCCCACTTTGGTCGCGTCAGCACCCCAGTTTTCCAAATCAATGATGGCCTCTGGCGTGCCCACATTGCCTGCGATGATGAAGGTCTGGGGTAGTTTTTGTTTGAGGTAGTGGATCATTTTTTGCACACTGTCTGCGTGACCGTGTGCAATGTCGATGGTCACGTATTCAGGTGCAATCGATTCCGCCACAAATTGATCAACGGTCTGAAAGTCGGCTTGCTTCACGCCAAGAGAGATGGATGCAAAGAGACCCTTCTTTTTCATGCTTTTGACAAAGGCCAAATTGTCCAAATCAAATCGGTGCATGACATAAAAATAGCCATTTTGTGCAAGCCACTCACAAATGCTTTCATTGACCACGGTTTTCATATTGGCCGGAACCACTGGTATTTTGAAGCTTCTGGCTCCTAGCGTCACGGACGTGTCGCACTCAGAACGGCTCTCTACGCGACATTTGCGAGGGAGTAAAAGTATATTGTCGTAATCAAAGATTTCCATGTGCCGAGCTCTTAGTTAAAGTTCATTTGGGTGAGCACTTGGGGCTTGTGTCGGCATTCATGGCTTCGAGAGATGTCCCCTGCGCGAAGCAAAAAAAACCGAGCACAAGAATTCTTGGGCCCGGTGATTTATTCTACCCTTTACTTTTGGGTTTTTATAAAAATTTGAAAGGCAAGGCTATTTAATTGCCCTTCTAGGGGCATGGAGTGGACTTGAGACTCTAAAATGCACAAATGACAGAATCTAGCGCCCAGCCCCCTTTCCATTCAAGCCCCAAGGACTTTTCACCATCTGAAAACCAGTCGGCTTTGTGGCCTGTTGAAAGCACAGCCATGCGGATGCTTCAGGGCCTGAACCCTGAGCAATTGAGTGCGGTGACCTTGCCCCACGAGCACGCATTGATTTTGGCGGGTGCGGGGTCTGGAAAAACACGCGTATTGACCACTCGAATTGCCTATTTGTTGCAAACAGGGCAAATCACACCGGGTGGGCTCTTGGCCGTGACCTTTACCAACAAGGCGGCCAAGGAAATGCTCACGCGTTTGGAGGCGATGCTGCCCTTGAATGTCAAAGGCTTGTGGATGGGGACATTCCACGGCTTGTGTCACCGCATGCTCAAAGCCCATTGGAAGATGGCCAATTTGCCCCAAGCCTTTCAAATTTTAGATACCCAAGACCAGCTCTCAGCGATCAAAAGACTTTGTAAGCAGTTCAGTGTGGATGAGGAAAGGTTCCCGCCCAAACAATTGCAGTGGTTCATTGCGGCAGCCAAAGAGGAGGCCAAAAGACCCCAGGATTTGCCGGTCAATGACCCTGACTCAAAAAAGCGCGTCGAGTTGTACCACCTCTACGAAGAGCAGTGCAACAGAGAGGGTGTTGTCGATTTTGCTGAATTGATGCTTCGCTCTTATGAGTTGCTGCGAGACAACCCCGCTCTTAAGGAACACTACCAAAGGCGTTTTCAACATTTACTGATCGATGAGTTTCAAGACACCAATCGACTTCAATATGCGTGGATCAAAATGCTTTGTGGCAGCGACAGCGCGGTCTTTGCTGTGGGAGATGATGATCAAAGTATTTACGCGTTTCGCGGAGCCAGAGTGGGCAATATGGCGGACTTTGTGCGTGAATTCAATGTTCGTCATCAAATCAAATTGGAACAAAACTACCGCAGCTCGGGCTCCATCCTTGAGACCGCCAATACCCTCATTCAGCACAACAGTCAGCGTTTGGGCAAAAACCTAAGAACCGATCAGGGGCAGGGCGACTTGGTGCGTGTGCTGGAAAATGCAAGTGACTATGAAGAAGCGCAGTGTTTGGTCGACGAAGTTCGTCACCTGTTGCGCGAAGGTCAAAATGGGCAGGAGCAAAGCAGTCAAGGCGTCAAGCGCCGCTCCGACATCGCATTTTTATATCGAAGCAATGCACAAAGTCGGGTCATTGAATCTGCCTTGTTCAACGCCTCCATTCCTTACAAGGTCTATGGCGGCTTGAGGTTTTTTGAACGAGCAGAGATCAAAAATGCCTTGGCCTATTTGCGCTTGCTTGAAAACCCCAATGAAGACACTTCTTTTTTGAGGGTGGTGAATTTCCCGCCACGAGGCATCGGCGCTCGAACCATTGAGCAGCTTCAAGATGCGGCAACAAAAAGAGGCTGCTCCTTGCACGCGAGTGTTGAATTGGTGAGTGGCAAAGCGGGGGTCAATTTGCAAAGCTTTGTGGCAAAGATGGATGTGATGCGCGAGCAAATTTTGGGCCTCACCTTGAGAGAGATCATGGAGCTCGTTCTTGATCACAGTGGACTCGTGGAGCACTACAGAACAGAAAAGGAAGGGGCCGATCGCGTTGAAAACTTAGAGGAATTGGTCAACGCGGCAGAGAGCTTTGTGATGCAAGAGGGTTTTGGAAAAGATGCGCCAGCCACCCAAGTTCAAACCCACGAAGGTTTGGATCAGTACATTGATGGTGCTCAAGCCGCTTCAGCGCCAAAGCAAGCCCTGGATCCTTTGAGTTCAGCGGCTGCGCAAGACACGGCCTTGTCCTCCGGTTGGGTCAATTTTGATACTGGAGAAACCTTGTCTCCATTGGCCGCATTCTTAAGTCATGCGGCGTTGGAGGCGGGAGACAACCAAGCGCAAGCAGGGCAAGATGCTGTTCAACTGATGACGGTGCATGCGGCCAAAGGTCTAGAGTTCGATTGCGTTTTTATCTCAGGCCTGGAGGAGGGCCTGTTCCCGCATGAAAATTCATTGAGTTCGGTCGAAGGGCTCGAGGAGGAGAGGAGATTGATGTATGTGGCCCTGACTCGAGCAAGAAAGCGCCTGTACCTCAGTCACGCGCAAACCCGAATGCTCCATGGTCAAACACGGTTCAATATGCGCAGCCGCTTTTTTGACGAGATGCCCGAGCACACCATGAAGTGGGTCAACGCCAAGAAGCCGAGCGTTCAATCCAGCGCACGAGGTTATTCAGGTGCTTCCAATTCGAGGGACTTTTCATCCAACGCTTACGCTCCCGCTTGGACCCGTTCAACGAACTCGAGTACGCGCAAAGCATTCGCTCAGGAGGCCTTGCCCGTGCGCGCCGTCAAAGCAGATGCCAGTGATCCCAACGCTTGGATGAAAGTGGGTTTGAAGGTTTTTCACAATAAATTTGGGGAGGGAAAGATCTTGGCACTTGAGGGCCTTCAAGACGATGCCCGTGCCCAAGTGGATTTCCCGCGTCACGGCGTCAAGTGGTTGGCGCTGTCGCTTGCTAAATTGACACCGATTGATTGAGGGCTTGGTGGCCTTGAGCGCTGGGCTCAAGCATTTACGCCAAAATGGTCTCTGAGGTAAAGCAGTCTTTGAAACTGAACAAAGACGATGTAAAGAACATGGATGCCAAGATCAGCATCACGGGCAACAGCAATTCGCTCACCCAGGCGGACTCTTCGCTCAAGCTTGAAAGCACACCAAGGACCAAAGCCACTGACGCAAAAATGGCGGCCCATGTCAGGGCAAAAATCACAAAAGCTCTCCAGTTTGTGAGGCATGCAATGCCGGAGAAGAACAGGCTTTTTGGCACGCTCACCCCATGCCAAAACACCAAGGCGGGTGCGTGCCAAAAGAGACTTGAAAAGGGGATGTACAAAATGAGTGCCAACCACATGGCTTGCTGAAAGTCACTCTTTATGATGAGTTCTTTGGTGAGGGTGCTGCCGACCAAATAAAATTTGGCAAAACCACCCCCATCGACCAAGGCCGACAAGCCTGCCAAGATCAAGAATCCAAGCGCATAAAAGACACCCAAGATCAGCATTTGTTTGGTTTTTTCATTGGAGACGCGAAAGGCGCAAAAAAGCGTTAAAGGTCTAGGGAATTTTCCCGCAAGCGCTTCTTGAGCGCCGGCCATGAGACCCAAGCTTGCACTTGGAATCAAGACCAGTCCAATGACGCCGCCGACCAATGGAATCATGGAAACCAAAGACATCAAGGCCATGAACATCAAAAATAGACCTGTCAAGGCAATGGGCTGGCGAACATATGTTTTCGCCCCTTGTTTGACCCAAAGGGCACCTGTGCGGGCTGGAACTTTGTTTAATTTCATGGTGTCTAGCGTTGAGAAAAAAGTCGAGGACAAACTTAGAAAACAAGATGGCTCACGGGGCTTTGAACTCTGAGTTTCAAAATGTTTTCAAAATGTTTGGGGTCGTGTGCCTTTAAAAGATTGGCTTCACGGGGCAGGTGGAAATCCCACAGCCGAGAGATCCAAAAACGAAGCGCTGCAGCTCTTAAGAGTGGATTGAACAGTTTTCTTTCTTGTCGAGTGAAGGGCCGTTCAGTTTGGTAGGCCTCTAAAAATGCGTGCATTCGCTCTTCAATGAATGCGCCGGTGGACAAATCAATGCACCAATCGTTCAAGCACACGGCAATGTCAAACAACCAAGTGTCAGTGCCAGCAAAGTAAAAGTCAAAAAAACCAGTGAGTTGGTCGCCATCGAACATGACATTGTCTCTGAACAAGTCGGCATGGATGGCGCCTTTGGGCAAACTGGCATAAAGAGAGGTTTGAGAGACATTCAGCTGAAAAGCAATTTCCTGCTCAAGCAAATTTTTGTGATCCTTGTCCAGAAACTCTAGAATGCTGGGCGCTGTTTTCAGCCACCAATTAAGACCTCTCAAATTGGGTTGAATTCGGTCATAGTCTTGGCCTGCGAGGTGCATTTTCGCCAGGGTTTGCGCAACCGTTGCGCAGTGCTTTGCACTGGGCTGGAGATGGCTTTTGCCGCTCAGTCGGTTGACCAATGCCGCAGGTTTGCCCGCCACTTCAAAGAGCAGCTCCCCTTGGTCATTGATTTGTGGGTCTGGCACTGGGATGCCTTTGTTGGCCAAATGCTTCATCAAATGAAGATAAAAGGGCAACTCCTCTTTGCTGAGCCGTTCAAACAAGGTGAGCACATAGCGAGCAGGTGTTTGCGCGTCAGGGTCGTTGGGTGTGCAGTCTAGAAAATAATTGGTGTTTTCAATGCCGCCTTCAATGCCTTTGAGCTCCAAGGCTTGTCCCAAGCTCAGTTGATCTAAAAGGGCTTGAGCCTCTTGGATGGTGACTTGTGTGAATACGGCCATTTAAAAAACACATTAAAAGTTATAAGAAGCAAGGGCAAACGTAAAAAGCAGATCTGTGTCAATGCACGCGCATTTTTTCGGTGAAAAGACAAAACAATTCACCGAGCGTTAAGGCGAGCACTCTCTCAGGGAGCGGGAAATGACTTGCAGACCCATCCTGATTGTAGAGGTCTTCTCCCTGGATGCGTCACCAGGCTGTAATTTTTGTCATTTGAGGCGTGAAGCGCTTTAATTTTTTATTTTCCTTGAGGTGGAAATCCCTCTCTTCAAGGGCAAAATACCCCCATGCAAGAAGAAAAACCACTTTTACTGCTCGTTGACGGGTCAAGCTACCTGTACCGGGCCTTTCATGCCATGCCCGATCTGAGGGCCACCCCTTCAGACCCAACCAGTCCTGCAACGGGTGCGATTCGAGGCATGATCAACATGATGCAGAGTCTAAAGAAAGACTTCCCGACTGATTTTGCGGCCTGTGTCTTTGATGCCAAAGGCCCAACATTCAGAGATGAATGGTACCCGCAGTACAAAGCTCAACGCTCACCGATGCCAGACGATTTGCGCAGCCAAATTGACCCCATCCACGAAGTGGTTCAACTTTTGGGGTGGCCTGTGCTGAATGTGCCGGGTGTCGAGGCCGATGATGTGCTTGGCACTTTGGCCAAATTGGCCAGTGCACAAGGCTTCAGGGTGGTGATCTCCAGTGGAGACAAAGACATGAGTCAGTTGGTCGATGAGAGCATCATGATCTTTGACACCATGAACCAAAAAAAACGAGATACAGAGGGTGTTCTCAAAGAGTTTGGTGTGCCCCCTCAGCGCATGATTGATTACCAAACCTTGGTGGGCGATGCGGTTGACAATGTGCCAGGTGTGCCTAAAGTGGGTCCCAAAACTGCAGTGAAGTGGTTGACTCAATACGGTTCATTGGATGGGGTGATTGCAAACGCGGCTGAGATTTCTGGTGTGGTTGGCGAGAATCTGCGAAAGGCCTTGGACTGGTTGCCCATGGCCAAGAAACTCGTGACCATCAAGACCGATTGTGATTTGAGTGCATATTTACAAAAGCTCCCTGAATTGGACGAGTTGAAATTGGCCCCCCCACAATCGCAGGGTTTGATGGCGTTTTGTGAGAAATATGGGTTCAAGGGTTTGGTGAAAACCTTTGGTGCCACAGGGGCCAGTCGCAGCCAAGAGCCATCAAGCTCGGACAAATCGAATTTGACCGAAGTGCCCGAACACCCAGAAGGTCAGGACTTGTTTGGGGATTTGGCGCCCAAACCCTCGACGATCAAAGAACGTCACTATGAATGCATCACCACATGGGAGCAATTTGATCGCTCCTTTGAGGCCATCAAACTCGCCTCTTTGGTCAGTTTAGACACTGAGACCGATTCATTGGTGCAAATGAACGCGCAGTTGATTGGCATCAGTTGGTCAATCAAACCGGGTGAGGGCGCCTACATTCCACTTGGGCATGACTTGGAGATTGGTCAAACACAATTGAAGCTTCAAGAGGTCTTGAGTCGACTCAAGCCTTGGTTGGAGGATGCGGGTGCTCACAAGTTGGGTCAGCACTTTAAATACGATAGACACGTTTTTGCCAATCATGGGATTGAGGTCAAAGGCTATGTGCATGACACCATGCTTGAGAGTTATGTGCTTGAGGTCCATCGGCCTCATGGTTTAGAGAGCTTGGGCCAACGTCATTTGGCCAGAACGGGCCTGTCTTATGAGGACGTGTGTGGTAAAGGTGCGCAGCAAATACCCTTTGCCAGGGTGAGCCTTGAGCGGGCCACACAATACGCTTGCGAAGATGCTGATATGACGCTTGAAGTGCATGAGGTGCTTTGGCCTCGACTTCAAGAGGACGAAAAACTCACCTTTATTTACCAGTTGGAAATTGACAGCAGCGAGGCCTTGTTCCGGGTGGAGCGCAATGGGGTCATGATAGATGCAAAAACCCTTGAGATGCAAAGCGTCCAATTGGGCGAACGCATTGCGCAGTTGGAGGTGGATGCACATGCGTTGGCTGGGCAGGACTTTAACTTAAGCTCACCCAAACAAATTGGGGAGATCTTTTTTGAAAAGCTGGGTTTGCCGATCATCAAGAAAACGGCCAAGGGTGCGCCCAGCACAGATGAAGAGGTGTTAGAAAAGCTGGCGCTCGATTACCCCTTGCCGGCGAAGATTTTGGAGCACCGCGGTCTGAGCAAGCTCAAAAGCACTTACACCGACAAATTGGCCACATTGATCAATCCCAGAACTTTGCGTGTTCACACACACTACGCCCAAGCCGTTGCGGTCACGGGTCGCTTGTCCAGCAACGACCCCAACTTGCAAAACATTCCCGTTCGAACACCCGAGGGCCGCAGAGTCCGGGAAGCCTTTGTGGCGCCCTTGGGACGTGTCATTGGGAGCGCCGATTACAGCCAGATTGAATTGCGCATCATGGCCCATATCAGTGAAGATGAGGCGCTTTTGAAAGCCTTTCACGAGGGCGTTGATGTGCACCGTGCAACAGCTGCAGAAATTTTTGGACTTCCTCAGCAAGAGGTGAGTGCTGAGCAACGCAGATATGCCAAGGTGATCAATTTTGGTTTGATTTATGGCATGAGTGCCTATGGATTGGCCAAGGCATTGGGGATCGATAACTCAGCGGCCAAGCTCTACATTGAGCGTTACTTTGAACGCTTTTCTGGCGTGAGACGCTACATGGAGTCCACCCGCGTCAGCGCCAAGGCCAAGGGCTATGTGCAAACTGTTTTTGGGCGACGCTTGTATTTGCCTGAAATCAACTCGCCCAACGGGCCTCGTCGTGCTGGCTCTGAGCGTGCTGCGATCAATGCTCCAATGCAAGGCACGGCTGCAGATTTGATCAAAATGAGCATGATCAAAGTTCAACACGCTTTGGATTCACGATCCCTGCAGACCAAAATCATCATGCAAGTGCATGATGAATTGGTGTTCGAGGTCCCTCAAAATGAATTGGAATGGGTTCAGGAAAATGTGCCTCTTTTGATGTCCCAAGTTGCAGCCCTCAAAGTGCCGCTGATTGCCGAACTTGGGTTTGGTTTGAATTGGGATCTCGCGCATTAAGGACGCTAAGCAGACATGAAACAAAAAGGGTTGAACTGAATGGACATGTTAAAAGGTTTAGATTTGAGCACCCGTCGTGTGGCCATTAAGCGTGTGCTGGGCGTTGGATACGCTTTGGCCGCTGCTCCTTTGGTGGCTCAAACAGCCATTCGCACAAGCGCCGAGGGCCTGGACACGTCAGAGGTGATGGTCGAGCGAGACGGGTACAAGTTTCCCGTCTTTGTGGCCAAACCCAGCAATCGGTCAAATTTGCCAGTCGTGCTTGTCATCTCTGAGATCTTTGGTGTGCATGAGTACATTGCCGATGTTGCAAGGCGTTTTGCCCAAGCCGGTTATTGCGCGATTGCGCCAGAATTGTTTGCTCGCCAAGGAGATCCCAGTGAATATGCACAATTGGCGAAGCTGCAAACGGAGCTGATTGACAAGGTGCCAGATCAGCAAGTGTTGGCCGATTTGGACGCCTGTGTGCTCTGGGCTCAAGGGCAAGGATTTGATGTCGAGCGCCTGGGCATCAATGGCTTTTGTTGGGGTGGACGCATCGCATGGCTTTATGCTGAGCATCAAAAAAGGCTGAAAGCAGCGGTTGCGTGGTATGGTCGACTTCAAGGGGCACACACCCCCTATGTCACTTCACACCCCATCGAGCAGCTCAGCAGATTGAATGCCCCTGTTTTGGGTTTGTACGGAGATCGCGATGCCTCAATCCCTCTTGCATCCATTGAACAAATGAAAGCGGCGATTCAAGAGGCGGCAATAGCGGGGGTGAAGGCCGCGCAGCACAGCCGATTTGTCATCTATCCGGGTGTGGGGCACGCATTTCATGCAGACTACCGAGCCTCCTATGTTCCACAGGCGGCCGTGGATGGTTGGGGTCAGACCTTGGCTTGGTTCAAAGCCTTGCTTTGAACCTTGTGTTTTCAGTGCTTGAACAAGCAATTAGTAATTTGGCGGTGAGAATGGATTTGACTTTAGCAGCGATAATTTTTGGCACCCTGATGTGTGGCGTTGGCAGCGTCTTTGTGGCCTTTGTCCTCGCCAAAGCTTTGTTGAGTCGCTTCCAGCAGCACATGCTCAGTTTGGCGGCGGGTGCTTTGTTGGCCACGGCCTTTTTGCATTTGTTGCCTGAAGCCTTTGGCTCGGGAGCGTCACCGAGTCATTTGTTCATGACACTCCTGGTGGGCTTGATCTTTTTTTTCTTGCTCGACAAGGCAGAACTCTGGCACCATGGGCATGAGCACGCGCATGATGCGCACGCTGCGCATCATGTTCACGCGAATTCAAGTCCGCATGATCACCATTCCCACCCTGCTGTGAAGGTGGGCGGTTGGTCGGTCCTTTTGGGCGACAGTGTTCACGCATTTGGTGACGGCATCATGGTTGCTGGAGCGTTCATGGCCGATTTGAATTTGGGGTATGCGGCAAGTGTTGCTGTTTTGGCGCATGAAATTCCTCACCACATGGGAGACTTGACGGTTTTGGCAAGCTCAGGGGGCGTCAAGAACCGGGCTTTGTTTAAATTGTCCCTGGCGGGCTTGGTCACCACCATAGGAGGTGTATTGGCTTACGGCTTGTTAGAGGGTCGAGAGCAATGGGTGCCTTATATGCTCAGCATCGCAAGCAGCAGTTACTTGTATGTGGCGCTGGCCGACCTCATCCCGCAACTGCAAAAACGATTGACCGCACGCGCCACTGTGCATCAAATCTTGTGGCTTTTTGCTGGCATGGGCTTGGTGAATTTAACGCAAATTCTTTTTCATTGATGGTGCCTTGTTTTCCCTTCGGTGAGAACTGGGCGGCTCAACACAGGTCAAGTTGAGGGCTCTTGTTGAACGCTTGGCATGCCAGGTGTTCTTGACCACTCACTCCAACTGCCCGCATACAAGCTTGTCTGCCCCAGTCCGGCCAAGTGCATGGCCAGTACATTGGGCACTGCACTCACGCCACTTCCGCACTGATGCACCACAGACGAGGGCTCTCGTCCGTTCAAGAGCGCTAAAAATTCTTCGCGCAGCAGTGCTTTTGACTTGAACAAGCCCTCCTTGGTGAAGTTTTCGTTGAAGGGGCGGTTCAGTGCGCCAGGAATGTGTCCCGCGATCGGGTCCAAGGGCTCTTGCAGCCCCAAAAAGCGAGGTTTGCCCCTCGCATCGATCACAGTTTGTTGGCCTGCATACAAGTCCTCAAAGACCGCATTGATGGTCTTGAGCTGCAAGCGTGCAGCCGACAAAGGGTAGGGTGATCGTGGTGAGGCAGCTTTGGCACCATTTTGCTTGGCATCGCTCGATTGAACGTCTCCACCCATCAGTCGCCAATGTTCAAAGGCACCATCCAAGACGGCAACGTGCTCGTGTCCACACCATTTGAGCATCCACCAAAGACGGCCGCAAAAGTTGTTCTGGTTTCGGTCATAAACCACCACTTGAGTGCTTGCTTGAATTTGAAAGTCACCCAACCATTGTGCAAAGTGCTCTCTGCTTGGCAAGGGGTGTCTGCCCCCGTTGATGGCCAATTGGGGTTGATGCGCACTCAAGTCTTGGCCCAAGTCTGCAAAATGTGCGTGGGCGATGTGTTCTTGCTCGTATTGAGAGCGGCCCCAATGTTCATCTGAGAGGTTGTAACTCACGTCAAAAATCAAAAGAGATGGGGCCTTTTGGAGGTCATGAGAAAGCGCATTGGGCAACAAAGAGGCCAGCTCTTGGGCGCTGATCAGGTCATCGAAATAGGTCATGCTTGCTTTGAAAGAGTGCTGTTGACAAAGAGAGGCAATTTTTTATAAGTGCCAGAGTGCTGTCATGTTGACCAGGGGTCACACGGCATTGTCACTTGCACAAGGGGTCTTGAGTGAGGTTCAATTTGTTGCGGTACCACTCATGAAAATGCTGCATGCCATCTTCCATGGGGCTTTGGTAGGGCCCGACTTCGCTTTGACCGCGTTGAAACAAAGCCCACCTGCCCGCATCCATGCGCTCAGCGATCTCATCATCTTCGGCACATGTTTCCATGTAAGCGGCTTGCTGAGCTTGAACAAAGGCGGGTTCAAAATCTACAATTTCTTCTGGATAAAAGAATTCAATTTTATTGAGCGTCTTTCTTGGGCTGATCGGCCAAAGTGTAGAGACGGTCAGCACATGCGGGTACCACTCAACCATAATGTGTGGGTAGTAGGTCAACCAAATCGCGCCTTGCGAGGGCACTTTGCCACCGCGATAGTTGAGCAAGGCCTTTTGCCATTTTTCATAAACGGCACTGCCTGATTGGCGAAGTTGATTGGCAACACCCACCGTTTGAACGGAGTACTCGGGTTTGAATTCCCAGCGCAGATCATCACACTCTACAAACTGACCTAAACCTGGGTGAAAGGGGCCCACGTGGTAATCTTCAAGATAGACCTCCACAAAGGTCTTCCAGTTGTAGTTGCATTCATGCAATTCAACTTTGCCCAATTTGTAGCCATCAAAGCCAAGCGCATCTTTGGGTCCCATATTGGCCAAGTCGTGGTTGATGTCTCGCGAGTTTTTTTCAAACAGCAAACCGTTCCAACTTTGCAGCGGGAAGTTTTGCAAGTCCAGGCAAGGGTCTTTCGTAAAATGAGGCGCGCCAAGCAATTGGCCTGACTGCGAATAAGTCCAGCGATGCAAGGGACACACGATGTTGCCCCCTGAGGCTTGATTGTTTTCATACAAATTTCCCCGGCCTTTCAAGATCACGGCCTGGCGGTGACGGCACACATTTGAGATCAACTCAATGCCTTGGGGTGTTCTGACCAAAGCTCGGCCTTCACTCTCGTGCTCTAAAGCGTAGTAATCCCCTACGTTGGGCACACACAGTTCATGGCCGACGTATTTGGGGCCATTTGAAAAGAGTAAATTCATCTCGCGCTCGAAAAGCGCGTGATCAAAATAGCAATCGACTGGAAGTTGGCTGGATGCCGGCTGCAGTTGAAGACTTAAATCAGACATAGGGACCTGACCTAAAGACTCCCCACAGGGAGAATAGTAAGAACCGGGAAATTCCGGAGGGAACCTATTATTATATATTTATAACGCTCCTTTGGTGTCTCTTGACTTCAATCCATTTTGGAAAGTGACATATTGCGTTTTTGAACTGCATTTTGATCGTTGTGATGCATTTGTAGGGCCTTGAGTTGTGGTTTTTTTGCACCCTTTGTGACCCTCAGATTACAGCCTGCACGATGTGTGTGAGGAATAAACTTTGAATTTGAGTGGTCTGGGAGAAAATCCGTGACCAGTTGGTGAACAGATGATCTAATATGAACGTTGAAACACAGTCACCTGTGTAAACTTTTTAATTAATTAAAACACATGACAAACAGACTTTGCCCGTCAAGCGAGCAAAGCTTGATTGTCATGAGCTCGAGGATCCAAATGGCCAAAGGTAAATCCGCTTCAAATCTGGACGAAGAGTCTCCCCAATCTTATGAGCTCGCCTTGGAAGAGCTGGAGGGATTGGTGCAGCAAATGGAGTCTTCTCAGTTGCCGCTAGATCAACTTTTACAGGCTTACCAGCGAGGTGCGATGCTGCTGAAGTTTTGTCGTGAAAAGTTATCCACGATTGAAGACCAAATCAAGGTCTTGGACGAGGGGCATTTAAAAACTTGGACGGACGCCCATTGATAGGAGCGAGGTGATGGTGTTTGAACTTTCCAATTGGTCTCGTGAACAGCTGGTGTTGATCGAGCATGCTTTGAGCGACTGGGTTCCCATCCAAGCAGGTGCCAATTTGGGTGAGAGCATGCGCTATGCAGTGCTTGGCGGTGGGAAACGCTTGCGACCGCTTTTGTGTTTGGCAACGAGGCGAAGCATGCGCATGCAAGTGAGCGAGACTGCCACTGCCTCGGCGCAAGTCTTGGATCAAGCCGCCCTGAGAGCAGCTTGCGCTTTGGAACTCATCCATGCCTACTCTTTGGTGCACGATGACATGCCTTGCATGGACGATGACGTTTTGCGACGAGGCTTGCCCACGGTGCATGTGAAGTTTGGACAAGCCATGGCATTGCTCTGTGGAGATGCATTGCAGGCCCTGGCCTTTGAGCTGTTAACGCCCAGTGAACAAGAGGTGCCCGCCCGCGTGCAAGCATCGCTTTGTCGTCACTTGAGCCAAGCCGCCGGTTACGCCGGCATGGCTGGAGGACAAGCCATTGACTTGAGCAGCGTAGGATCAACTTTGACGCAAGTTCAGTTGCAAGAGATGCATGCCAAAAAAACAGGTGCCCTCCTACATGCCTGCGTGATGATGGGGGCGTCCTGTGCGGATGAGGGACTGTTGAGCCCAAAGATGGCGAGCGCCTTGTCCATCTATGCAAACGCATTGGGCTTGGCCTTTCAAGTGGTGGATGATATATTGGATGTGATTTCGGATACGAAAACATTGGGCAAAACGGTGGGGAAAGATGCGGCCCACGAAAAGCCCACCTTTGTGTCATTGTTGGGTCTGAGCGGCGCGCAGTCTTATTCGCAAAGCTTGTATCAAGAGGCCAATGATGCACTCCTTGGCGCAGGATTGAATGATGTCCAAGCGCTCAGTGCCTTGGCCGATGTAGTGATTAAGAGAAAGAGCTGACATGACCGAACTATTGAATGCCATTGAAGAGCCCGCAGATGTGAGACGTCTGTCTCGCGGTCAACTCAAGGGCTTGGCGCAAGAGCTCAGGGCTTTCTTGCTGGAGAGTGTTTCTAGAACTGGAGGCCACCTGAGTTCCAATTTGGGAACTGTCGAGTTGTCCATTGCATTGCATTACGTGTTCAACACACCCTACGACCGCTTGGTCTGGGACGTGGGTCATCAAACCTATTCGCATAAAATTTTGACGGGACGACGCGATCGCATGGACACGCTCAGGCAACTGGGGGGCTTGAGCGGTTTTCCAAGGCGGCAAGAAAGCGAGTACGACGCTTTTGGTACGGCGCACTCATCAACCAGCATTTCGGCTGCCCTTGGGATGGCAATTGCGGCGCATCTCAAAGGGGAGGATCGAAGGTCGGTGGCGATCATTGGGGATGGGGCCATGACCGCGGGCATGGCGTTTGAGGCGATGAACAATGCGGGTGTTGCCAAAGGCAACTTGCTGGTCATTTTGAACGACAACGACATGTCCATCAGCCCCCCAGTGGGTGCTTTGAACCGGTACTTGGCGCAGTTGATGAGTGGTCGCTTTTATGCAGCTGCAAAGGAAGTTGGCAAGCAAGTGCTTAAAAATGCACCGCCTTTGTTCGAGTTGGCCAGACGGTTTGAAGAGCATGCAAAAGGCATGGTGGTTCCGGCAACGCTTTTTGAGGAGTTTGGCTTCAATTACATAGGACCCATTGATGGGCACGATCTGGACTCGTTGGTGCCGACCCTTGAAAATATTCGACAGCTCAGTGGTCCTCAGTTCTTGCATGTTGTCACCAAAAAGGGGCAAGGTTACAGTTTGGCGGAAAAAGATCCTGTCACTTACCACGGGCCCGGTAAATTTGACCCAGCCGTGGGAATTGTTCCTCCCTCGACCTCACCCAAGAAGACCTTTACCCAAATTTTTGGTGACTGGATTTGTGACATGGCAGAGCAAGACCGTCGGCTCATTGCCATCACGCCCGCGATGCGTGAAGGTTCGGGCTTGGTTGAGTTTGAGCGGCGCTTTCCTGAGCGCTATTTTGACGTTGGCATTGCTGAGCAACATGCCTTGACCTTTGCGGCCGGTTTGGCTTGTGAAGGCTTAAAACCAGTGGTGGCCATTTACTCTACTTTTTTGCAACGAGCATACGATCAATTGATCCATGATGTGGCTTTGCAAAAATTACCCATGGTCTTGGCCTTGGACAGGGCGGGCATTGTGGGGGCCGACGGGGCGACACACGCAGGTGTTTTTGACATTCCTTTTTTGCGATGCGTGCCCAATGTGAGCATTGCAACACCAGCCGATGAGGCAGAGACGCGTGCGCTTTTGTGCACGGCCTTTGAACAAGATCACTGTGTGGCCGTGCGCTACCCCAGAGGCTCGGGCGTGGGTCAAACCGTTCAATCCGATTTGATCGCATTGCCATTCGGTCAAGGTGAGCTCAAAAGAGCGGGTAAGAAAGTTGCGATCGTGGCTTTTGGGCCCTTGTTGTATCCGGCCTTGAGTGTTGCAGAGAAGCTCAACTTGACGGTGCTCAATATGCGTTGGGCCAAGCCCTTGGATTTGGAGCTTTTGCTTCGCGCAGCACGCGAGCATGAGGCCTTGGTGACGTTGGAAGACAGTGCTTTGATGGGTGGCGCTGGCAGTGCTGTGCTTGAGGCTTTGCAGCTCAATGGATTGGTCATGCCCGTCTTGATGTTGGGCTTGAAAGATCAGTTCACAGAGCATGGGGATCCGGTGCGCCTCATGGCCCTTGAGGGACTGGACGCGCAAGGCATTGAAGCGAGCATCATGGCCCGCTTTCATGCACTGCTGTCCTCTTCAGACTCACAGGCAACTGGAGCGCCAACGTCAGTCGGTCTAAAACTGGTCAATTAGCACCCAGGTGTTGAGGGGCCCCACACGCCCAGGGGAAACTTGTTGCTGTTTGGCCAATGGTGGTTTAAAACGGGTAAACCCGCGTCTTTAGGGGCGCATGCTGGCCTAAAATTTCCAACAGCTGTGTTGAGTCAACAGAGTTCTTATTTTTTTCATATGAGGTGAATCATGGACCGTCGTTCGATCATTAAAAATGCAGGTATTGCTGGTATTTTGGCGGCAGGCGCTGCCCCTGCAGTGCATGCACAAGCCACCGTGCGCTGGCGTTTGGCGTCTAGTTTTCCCAAATCTTTGGACACGCTTTACGGGGGTTCAGAGGTTTTTGCAAGAGAGGTCAAGAACATGTCTGGTGGCAAGTTCGAGATCTCTGTTCACGGCCCTGGGGAATTGATGCCCGCTTTTGGCGTGGTTGACGGTGTTCAACAAGGCTCTGTGGAGTGCTGCCACACAGCTGCGTATTACTTCACGGGCAAGGATGAAACTTTTGCCTTGGGTTGTGGCATTCCGTTTGGTTTGAACTCCAGACAGCAAACGGCTTGGATGTTCGACGCTGCGGGTGGAAAACTCATGAGAGAGTTTTATGCCAAATACAACATGATCAATTTCACCATGGGCAACACGGGCGCACAAATGGCCGGTTGGTTCAGAAAAGAGGTCAAGGGCATCGCTGACTTGAAGGGCTTGAAGATGCGTATGGGCGGTGGGCTCGGTGGCAAAGTGATGGAAAAACTGGGTGTCGTGCCTCAGAGTCTTCCCGCTGGCGATATTTATCCTGCCCTTGAAAAAGGCACCATTGATGCGGCCGAGTGGATTGGACCCTACGATGATTTGAAGTTGGGCTTTAACAAAGTCGCTCCCTTTTATTACTACCCAGGCTGGTGGGAGGGTGGACCCCAGTTGGATTTGTTTGTGAACAACAAGGCCTACGAGGCTTTGAGTTCTGAGAACAAGGCCATTTTGGAGGCGGCCACGACAGTGGCGCATGTGAACATTCAAGCCCGTTACGATGCACACAACCCTGCCGCTTTGAGGCAGTTGGTGGGCTCAGGGACCAAGTTAAAGGCCTTCCCCAAGGATGTGATGAACGTGGCTTACAAACAGGCCATGGGCTTGTATGAAGAAATTGCATCCAAGAATGAAAACTGGAAGAAAGTCTACACCGAGTGGCTCAAGTTCAGATCAGAGCAAAATCTGTGGTTCCGATTCACTGAAGCCGAGTTTGATCGTTTCATGCAAGCTCAAAAAATGTAAACACTGTACACAAGTGCATCGCGCTGCAGGCGCTGCATTTGCAAGTGCTGGTTGAAAGACCTTGATCAGGACACTTCGTGTGACGTGATCAAGGTTTTTTTATGCCCCAAGGAGAGCATCGGCCTTGGGGCAAGCGCAAAGAGAGACGTCTTATTTTTTGATGTTGAAGAGCTCTTCCATGCGCTTTTGTTCGTCTTGCTCGCTTTGTTTGGCATTGCTCTCAGCACCCTCTTGTGCAGGGGTTGCAAACGGATTTTGGTCCTCCTGTGAGGCCGAGGGGTTGGTCTCTTCGGGCATTTCGATCACCACCTTGTCCAAATCAATTTTCTCTTCTTTGTCCAAGAAGAGCGTCACGCTTTGTGGCACCAAGATCACCACCACCACGAGCACGAGTTGCATGATCACCCAGGGAATGGCGCCCATGTAGATGTCTTTGGATGCAATGGGCTTGGGGATTCGACCTTCTTTGAAAAGCGTGTCAGAGATGCCCCTCAAATAAAACAAAGCAAATCCAAACGGTGGATGCATGAAGCTGGTTTGCATGTTCACGCACAGCAGCACGCCAAACCAGACCAAATCAATGCCCAACTTATTGGCCACAGGTCCCAAGAGAGGCAAGATGATGAAGGCGATTTCAAAAAAATCTAGAAAGAAGGCCAAAAAGAAAATAAACGCGTTGACCACCAATAAAAAGCCGACCTGTCCGCCTGGGAGATTGGTGAGCATGCTCTCAACCCACTTGGAGCCATCAACACCTTGAAAGACCATGGAGAAGACTCTGGAGCCGATCAAAATGAACACCACCATGGCGGTCAACCGCATGGTGCTGCTCATAGCTTGCCAAACCAATTGCAAGCCCAAACGCTTGTGAATGGCGGCCAAGATCAATGCACCCATGCACCCCATTGCACCCGCCTCTGTGGGCGTTGCAATGGCTTCTTTGATGCCTGGAAGACCCCCCATAGAGCCAAGAACAGTGAAGATAAGGATGGCCGATGGGATGATGCCTTTTAAGCATTTGGCCCAAAGGGACCAGCCCGTGAGCGTGCGTGCCTCTTTAGGAATGCCAGGTACATGGGAGGGTTTGAAGACCCCAAGGGCAAAGGTGTAAAGCGCAAAAATGGTGACTTGAAGAATGGATGGCCCCCAGGCCCCTTTGTACATGTCTCCCACAGAGCGACCCAATTGATCCGCCATCACGATCAAGACCAGTGAGGGGGGGACCAATTGCGTGATGGTTCCGGATGCGGCGAGTACACCGGTTGCGTAGCGCATGTTGTAACCGTAGCGAATCATGACGGGCAGAGAAATCAAGGCCATCGCAATGACTTGACCTGCAACGGTGCCTGTGATGGCGCCCAGAATAAAGCCCACGATGATGACGGAGTAACCCAGACCCCCTTTAACAGTGCCAAACAATTGGCCCATGGAGTCGAGCATGTCCTCTGCAAGACCGCATTTCTCAAGCACGGCACCCATAAAAGTAAAAAACGGAATGGCCAGCAACAAGTCGTTAGAGAGGATGCCAAACACGTTCAAAGGCAAATTGGCCATAAAGGAGGCGGGAAACCAGCCCATTTGAATGGCAAACAGACCACAACCCAAGCCCAACGCTGAGAGCGAGAAAGCAACTGGAAAACCAATGACCATGACCGCCACCAACAAGGCGAACATGATCGGCGCGAAGTTTTGCATCTCCATGTTGAACTCCTATTTATTGCATGGGTTTTTCGTAGTGCAAATCCAGCTCGGTGTGACCGGCTAAAAATGCAATTCGTTTAATGACTTCGCTCACGCCTTGAAGGCACATCCAGCCAAAACCAAGCGGCAAAAGCAGCATGGCTGGCCAACGGATCAGTCCGCCCGCATTGGAAGAGAGTTCACCACTGAGAAACATTTTCATGAACAAGGGCCAACTCAGCCAAGCCATAAAACCCATCACGGGAAAGAGAAAAACAAACAAACCCATCAAATCCAAACTTGCAGCTGCTTTGGGGGACAATTTGCCGTAGATCAAATCAACCCTTACGTGCTCGTTGAGTTTTAAAACATGGGGGGCACCCAGCATGACAATCACGGCGAACAAATACCACTGTATTTCAAGCCAGGCATTGGAGCTGATGTCAAAGCCGTAGCGAACAAAGGCGTTTGCTGCTGAAATGAAGGCCGCGCCGAGTACGCAAAAGGTGCCTAGGTGGCTGAGTTTTTCACTCGCGGCATCAATGTGTTTTGATAGCGCTAAAAGAGCGTTCATGGTTCAACTCCAGTGGACTTGTGTGAGCGTGATGAAAATACAGTTTAGAAGTCGTTGGTTGATGGCCGATGTATGCATCGGTTTGGCTCAACCCTCTATGTTAACCGTCTCTTGGCGGCAAAACAATTCAAGACGAAGCAATTCCTTGATTTTAAACGCGCTCAAGGCCTCAATCGCTAGTGGTCAGCCACCAAGAGCGGTCAAAGGCCGAGGACTTTTCTTCATCCGCTCAGCGCGTGCTTTGCCTCAAAAATCAGGTGAATGAACCATTGGCATTCGTAAATCAATGCTCAGGGGGTGAACTTTACAAAATCATGCATTTCAGGCGCACGTATATTTTGAGTCAATAGGCGCTTTGGGACTTAAATTTCGTGCAAAATAGTCTGCAAAACCCAAGTGAGAGGATGCCCTTTGGGGCGCTTGGCCTGCAAGCACTGGTTTTTAAAAGAACTTTGTGTTGATATTTGTGCCAAACGAGGGTAAAACCTAGGAGAGTGATTCAAATTTTTTTGAATCATCGAGGGTGTGATTTGACTGAAAAACCAATGGAGAAAATTATGCATTTAAAGTTCACCGTGAACAACAAGGCTGTAGAGATAGATGTGGCGTCCAACACTTTGTTGGTGCAAGCCTTGAGAGAGACTTTGCATTTGACGGGTACACACGTGGGCTGCGACACGGCTCAATGTGGCGCTTGTACGGTCATTGTTGACGGTAAAAGCCTCAAGTCTTGCAACGTTTTGGCCGCTCAAGTCGAAGGCGCAAAGATCACGACGATTGAAGGCTTGGCCAGTGCCGATGGCACCTTGCATCCCATGCAAGCGGCGTTCAAAGAGTGTCATGGATTGCAGTGCGGCTTTTGCACGCCTGGAATGGTCATGAGTGCGGTGGATTTGTGTGCCCGCCACCCAAAAGCGACTGAGGCAGAAATTCGTGAGCAGCTCGAGGGCAATTTGTGCCGTTGTACTGGCTATCAAAACATTGTGAAGGCCGTTCAGATGGGTGCTGCGCAGATGGCCAAATAAAGGTGAGCGCCTGCGCGCACTTGGTTCGAGAGGAAATGCAAGCGAAAATTTTGAAGGGCTTGTGGTCTGACTTGTTGGCGTGCTGAGTTTGTAAGAGTTAACGCATAGGGATAAAAAATTGATCAAGTAGTGGCATGTAAACGTTAAAACAAATAAATGGATGGAGACAAAAATGGGTGCATCTGATTTTTCAAAATTACCTCACATTGGTGAGTCTGTCTTGCGCAAAGAGGACTATCGTTTTCTTACTGGTGCGGGGCAGTACACCGATGATGTTCAATTGCCCAATCTTTCGCACGCCATATTTGTGCGCTCTCCCCATGCCCATGCAAAGCTCAAACACGTGGACACGTCCCAAGCACTTGCCTGTCCCGGCGTCCTACAAGTGTTTACGGGACAAGATGTTGCGGGCGACAAAATCAATGGCCTGCCTTGCGGTTGGTTGATCACCAGCACCGATGGCCAGCCCATGAAAGAGCCCCCTCATCCAATTTTGGCCTTGGACCGGGTCCGTTATGTTGGGGACCATGTGGCCATGGTCATCGCGGAAACCCTCGAGCAAGCGCGTGATGCGGCAGAAAAAGTACAAGTCGATTATGAAGTGCTTGATGCAGTTGTTGATGTCGCTGCCGTTAGAGACCTGAGTCAAAAACATCCCACCTTGCACGAACAAGCGCCAGACAACCATTGCTACCACTGGGCCATTGGGGACAAGGCGCAAGTGGACACGGCTTTTTCAAAGGCAGCGCACATCACACGCCTTGATTTGATCAACAACCGTTTGGTGCCCAACGCCATGGAGCCTCGTGCCGCAGTGGGCTCCTACAGCAGAGCCAGTGATGAGTACACCTTGTACGTCTCAAATCAAAATCCGCACGTTGAGAGATTGCTCTTGACCGCTTTTGTGATGGGTTTGCCTGAGCACAAGGTGAGGGTCATCGCACCGGATGTGGGGGGTGGTTTTGGCTCCAAGATTTACCTCTACGCGGAAGATGTCTGTTTGACCTGGGCATCCAAAAAAATCAACCGCAACATCAAATGGACGGCTGACCGCAATGAGGCCTTCCTCAGCGACGCGCATGGACGAGACCATGTCAGCCATGCTGAATTGGCGATGGATGCAGAGGGCAATTTCCTGGCGCTGAGGGTCAAGACCGATGCGAACATGGGGGCCTACCTTTCGACATTTTCCACCGCTGTCCCCACCATTTTGTACGCCACTCTTTTGGCAGGTCAGTACAAGACACCGCAAGTGTATGTTGAGGTCGATGCCTGGTTCACGAATACGGCACCTGTGGATGCATACCGAGGCGCGGGTCGTCCAGAGGCGACCTACCTTTTGGAGCGACTGGTTTCGCGCGCCGCTTGGGAGACGGGCCGCACGCAAGATGAAATCAGAAAGCGCAATTTCATCACCCAGTTCCCCTATCAAACACCCGTGGCTTTGCAGTATGACACGGGCGACTTTCACGCGTGCATGAACGAGTCTGAGAAAAAAGCCGATGTGGCCGGTTTTGAGGACCGCAAAGCGGCCTCCAAGGCCCAGGGCAAGCTTCGCGGCATTGGGTACTCGAGTTATATCGAAGCTTGCGGCATAGCGCCAAGCAACATTGCCGGTGCTTTGGGTGCTCGGGCTGGACTTTTTGAGTGTGGAGAAATTAGAGTGCATCCCACGGGGAGTGTCACTGTTTTTACCGGTTCACACAGCCATGGTCAAGGGCATGAGACGACATTTGCACAAGTGGTCGCGGCGCGCTTAGGCATGGCTGTGGATCAAATTGATGTGGTGCACGGGGATACGGGCCGAGTCCCATTTGGGATGGGTACTTACGGCTCAAGATCTATTTCTGTGGGCGGGGCTGCGATCATGAAGGCGCTCGATAAAATTGAGTCCAAGGCAAAGAAGATTGCAGCGCACTTGTTGGAGGCCAGTGATGTGGACATCGAGTTTTCCAATGGTGAATTCAGGGTCAAGGGTACCGACAAGATGGTCACCTTCGCTCAAGTGGCATTGACCGCCTATGTGCCACACAACTATCCGCTCGATAAATTGGAGCCAGGTTTGAACGAGACCGCGTTTTATGATCCCACCAACTTCACCTTTCCCGCGGGCACCTATATTGCGGAGGTTGAGGTTGACCCCCAGACAGGGGTGGTGCATTTGGACCGGTTCACGGCTGTGGATGATTTTGGGACCATCATCAACCCCATGATTGTTGAGGGTCAAATTCACGGCGGCTTGGTTCAGGGGATTGGTCAAGCGCTTCTTGAGCGTTGCGTCTATGACTCGCAAAGTGGGCAATTGCTCACGGGCTCCTTCATGGACTATGCAATGCCCAGAGCAGATGATTTTCCACATTTTGAAATCGGACATGTTTGCACGCCTTGTACCCATAACCCCTTGGGCACCAAAGGCTGCGGTGAGGCGGGTGCCATTGGCTCACCCCCAGCCGTGATGAATGCGGTTTTAGATGCCTTGTCCCCTCTTGGTGTCAAGGACTTGGACATGCCTGCAACACCCCATCGGGTTTGGAGAGCGATTGAGTCGGCAAAGGTTTGAAATTTTAAGATACCATTACACCTATTGAAAAAGAGAGAAATTCACCATGTACGCATTTACCTACGAACGCCCATCCAGCTTGACCGATGCATCTCAACTGATCAAGGCCGGCGCACAGCCCCTGGCCGGTGGACAAACCTTGCTCGCTTCCATGAAGCAGCGCTTGAGCAGTCCTGAGACCTTGGTTGATTTGTCGAAAATTGCTGAGCTGAAGGACATCAGGCTTGAGGGTCAGTCCTTGGTCATTGGTGCGATGGTCAAACATGCACAAGTGGCAGAGAGCGAACTCGTTAAAAGTCATTTGCCCTCACTGGCCGCTTTGGCTGCTCAAATTGGGGACAAGCAAGTTCGTGCGATGGGCACTTTGGGCGGCTCCGTGGCCAACAACGACCCTTCCGCTTGCTACCCCAGTGCAGTTTTGGCCTTGGGTGCAACGGTTCACACGGATCATCGCTCTATACAAGCCGATGATTTCTTTGTGGGCATGTTCACCACGGCTTTGGAGTCCGGTGAATTGATCAAATCGATTTCATTTCCAATCCCCAAGAAAGCGGTCTATCTGAAGTTCAAGCAACAAGCGTCGCGTTTTGCGATGGTCGGCGTGTACTTGGCTCAAACCCATTCAGGCGTGCGTTTGGCTGTCACGGGAGCCAGTTCCCAAGGCGTTTTTCGCCACCATGCACTTGAAGAGGCGCTCAATAAAAACTTCAGCGTTGATTCGGCTGCGGCTGTCAAAATCGATGAAAGCGATTTGAACACGGACATTCACGCCAGTGCGGCATACCGAGCTCATTTGATCAGTGTGCAGACCCAACGCGCTGTAAAGACCTTACTTGGATGATCTCAGTTGACGCCTTGATCGAGGCACTGCGACAAGAAGGATATGAAGCAGACCGTCGCTTGGCGACGGCTGTTTTTTTGGCGCTCCAGTTAAAGAGACCTTTGCTCCTAGAGGGAGAGCCTGGCGTTGGAAAAACGGAACTCGCAAAAGCGCTGAGTCTAGCGCTTGGCCGAGTGTTGGTGCGATTGCAGTGTTATGACGGATTGGAACTTCGCGAAGCTTTGTATGAGTGGAATTATGCGGCGCAAATGTTGCACATGCGAGCAGCCTCCTCACATGATCAAATTGCAAGCGTGGAGCAAGAGGTCTACCAAGACAAGTACTTGATTGAGCGTCCTTTGTTGAAGGCCTTGCGTGCGCCCTTTCCTGGCGCGGTGCTCTTGATTGATGAGGTCGATCGTGCAGATGAGCCATTTGAAGCTTTTTTACTGGAGTACTTGGGCGAGTACCAAGTCAGTATTCCTGAGTTGGGCACCATCAAGGCCAGTGTGACCCCAGTCACCATCTTGACCAGCAACAGAACCCGAGAGCTCAACGATGCGGTCAAGCGCCGTTGCCTCTACCATTGGATGGACTACCCCAGTCGGGAAAGAGAGTTGTCAATCTTAAGGCGCCAAGTGCCCCAAGCAAGTGAAGAGTTGACGCAACAAGTGTCTACTTTTGTGGCGAAATTGCGTTCTGCTCCATTTGTCAATGCGTTTACCAGGTCCCCAGGCATTGCTGAGAGCGTGGAATGGGCCAAGGCCTTGGTTTCATTGGATACGCTGATCATTGATCCCGAGGTGATCACAGACACGGCTGGTATTTTGTTCAAACAGCGAGAAGATGTGGCTGCACTGCAGCCTTTGATGAAAGAGCTTTTGCTGCCCGCTGATCAGGTGCCCTTGCCTTAGAACGCTTGGGCAACCGTCAAATGGGGTGTCTAAACAAATTTTGAGTCACACATATGCAATTAGGGGATGCCAGGTCGGGGAAGTGGCCAGAAAACATAATGGGTTTTGCGAGAGCCTTAAGGCGTGCGGGCGTACCCATTGACAGCTCTCGCATAGCACTTGGGGTTGCATCGGCTCAATGGGTGGGGCTTGAGCACCGCGAAGATCTCTCGCATGCCCTTGAGAGTGTATTGATCTCAAGGCAAGAGGATTTAGAGGTCTTCAGGCAGTTGTTTGAGGCGTACTTCAAAGATCCTCAGCTCGCCAATAAATTGCTCGCGCAAATGCTGCCCACCTCACAAGGCCAAGAGGACACCAAACCCAAAAAAGCAAGAGTGAGTGAGGCACTCAAACCCCAAGCGCCTGTGCACCCTTTGCCCAAGCCCAGCGCAGAAGAGGAAATCGAGTTGGACGCGGCCATGACCGCCAGTGAGCTTTTGCGACTCAGGCATGCAGACTTTAATCAACTTGGCGCCTCCGAGTTCGCCCTGGTTCAACGCCTGGCCAGAGACATACAGTTGCCCATCCCCAAAGTGCCCTCACGAAGAAAAATCAGCCGTCCCAGGGGGGTGCACCTGCATTGGTCCAAAGCGCTTCGATTGGCCGCCCAGTTGGATGGTGAGGTCCTTGCTCTGCCCAAACTTGGTCGACAAATGCAGCGCCTTCCCCTGCTCATTTTGGTGGACATCTCAGGCTCCATGGAGAGGTACGCAAGACTCTTGCTGGCTTTTTTGCACAAAGCCACGGAGCACGTGCAAAGGCGGGATGTGATGGCCTTTGGAACCGGTTTGAGCGATCTTACATTCGCGTTCAAACACAAAGACCCTGACCTGATGCTGCAAGCATGCAACCTGGCCATCAGAGATTTTGCTGGGGGCACCAAGCTTGGGGCATCTTTGCAAGAACTCAAGCAGCACCACGCCCGTCGTTTGCAGGCGAAAAGAACCTTGGTGCTGCTGGTGAGCGATGGCCTGGACACGGGAGACTCTGCACAGCTGGAGGCCAGCATGGCTTGGTTAAAGGGCAAAGCACGCAAGATATGTTGGTTGAATCCACTCCTGAGGTTTGAAGGCTATGAGCCTTTGGCCAAAGGGGCTGGGGTCTTGGATCGATTCAGTGATGCAAAACTGGCCATTCACGACTTGGCTCATTTAGAAGATTTGGCCAAGGCCATCAAGGACCTGATTCAGCGGTGAGCCGCATCCAAGCCTTCAGGGGCGGGTTTTTTCCGCGCAATATGGATAAAGGGTAAGATAGATGTCTACAAAGTGCTCAAATAAGAGCGCTCATCTGATCAATGGACTTTATTGGAGACATGAAACATGGATATGCAAGGAACTCGCCAATTGGCCGTGAGTCAACAACAAGCTTGGAGTGCTTTGAACAATCCTGATGTTTTAAAGGCCTGTATTCCTGGGTGCGATCGAATCGATTTGGGGGAAGAACAGCAGTATTTGATTGGCATGGCCGTGAAAATTGGACCCGTATCGGCCAAATTCAGTGGAAAAATTTCACTCTTGGACATGAATCCTCCTGCCAGCTATACCTTGAATTTTGAGGGACAAGGCGGCGTTGCTGGGTTTGGAAAAGGAACGGCCCAAGTCAAGCTCATCCCCAATGAAGCAGGGTGTGAGCTTCAGTACGTCGTGAACGCACAAGTGGGCGGAAAAATTGCACAACTCGGTCAGCGTTTGATCGACGGGGCAGCCAAATCGTTGTCTGAAGACTTCTTTAAACGTTTCGATGCGGAAACGGCCAAAATGTTTGCTGGCGAACAAGCCCAGGCTCTAGAGGAGGTTGATAAAAATGCAGTCGACAACGCGCCTGAAAAGGAGACGGCGCGGTGGTTCAATGCAAGAAATGTCAGCCTTGTCGCACTTGGGTTGTTGCTCATTTACTTTTTTGTAAAATAAGCGCTCATCAATACGCCTGAGCTCTTTTGTGAAGGCGCAAGGCGCACACAAAGGGGTTCCTTGCCGCGTGGGCCAGGAGTGTTTTTTCATGGGTGTTTATAAGCTCCTTGTTTGAGCTTGATATTGGGCACAATGGTGCTTGAATCGAACATTTTTTTTGATCTTGCTCACCCCCTTACCTTAAGTGCACAACGCCATGAATTCCAATATACAGCCTGGCTTTATTGCTTTGCATGGAAATCAAGTTGAAAGTGTGGCTGAAACTTTTTTCGCCTGGATGAAAACCCATCCACTGGGCCCGCTTGAAGAGGAAATTGTTCTGACCCCCACCTTGGCTTTGGCAGAATGGGTCAAGCTCAAGCTTGCAACATCAGCCGGTGTTTGCGCTGCCGTCAAGGTGAACTTGCCTGGCAAGGTCATTTGGGATCTTTACAGAACAATTTTGAATGAGCCCAGCCTATCGACTTACTCTGCGACCGATAAAGACATTTTGGTCTGGCGATTGATGCGAATCTTGCCCTCTGAGATCAATCGCGAACCCTACATGTTGATCAAAAAATATGTCAGCCGCTTTGGAGACGATGTGCTCTATAAACTGGCAACACAAGTCGCTGAACTTTTTGATCAATACCAAGTCTATCGAGCCGATTGGCTCAAAAAATGGGAGGAGGGGGAGGGTGTATTGATTGATCCCAAAGGTGTAAAAAGTCCACTTCTCGCTGAGGAAGTTTGGCAAAGTGAATGCTGGCGAAGGATCGTCAATGATTTGGATGATCAAGAGCAAATGGGTATTCGCCCCCATCTTCACACCAAAGCGATGGAGATATTGGCCCGGGGCGAGTTTGATGCAGAAAAACTCCCCAAACGGATCACTCTTTTGGGCGTGAGCAGTTTGCCAATGCAAAACTTGGCGCTCATGGCGGCACTGTCGCAATACACACAAGTTTTTATTGGGGTGAACTCACCGTGTCGATTTCACTGGGCCGATATCATTGAGGGCCGTGAATATTTCAAGTGGGAGAGGCGGCGATTTAAAAATCGCGATGAAAAAGATTTGACCACGGTGGATTTCAGCGAGATGCATTTGCATGCCAATCCTATTTTGTCCGCATGGGGCCGACAAAGCAGAGACTTTGTCCGTCAAATGGATGAGTTTGATGACATTCAGAAAACAAAAGAAAATTTCCAGCACTTAAAGCTTGATGTATTTGCTACAGAGGAGCCCTCGGCGAAGGTCCTTGGCGGAGATCAAAATCCCACGCTCTTGAGATTGATTCAAGACCAAATCAGAGATCTTGAGCCCGTTGATCCGAATGCCTTAGAGCAAAAAAACCAACTCATGGAGCTGACCCAGGAGTGTCAGCACGAGGCCACTTGGGTGGGGAGCTTGGCAGACGCGAGCGTCGTGTTCCAAAAGACCCACGGCTTGAGCAGAGAGCTTGAAGTGCTGCATGATCAATTGCTTGGCTTGTTCGATGCACAAGTGGGCACGCAACGAGTCGAGCCATGCGATGTGTTGGTCATGTTGCCCGATTTGGAGGCTGCCAGTCCAGTGATTCAAGCGGTTTTTGGTCAGTACACGGTTGCTGATGAAAGGCATATACCTTTCTCAATTGCAGAGCAAAATTTACTCGACCATCATCCGCTTGTGGAAAACTTCAAGTGGTTGATGAGCCTGGGTAACTCAAGGTGTCAACTGAGAGATTTGCTGACGGTTCTTAAAACAAATTGCATTGCTCAATGTTTTGGATTGCAGGAAAACGACTTTGATCAACTCGAGCATTGGTTGCTTGAGTCCGGCATGCGTTGGGGCTTGAATGGTGAGCACAGGGAGCAATTGGGTTTTGTTGACTCGAAAGAAATCAACACCATTTTATTTGGCATTCGTCGAATGCTTTTGGGTTATACAAACGCAGATTTTGATGAGGTATTGAACTCGGCAAACGATCCGTCTGTGTGGCCCCTGTCATCGGTCTCTGGGATGGACGCAGAAATTGTAGGCCGATTTGTCAGCTTTGTGGAGGTTGTGGCTGCGTGGTGGTCAAAGTCTCACACAGCCCAAAGCCCCAAAATGTGGGGACTCGATCTCGCTGAGTTGATGTCAAATTTGATCCGAGCCACTTCTTTGTCGGACATGAAGGTCGTGCAAGCCATGAGCGGCGCATTGAGTCAATTTTTAGAGCATGCTCAAGAGGCCAATTTTGAGGAACCGATTTCATTGAAAGTGGCTGCAAGTGCTTGGATGGATGCCTTGAAAGTCAATGACAGGCGCCACCGTGTGTTGTCCAGCGGTGTGACCTTCGGTTCGATCAAAACCATGCATTCGATCCCGGCAAAGGTCATTTGCTTATTGGGGATTAATGAGGGCGACTTTCCAAGAGTGAGCGTTCACAATCCCTTTGATTTGATGGAGAAAAAAGGACAGTCGCGTGTGGGAGACCGCTCCAAGTCGCAAGATGATCGAGCATTGATGCTTCAAGCCTTGCTCAGTGCACGCGATAAGCTCTACATCAGTTGGAGTGCTTTGAGTGATCGAGACAATTCCCTCAAAAGCCCATCGGTTTTGGTCGCTCAACTCAGGCAATACATTGCCGACAAGTGGTCTGAGGCTTTTTTGGAGCAACTCACTTCTGTGCATCCCATGCAGCCCTTTGGCCTAGCTTATTTCAAGGCGGGGACACATTTGAGGACATATGCAAAAGAATGGTTTTCTTTGCATGAAAAATCCAATTCCAAAAATGTCCCAGAAATTGCATTGACTTCAAAAGGATCCAACAAAGAGGGTCTTGAGGAAAATGCGCCATGCTCCTTGCAACAGATTGTTCAGACCTTTAAAAATCCTGTGAGGCAGTATTTCAAGCAGGCGATGAAGATCGATTTCTTTCCGCTTGAGCAAGAGCGTTACGACGAAGAGTCCTTTGGCCTGGATGCTTTGCAAGTTTTTCAACTCAAGGATCGGTTGTTGAAGTATTTTGAGTGGTCTCAACATGAGCCACAGGATATTCACCCCATGATCAGGCGCTACTTGAGGCGTTTACAACTCTCGGGTCACTTGCCCTTGGGTCCCATGGGTGAATTGCTGCAAGAGCATTTGCTCACCGAGCTTGCACCCCAGCTCAGTCAAGCGCTGCGTTTGCAACAGATGCATCCATTGCCCTTGCCCGACTTGGCGCTGGAATTGGAGTTTGGTACTTGCCAGCTTAGCGACACTGTTTCAAATCTAAGAGCAAAGGCTGGTGTTGGTGATGTTCACAGTCAGGTGTACATAGAGCTTGTGGCCAATCGGCTTTTGGTGAAGAAGGAAATGCGCTCTCACCAACTGCTCAAGCCGTGGATCATGAGTGTTTTGTTGGCGCACCTCGGGCTTGAAGTGGAACTGATTTTTTTATTCGCAGACGTCCAATTCACGGTCCTTCAGCCTGAAAAAGCACTTGCAGATCGATCCTTGGAGGCCTTGTCTGCAGCCTATAAAAAGGCCCAGATGGGTTTTTTGGCCATGCCACTTAAAACGGGCTTGTTGTATGCAAAGGGACTCGATGCCAGCAAAGCCAAAGTGGTTTACGAGGGAAGTGATCACGTGAGGGGTGAGGTGCTGGACATGAGCCTAGAGAGAATATTTCCAAGCTTTGAAGCATTGACCGCGCAGGCTGAAACTTTGATGTCCTGGGGCCAAACGTTTGAGCCATTTTGGCAGTGGTTTGAGATCCAGCCCAAACCCGAGCCCTATGCACGGCCTGTTTCGATTGCCCAGGATTTGGCGCAATGATGCAGCATCCAACTCACTCAACAGAGCTCAAAGCAATCGACTTTCCCTTGCATGGCAGTCGCTTGATTGAGGCGAGTGCTGGGACGGGAAAGACCTATACGATTGCAGCCTTGTTTGTGAGGTTGGTGCTGGGCCATGGTCGACTTTGCAATGCCAGTCAAGGTCACACCAACCAAGCGCAAACTGCATTTGAACGCGCTTTGTTGCCAAGTGATATTTTGGTGATGACTTTCACAAAAGCGGCCACCCAGGAGCTGTCTTCAAGAATTCAAGCGCGTCTGGTGGAGGTGGCCGAGGCCTTTCGCCAAGATGAGGATTTGCCCGTTGATGATGCGTTTGTTCTTGAGTTGCTTGAGGCCTATCCCAGCTCGGCGGCCAGATTGCAAGCGGCGTGGCAGCTCAATCAAGCGGCACTTTGTATGGACGAGGCCTCAATTTTTACGATCGATGCGTGGTGTCAAAAAGTCTTAAGAGAGCACGCCATTCATACAGGCCAGCCCTTTGATGAGGAGTTGGTGGTCAACGAGCAAAGCCTTAGATTGAGTGCGGTTCAGGACTTTTGGCGCAAGACGGTCTATGCCATGGATGTTGATCTTGCCCGGCATTTCAAGGGCATGCTGCCCAATGAAGTTGCTGACTTGGTGGGCTTGGTGGAGACATTCTTTAAAAACCAAAAAGATCATTCACCAAGGGATTCAAAGGTGAATACAGCAAGTTTTGTGACCGAGTTTCGAGGTTTGGCCAACACGCATTGTGAAACGCTGATGCTCGCAAAGAAGCGTCTTGGCGAACTGTCTGTGCATGTCTCAAATTGGATTGAACTTGAGTGGACTCAGCGGCGAAGCCAGTGGAATGGCACAAAACTTGGACAGCAGCACCTGCAAAATTGGATTTTGGAGCTTCGCGCTTGGTGTGATGATGCACAGGCGGTGAAGTTTCCAGACAAGCCCAAAGAGCGCTGGAGCAGATTTTCACCAGAGAGTTTTCTTTTGGCTCGGCACGCCAAGGCCGACACGATCGAATTGCCTGAATTCATTTTTGAGTTCTTTGACGCAGGGTGTGATTTTTTAAAAACGCCGTCTCTTTTGGATCAAGTCTGGCCAAGCCTGGTCGCCTGCATCGACGCCGAGATCACCTCATTAAAAGCGCAGCGTGGACAATTTGGATTTTCTGATCTCCTGCAGCGACTCGACCTTGCCTTGAAAGCTGAACACGGTCAGTTTTTAAAGTCGCAACTAAGAGAGCAGTTCCCCATCATCATGATCGATGAGTTTCAGGACACATCTCCCCTTCAATATGGCATTTTCAATGAGATTTATCAGATCGAAGCAAACAATCCGCAAACAGGTATTTTCCTGATCGGTGACCCAAAGCAATCTATCTATTCCTTTCGTGGTGCAGACATCAGGAGTTATTTAAAGGCCAAGATTGCCACCCAGTCTAGGCATTATGTTTTGGGCAAGAATTACCGTTCTAGTTCGGATCTGGTGAGTGCCGTCAATGCGCTTTTTTTGTTGTCAGAGGAGAGCAGGCCCAGCGGCGCCTTTTCTTACAGAGGCACGGGGTCTGATCCTTTGCCATTTTTGCCTGTTCAAGCCCAAGGTTTGAAGGAAACTTTGACGGGCTCCATGGGCCCCATTGCGCCCATTACAACGGTCTACAACCTAGAGGTCTTGAGTGCAAAAACAGTTCGTGAAATTTTCTCGGCGCAATGTGCTGAGCAAGTGCTCGAGTGGTTGAGCGACGAACAACTTTTTTTTAAAAGCCTTGATGGCTCGCAGTCACCTTTGAGAAGGCTGGTGCCAGCCGATATTGCAATCTTGGTCAGGACGGGTGTTGAGGCTCAAATCATCAAGAGCGCTTTGGCCAGGCGAGGGATCTCAAGTGTTTACTTGTCTGACAAGGATTCCGTCTTTAAAACTCGCGAAGCGAGAGATTTGGCGCATTGGATGCGGGCAGTTTTAGCGCCACTGGACTCCTCCAGGGTCAAGTCAGCACTTGCATTGCCCATGTTTGACTTTTCTATTGATGAACTGCATCAAATCAGCAATGATGAAAATCTATTCGATCATTGTTCAAATATGATGAAGGAGCTCGCAAGCGTTTGGCGACATCAAGGCATTTTGGCCATGATTCGAAAAACATTGAACTTGTTTGACCTCCCCAAAAGATGGCTCAGACACTCAGATGGTCAAAGAAAATTGACCAATGTGCTTCAGCTGTCTGAAATTTTGCAATCACAAAGTCTTCAGGTTCACGCAGAGCGCGGCTTGTTGGACTGGTTGATCAATGCACTCACTGACGTGGGCTCAGGGATGGAGGAGCACATCCTTCGCTTGGAGAGTGACGCAGAGTTGGTCAAGATTGTGACGATCCATAAAAGCAAGGGTCTGGAATTCAATGTTGTGATGCTGCCGTTTGCAACAACATTCAATTCAAATGAACAGCTCGACTGGAGTGAGGATGGTGTTGAGAGCGCAGAAAGGGGACTTCATTTGCTGGAGGATGCCTCAAAAGAAAACATACGCTTGATGTATGTGGCGCTGACTCGGGCAAAGCATGCCATTTGGCTGGGTTTTTCAAGATTGAATCACAACGGCCGAGGAGCATGCGTCACGCATCAAAGCGCGCTTGGGGCCATGATGACAGATGCACAGGCGCAAAGTGATGAGCACGCTTGGCGTGGGCTCTTGACCCAATACCTGGGTCAAAACAGCCCTTGTCGGCTCATTGAATTGCCCCCCGTTGTACCCAGCAGTCATTTGTTCCAGGCCGAAGAAGCAAACCTTGTCCAAGAACCGTTGATCTATAGGGGGCACATCGATTTGCGCTATCGGTTCTCAAGCTTCTCTTCTTTGCTTCGCTCCAGTCGCTTTGAACACGTCGAGCAAAACCTTGAGTCAATGACGCCCGTCGATGATGAGCCATTGGTGCTTGACGGACAGCAAGATCCGGGCAATGGGCATGAAGCCGTTGATCCTTGGGTTTACTCTGCCTCGCTCACTGTTGCCAATCGACTTCAGTCGGCCAATCCGTGCTTAGGGATAGCGGGCGGTATGGATGTTGGCAATTTCATGCACGAGATTTTGCGTTGGGCACTTCACGAGGGTGTTCTCAATGCCAATGCGCAAGGCTTTCAAGCGCGTTTGTTGCAAAGGATTGAGCTGCTGATGCCGCGAAAGCTCAAGCGCCAAGGTGAGCAAATTGCAAGCACGCACACAGTCAAAATCGAGCACTCTTTGTTGGATGAAAAAACGCTGGCTTGCATGCCCATCATGTCACAGCTGGTTTTCAAATGGGTTTGTCAAATTCTTTATGAGCCACTCGTTGATCTTGGTGAAGCATTGGTGGGTTTAAAAAGTCGCCTCACTGAGGCTGAGTTTTGGATGGCATGCGATCAATTCGATGCCGTGAAAATTGAATCTGTGGTGGCCAAATACTTCTATCCGAAGTTGAAGAGACAAGCCATTCAATCGTCTGATTGGCACGGTATGCTGATGGGTTTTTCGGATTTGCTTTTTGAACACAAGGGAAAATATTATGTCCTTGATTACAAAACAAATTCACTTGGATTCGATTTACAGGACTACGCCTTAGAGGCGCTTGAGAGAGAAACCGTGCTGAATCGATATGATTTGCAAGCAGCAATTTACTTGTTGGCGCTTCATCGACTTTTAAAGACCAGGCTCTCAAGTGCTTACGATCCGGATGTTCATTTGGGCGGCGCTTTTGTTTGGTATTTGAGGGGTGTGCATTCAAAGGGGCAAGGCTTGTGTTTTCTAAAAGCCAGTGCTCAACTGATGAACGAATTGGAAATGGCAATCCAATGGGATTCGTTGTTGCCCGGCGCACGCTCTTTTGGAGGTGTCGAGGCATGAGTATTTTGTATGCATCGTCTGATCATGCCGGCAAACGTTTGTTGGCAACTGATCAGCCCATCGCCGATTTGATCAAATCCATTGAATGGGGTGTGAAAGAGGGGCATTTGCGGCACCTTGATCTGGCATTGGCCAGATTTTTTTATGACCTTGAAGTCAAGTTGGATGCGCAGGCTTTGTTGCCACTGTTGTGGCTTGTGGTGGTGCTGTCTCAGTATCAATCGCAAGGACACTCTTGTGTGTCTTTGCGGTCTGTGCTTTCAAAAGAAATTGAACTTTTTAAAGATCACCAAGTCCAAAAAAATGTTTTTTTGCGAGAGCACTATGCACCTTTGCTTGAGCATTTGCCAAAAACTCTACAGTCTTGGAAAGATTGCTTGCTCTCGTCCTCTTTGGTGAGAGTGGGTGGTGCACACCGGACTGATCCCTCAATACCGCACATGGCATTGAAGTCGTCCTCGGCGCTTGAAGTCGACCGCGCCGAGTCAATGGTTTTGTTGGAACTTGATCACGATGCATTGGTGTACTTTAGAAGGCAATGGATGGCTGAGGATTTTATTGCCAATGCGCTTTACAAAAAATCCAAGATTGCACGCTCCGTTGACGAAAAATGGCTCTCTAAGGCTTTGGGCATTCTCTTTGATGCCCCAGTTGAAGAGGGCAAAGACCACGGTTCTGAGGAAGTAAAAGAGATTGATTGGCAAAAAATTGCTTGTGCGATGTCAGTGCGCTCGCCTTTGAGCATCATCACAGGCGGTCCCGGCACAGGAAAAACCTATACGGTTGCTCGATTGATTGCATTGGCAAGCATGCTCAACACCGCAGACACACCGCTTCGCATTTCCTTGTCTGCACCTACTGGCAAAGCGGCCTCAAGACTTTATCGCTCGATTGAGACCTCTCTCATGTCCTTGTCTCAAGCCTTGCATGGCCATCTGGACTGCAGCGCATTGCTTGAACGAATCGGATCGGCCAAAACCTTGCACACTTTGCTCGGGTTTCGCATGCACGAGAAAAGTTTTCGCTTCAATGAGCGCCATCCGTTGCCCCTGGATTTGTTGGTCATGGATGAGGCGTCGATGATTGATGCCGAATTAATGGGAGCCCTTTTAAAGGCCTTGAGTCCGAACACAACGCTCATTTTGCTGGGTGACAAGGATCAATTGTCCTCGGTGGAGGCGGGTTCCATATTGTCTGAACTCAGTGGTCAACTCAAGTCGACGGGGGTTGGCAATTTAAGCGATCTTTACGATAAAAATAGTGTTGATTTTTTGTGCGATGTGACAGGCTTGTCGCCTGGTGAGCACGTTCCCTCTCAGGCTCATTCAAGAGCGCCAGTGTTGAATTTGGTCATGCTCACAAAGTCTCGGCGTTTTCAGGGGCACATTGCTGAGCTCGCGCAAGCCATCAACTGGGGTGACATCCCCCAAATCAATCGGGTGCTCACCAAGGCGCGAGACAGTGACATTGCAAGCACCACCAGTCACAAGATGGCGCCCTTGCTAGAAGTGTGTTTGGGCTCCAGGCCCCAGGGGCTGCAAAAAGGGCAAAGTGAGGATCTGTTTGCGCCCCTTTTAAAGATCAATTTTTTGTCCTATTTAAAGGTTTTTGAACGCAATGGTGCCTTGTGCAGGGGCGGGCACACCCGAGCCGCTTTGCCCGTTGAGACTTGGATTCTTGAGGCACTGGTTGAATTTGAGCGTTTTCGCGTGCTGTGTGCGATCAATGAGGGGCCCTTGGGGGCGATTGCTGTCAATCAAGCCATTGAGCGCCAATTGCAAAGTGAGGGTTGGATTGAGCCACGGGGTGAGTGGTACAGCGCCAGAGCCATCATGTTGACTCGCAATCAGCATGATTTGGGGCTGTCCAATGGAGATGTTGGCTTGGTTGTGCGTGATCCAGTAGAGGGCGTTTTTCGAGCGTATTTTTTGGCTGGATCAGGCTTTCAAAGTGTATCCATCAATCGCTTGCTTTCTGTGCAAACGGCCTACGCCATGAGCATTCACAAAGCGCAAGGCTCTGAGTACGAACATGCCTTGGTGGTCCTTCAAGATCATGCCGAGAAATCTTTGACCCGAGAGTTGCTCTACACGGGTGTTACGCGCGCCAAACGTTTTTTAAGCATCTTTCAAGCTCAACCCGGTCTCATTGAGCAAGCCGCCTCAACGCGCGCCAAGAGAACGAGTGGCTTGTCCAATCGGCTGCAGCGTTTGGCCCAGATCTAAGGCCCAGGGTGTCCAAGTGAGGGCATCATTTGTTAAACTCTCCCTCATGCAAAACACAACCCACCCCACCCCCTCCTTTGGACTGGTCATTGTCGGTGATGAGATCATGTCTGGAAAACGAGCTGACAAGCACATGAGCAAAGTGATTGAGTTGTTGGCCCAAAGAGGCCTGCAGTTGGATTACGCAAATTACGTTGGCGATGATCCAGAAAAAATCACCCAGACTTTAAAGCAAGCCTTTGACAGTGGGGATGTCGTTTTCTCTTGTGGTGGCATCGGGGCCACGCCAGATGACCACACGCGTCAATGCGCCGCGGCCGCTCTCGGTTTGGAGTTGGTGCTTCACCCGCAGGCTGAAACACTCATTCGCCAAAGGATCATGGATCAAGCCAAGGAGAATGGACAAGCCTATGAACCCGATCACCCCAATCATGTGCACCGGCTCAATATGGGGATGTTCCCAGTGGGTGCAGACATCATTCCCAACCCTTACAACAAAATTCCCGGTTTCCAGTGCAAAAGTCGACACGCCCAACTGCTTCAAACCCATCCTTGGGCCGCTGTTTATTTCTTGCCAGGCTTTCCCGTGATGGCTTGGCCCATGATCGAGTGGGTCTTGGATGCGTACTGCAGTCCTTGGTTCAGAAAAGCGGCTTGGATTGAGAAGTCTGTCATTGTGTACGGCGCCATGGAGGCCGCATTAACACCCATCATGATCAAGCTGGAGGCGCAATTTGATGGGGTCAAGGTGTTCAGTTTGCCAAGTGTTGACCATCCCGAGCATGGCCGACACATTGAATTGGGTGTGAAAGGCCATCCGGACCTGGCCCATTTGGCGTATCAAGAACTGCTCAAGGATTTGCAAGATTTTGGTGCACCGATTGGCCCCGAGTTGGTGCGATAATCATTAACCCCCTTGTTTTTATTAAAAAAGCACTACAATGGTGCATAACGATGGTGCATTTAAGCGGCTTTGAGTGCTTTAGAGTGGGGTTTTCGGTCGCTCTTTGGCAAGAAGACAATTACAATCATTGTGTTTTGTAGGTTTGAGCCTTGCGACCCTTTCGGGTGGCACACTTTCTGCTCATTGAAACAAGACCTTTTTCCAACCTAACCGTAATTTCAGGAGAAACTGATGGCAAAGACCGTCGCAGATGTAATGAAGCAAGTCAAAGACAACGAAGTCAAATTCGTTGATTTCCGCTTCACAGATACCCGTGGTAAAGAGCAGCACGTGACTGTGCCCATCTCTGCCTTTGATGAGGGCAAATTTACGGACGGCCACGCTTTTGATGGCTCTTCCATCGCCGGTTGGAAGGGCATTGAAGCTTCTGACATGTTGCTCATGCCCGATGCAAACACGGCTTTCCTTGACCCTTTCTTTCAAGAGCCCACTTTGGTTCTCTCTTGCGATGTTTTGGAGCCAGGTGACGGCAAGTCTTACGACCGCGACCCACGCTCTATCGCTAAAAGAGCGGAAGCTTATTTGAAGGCCAGCGGCATTGGCGACACAGCATACTTTGGACCAGAGCCCGAGTTCTTTATTTTTGACGATGTGCGTTGGGGCAACGACATGTCTGGCGCCTTCTTTCACATTGATGAATACGAAGCGCCATGGAATTCTGGCAAGCAAATCGAAGGCGGCAACAAGGGCCACCGTCCAACAGTCAAGGGCGGTTATTTCCCAGTTCCTCCAGTCGACAGCACACAAGATATGCGCGCTGAAATGGTCTCCATTCTTGAAGAGATTGGCATTCCTGTTGAGGTGTTCCACCACGAAGTGGCGGGTGCTGGTCAAAATGAAATTGGTACCAAATTCTCAACCTTGGTTGAGAGAGCCGATTGGACTCAAAAATTGAAATACATCGTTTGGAACGTTGCGCATGCATATGGCAAAACAGCCACCTTCATGCCCAAGCCCATCGTTGGTGACAATGGTTCAGGCATGCACGTTCACCAGTCCATTTGGAAAGACGGCAAAAACTTGTTCGCAGGTTCTGGCTATGCAGGTTTGAGCGATACGGCGCTTTATTACATCGGTGGCGTGATCAAACACGCTCGCGCCTTGAACGCCATTACAAATCCCACGACCAACAGCTACAAGCGTTTGGTCCCTGGCTTTGAAGCGCCCGTCAAATTGGCCTACTCTAGCCGCAACCGCTCTGCTTCCATTCGCATTCCTTTTGTCGCAAGTGACAAGGGCCGTCGCATCGAGGCTCGTTTCCCAGATCCCATGTCCAACCCTTACCTTTGCTTTTCTGCATTGATGATGGCCGGCCTTGATGGCATCGAAAACAAGATCCACCCCGGTGAGGCTGCTACAAAAGATTTGTACCATTTGCCCCCAGAGGAAGACGCATTGGTCCCTACCGTGTGCCACAGCTTGGATCAAGCTTTGGAGTATTTGGACAAAGACCGTGCATTCTTGACCAAAGGTGGCGTGTTCACAGACAGCATGATCGATGCGTACATTGAGCTCAAAATGGGCGAAGTGACTCGTTTCCGTCAAGCGACCCATCCCATTGAGTTCGATATGTATTACTCACTGTAAAACTTGATCGTCCTCAACGCAGAGGGTTCAAAAGGGGACGGTGATACCGTCCCCTTTTTTGTGAGCAGCAAGAAAGCTTGTCGCGTCAAACATCGCCAAAGTCTGAGGCCATCTTGGCCAAGGTCTTTGCACATCAAGAGAGGTTGGAGGGTTCAACAATGGCAAATGCAAAAAGCAAGTCAAACCAGGCCAAGGAGACCACGAAGACGTCTTCACTGGATGTGCTGGACCTGCTGGCGACCTTGGTTTTGTTGGTCAGTGCAAAGGGGGAAGTCTTGTTTGCCAATTCGGCATCTCAAGAGATTTTGGGTCTTCCCAGAAAGTTGATTGAGGGCAATTTACTCAGTGACTTCTTTGTCGAGTACAAAACCATCATCTCGAGCATCAATGCCGCACAAAAAGAGCACTTCTCTGCCCTGAGGTTTGATGCAACGGTCAAGCGCCCTGGTGGGGAGAACTTGCCCGTGCATGTCATTTTGGCCTGTGCCGATACAGAGGGCCAAGTCTTTGTGGAGTTGCTGCCTTTGGAGCAGCAAGCCAAACAAGACCGCGAAGAGCGAATCATCGATCAAGCTTTGGCCAACAAGGAGTTGATCCGAAACTTGGCCCATGAGATTAAAAATCCCTTGGGTGGGATTCGAGGTGCAGCGCAGTTGCTGCAAATGGAGATCGAAACAAAAGATTTGGTGGAGTACACGCAAGTCATCATCCGAGAGGCCGACCGGCTCCAAACCTTGGTCGATCGACTCTTGGCGCCACACCGCAAGCCCCACACCGTCAGAGAAGTGAACATTCACGAGGTTTGTGAACGGGTCAGGTCATTGATTTTGGCGGAGTTTCCCAAAGGGTTGAAGGTCAAAAGAGATTACGACACATCCATCCCCTTCATCCAAGGCGATGTCGAGCAATTGATTCAAGCGGTGTTGAATGTCACCCACAATGCCGCTCAAGCACTGAGTGAGCGCATTGCCGTTGGAGATGCGCAAATCACCTTTAAAACAAGAATTGCCCGCCAAGTGACTTTAACCAAACAAAGGCACAAATTGGCATTGGAATTGCATGTGATAGACAACGGTCCTGGCGTGCCAGAAGCGATCAAAGACCGACTGTTTTCACCCCTGGTTTCAGGGCGCGATGGCGGTTCGGGTTTGGGATTGAATTTGGCACAAACATTTATTCAACAACATCATGGATTGATCGAGTTTGAAAGTGTCCCTGGCCGAACAGATTTTAAGATTTTGATTCCTCTGAAATGATCAAAAAAACACTGCAATCAGTCAACTTTAAGGCGTGATATAAAAATGAATCCGATTTGGATCGTAGACGATGATCAATCCATCCGTTTTGTGTTGGAAAAGGCCTTGCTTCGTGAGGAGTTGCCAACACGCAGTTTTACGAATCCTCGGGATGTCTTGAAGGCTTTGGATGAAACCCCCACAGAGCAGTGTCCGCAGGTTTTGCTCAGTGACATTCGAATGCCAGGAGGCTCTGGCTTGGAGTTGCTGTCCGAGATCAAGCTCAAGCATCCAGGGATTTCAGTCATCATCATGACTGCTTTTTCTGATCTTGACAGCGCAGTTTCTTCATTTCAAGGGGGTGCTTTTGAATACTTGCCCAAGCCTTTTGATGTGCCCAAAGCCGTTGATTTGGTCAAGCGTGCACTGGAAGAGGTGAATGCAAACCGGGTGGGTGTCTCCTCGACACAAGAGACGCCTGAAATGCTCGGGCAAGCGCCCGCCATGCAAGATGTTTTCAGAGTGATTGGGCGCTTGAGTCAAAGCAACGTCACGGTCTTGATCACCGGTGAGTCGGGTTCAGGCAAGGAGCTGGTGGCCAGAGCACTTCATAAACACTCGCAACGCTCAAATGGCACCTTTGTTGCGATCAACACAGCCGCCATCCCTAAAGATTTGCTAGAAAGCGAGCTCTTTGGTCATGAACGAGGCGCTTTCACTGGTGCTCAAACCATGCGACGCGGTCGCTTCGAGCAGGCCGAGGGCGGCACTTTGTTTTTGGATGAAATTGGTGACATGCCCTTTGATTTACAAACCCGTTTGCTGCGTGTTTTAAGCGATGGCAATTATTACCGTGTGGGTGGACACACCAGCATCAAAGCCAATGTCCGGGTGATTGCAGCAACGCACCAAGATCTGGAGCAACGCGTCAAGGACGGCGCCTTCAGGGAAGATTTGTTTCACCGGCTCAATGTGATTCGCTTGCGACTGCCCGCACTCAGAGAAAGAAAGGAAGACATTCCTGTTTTGACCCATTTCTTTTTGAAGCAAAGTGCTGTGCAACTTGGCGTGGATCCCAAGCGCATTTCAGCTGCTGCGGTGTCCGTTTTGACCGACTTTGCGTTTCCTGGGAATGTCAGGCAGCTTGAAAATATCTGTCACTGGTTGAGCGTCATGACGCCCTCCCATGTGATTGAACCCAAAGACTTGCCGCCCGAGGTCTTGGAGTTTTATGCGCAACACAAAGGCCCAATCCATGCGGCGGGTGTGGCAGCAGCTGTTGTGCCCCACATCAGCAGCGAAGACGCTTCTCTAACGGCCCATGTGGCGTCTCAAAGGGCCTATGCCTTGGCCTCGTCTGAGTCTTCAAATGGGCTCATCCCCGCCGCATTCAACGCGAGCAGCCTTGGCGATCGCAACGAAGGCTTGAGCTCAGCTCACTTTTCGAGCGCATCTTTGCACCATGCAGACGCCTTGGCGCACAACGAGTATGCAGGCTTTGAGGGCGGCCATGTCAATCCCACTTGGGAGCACTCCTTGGAGATGGAAGCCCAAGCCTTGCTGACCTCGGGGCACAAGGATGTTTGGGATATTTTGAGCAGGAAATTTGAGGCCAAATTGATTCAAACGGCCCTATCCAACACCAAGGGCAGAAGAATTGAGGCGGCCTTGAAACTTGGGATTGGAAGAAACACCATCACCCGTAAAATTCAAGAACTTGGCATCGAAGACTGAAGCGTTAGGGCACTAGGCGCATACGCTTGGGGCCTTTTAGCACTCAGGCTTTGATCTCCAACTGGACCCACACTGGTGCATGGTCACTGGGCCGCTCTTTTTTCCGAGGGTCTTTGTCGATCTCGCAGGCCTTGACTTGACCCTTGAGGGCATTGCTCAACAAGATGTGATCAATGCGCAGTCCTTTGTTTCGTCGAAAGGCCGCTTCTCTGTAGTCCCACCAAGAGAACTTTTTCTCAGTGGGATGAAGCTGTCTGAACGCATCAAACAAGCCGATGTCGAGCAAATTTTTGAAATGCGCTCTTTCTTCATCTGTGCAATGGATGGTGCCCGCGAGCTCCACCGGGTCCCATACATCTAAATCATCCCATGTGATGTTGAAATCCCCCATGAGCGCCATCGGCTCGGTCTGAGTGGACAGCGCCTTGACCCAATGTGTGAGTGCTTCAAGCCACCTCATCTTGTAGACGAATTTATCGCTCTCGGGGGATTGTCCATTGGGGAAATAAGCCCCAATCACTCGCACGCCCAAGACGCTTGCACTGATCACTCGGGCCATCTCGTCTTCAAAGCCCACGATATTTTTGTGGATATCCAGCAAAGGGTGCTTGGAGATGATGGCCACACCGTTGTAAGTCTTTTGACCAAAAAAAGCAATGTGGTAGCCCTTGTCAAGGAAGGCTTGCGCGGGAAACTTCTCATCGGTGAGCTTGGTCTCTTGCAAGACCAACACGTCAATTTCCTCCCCAGCGGCTTGACCCTCTAGCCACTCCAAAACGTGAGGCAACCTCACGTTCAAGGAGTTGACGTTCCAAGTGGCTAATTTCATGGCGTTTTAGATGTGCATGGCGGCCAGACCACCCAGAACAAGTCCCACGCCTCCCATGACCATCATCCCTTTTTGGAGCCAAGTTTTGCGTGTCAGCAAAGCAATGGCAGCCAGTGCAATGGAGATTTGAAGCGCTGTGGTGGCTTGGGCCCAGCGATGGTGTTGATGCATTTCTTCATCCGATTTTTCGTTCCACTCGTTGCTCTCATGCTCTAAGCTTTCGGCGTTCTTTTTGATCTCCGCTTTTTCTGACTTGTAGCGCTTGATCTCCTCCTCGTAGTGGTCTTTTTTGCTGGGCGCGATCTCCATGGCCAACTCACTCAAGTTTTGCTTGCCGCTTTTGGCCTGGTAATAATTCCACTGGTTAGAGGCTTCGGTCTTCTTGATCGCTGCATTGTTCTTGTACAAACCGGCATTGGCCTGTGTTGCGCCACCCATGTAACCAAAAATGGCACCGATGGTTGCAATGATGGCCGTGTACATGGCGATTTGGCTGGTCATTGATTTTGAACTGCCATGTTCCACAGCATGTTCAAGTTCGTGGTCATGGGGGCCGTGTACTTCAAATCCTTCTTCCATTTGTTTCTTCCTTTAAAAACGTTTCAATGTCAAAAACCTAAAACGCACACCGTTGGCCGATGTGTGTTCCTCACGGTGGATCTCTCTCCACTCTTGTCCCAAGACTGGCGCATACGCATCTCCAGGCACATCCAGATCAATTTGTGTCATCTCCACCGTGCTGGCAAGAGGGAGGGACTGGGCATAAATTTGTGCGCCGCCCATGATCCAAATCGCTGGTGCTGATGATAGCGGTTCTTGGCTGCGTTTTGCGTGATGTGCCTCATGGTACTCGCAAGCCTTGACCAAGGTGTGAACGGCTACAGCGCCTGGCGCACTCCAGTCCAATTGTCGGGTTAACACCAGGTTGAGTCTGTTGGGCAGGGGTTTGAAGGCTTTGGGCAAAGAGTCCCAAGTTTTTCTGCCCATCAAGACAGTCTGCTCGGAGGTGAGCTTTTTAAAGTGGGCCAAATCCTCTGGCAAATGCCAAGGCAGTTGGTTGTTCATGCCAATCACACCCTTGTTGGCGCAGGCAAAAATCAAATTCAATGGCGTCATGGCTCTAGGCAAATTCATCAAATGGCAACGGGGGCTTTGATCGCACTGTGGCATTGATAGTTCAGCACCTCAAAATCCTCGTACTCGTATTCAAAGATGCTTGCTGGCTTACGCTTGATGTTCAATTGTGGATAAGCAAAAGGCGCGCGCGAGAGTTGAAGTTCAACTTGCTCAAAATGGTTGCTGTAGATGTGGCAGTCGCCACCCGTCCAAATGAATTCGCCAAGGTCCAGATCGCACTGCTGAGCCACCATGTGGGTGAGCAGTGCGTAGCTGGCGATGTTAAAAGGCACCCCTAAAAAAATATCCGCACTTCTTTGATAGAGTTGGCAACTCAAGCGAGCCTTGGGGTGCTCTTGCGTGGCGGGTGCAACATAAAATTGGAAAAAGGCGTGACAGGGCATCAAAGCCATTTTGGATAAATCAGCCACATTCCAAGCGCTCACGATGATGCGTCTAGAGTCGGGGTTGCTTTTGAGGGTTTGAATGACTTGTGCAATTTGGTCGATGTGCTCTCCGTTGGCAGCGGGCCAACTGCGCCACTGAACCCCATAAACGGGCCCCAAGTCCCCGTCTGCCTTGGCCCATTCGTCCCAAATGGACACGCCCCTGTCTTTGAGCCAATTGTTGTTGCTCGACCCAGTGAGAAACCAAAGGAGCTCCTGAATGATGGAGCGCAGATGAACCTTTTTTGTGGTCACCAAGGGAAAGCCCGCGTTCAGATCAAAGCGCATTTGATGGCCGAAAACGCTCAGCGTTCCTGTTCCGGTTCGATCTTCCTTGTGCACACCGTGGGTGTACACGTGGCGCATAAAGTCTTCGTATTGGCTGGATGGAGTGGGCGTTGAGTTCATGTGGATGCAGTGTCGAGAAAGTTGGGGACAGAAAAAATTTTAAACCTGCGCGTTAAAGTGTTGAGGGACTTGGCTCATGTGAGCAACACGACTCGGTTGGGATTCATGGTGTTCAAGGGGTCTAGGCTTGTTTTGATTTGTCTCATCAACTGCAAAGCAACCGGATCCTTGTAATGCGGCAAGGTGTGAACTTTCAAACTGCCAATCCCATGCTCTGCAGAAATCGAGCCCTTGAATTGCTTGACCTTTTGATAGACCAAGGTGTTGACCCGGTCCTCGAATTCAAGCAAAAATTCGCTCGCTGGCATGCCCGCGGGTGCTTGAACGTTGTAGTGCAAATTGCCATCCCCCAAGTGTCCAAAATTCACGAGTTGCATGCCGCTCAGCATCTCTTTTAAAGCATGATCCGTCACGCGAACAAACTCGGTGATGCTTGAGACCGGCAAGGAGATGTCATTTTTGATGTTCAGGCCTTCCATGGCCTGCGCCATCGTGATGCTCTCCCTGATGTGCCACAAGTGTTTGGCCTTTTGCAAGCTGTCAGCAATGATGGCGTTGTTGGCCACTTCTTGCTCGATCGCGTCAGACAAAAGGGCTTCGAGTTGCTCGCTGGCATGGCGCTCTGACTCACTGTCAGAGACTTCCAAAAGCACGCACCAAGCAGCACCTGGGAATGGACAAGCCAGTTGAGGGATGTGTTTGCTCACCAAGGACATGGAGAACTGGTTCATCACTTCAAAGCCGGTCAATTGAGCGCTCAGGGCTTGGTGCGCTCTGGCGAGCAAGTTCACACAACGCTCTAAATCATGGACGGCAACAAAAGCGGTCAGTGTGGCTTTGGGCTTGGGGTACAGCTTCATGGTGGCGCGTGTGATGATCCCCAGCGTCCCCTCTGCACCAATGAAGAGGTTTTTTAAGTCGTAGCCTGTGTTGTCTTTTCGAAGGCCACTCAGTCCTGAATAAATCTCACCGCTTGCGCTCACCACCTCCAGACCAAGACACAGATCGCGGGTGTTGCCGTACCTGAGCACCTGTGTGCCGCCGGCATTGGTCGACAAATTGCCACCGATGGTGCAACTGCCCTCAGACCCCAGGCTCAATGGAAATAAAAGACCCGCATGGTCGGCCGCCTCTTGAATCTCTTGTAGAACGCATCCCGCTTGCACGGTGATGCTTAGGTTGTCGGTGTCAATGGCCTCAATCGAGCGCATTCTTTTGAGCGAGAGGAGCACTTGTTGGCCGCTCTCGTCAGGAATGGAGCCCACCACCAAACCCGTGTTGCCCCCCTGAGGCACGATGCTGGTTTGATGGCTTGCACAGGCTTTGATCACTTGTGCCACTTCCTCGGTGCTGCCTGGGCTGACCACGCACAAAGCACGCCCCTTGGAGCGCTTGCGCCAATCTTGCTCAAAGGCGCTCAAGTCACCTTCGATCAAAACATGTGAGGGGCCAACGATGGATTCAAGCGCATGGATGAGGGACATGGTGTGACTAAGAAAGAGGTGAGGCTGGGCAGACAAAATGGGACGGTTTGAATTTTAAGCGCTCTGAGCGCTTGCCGCCCGAAAACGGTACTTCACATGCAGCGCGCAACTGACAAATAAAACCAGGCACAAGGACAACTCCACCAGGGCCAAGGCAAAAGAGGGCCAAGGATCTGAATAGGCGCGCACCACCCCTTCAATGAAATACAACCAAATGACCAAACTCACCCACCTAAAGGTGTACAAGCGGCGCTTTAAAAAGCCACCCAAGGGCAGCGCCAAGGGCAGTGCTTTGACCGCAAGCCACGAGCCCCCTGGTTTGATGGGCGCCAAGAACAGCTCCCACGACACGCAAAGCACCATCAGCAAGAGCAAGCTCACAACGGCCACCCCTTGGGTCATTAAAACACCGGTTGATGCCGCCTTGGCAGGCGAAGATGCGGTCTCTGGGGAGCTCTCTACTTGAAAATTGTCATGCATACGCTGAAGGGGGTTGGGGGGCCGTTAAAAGGGGGGCAGGAGCAAGGCAAGGGCACCTCATCAAAATGGACTGCAGGCGCCCTGGCTGCACCGTGCAGCCAAAGTGCGAGAATCCAGGGCGAGTCCTTTTGAGCAGTGCCCTTTGGCGTTCCATGGGTTTCAGGGGACGCTTTCAGATGCAAAGAATTGCACACCCGCACCCGATTGTGACTTATTTTTTGACTTTTTTTGTGCGCAGTGCACCGCGCTGAGAGCAAAGTCCTGTCAAAATACACATACTTTATGACTAACTTTATTGCATCCCCAACTTCTTTCCTTCGCCAGCCTTTTCCTTGGCGGCACATGCTCAGCGTGCTCGCCGAGCGGTTCAAGCACGAAAGGCTTGCCCAAACCGCGGGCAGTTTGACCTTCACGACCACCATGGCCTTGGTGCCGTGTTTGACCGTGGTGTTGGCTGTTTTTACGGCCTTTCCTTTGTTCAATCAGTTCCAAACCGTGCTGCAATCGTGGTTGATTCAAAGCTTGATCCCAGAGAGCATTGCCAGGCAGGTGCTGGGTTACTTGACGCAGTTCTCAAGCAAAGCCAGTCGAGTGGGATTTTTTGGCTTTGTGGTCCTTTTTGTCTCCACTTTTTCATTGGTGTACACCATTGATCGAACGCTCAACGCCATTTGGCGTGTGAAGAAGCGGCGTGCATTGAGTCAGCGAATTTTGTTGTATTGGTCGGTCATGAGCTTGGGGCCCATGGTGCTCAGCCTGGGCGTGGTTTGCTTGTACTACCTCTCCAACGCCTCCAAAGACTGGATGGGCTCGGAGACGGCTTTCATGAAACTCATGCTGTCGGGGCTCGAGTTTTTGCTCTGGGTTGTGGGCGTCAGTGCGCTTTATCGCTACATTCCCAATGTCGCGGTCCCTTACAAGCATGCTTTGCTTGGGGGACTTTGGGTCACAAGCGCCATCGAATTTGCAAGGCATTGGGTCACCCTGTATTTGACCAAAATCCCAACTGTTTCGATGATCTATGGGGCTTTTGCAACCTTGCCGATTTTATTGCTCTGGATTTATGTGGCTTGGGGGATCATTTTGGTGGGCGCCGTTTTTGTGAGCGCACTGCCAAGCGTTCTCAATGGACGATGGCGCTCAACCGATGGGGTGGGCGTTGGCTTTGATTTGGCCTTGGAGAGTTTAAAGGCGCTTCAATTGGCCTCTCAAACGCAAGCCAAGGGCTACGGGCTCAATGCCTTGGCCTCTAACTTGGGGGTGGATCCTGTGGAGCTCGAATCGGTGATGGAAGGCCTGGTGGAGTTGGACTGGGTGGGCTTGTTGTCCGAGGAGGAGAGCCGCACCCCTAGGTTTGTCCTCTTGATCAATCCCCAAGAAGCGAACATCATGGCTTTGGTGGACCACTTTTTGTTGTCCGAGGAGCGTCTGCCCCAGGTCCTGAAAGCGTCTTGGCGGGATGCGCAACTGGCACAAGTTTTGGACAGCTTTAAGCCCTCGACGAGGTCTTGAAGTCCTTGGGATCAGTTAAGATCAGACACACGGCTCAAGGCCACGCCAAGTCCCATCCAACGGGGCACAAAGCTTTGCCGTTTTGAATTGCGCAGCACGCATTTGAAGGTGGGTTGACTCACATTGAAAGAGGAGAGGGTCATGAAAGTCAGCGATATTTTGCGCGTCAAGGGTGGAACGGTTTTCACGGTTGACGTTCAAGAGCCTTTGTCCTTGGCCGTTGAGACAATGGCGCAAAAGGACATCGGTTCATTGGTGGTCATTGAGCATGGCGATGTGGTGGGCATGCTCACCTTTAGAGAGGTGATTCAGTGGGTGGTTAAAAACCAAGGCAGCACGGGCACGGCCATTGTTAGAACGGCCATGGATGATGCGCCTTTGACCTGCACGCCAGAGACCGATCTCGATGAGGTGCGGCGCATGATGCTTGAGCGACATGCCAGGTACATGCCGGTCATGAGCAAAAGAATGCTCATGGGTGTGGTGAGCTTTTACGATGTCGCCAAGGCAGTGGTGGACAGCCAAAATTTTGAGAACAAGATGCTCAAAGCCTACATCAGGGACTGGCCCTCAGAGCAAGAGGCCGACAGCGCCGAAGTGAGCAAATGAGCGGCTGAGGCCGACTTGAGCGCCAAAGTCTCAAAGGCTTGCTTTTTTAATGCAACTGCGACGCCAAGGTGCCAGAGCGTGGATAATAGAGGGCTATGAGCGGTAATACATTTGGTCATTTATTCACGGTCACCAATTTTGGTGAGTCCCACGGCAAAGCCATTGGCTGTGTCATTGATGGCTGTCCTCCGGGACTGCCCCTGAGCGAGGAGGACATCCAACCCGATTTGGATCGACGCCGTCCTGGTACCAGTCGCTTTGTCACACAACGCCAAGAGAGCGATCAAGTTCAAATCCTCTCGGGTGTGTATGAGGGCGTCACCACCGGCACGCCAATTGCCTTGTTGATTCCCAACACCGACCAGCGAAGCAAGGACTACGCTGAGCTGCTCCAAACCTTCAGACCCGGGCATGCCGATTACACCTACACGCAAAAGTATGGTTTGAGGGACCCCAGGGGAGGGGGGCGCTCATCGGCGCGCTTGACCGCTCCGATGGTGGCGGCGGGTGCGGTTGCAAAGAAGTGGTTAAAGGCCGCCTACGGCACCGTGTTTCAGGCTTGCATGGTTCAAATCGGCGAGCAAGAGATTGGTTTTGAAGATTGGTCCCATGTGCACGAGAACCCTTTTTTCGCGCCCACCAAGGATGTGAGCTCACTGGAGTCCTACATGGACGCATTGAGAAAATCGGGCGACTCTTGCGGCGCCAAAGTCCGTGTGAGCGCCCAAGGTGTGCCCGTGGGACTGGGGGAGCCTCTCTTTGACAAGTTGGATGCCGACATTGCTTGGGCCATGATGGGATTGAATGCCGTGAAGGGCGTAGAGATCGGCAGCGGCTTTGACAGTGTCAGCCAAAAGGGATCCTTCCATGGCGATGAGCTCACACCCGCTGGTTTTAAAACAAACCATGCGGGAGGCGTGCTCGGGGGCATCAGCACGGGACAAGATCTGGAGGTGCACATTGCCATCAAGCCCACGAGCTCTATTTTGATTGCCAAAGCGTCGGTGGACATGAAAGGGCAAAGCACATCGGTTCTCACCAAGGGCCGACACGATCCTTGTGTGGGCATCAGGGCTGCGCCGATTGCGGAGGCGCTCTTGGCATTGGTGGTCATGGACCATGCGCTTAGACACAGGGCTCAATGTGCAGATGTTCACATGCCCTTGCAAGCCATTCCTGCACAAGCGCCTCGGGCTTGAATTTTGGTGGACCCCGTGCAACTGTTGTGAATTCTTTTTTGAGTTTTCAGCGCTTTAAGCATTTGAGCCCCTTGGTCTCATTTGCGGCCTTGTCGGCCAGTTACTTCTCACACATCGGTTTTTTTAACCCTTATTTGGCCCTGTGGTTGAAGGACCAAGGCATGACGCTTTGGGTCATTGGTCTCATGGGTTCCATGCAGTCCTTGAGTCGAATCATCGCCCCTTACCTATGGGGTTGGTTGAGTGATCACACAGGGCAACGCGTCTTGCTGCTGAGGGCCTCAGCCGCTTTGGCCTTGGTGGGCTCCTTGGGTCTGTCCACGCATGAATTGCCCTGGTTGCTGGGCATGCTTTTTTTCATGTTTCTCAACACCAGTGGCATGATGCCCATGACGGAGGCGGCCCTGGCACATTGGGTGAGTGTGGGTGGGGTCTTTGATACCGGCAAATATGGTCGTGTGAGGCTTTTTGGCTCGTTTGGTTTTTTGCTCACGGTGTGCTTTGCTGGCGCATGGTTTGAGCGACACGGCATGGGAGACTTTCCACTGTGGACCACGCTCACGCTCTTGGCCGTTAATGTCAGTGTCTGGGCTTTGCCCAATAAGCGCGAAAGTGTGCATGTGATGGGGCACCAAACCTCGGTCATCAAGGAAGTTTTGAAGCCTCACAACGCTTGGTTTTTTGCGACCATGTTTTTTCATGTCCTCTCGCACATGTGCATTTATTTTTACCTCTCCTTGTATTTGGATCATTTGGGTTACAGCAAGACCATGATTGGCGTGCTGTGGGGCATGGGTGTGCTTGTTGAAGTCGGTGCGTTTTACACGCAAAGTCGCTGGCTGCACCGCTTCTCTCTCAGTCAGTGGCTCATGATCTGTTGTGCGGCGATGGCCCTTAGAATGGGACTCACCTCCTTTGGCTCTCAATGGCTCATCTTGCTGTTTTTGGCGCAAGCCTTGCACGGCTTGACCTTTGCCGTTCAGCACACCGTCAGTGTGTCTTGGTTGTCGACTTATTTTCCAGGCCGCTTAAGAGGGCGTGGGCAGGCCTTGTACTCCATCGTGGGCTACGGCATCAGTGGCGTGATCGGCTCTGTGGCCGGGGCTTGGTTGAGCGATGTGTTTGGCTTGCAAAGTCTCTTTACCATCAGCCTTGGTTTGGCGTTGATAGGGTTTGCCTGTGCAAGTGCATTGTATTTCCTCGTCAAAAAAAGAGACAATCTGCAGAGTGTTTGAAGAGGGGTCGATCCCTCGGGCTCCACGAGCCCGAGCCTGTTTTTTTGAAGGACGAATCAATTGCTAGATGTTTGTATCATTGGCATGGGACCGACGGGTGCTGTTTTATCCGCCTTGCTCGCTCAAATGGGTCTGAAGGTGTTGGTTTGTGACGCCTCAACGGACATCTACGACAAGCCGCGAGCCATCGCGCTGGATCACGAGATCATGCGTGTCTTTCAAGAGATCGGTATTACAAAGGCCGTTGAGCCCTTTGTGGAGCCCTTTACCGACTCAAAATTCTTTGGTGTGAAGGGGCAGTTGATCAAGTGCATGTCCACCTTGCCGCCCCCCTATCCCTTGGGTTACGTGCCCTCGCTTGTTTTTTCCCAGCCCCCACTTGAGCGCGTTTTGCGAGAGAAGGTGGGCACACTGGAGAATGTGCAAGTCAAGCTCGGACTACGCTTGATGGCACTGGATCATGCCGCAGACCATGTGGCGTTGACCTTTGAGTCACTGGCAGGTCAAAAGGAACACGTGCAAGCCAAGTATGTGGTGGGCTGTGACGGGGCCTCTAGTTTTGTGCGCCAAGCGGTGGGCATTGAGCTTGAGGACTTGGGGTTTGATCAGCCTTGGTTGGTGGTCGATGTGCTCTTGAACGAGAAGGGCATGAGCAAGTTGCCCAAAGTGAGCATGCAAATTTGTGAGCCCAAACGGCCTTGTACCTATGTCATTGGCCCTAAAAATCATCGACGCTTTGAAGTGGCCATCAATGAGGGTGAAGACCCCAAGGCTTTGCAATCGCCCGAGCAGGTGTGGCCCTTGCTCGCTCGGTGGATGACGCCAGACGATGGCGTGTTGTGGCGTCAAGCGAGTTATCGCTTCCATGCACTGCTTGCCAAGGAGTGGCGGCGCGGGCGGGTGATGATTGCGGGTGACGCGGCGCACCAACAACCCCCCTTTCTGGGTCAAGGCATGTGCCAAGGCATTCGGGATGCACACAATTTGGCGTGGAAGCTCGCGCAGTTGATCAAGGGTCAAGCGACACAGGCGCTTTTAGACACCTATGCCCAAGAGCGCTCAATGCATGTGCGAGAACTCACCACCCGCATCAAGGCCATTGGCCTTTTGGTCGCTGAACGAGACGAAAACAAGGCGCTGGCAAGGGACGAGGCCTTGCTCAAAGAGGCCGCAGGCGAGATCAAGCCCACCCCGCGACAAAACGTTCAACCCCCGCTGAATGTGGGCTGCTTGTCACACACCGAGCACCCAGCGGTGGGGACCGTGTTCCCTCAAGCTTCGATCATGCACCAAGGCCAAGAAACGCTGATGGACGATGTGCTTGCTAAGGGCTGGAGACTTTTTGTGCAGTCGACCCATGCGAGCGACTTTAAATTTCAATCGCCCGGCAGTTTGCCCAGCATCGAGGTGATTGAATGGGCAGCAGAGCCTAGCAGTCAAGGTCTTCGAGAGTGCACCGGCGTTGTGGCCGAGTGGTTCACTCGCATGAAAGTGCATGCGGCCTTGATCCGACCCGATCACTGCGTCTTTGGGGTCTTCAACTCGGGCCTAGAACTCACCCGTGCACTTGATCAATTGCACACCTACTATCCATGATCTATTCACTCAAAAGAAGGATTTCAATGAGACAAGCTGTTTTTAAAAAAGGGGTGTGGCTTGCCGTGCTGTTGAGCAGCCTCACAGGACTGACGCACGCGCAAACACAAGTGCCCGCTCAGGCCTCTTGGCCTGACAGGCCCATTAAATTTATTCTTTCTCAACCCCCCGGTTCTGGCCCAGACAATGTGGCCAGGCTCCTGGGTGAGCGCTTGGCCAAAGCGTTGGATCAACCGGTGGTCATCGAGAACAAACCGGGCGGTCAAAACATCATTGGCGCGCAAGCAGCGGCCAAGTCCCCGGCCGATGGCAGCACCTTTTACTTTGCAACCACAGCGGCCTTGGTGACCAACAAGTTTTTGTTCAAAACCATGCCCTACGAGCCCCAAAAGGATTTCACCTCTGTGGCCTTTGTGGCCAACTCACCCTTTGGCGTCTTGGTCAAAGCCGACTCACCCATCGCGTCCATTCAAGACTTGATGGCCAAATCCAAAGCGTCTCCTGGAAAGTTGTCTCTCGCCAACGAAGGTCCCCGAACCTTCGGTGGGATCATTGCTCGATTTTTGAATTCGAAGTCCAAGATGGACGCCAATTTGGTGGCCTATGCCTCGGTGAGCGTGGCCCTACAAGACATCATGGGTGGTCATGCAGATGCGGTGGTGGCCGATTTGGCCTCAACAGCGCAATTGGTCAAACAAGGTCGCTTGAGGCTCTTGGCCGTGACCTCCGCCAAAAGAGTGGCTGGCTTTGAGCAAGTGCCAGCGCTTTCGGAGTTGTTGCCCAATTTTGAGATGGTGGGGTGGTTTGCCCTTGTGGCACCCGCAGGCACCCCTGTTCAAGTGATCAATCGACTCAATGCAGAGATCAACAAATTGTTGCAAGACCCAGAGGTGACCCAAAAAATGCTCTCCATCGGCCCCATTGCTGAGCCCCTAGGGGTCGCTGCCAAGTTGGACGTGTATCTCAAAGCGGAGCACGATCGCTGGGCCGAAGTTGCCAAAGAGATTGGCCTCTTGCCAGAATAAAGAGTACACATCGCTTTATTGCACAGGCCAATCTTGTTCGCTTTGATGGCAGCGCTGCGCACAGGCGCTTCACCAGTGAAGGCTCATGTCTCAAGGCTCAAGGCTTGATCACAATGATCATCGTTGGGGGGATGCGGCCATCGATGTCTTTGGGGATTTTAGAGGTGGCACGGGTTCTTTCAATGGCCGTGAGGACGACCTCATCCCACTCGGCGTTGCCACTTCTTTTGGTCAATTGAGAGGTGGTGATGGTGCCGTCTGGCGCACAATTGACTTGTACCTCAGCGCTTGGGTTGCCAGAGAATTCCTTGTGCACGCCCATGTTCTTTTTGATCAATTCGACGATTTTGCCAGCGTAGTTGGCGCTCATGGCATTGCCCGAACCCGAGCCAAGGCTCAAGTTGGAGGCGCTGGCCGCCCCTGTGTTTTGACCCACACCCGTGGCGCTTGAAGAGTTGCTCAAAGACTTTTGCACGCGATTGAGGTCTTCCATTCTGCGCTGCTCCATCTCTTTGGCCTCTTTGGCCTGTTGCTTGGCTTGCTCCTTGGGGTCGAGCTTTGGGGGTTCTTTTTTTGCTTTGTCCCTCTCCTTGGCCAGCTTTTGCTTGTCTTCTTCAGCCTTTTTGGCTTTTTCCAACTCAAGCTCTTTTTTCTTCTTTTCCTGCTCCTTCAGGCGCTGCTTTTCAAGCTCCAACTTGGCCAAATGCTCTTTCTCTTTTTTCTCTTCTTCTTGTTTTTTCTTGAGCTTTTCAACAGCGAGTTGAGCCTCTTTGAGGGAGTCTGGACTTGCTTTGCTAGGGGCGGGGGGTGGTGTTTTTGCCCGCGCAACAGGTTTGGTTTCTTCTATGGGGGGCTCGGGTTCGGGCGCGGGCGCTGTTAAATTGGGTGCACTGGACCAAAGCTCGGCTGTTGAGGACTCCAAAATCGCTTCTTGGTGCCATGAGATGCCCCAGGTCAATGCCGCCAAGAGCAACAAGTGGGCCAAAAACGCCAATGCAAAAGAAAGACCTTGTCGGTTTTCTTGTGGGGGACTGAAGTCAAACTGCGGATGTGATCGAAGAGTGCTCATGCGTTATGGCATCAATCTAGGTCTCAATCGTTCATCAACTGAACAGAAAGACCGACTCTTTGCACGCCTGCCTTTTGCAGCAAATCCAAGACTTTGATGACCTCCTCATAGGGCAGCGCTTTGTCACCAAAGATCACAACCGGTGTGCTGCTGTTGCCATTTTGAAACTGAAGGGTTTTCTCTGCCAGTTGTGATTTGCTCACCTCTTGGGCGTCTGAGCTCAAGTCCTGAGAATTGGCATTGGTCGCTTTCTTCACCGCCGAGGGGCTTGGTGTGTCCAAGGAGCGAATAAAAATCCTGTGATCGGCTCTGAGTTCAACTCGGATGACTTGGTCAGGGGCGTTGGCCGCTTTGCCAACGCTTGGGACATCGATCACACTGGTTGAGATCAGGGGAGCGGTGACCATGAAAATGATCAACAAGACCAGCATGACATCAATAAAAGGGACCATGTTGATTTCATTCATGGTGCGTCGTTTAGAGCGCGAACGGTGTGCAACTGCAGCCATGGTGTGGATCCTTAAAACTCAATGCGCAGAGGCACTTTGTGAGCTGACATTGCGTTGCAAGATGTTGCTGAATTCTTCCATGAAGGTCTCAAGTTGAATCGAGACACGGTCAATGTCCCTGGCAAATCGGTTGTAGGCCAACACCGCAGGAATGGCCGCAAAAAGACCAATCGCTGTTGCAACCAAGGCCTCTGCAATGCCAGGGGCCACCTTGGCCAAGGTGACCTGTTGCAAGGCCGCAAGACCCGTGAAAGCGTGCATGATGCCCCATACCGTGCCAAAAAGACCCACATAAGGCGACACCGAGCCCACAGAGGCCAACCACGACAAGCTGGACTCGATGGCATCCATCTCTCGCTGCAAGGACGCTCGCATGGCCCTTGTTGCACCGTCCATCAAGAGCGAGCTGTCGGTGATGCGTTTTTCTCTGAGCTTTTGGTATTCGCGCATGCCGCTTGCAAAGATTCTCTCCATGGGGCCCGCAGATCTCGCATTTTGTGTGGCCGATGAAAAGAGTTCATTCAAGCTCTTGCCCGACCAGAAATCCTTTTCAAAATTCTCGTTGAGGGAGCGAATTTTTCTCAATGAAAAAAGTTTCTTGAAAATCACCGTCCAACTGGTGATGGAGACGAGAAATAAAATGAAGACAACCAATTGAACGACAAAACTGGCGTTCAAAAGCAAGGTCACAATGGATAAGTCTTGGTTCATATGAGTCTTTGGATGATGTCTTTGGGTATTCTAGACGGCTTTAAGGTGCCCACTTGAACCCAAGCGATTTTGATGCTGCCTTCGCAAAGGGTGAGCTGCTCTTGGGTTTGAGGAGATGTTTTGGTGGCGGATTGTTCGATCACCAAGCTGGCTCCCCCCACATCGGTGACTTTGGCACTGATGTGGAGCTCATCGTCCAGCAAAGCGGGGTGTGAGTACTTCAGTTGCGTGTGACTCACAATGAACATGCAGCCCGTTTTCTCTTTGAGCGCTTGTTGGCTGTAGCCCAGAGATCTGAACCATTCGGTTCTTGCGCGCTCAAAAAATTTTAAATAATTGGCGTAAAAGACGATGCCACCCGCATCGGTGTCTTCCCAGTAAACGCGAAGGGGCCAAATAAAGTGTTTCATGGTTTAAAAATCGTTCTCATTCTTTCAACGGCTTGCTCCAAGGAGGCCATGGAGCAAGCCGTTGATAAGCGGATAAAGTGCTCGGTTTCATTGTGACCAAAGTCTCGGCCTGGTGCCACAGCGATGTGGGTTTGACGCATCAACTCAAACGTAAAGTCCCAGCTGTTGCTCACACCCAAAGCGCCATACAGTGCTTGACAATTGGCCCAGATGTAGAACGCGCCTTGGGGCTGTGCTGGTATGTCAAAACCCAATTCCAGGAGGGCTTGAACCAAATAGTCACGGCGATCCCGAAAAGAGGCCTTGCGCTCTTCAAACAGCGCCAGGCTCTCAGGCTCAAAGCAAGCCAGGGCAGCGTGTTGCGCAATGGCGCTTGGACAGATGAAGAGATTTTGTGCCAAGCGCTCGATGGGCGCGACCAAGGCCGAAGGGGTCACCATCCAGCCCAGGCGCCAACCGGTCATGTTGAAATATTTCGAAAAACTGTTGATGCTCACGATCTGATCGTCCAGAGCCAAGGCGGTGGTGGCAGGCGGCTCTTGAAAGCTCAAGCCAAGATAGATTTCATCGACCAAGGTGATGGCATGTTGGGCGCTGACAAAGGCGTGGATTTTTTTGAGCTCATCAAAGGCAATGGTGGTGCCTGTGGGGTTGCTTGGGGACGCCAACAAAACGCCTCTGGTCTTGGGCCCCCAGTTGTCTTGCACGCTTGCAAGGCTCAGTTGGAAGTCGCTCTTTGCGCCCGAGGCGATGCGCTTGGCCACGCCACCGCAAGCGGTGATGAAGTGTCGGTTGCAAGGATAACTGGGGTCGGGCATGAGCATCTCATCGCCCGGTTCGATCAGGGCCATGCAAGCGAGTTGCAAGGCACTGGAAGCCCCTGCAGTGATCAAAATTCTGCTGCTCGGCACGTTCAGTCCAAATTGTGTGCCATACCACTTGGAGATGCTTTCTCTCAAGGGGTCAATGCCCAGTGCAGGCGTGTACTGGGTGTCACCTTTGTCGATCGCCTCTTTGGCGCGCGCTTGAACCTTGGGTGCAGCGGTGAAATCGGGCTCCCCAATGTTGAGGTAAATCATCGGCCAGTCATCTGCGCTCAACTGCTCAGCCATGCGTGAGGCGGCCTTGGCCACTTCCATCACAAAAAAAGGCTCGATGGTTTGTGCTCGTTCAGAGATTCGCATCTTCACGCTTTGGGTGTTTTAAGGTTCGTGGCGTTTATCTTTTTTGTGCTCTCTCAAAGGAGACTTCAACACTTCTAAGCTGCGGGGCCAGTGCGTTCAAAACGGCATTGACGTACTTGTGGCCATCTGTTCCGCCAAATTGTTTTGACAACTCAATGCACTCATTGAGCACCACGCGCCACGGCACATCAACGCAATGCTGAAACTCATACACACCCATCCACATGCAAGCGCGCTCAATGGGGGAGATCTCTTCAATGCTTCGGTCTAAATGTGGCAGGATCAAAGCGTCCAAGTCTTGCCTCTTTGAGGCGCAACCATGCAAGAGTGTGTCATAGTGAACGGAGTCGGCCTTCTTAAAGCCCACCAAATCTCGAGTAAAGAGATCAATTTCGCCCGGTTCGTTTTTACCAATGATCAACTGATAGAGGGCTTGAAGAGCAAACTCCCGAGCTCTGCTTCTGGCGGATTTTGCGGCAGGTTTTTTCGCCGGCGCTGGCACTGGCGCTGAGGGGGGGCTTGGGTGCTCAAGGCTGCTTGCCAACGCCTCCTCAGGCGTGTGCGCATTGGAGTTGTGTGGTTTGTTCACGCCCATTTCTCCAAAACCCCAGCCATGTGAAGCGCGACAGAGGCCGCCTCTTGGCCCTTGGTGTGTTGGCGAGCAAACGCCTGCGCCTCGTTCTCAACGGTCAATATCGCGTTGGCGATGGGCACATGAAAGTCCAAACTGATTTGACTGACCCCTTTGCCCGATTCGTTGGCCACCAGTTCGAAGTGATAGGTCTCCCCTCGGATGATGCATCCAAGCGCGATCAGCGCATGAAAGGGTTCGGGATCTTCAATTTGAGCCAGCGCTTGAAGGGCGAGGGGGATTTCAAGGGCCCCAGGGACTTCAAGCAAGGTGATGTTTTGAGCTTGAACGCCTTGAGCCATCAACTCTTGGATGCAGGCGTTCTTGAGCGCATCGGTCACGCCAGGATTGAAGGTGGCTTTGACGATGCCAATTTTTAGGTGTGCGTTGCGAAGGCGTTCGTGGTCTTTGTCTGCCAAAGGGGCCCCTTCGTGAAGACTCAGCAAATGGCTGGGCCACTGAGAGGTGTCAACGGGTGAGCTTGGGGCGCTGGAGGTGGGTTGCTGCATAAAAGTGTTCTGAGTTTGTTGGTTTAAAAGAATCAAGCGGCACGGCGTGAGCGCATTTTTTTACATGGTGCCATCCGTTTTTGATCGATAGCCAACAATTTCTAGTCCATACCCTGTCATGCTGGGCATGCGTCTAGGGTGTCCAAGAAGGCGCATTTTTTCAACGCCACAATCTTTCAAGATTTGCGCACCGATGCCGTAGCTTCTTAAATCCATGCGACCTCTCTCTGGCGCGTGAGAAGACTTGGCGGTGCCTTGGAATTGAGACAGCAGTTGTTCGGCGTTTTCACCTGCATTGAGCAAGACCAACACCCCAGCGCCTTCTTTGGCGATGATCTTTAAGCTCTCGTCCAAGCCCCATGAATGCATCTTGCGGTTGGGTTCGAGCAGATCAATGATGGACAAGGGTTCATGCACGCGCGCCAAAACCTCTTCATGCTGAGACCACTGCCCTTTGACGAGCGCGAGGTGCACGCCTTTGGTCAGCACGTCTTGGTAGGCATGGGCGATGAATTCACCGTGTGAGGTGGAGAGCGTTCTTGAGGAGACCTTTTGCAGCAGGCTCTCGTTTTTGGATCGATACTGGATCAAGTCCGCGATCGTGCCAATGTGCAATTGGTGCTCTTGAGCAAAGCGCTGCAGATCTGGCAACCTGGCCATGGTGCCATCGTCGTTCATGATTTCACAAATCACCGCGCTTGGTGAGTGGCCAGCAAGCAGCGCCAAGTCACACCCAGCTTCGGTGTGACCGGCTCGCATCAAGACGCCACCGTCCACGGCTTGCAAAGGAAAGACGTGACCGGGTTGAACCAAATCGCTCGCTTGGGTTTGAGGGGCAACGGCGACTTGAATGGTGCGTGCTCGGTCCGCGGCCGAAATGCCCGTGGTGACGCCTTGGGCGGCTTCAATGGAGATGGTGAAGGCGGTGCTGTAGACGGTGCCGTTCTTGGCCGCCATGGGAGGCAGCTTGAGAAATTCGCAGCGCTCCTTTGTGAGCGTCAAACAAATCAAGCCGCGGCCATAACGCGCCATGAAATTGATGGCCTGTGCACTCACGCAATCGGCAGCGAGGACCAAGTCCCCCTCGTTTTCTCGGTCCTCTTCGTCCACCAAGATCACCATGCGACCTTGTTTCATGTCCTCAATGATCACCTCAACCGCAGAGATGGGTTCTAATTTGTTGCTGTTCATGGGGTGCTTGCCTTTGCTGGTTCACTCAGACTTAACATGCGTTCAACATATCTGGCGACCGTGTCGATTTCTAAATTGATCAACTCCCCCACTTTAAGGGATTTGAGGGCGGTATTTTCTAGGGTGTGAGCAATCAAATTGATGCTGATTTCAGTGCCCGCGGCGGTGTCTTGAACAGCATTGACCGTCAGACTTACACCGTTGATGGTGACCGAGCCTTTGTAGGCCAAAAATTTACCCAAAGCGAGTGGTGCCAAAATTTTTAGTGTCCAACTCTCACCAATGGGCTCAAATTGACTGACACTGGCCGTCCCATCCACATGCCCAGAGACGATGTGACCCCCCAGTCGATCGTTTGCTCGAAGTGCTTTCTCTAAATTGACCCATCGCTCTTGGGTCAATCCGTGCGTTTTGTCCAAGGACTCAGCGGAAATTTCAATGCAAAACTGTTGCAAATGGGTGTCAAGAGACGTCACCGTCATGCAAGCCCCATTGATGGCAATGCTGTCACCCAGAGACACATCATCGAGGTAGCTTTTGGGGGCTTGAAGGGTGAGTTGCTTGCCGTGTGCTTGAGTCGCCCCAAGGTCTTTAACGGCGATGATTTGGCCTAGGCCAGTGATGATTCCTGTAAACATGCTTCTATTTTCGCAGAGAACCAGCCTTCAAGTGCGCACAAAGGTCTTTTTGTCGTCTTTTTCTTGCATGAATGGCCAGCTTTTTCCTCTAAACCACTCGGAATTTTAGAGCCCGGGTCCAAATGAATTCCAGTGGGCAAAGGGCGCTAGATTCAATTGGCCTAGAGCCGTGTTGAAGGGGACGTGCTTCTTTTGCGCAAAGTCAGTCTCAAATCGCTCTCGACGCGTGTGATGTCGTGCCAGTTGAAGTGCTGCGCTGCATCCAAGGCACCAGTCATGGCCATCTTGCTCATGCCTTTGCCTGAGCCCAACCAAGTTGGGGCCATGTACACAATCAATTCATCAAGCAAGTGCTCACCCAGAAATCCTCCGTTGAGAACTGACCCAGCCTCTACGTGCACTTCGTTCATCTGCAATCTTGCCAGATCTTTGACCACAAAGGACAAATCAATGCGTTTTTGCACCATGGGCTGCCCCATGACCTGTACGCCCAACTGCTCCAGTGCCTTTACTTTCTCGCGCAAGACCTTGGCCAGATCTGGGTCGCTTGGATAGATCAGCTCACCGGAGTGGGGCTTGCTTTGCAATGCACAATAAAGATAAATGCGACGTTGGGGGCCAAATATCTTGGCGTGCACAGGGGTGCGCAGCGCAGAATCCAAAACCACCAAGTCCGGTTGCCTAGGGGTGCTGATCGCCCGCACATCCAATGTCGGGTCGTCGGCCAACAGCGTGCCAATGCCTGTGAGGACACAGCACGCACGTGCCCTAAATAGATGTCCATCTGCTCTAGAGGCCGCGCAAGTGATCCATTGACTCTCGCCCGAATCGGTGGCGGTGTGCCCATCAATGGAGGCCGCAATTTTTGAGCGCATCCAAGGTTTTTGGAGTTGCATGCGCTTTAAAAAACCAAGATTGAGTTCGGTGGCTTTGTCCGCGCCAAGACCCACATGCACGGCAATGCCATGGGCTCGAAGTCTTGCAATCCCTTGACCCGACACCAAGGGGTTGGGGTCCAAGATGCTGACAAAGACTTCTTTGACTTGGGCTTGGATCAATGCCTCACAGCACGGTGGTGTGCGGCCCGTGTGCGCGCAGGGCTCAAGGGTCACGTAGACGCTAGAGCCTTGCACCTCGTGGCCTTTTGAGCTGGCATCCCTGAGCGCCATCACCTCAGCGTGCGCATGGCCCACGGCCTGCGTGTGACCCAGGCCCAGCACCTCGCCCGCTTGAGAGGCGATGACACACCCAACCCGAGGGTTGGGGGAGGAGAGAAAGAGCGCCGCATGGGCTTGCTCAAGCGCCAACGCCATGAAGGTGAGATGGGGGTCGTGCAGGGTCATGCTTGAAGGGACGATGGGTGTCTCAGTGTGACGAGTAAGCGTTAAATGCCAAATTCATCCACCAAGGTTTTGAATTCATCGATGTCTTCAAAGTTTTTATAAACACTGGCAAAACGAACATAGGCCACTTTGTCTAATTTTTTGAGCTCCTTCATCAAGAGCTCACCGAGCCGGTGCGATTCAATCTCTCGTTGCCCAAGGGTGAGCAGTCGCTCCTCGATTTTTGCAATGGCGTTGTCGACTTGCTCGACGCTCACGGGCCTTTTCCTGAGGGCCAGGTGCATGGAGGCCAAGAGTTTGTTGCGATCAAATTCAATGCGTCGCCCATCCTTTTTGACGACCGTTGGAAAGGAGACGTCAGGTCTCTCGTAGGTCGTGAAGCGCTTGTCGCAAGCGCCACATTGGCGTCTCCTGCGAATGAAATTCCCCTCTTCTGAGACGCGAGTCTCCATCACAGTGGTGTCCAAGTGTGCGCAAAAGGGGCATTTCATGGGGTGTGAAAATTATTTGTAAACAGGAAATGCATGGGTGAGCGCATGTACTTTTTCTTTGACGCGTTCGATGTTGGACAGGTCCGTTGGGTGCTCTAAGACGTCAGCAATCAAGTTGGCCGTGAGTTGCGCCTCTGCTTCCTTGAAGCCACGTGTGGTCATGGCGGGTGTGCCAATTCTCACGCCACTGGTGACCATGGGTTTCTCAGGGTCGTTGGGGATGGCATTTTTGTTGATGGTCATGTGCGCTTGACCCAAAATTTGTTCGGCCAATTTACCTGTGATGGATTTGGAGCGCAAGTCAACGAGCATCACGTGGCTTTGTGTTTTGCCACTCACAATTCTCAGGCCTCGTTGGGTCAATGTCTGGGCCATGATGTCCGCGTTCTTGAGCACTTGCTGCTGGTAAATTTTAAATTCAGGCGCCATCGCTTCTTTGAAGGCCACGGCCTTGGCCGCGATGACGTGCATCAAGGGGCCGCCTTGTAGGCCGGGGAAGATGGCGCTGTTGATGGCTTTTTCGTGTTCGGCTTTCATCAAGATGATGCCCCCGCGTGGGCCTCTTAGGCTTTTATGGGTGGTCGATGTCACCACATCCGCAAAGGGGACCGGATTGGGGTACACCCCTGCTGCGATCAAGCCAGCGTAATGGGCCATGTCAACCATGAAGATGGCGCCAACATCTTTCGCCACTTTGGCGAAAAATTCAAAATCGATGTGCAAGCTGTAGGCTGAGGCACCGGCAATGATCAGCTTGGGCTTGCACGCATGAGCTTTTTTCTCCATCGCCGCGTAATCGATTTCCTCTTTTTCATTGAGGCCATAGCTCACAACGTTGAACCATTTCCCACTCATGTTCAAGGGCATGCCATGCGTCAAGTGGCCGCCTTCGGCCAGGCTCATGCCCATGATGGTGTCGCCTGGTTTTAAAAACGCCAAGAAGACGGCTTCGTTGGCAGAAGCGCCGCAATGGGGTTGAACGTTGGCTGCATCAGCGCCAAAAATGGTCTTCACACGGTCCAAGGCCAATTGCTCAGCGATATCAACAAACTCACAGCCCCCGTAATAACGTTTGCCAGGGTAGCCTTCAGCGTATTTGTTGGTCAGTTGCGAGCCCTGTGCAGCCATCACGGCAGGGGAGGCATAGTTCTCGCTGGCAATCAGCTCGATGTGCTGCTCTTGACGCTCGTTTTCATTTTGGATCGCTTGCCAAAGTTGAGGATCCGTTTGTTCGATCAGTAAATTTTTTTGATACATGTTGTGGCAGTCCTATTCATGATGAATGGTTTTTTTCCCGCGTTCCAAAAGGCTCATGAGAGCGTAAAGAGGTTGCGGACTCTGCCCAGGCGAACGGCTCAACATCACGAAAAGTGAAGGTCTTTGCTTCCCAGTGGTTGCTCGGTGAGCAAGGCGCGAAAATTCAATCGCCTTTCACCCAATGTCCACGTCAACGAAGTGCGCTCATCAGCGTCCAAGTACCTCGTCTATCGCCAGTTGCAAGACAAGAGTAGTTTAGCTCGATTCCTAGGGTTCATCCTTGAAAGTGGCAAGTTTTTGGGCTTTTTCCCATAAATTTTCCACCAGTCCTGAGGACGCTGCGCTCAAAGTGGGCGGCAAACTGGTGGGCACCTTGATGCCTTGCGCAACCTGGTTGAGTTTGGCTTGTTCGGCCAACACTTTGGCAGAATAAGCCTTGTCGTCTGAGCTGGACGTGTCGCCAACATAAAGTTTGAGGCCGCCCTCGACGCTGCCTGCTCTGAGGATAAAGTCTTTCAGGATTTTGACACCAACTCTGAGGTTGGTGACTGGGTCAAAGGCAGCCAAATCACCCCCAAACCCCTCGTATTTTTCAGAATGCATGCGCGTCATGACTTGCATGAGTCCTTGCGCGCCCACACCACTTTGTGCAAACGGATTGAAGCCCGACTCGATGGCCATCACGGCCAAGATCAGGGTCGGCTCTATTTGGCTCTTCCCGCCCAATTCATAAGCCTCTTCGACCAAGGCACCAATGGGCTCGGGTGCGACGTGGTATTTCTTGCTGAGCCAAAAGGCGATATTGGCTTGTTGCTTGGGCAATTGATAGGGATTGGTTGCTGTGGCGCGGTCCACGGCATCAACATCTCCCATCAAACCCGTCTCATCGGCTCGCCGTTCTTGCAGCCAATTGATGAGCTTGATTTCACCGCTTTCACGCAACTCGGGTCTGAGGGTCAAGACCATGGTCAAGAAAAAGACACTCAAGCCCAAAAAGGCCATGCTGCTGTGGGTGATGAAGAAAAAACCTTCAGCAACGTCTTGCGCGATGACCTTTAAACTTAAATTGATCTTTTGTAGCGTACTCAATACACTTTCCTCTTGGTGATTGGCTGAACCTAGGGCGCTGAAACTTCATAAGATGTTGGATGTTTCAGCTCAATAAAAAAACGCATCCCGTAAGAAGTAGCCCCGGGTGCCGAGCATTCAAATAAAAAATAAAGTGCTTGACCATGTAGATGGTGCTTGTGAGCGTATTTTAAAGGCTTATTGATCAAATAATTAAGTAGAGAATTAATATATGTAGTCATTTGGAATTACTATATATAGAAAAAGAATTCTTTATGGGTATTTTATGTTTGGATGGCAAGGTGCTGAGCCCAAGGCGATGGCAGCCAAGAGGGGGGGCTAGGGCTTGTGGGCCGATGGTGTTCCTGCGCTTTGGTTTGCGCTTTAAGCTGCCAGTGCCCAAGTTCAAGGCGGGAAAGCGCCAGCAGTTTTTTACACATTTGGGCGCTTCATTGTGTGGCCCTCTTGCTGGGCTCGGATTGAAAGTTTGATCGTGGGTTCCTTTGAATTGCGCATAAATGAATGACAATCTCGTTCACAATACGCATAGTGAGATCAGTGGCCTTTAGGGCCACGTCTTTTTTTTAATGATTTACATGAGCTTTTTTCTGTGACCCAACACACTGACAACCCTTTTAGCCACGAACAATTGGATGCATTCACCGGTGGGGCTTTTAGCGCCGCAACCTCTGGAGAACGAAGTGAATGCATTCGAGCTTGGCTCAGCACGGCCCCTGAAATTGAGCTGATTCAAGAGGTCTACAAAGAGATGAGCACACGCGACAAGGGGGCTGCCAAGCAAATGCGCGAAAAAATCGACGAGCTCAAGCGAGTCAAGTCTCAAGAGCAGTTGCTCCAAGATTGGCAAGACAAGGGTCAATCGATCTTGAGTGCACAAAAGTTCCATATCGCAGATGCGTTGGCTTGGCAGCGTGACGCGGCCAAGGCAGGGGCGCCCTTGTCAAAGGAGCCTTTGGCCAGTTTGAAGGTTCAACTCTTTGATCGCATCAAAAAAGTTGAGGACTTGGAGCACCGAGCACAAGTTCAGCGCGAAGCGGCTGTCATGATGGCCCAAAGAATAGAGGTGCTGTCGACCAAGCCGTGGCGTGAGGCTTTTGAATTGAAGGACACCTTGTCCAGAGATGTGCAAGCTTGGGTTGTGGCGAGAGATCAAATTTTTGGAGATGATCACTGGTTGTCCGTGGACCTCAAACATGGTCCCGCCTTGACCAACAGTGGCCAGCAAATGCAAGCACTGTGGGCTGCTTTTAACGACGCGTTGACGCAAGCGCAACTGTCCAGTGAATCTAAAGAGGCAAGTTTGCCGCAAGTTCCGGCCTGGGCTGAAGAGATCAAAGCTCAAAGAGGCATGGGGACCCAAGTCGCTGCGCCCAGTCACAAACCCAAAGTGGATCCTGAGCTCAAAGCTCAAGCGACCCAAGCGGTAGAGGCGGTGCTCAAAGTGCTTGAAGGTGAAATGGCGGAAGGTCACGGCAAAGCAAGTGCCAGTGCGGCCCAAAACCTGAGGTCCATTCTGAAAGACAAGGCCCGTTTGATTGACGAAAAATTGGAGCACAAAGCACAAGCCGCGCTGTCTGCTGCCAGCGAACTGGAGGGGTGGCAAAAGTGGCGGGCCGATCAACTGCGTCAAGAGTTGGTCCAAAAGGCAGAGAGTTTGTTCAAAAAGGTGGCTCTTAAAGGCGATAGAAATCAGCACGTCACCAAGGTCACCAAGGCAGAGAACAAAAAGAAAATCCAAGTACCCGCGCCACAAACCCAGGCCGCATTGAACGAAGTGGCTCAATTGCCAGAGCCAACGCCCAATGAGGAGATCGCTCCATCCCCAACGCCTGCGGAGTTGGCGCCAGCACCCCTTCAAGAGACCTTGGCCCCTGAGGTGTCTCAGGACATGGGCCCACAAGTGCACGCAGAGCCTGAGAAAGAAATCCTCGTTCACAAGCCCCAAGAGACGACTTGGGTGCCCGTCATGGGCGGGAGAAAAATGCAAGAAACGCTGCGCGATTTAAGAGAGCAGTGGAAGCTTGTCGATCAAGGCGGATTGCCCAATCATGCGCTTTGGAAGCGCTTTGATCAGGCCTGTAACCGAGCCCACAAAGTCGTGGAAGTTTGGCTTGAAAAGGTCAAGCTCGAGAGCGCTGAAAACAAGGCGCAACGTTTGGCCATGATTGAAGAGTTGAAGGCGTGGACGCAAACCAGCGCCCAGGGCCCTGATTGGAAGGCCGTGGTGAGGCAGTTGCATCAATTCTCAGACCGCTGGCGTGACAGCGGTCACGTGAGTGAGAAGGTTTTTATGGAGCTTCAGGCTTTGTGGAAAGAGGCCATGAAGCAAGCGCATGCCCCGCTTGAAGTGGTTCAAGAAAGAAGTGTTCAACAACGCATGAGCTTGATTGAGGAAGCCAAACAACTGGGTGGTGAAACTCAATTGAGAATTGATGCAGTTAAACAATTGCAGCAGCGTTGGCAACAAGAGTCTCAATCCGTTTTGTTGGATCGCAAACAAGAGCAAAAGTTATGGGATGCCTTCAGGCAACCCATTGATGAGGCCTTTGCCCGCAAAACCAAGCAACGTGAACAGTCCATGGCCGCAGTCAGTGCCTACGATTCGGCGGTGATTGCCGCATCCAAGGCCTTGGACGCCGCGGTGGCAGCGCAAGATGCGCAATCCATCCGAACGAGTATGCAAGCTTTGGACAAATTGATGCGAGGTGAGTGGACGCCCAGCGTGTCACCCAAGCTCGAGGAGGCCACGGGCTCAAAGGATGTCCCAGTCAGTGAGGCGCCCAAGAGCCAAGAACCTTTGGTCGTGGTGCCCGCAAGCGATCAAGAGACCGAAGCCCTTGCCGATGCTGCACCCAGTGAGCCTCAAGCGCCGACTTCATCCTCTGAGGCCCCCGAAGCGCTTGCGCAAGAGGCTGATCAAGGCATGGAGCAAGTGGCCCCGCAAAAAGTGCCAGTCCCCAAGTCGGCGCCCAAGCCCGTGATCGCCGTTCGAGGCGATGATCGACCAGGACAAAAGAAAGAGACACCCAGTGCAGGGGGGTTCAAAGATGCACGCGGTGCCAAACCCAGGGACAAAGGTCGATCTGAGCCATTTGATCGCAATAAAAAACCGGGGTTTGAGAGCAGAAACAAGACCTCTTTTGATGCGCCTCAAGGCCCTCGTTTGGGAGACCAAGCGTACAGAGCCCAACGCCATGCATTTGAACAAGCACAGTTTGCACTTAAAAAGTTGTCTGCCATGGCGCATGGCGAGTCTTTGACGCAGTTGCTCGGTGCATGGGAGATGCGTGACGGCGAGCGTGTCCCCGCTTTAAAAGAGTTGGGTCAACGGGTGCAAGCCAGCGATCGCGTCGCCATGGTTCAGGCCATTAAAACGGACGCATCCATGGATGCTGCTCAAATCAAAACCTCATTGCTCAGGCTTGAGATGGCGGCCGAACAACCCACACCTGCTGAGCACCTCAACGATCGGCGTGCCCTTCAATTGCAACTGTTGACCAAGCGCAATGATCCAACGCCACTGCAGACGTGGACACAGGATGTGGCCAAGGTCTTGAGTGCGCCCTATTCATTGGAGCGCGCCCAGCGTTTGCAAACCGTTTTAAAAGTATTGATGAAAAAATAAAAGGGCTGTCTTGACGCTGTCCGACTTGGAAGGGCCTACAAAACCTCAAGTCGCTTAAGCAGCCCATCCTGGAGTCGGAGCACTTGCCTTCTAGGCGGGATTGCATCTGCGTCCCAATCACTCAAGACCTCGCGCGCACGCGCCTTGCTCAACGCGTGCCTCATGGGGCGATGTGTGTGCCCGTGGATCAGCAACTCACAGTCGCTTCGCTCAAGCCAGTCAAGGCAGGCTTGTGTGTCGAGTTCCGCGTAGGCAATCTCTCCTTGGTGAGACTGCTTGAGTTGACTTTGCTCTCGCATTTTTTTTGCCATTGCCAAGCGCTCATCCAAAGGCCGTGCTAAAAAGGCATCTCTCCAAGCCTTGCGCCTGACCTCTTGTCTGAACACTTGGTAATCCAAATCCCCAGTGCAAAGCGCATCTCCATGGCTCAACAAGAAGCGTTGCCCCTGGGTTTGAAGGATGCACGGGTCGCTGAGCGGGTGCATGCCACTTTCTTGCAAGAAGCGAGCGCCAACAAGAAAGTCGCGGTTGCCTGGCATGAAGAAGATCGAGCGCTCTAGGCTTGCTTGCTTGAGCATTTGCACACACGCGCGTTCGATCTCAAAGTGCGTCTGCTCCAAGCAATCGTCACCAATCCAAACTTCCAGCAAATCTCCCAAAATGAACACGGCCTGAGCAGGGGTGTGCAAGAGGTAATTTTTCAAAGACAGCGCCAAAGGCTTTGATGTGGGGCCCAAATGGATGTCAGAGATGAAGTCCACACAGGACCATGCAGGGCCCTCGATGTGCTCGCTCGGTTGAGCATCACGCGCACTCATCTAGCGCCATCCTTGAGCCGCACCGTTTTGTTGTGTCGGATGCGTTGCGAGCCAAGTGGCGACCCAGTCAGGGCTTGAAGCGGTGACTCGGTCATGGTGCGCGCAGGCGGGGAAAAGTCAATTAGGCTTGAACAAGCACGGCTTTTTCAAGCACGACATCCTCTTTGGGGACGTCATCGTGAAAGCCTTTGCGAGCGGTTTTGACTTTGCCCAAAGCGTCCACAACGTCTTGGCCTTTGATGACTTTTCCAAACACCGCGTAGCCCCAACCTGAGGGTGTGGGGGAGGTGTGATTCAAGAAGTCATTGTCAGACACATTGATGAAAAATTGAGCGCCTGCTGAGTGAGGGTCTGAGGTTCTTGCCATGGCCACTGTGTAGTGATCATTTTTCAGACCATTTTGCGCTTCGTTGTCAATCGTGTCACTGGTCTCCTTTTGCTTCATGCCCGGCGCAAAACCGCCTCCTTGAATCATGAAGCCAGGAATGATGCGGTGAAAGATGGTGTTGTCGTAGTGTGCACTTTCAACATTTTTGATGAAGTTGGCAACAGTCAATGGCGCTTTTTCTGCATCCAGTTCGATGGTGATGATGCCGTGCTCGGCAATGTGGAGTTCAACGGTGGGTTGTGTCATGGTTATTTGATGATTAAAGCTGAGGAAATGGTGACGGTCGTTTTAGGCACGTCACTGGGAAAGGGGCCCGAAGCACCGGTGGGGATGGATTTTATTTTGTCAACGACATCCATGCCAGAGATGACTTTACCAAAAACGGTATAGCCCACAAGTTTAGGGTTGTTTTCAAGATTGGCTCTTGGAACATTGGTGTAAGTTTTGCCGTTGTAGGTGAAGCTTGGAACGGGGTCGCCCGGGGGCACAGGGGTCGGGTCCAAGAAGGCGTTGTCGGCGATGTTGATGAAAAACTGCGAGGTGGCTGAATTGGGCTCAGAGGTTCTGGCCATGGCAACGGTGCCAATGACATTCTTATCGCCCCCTTTGGCCAAAGCCGCTTGGCCTTCGTGAATCACGGGCGCACGGGTGGGTTTTTCTGCATACACTTTGGTGTAGCCGCCGCCTTGGACCATGAAGCCGGCAATGACTCGGTGAAAAATGGTGCCGTCGTAGTGGTGATCGTTCACATATTGTAGAAAATTGGCCACTGTTTTTGGCGCCTTATCAGGGTACAACTCCAAAACGATATCGCCCAAATTGGTTGAAATCTTGACCCGAGGGTTGTCGCTCTTTGGGAGCGTTTGAGCTGAAAGGACGGTGCAATTGAGCGCAATGCAAGCGACAAGTGCGTGCAAAACGTGAACTAGGGACTTGGGGGTGGTCAACAACATGATGAAGAGGTTTATTAAGAGGTGGTAAAACCAAAGGGATGCTTGGCGCAGGCTTTTGAAGGAAAACGCAGCTATTTGCTTTGTTTTTGACTCCAATCAAGCAGCGCATGGTTGATCAATTCTAGCTTGTACTTGGCGGACTTTGATTTGGGATCCAAAGCGCTGGCGTGTTCAAGGCTTGAGCGCGAGAGCAGCAAATAGGTGTCGGCCAAATTTTCTACGGCAAGTGCAAAATCAGGTTGTACTTTGAGTGCGGACTCAAACGAGGCTTTGGCCGCATGGTAATCTCCCGCCTCAAACTGCAAAATACCTAGATTGTTGTAGGGCTCACTGAGTTCAGGGCAGTCTTGTGTCAAACGCAGAAAGATGTCTGCAGCTTTTTTTTTCTCCCCCTTTTTAACCCACAGGTTGCCCAACCAAAACCGCATTTGCGGGTCTTGGGGGTGGTCTTGAAGGTATTGGCTCACCATGACAAAGGCTTGCTCAGACAAGTCTTGTTTGAGCAGTTTGAGCACATTTTCGTGGGGATCGGCCAAACACGGCGTGACCAAGCAGAGTTGCAAGACAAGGCCCGTTGTGAGGAGCAGCCCATGTTTTTGCAAGTGGCGCAGAAAATTCAAAAAAGATGCGTTGATATGCAAGCCCTTGGTCAAAAAAATTAAAGAAGACGTAAAATACATGAGCTGTATCATAAATGAAGTCAAAAAGATCTTTTTGCATCCATTTGTATTAATTGGGTGCTAGGGGTTTGACACACAAGGGCCGCAGCCCGAATGAATGAAGCCTTGTGGATGGTCGAGCAGAACTTTTGGCACCCTTTAGAGTACGCACAGTGTAACAAAGCCCCTTTGAACTGGTGTTGATGCAGCGAATTGTGCGTTGATGTTGTTGCAATTCGCGCCAATCCATCCCTTGCGCTTTGTCGCGTGCTGGTATTTTGTATGCATTGCGCTGTTTTTTAAATCACTTTAAAACCCCATGTCACTTCGAATCTTCAACACCCTGTCTAAAGCGCTTGAGCAATTTGTGCCCATTCGAGACGGTCATGTCAGCATGTATGTCTGTGGCATGACGGTCTATGACTTTTGTCACATAGGACACGCGCGCTCCATGATTGCGTTTGATCTCGTTCAGCGTTGGTTCAAGGTCTTGGGCTACCAGGTCAATTTTGTTCGCAACATCACCGACATTGACGACAAGATCATTCGTCGTTCGATAGAAAATGGTGAGAGCATTCGCTCTTTGACGGATCGAATGATTCTTGCCTTGCAAGAAGACTCAAAGAGGCTCAATGTTCAAGCGCCCAATGCCCAGCCAAGGGCGACGGACTATGTCCCGCAAATGGTGAGTTTGATAGAAACTTTACTAGACAAAGGCTTGGCTTATCAAGCGGCACAGGATGTGAATTTTTCTGTGCGACGCTTCAAAGGCTATGGGAAACTTTCGGGAAAATCTTTGGATGAATTGCATGCTGGAGAAAGAGTTGCTGTGCTCGATGGCAAAGAGGATCCTTTGGATTTTGTTTTGTGGAAAGGGGCCAAAGAGAGTGAGCCCCAAGATGCCAAATGGCCAGCCCCTTTTGGTCTGGGACGCCCTGGTTGGCACATCGAGTGTTCTGCCATGAGTTGCGCCTTGCTCGGTCAAACCTTTGATGTGCATGGGGGTGGGGCAGATCTTCAGTTTCCTCACCATGAAAATGAGATTGCGCAAAGTGAGGGTGCCAGCGGACAAGCATTGGCCCATTACTGGATGCACAATGGTTTTGTCAATGTGGACAATGAGAAAATGTCCAAAAGTTTGGGCAACTTCTTTACCATCCGTGAGGTCTTGGAGGTCTTTGACGCGGAGACCTTGCGCTTCTTTGTGGTGAGGAGCCATTACAGGAGTCCTTTGAACTACAGCGATGTGCATTTGAACGACGCTCGCGCTTCTTTAAAGCGTTTGTACACGACCCTTCAAACGGTCCCTCCATCAGAAATTTTAATTTCGCAGATTGACTGGTCCAATGCCCATGCCCAGCGTTTCAAGCAAGCCATGGACGAGGACTTTGCCACGCCCGAGGCGGTGTCAGTTTTGTTTGATTTGGCTGGAGAGGTCAACAAATCAAAAGATGCCCATTTGTCGGGTTTGCTCAAGGCTTTGGGCGCTTGTTTGGGGCTCTTGGAATCCTCGCCCAGCGCATTTTTAAAAGCGGGAGCGACACTGGGTGAGCAAGAGATCGAGCAACAAATCGCGGCCCGCGCACAGGCCAAAAAAGACAAGAATTTTGTGTTGGCCGATGACATCCGAAAAGCCCTTCTTGATCAAGGCATTGTTTTGAAAGACTCAGCGACTGGAACCACATGGGAGCAAGTCCATTGAAGGACAGTGCGCCCATTCAGCTTGAAGTCCCGCCTTACTGGGAAGAGGCCTGTCGGTTTTTGATCAAAAAAGACAGGGTCATGAAGCGCTTGATTCCGCAGTTTGGAGATGCGAAATTGGCTTCTCGTGGGGATGCTTTTGTGACCCTTGCCAGGAGCGTGGTGGGTCAGCAAATTTCAGTCAAAGCGGCGCAAACGGTCTGGGACCGATTCTCTCAACTGAGCAAACCGGCCTTAACGCCTGCTCGAGTGCTCAAGTTAAAGGTGGACGACATGCGGGCGGCGGGCTTGTCGACCCGAAAGGTGGAGTACATTGTCGACTTGGCGCTGCATTTCTCCAATGGGGGTGTTCACCCCTCGAGTTGGGAGAGCATGAACGATGAGGAAATCATTGACGAGTTGGTGGCCATTCGGGGGATCGGCCGTTGGACGGCCGAGATGTTTTTGATTTTTCACCTGTTGAGGCCCAATGTACTGCCTTTGGACGATGTGGGCCTTTTGAACGGGATCAGTCAAAATTATTTTTCAGGAGAGGGTGTGAGCCGAAGCGATGCGCGGGAAGTCGCGCAAGCTTGGGCCCCCTTTTGTAGTGTGGCGACTTGGTACATATGGAGATCCCTGGATCCTGTTCCAGTGGCCTATTGACATGAGGATAAAGTAAATTGGCGAAAAAAACATTTTTAGATTTTGAGCAATCCATTGCTGAGTTGGAGTCCAAAATCGAAGAGTTGCGCTATGTTCAAAGCGAATCGGCTGTGGATATTTCACAAGAAATTGAACAGCTGTCGAAAAAAAGTCTTCAGCTCACCAAGGACATTTACAGCAATTTAAGCGCTTGGCAAATCACCAAAATTGCTCGCCACCCAGAGCGTCCCTATACCTTGGATTACATCGGGGAGCTCTTCACCGATTTTGTAGAGATGCATGGGGATCGCCACTTCAGCGATGACTTGAGCATCGTGGGTGGACTGGCTCGTTTCAACGGAAACCCCTGCATGGTCTTGGGTCATCAAAAGGGCAGAGACACCAAAGAGCGAACGCTTCGAAACTTTGGGATGAGTCGACCTGAAGGCTATAGAAAAGCGTTAAGGCTGATGAAGACTGCCGAAAAATTCAAGATTCCGGTCTTCACGTTTGTTGACACCCCGGGGGCTTATCCTGGCATCGATGCTGAGGAGCGAGGGCAAAGCGAGGCCATTGGTCGAAATATTTTTGAGATGGCACAACTTGAAGTGCCGATCATCACGACCATCATTGGTGAAGGGGGCTCTGGAGGGGCACTGGCGATCAGCGTTTCAGACCAACTCTTGATGCTTCAGTATTCTGTCTACTCGGTGATCAGTCCTGAGGGCTGTGCGTCCATTCTTTGGAAGTCCGCAGATAAAAGTGAGGTCGCCGCTGAGGCGTTGGGCATCACGGCCCATCGACTCAAGGCGCTGGGCTTGGTGGACAAGATCATCAATGAGCCCGTGGGCGGCGCTCACAGGGATCCAAAACTCATGTCCGCTCAATTAAAGCGGGGATTGAGCGACGCGTGGAGACAAGTGTGTGATCTAAAGACAAGCGATCTCTTGGATCGTCGATACGAAAGACTCCAAAGTTACGGTCGCTACACGGACACGAAACTTTGATCACCCTTGGGTGATCGAAAAAAAAGGTTGATCATGTCCAGCGCTGAGCCAAAGTCCTCTGCTCGTTTGCCAAAGATCAATTTGCTTGTTCCCCCTTGGTTGTCTGAGTTTGAGCCTTCTCAACCCCTCGCTGTGGCTTACAGCGGTGGGGCGGACTCGACGGCCTTGCTTTGGGCGAGTCACTTGAAGTGGCCTGGACAGGTTCATGCGGTGCATGTTCACCATGGGCTACAGAGTGCTGCCGATGACTTCGTCAGCCATTGCGAGAAATTTTGCCTTGATCGCCACATCCCTCTTGAGGTCATTCGTGTCAACGCAAAGCACAACACAGGGCAAAGTCCAGAGGATGCTGCACGTCTTGCACGGTACAAGGCCTTGGAGGAGGTGTTGACCTTGAAGTGGGAGGGGGCGGTCAAAGACATCGCACTTGCTCAACACGCGGACGACCAAGTGGAGACGGTGCTTTTGGCGATGTCCAGAGGCTCTGGTTTGCCCGGGTTGTCGGGCATGAGGTCCCAGTGGGAAAAAAATGGCATCACCTACCACCGACCCATTTTGGGGGTGTCGTCCACAGAACTTCGAGCATGGGCACGTGAACAGGATTTGACTTGGATTGAGGATCCAAGCAACGCCGATGAAGCGTTCACGCGCAACAGGATCAGGAAAAAAATATTGCCTCATTTGATGGATGCGTTCCCCAATTTCCGTCAAACCTTGTCCAGGAGTGCCACTCACATTGCGCAGGCGCAGTCTTTGCTGCATGAACTGGCCCAAGAGGATTTGAGCCGTGTTGGGATTCCGCCACAAATCAAAAGCCTTCAAGCGCTCAGCGAGGCAAGGCGAACAAATGTTTTGCGCCATTGGCTGGGCGAGCAAGGGTGTAGGGCCAGCACCGCGCAGTTGCGCGAGTTGAACCGTTTGATCAAGGCCTGCACAAGCCGTGGTCACGGTATTCAGCTAAAGGTTGGGGCCTCTTGCGTGGTCAGGAAAAATACAGTCCTTGAGTTGGTAGAATATGGGGTTTTGCCTAATCACCGAGTGAAATAGACGATGTCTTTGATTGTTCATAAATATGGTGGCACCTCAATGGGGAGCACCGATCGCATTAAAAATGTGGCCAAACGGGTCGCCAAGTGGAGCCGTGCAGGTTACCAAATGGTGGTGGTGCCTTCAGCAATGAGTGGCGAGACCAACAGGCTCTTGGGACTTGCCAAAGAGTTGGCGCCCAGTTCTGCGAGCATGTCCTACCAGCGCGAGCTCGACATGTTGGCCTCAACAGGTGAACAGGCCTCCTCGGCGCTTTTGGCCATTGCGCTGCAAGCCGAGGGTGTGGAGTCGGTGAGTTATGCCGGCTGGCAGTTGCCCATTCGCACAAACAGTGCCTTCACCAAAGCTCGCATCGAGTCCATTGAAGACAAGCGCGTGATGGCCGACTTGGACAAAGGCAAGGTGGTGATCATCACCGGCTTTCAAGGCGTTGATGAACACAGCAACATCACGACCCTTGGTCGTGGTGGCTCAGACACCTCTGCGGTTGCCATCGCGGCGGCCTTAAAAGCCAGTGAGTGTTTGATTTACACGGATGTGGACGGCGTCTACACGACCGATCCACGGGTCGTGCCAGAGGCCAAAAGGCTCTTGACCATCAGTTTTGAGGAAATGCTCGAAATGGCCTCCATGGGCAGCAAAGTGCTTCAAATTCGTTCGGTTGAATTTGCGGGCAAGTACAAGGTGCCATTGAGGGTCCTGTCCAGCTTTACCCCGTGGGATATTGATCTAACAGAAGAGGCCCGTTCAGGCACTTTGATAAGTTTTGAGGAAGATGAAAAAATGGAACAAGCAATCGTTTCTGGAATCGCTTTTAACCGCGATGAGGCCAAAATCTCTGTCTTGGGTGTGCCTGACAAGCCAGGTATTGCCTATCAAATTTTAGGTGCTGTGGCTCAGGCCAACATCGAAGTGGACATGATCATCCAAAACATCAGCAGGGATGGCAAAACCGACTTCAGTTTTACCGTTCATAGAAACGATCACGCCAAAACCTTGGATCTCTTAAAAAGCCAAGTCATTCCCGAGTTGGGTGCAGCAGAAGTTGTAGGGGACACCAAGATCTGTAAGGTCTCCATCGTTGGCATTGGCATGAGAAGCCATGTGGGCGTTGCCAGCAAAATGTTCAAGACTTTGAGTGAAGAGGGCATCAATATTCAGATGATTTCGACCTCTGAGATCAAGACTTCAGTCGTGATCGACGAAAAATATATGGAGTTGGCCGTCAGAGCGTTGCACAAGACGTTTGATTTGGACCAAGATAAGGCATAATACAGGGCTTAGGAAACGTGACCGAGTGGCCGAAGGTGCTCCCCTGCTAAGGGAGTATGGGGTGTTGAGCCTCATCGAGAGTTCGAATCTCTCCGTTTCCGCCAGTACAAAGACCTCCAACCTGCTCAGCAGGCCTTGAGGCAGCCTCAGGCCCCGCACCACGCGGGGCTTTTTGCTTTGGGCTCCTGAATGCGGCCTGCGTCAGCGGTACGGGAAAGGCGTCTCAAACCCCGTTTGTCTCAAAACCTCTTGACTTAGCGCGTTCAAAACCTGAATTTGAACCGTATCGATTGCACGCGGTTTTAGGCTCTTCCCAATTAACGGGGGATGAGCATTTATCAAACTCGGTTGAATACTCCATTCCAACCACAGTGTGCCAAGACGCGCAGTCTGTAATTCTCGAAATTTCTAAATCCATACGCTCGTCTAGACAACATCTCCATTTTAGGGTGAAAGCCCTCCGTGATAACGTTTCGGCCTGGTCTTGGGACTGGTCCACACTTGGATGATCCCACCCCGTCACCCTATGAATTGTCAAATCCGCAGGGCCTAATATAAAATCAATTTGGGACATTGGTGTTACCTCTATTAAGCATGTTCTTCGTACCAACTCATATGTATTGACCTGTCAATCCCACCAATTAAACGGGTTTGACTTTCTTCTATTTAAAAATGGACTAAGAGCAGAGCAGACTCAATACGACGGTTGATCAGTCTCATATTCGCGGGTTGGTTACCGCATGACAAAGAATCGTCGTGGAGCTGCCTCTCTCTAGTTTCGAGGGTCAATCTAGCATGCCAGATGCCTCATAGTTGGTCCGAGGGTTCTCCCCATCATGACTGCCCTGCTCTTAGTCCATTCTTGCATTTGAATTCTTTTATTGAGCGTTTGCTGATTGCTTGAGAGGCACTGTTTGCCCGATTGCCCAAACAAAGCCAGCCAGCTCCCGAGCAATGGCTGTGCAGGTTTGCACTTTGATTTTGCCATTGGCGTTGAGTTCCTTGTACCGTTGGCACAAACGTTTTTGTGCATTCCAGGATATTTCTTGTACCGCTTCAGTTGTAACTTTCGCTCTTTTTTGGGTATGCGCTGTCTTTCTTGCGGGGAAGCGGTACGTCCAAGCTGCTTCCACCAGCACACGCCTGACATGGCTGTTGCCAGTTTTTGTGATGCCGCCTCTTCTCACGCTTGATCCACTGGAGTGTTCGCTAGGAACCAACCCAAGGTAAGACATCAATTTAGGTGCGCTATCAAAGCGAGTGAGGTCCCCAATTTCAGCCATGATGGTTGCTGCAGTGATCAAATCAATTCCTTTGAGCGCCATCAAGGATTCAATGACTGGCCAACACGCTGATTCTCGAGAGCAGACCTCAATTTGTTGGGTCACCGACTCAACTCGTTTCCCGCAGTACTTGACCGTGTCCACATATTCCTGGAAGACAATTTGTTGCCCTGCGTGCTGAAACTTCACTGTTTCGAGCCAATTGAAGTGGTCTTTTGTCCAATTTGATTTTCCAGAGTATGTCCACCCATGTCGCAGCAAGAATGCCAGTAACCTTTGCTTTGCTTGTCGCTGTAAATGTTTCATGTCCTCTCTGGCTCTTGTCAGATCTCGTAGCGCCTCATTCATGGCGTCTGGAACCCAGACGCCTGTCAACTCTCCCGCACGGTGCAGTCTTGCCAAATTCAAGCTGTCTCGCCGGTCAGTTTTGACGCGCTGGCCAGCCTTCTTGGGAATCAAGGACGGAGCCACCACCATGCAATCATGGCCAATATTGCGCAAGTGCCTATAGACCTCATATCCACACCCACCAGCCTCGTAACAGAAGGACAGCTTCAAGCTACCTTGACTAATTTTGTTCGCAAAATTAGTCAAGGCCTCCTTCGTATTCTTGATTTCGCCAAAATATCGAACTTCGCCACCATCTTCAGGAGCAATCGAAATCGCTATTGTTGATTTGTGTACATCTAAACCGATGAATTTGTTAAACTCTTGCATGACTTGCCTCCTAAATTTTGGCTCTGAGCCTGGGTTAAAACCCAAGCTTAACCCACGTCGTTTTAGGTTGGCAGGTCAATACATTTTGTCTAGTTTAATAAATACCTTTGTCCCCAGTTAATGCTGAAGAGCCAAAAGATGCCAAGTGTCGCAAAGCCATTTGGTGCCCATGCCGTCAAGAACCTGTCGGGCAATGTTCTTCACTCAGTTGGAGGTGTGAGTGGTCTTTACCTTTCAATCAGCAATAACAGTTCAAAATCATGGCTTTTATTAACCTAAATAGGTATTAGACGCTCAGATATTGGACTTGTCAGCTATCCAGCAATCTCTTTATCGCTAGTTCAGAGCAAAGCGACCAACACAAAAAAGTCAATTAAGCAGGGTAATTAACAGTTGTTCCACATTTGACAATCTGTTGCTCTTTTGCTGATCTTAGAATGATTTTTAACTCTAACGGTTCCTTAGCTTGATGTAAGTCAATCAAGTACTTCTTAGATTGATTTCACTGATACGTATTTCTAATAAGATGAAACTTCTTTGCAATTTGCCCGCATCAACTACTTGGTTAGATTGAGCAAGAAAAAAGTTAGTGTGCGAATTGCAAGTGTTTGAAGCATCACGATTGACCATTTGCAAATCACATTGCCGTCAATCAATAAGTTTTTAACGGAGCAGAAGTAAGTTGAACTAGTGCTTCCGCGTGCTGAAGTGTAATGGGGTTATCTGATGTTTTCAATTTACAAAAAAGCAGCCTTAAGCGTAGGTTTGTTAGCCATGATTTTATTGGCTGGATGTGGCGGCGTTAGTTCAAGCAGTCAAAACTTAAAGATTACCTTTTTTGTTGTCAATTCTGCCCCACAAACATCTTGCCCAAATGGTGGTATCACTATTCAGCTTGGAATAGATTCCAATGATGATCAAGTACTGAATGAAGCTGAAGTGACTAGCGAACAATTCATTTGTAAGGGATCTTTAGATGGAGTTGGAGTTGATGGCTTAAATTCATTGCTTGCAATAAATGATGAACCCATTGGCCTGAATTGTCCTGCAGGTGGTAGTGAAGTCATTGCTGGTTTAGATGTGAATCAAAACAACAGACTTGATTCTGTAGAAATTACATCTGTGAGATATGTGTGTCACGGTGTCAGTTCAGCTAATGCTATTAACGGTGTTGATGGTATAGCAGGAACAAATGGAGCTATTGGCACAGCAGGAGCAGTTGGAGCAACGGGAGCAACGGGCTCAATAGGCGCAACGGGAGCAACGGGAGCAACGGGAGCAACGGGAGCAACGGGAGCAACGGGAGCAACGGGAGCAACGGGAGCAACGGGAGCAACGGGAGCAACGGGAGCA
>CANBTT010000004.1 GCA_947372465.1 Burkholderiales bacterium | reverse complement strand
GGATCGATTTTTTGTGCGTGAAGTGATCGATAATCAGCCATCAATTTTGAGTCCCCACCATTGAGTGATTTTGACAATGCACGTATTATTCAATCGATTCTTCAGCGTCCTTTTGTTGACCTTGAGCTTGTTTGCTTGGAGCTCGAATGCGTTGGCTGGCGAGCCCTTTGTCATGAGCGATATCCGCTTGGAGGGTTTGCAGCGCGTTGAGCCTGGAACGGTCTTTGCCTCCTTGCCATTTAAAGTGGGTGAAACCTACACCGATGAGCAAGGCACGGCCGCCATTCGCTCATTGTTCGGCTTGGGTCTGTTCAAGGATGTTCGCATCGAGACCAGGCAAGGCATCGTGATCGTGATCGTTGAGGAACGCCCCATCATCTCGAGTGTTGAATTCGTGGGCACCAAAGAGTTTGACAAAGACACCTTAAAGAAAGCCTTGCGGGACATTGGTTTGGCCGATGGACGCCCCTTTGACAAGGCTTTGGCCGATCGAGCCGAGCAAGAACTCAAGCGCCAATACATCAACCGCTCCTTGTATGGCGCGGAGATCACCACCACCATCACCCCGATTGAGCGCAACCGCGTCAACCTGACCTTCAGTGTGATCGAAGGCGATGTGGCCAAGATCAAAGAAATTAAATTGGTGGGCAATCACTTTTACAGTCAATCTGACCTTCGCAATCAACTGGACTTGAACACGGGAAACTGGTTGAGTTGGTACACCAAGTCGGATCGATATTCTCGTGCCAAGCTCAATGCTGACCTTGAGACCTTGAAGTCGTTTTATCTCTCAAGAGGTTTTTTGGAGTTCAAAATTGAGTCCACGCAAGTGGCCATCTCACCTGATCGACAAGACATTGTGATCACCGTCAATGTTTTCGAAGGTGAGCGTTTTGTGGTCTCGGGCATTCAGCTGGAGGGCTACTATTTGGGCCGCGAAGATGAGTTCAAGGCCCTGATCGGTATCAAAGTCGGGCAAACCTACAATGCCAACGATGTGGCTCAAACCATGAAGGCCTTCACCGATTATTTTGGCAATTTTGGCTTTGCTTTTGCTCGCGTGGAGCCAAGAACAGAAGTGGACCGTGAAAAGAACTTGGTCAATTTGGTGCTTCAAGCCGACCCCTCTAGGCGTGCCTATGTGCGACGCATCAATTTGGCCGGCAACACCCGCACGCGCGACGAGATCATTCGCCGTGAGTTCAGGCAAATGGAGTCCGCTTGGTACGATGGCGACCGCATTCGTCTGTCCAGAGACCGCGTCGAGAGACTGGGCTATTTCAAGGACGTGTCCATCGAGACGCAAGATGTGCCAGGCAGCTTGGACCAGGTGGATTTGACCGTGACGGTGGCAGAAAAACCCACGGGTTCTTTGCAGTTGGGTGCAGGCTTTTCATCTTATGAAAAGCTCTTTGTGACTTTTGGTATTCAGCAAGACAACATTTTTGGAACCGGTAACTTCTTGGGCACCCAGGTGAGCACCAGCAAGTACAACCAAGTCTTCACCATGAACACCACCAATCCGTATTTCACTGAAGACGGCATTTCAAGAACATTTGACTTTACGCACCGCTCCATGCGTCCCTACAATGACCAAGCGGGCAACTATCGATTGGTTTCCTCCGGTTTAGGGATGCGCTTTGGAATACCCGTCACTGAGATCGACCGCATCTCAATGGGCTTGTCGGTTGAGCAAACGACCATCGTGCCGGGCACCAGCATTCCTGCGTCTTATTTGGACTATGCCGACAGATTTGGCTACACCAGCAGCTCCTTGCCACTCAATGTGGGTTGGTTAAGAGACTCCAGAGACTCGGTGATGGCGCCAACGCGAGGTGTTTTGGCGCGAGCTTATTCAGATTATTCCATTGCGGGCGTTGCGCATTACGTCAGAGCGGGTGGACAGTACCAGTACTATTACCCCTTGTCCAAGCAGTACAGTTTGGCCTTGAACAGCGAACTTGGCGTTGGTCGAGGACTCAATGGCCAGCCCTTTCCCATCTTCAAGAGTTTCTTTGTCGGTGGACTGGGATCGGTCAGAGGTTTTGATCAAGGCTCCTTGGGCCCCAGAGACATCACGGGTTTGGTGATCGGTGGTGCGAAGAAGCTCGTTGTGAATGCAGAGTTTTTCATTCCTTTTCCAGGGGCAGGCAACGACAAATCGCTGCGTTTGTATGGGTTTTATGACATGGGCAACGTTTTTGGGGAAAATGAAGCCATTCGTTTGGCCCAATTAAGGAGCTCTTACGGCATGGGCATCAGCTGGGTCTCTCCCATGGGGCCCTTAAGATTTGCGATTGCAAATCCCATAAGGCACCTTGAAGGCGATAGAATCCAGAAATTGCAATTTCAAATTGGGACCTCGTTTTGATGAAACATATTCTTCGCAGTACTTTTTTAATTGGCCTGCTTGGTGTGACCGCACTGGCTGTTCATGCCCAGGAGTTTCGAGTTGGATTCGTCAACACGGATCGAATCTTCCGAGAAGCCAACACGGCCAAGGCCGCTCAAGCCAAATTGGAGCAAGAATTCTCCAAACGCGAGCGTGAATTGGTGGATATTGGCAACGGTTTAAAATCCGCCAGCGAAAAACTCGAGCGCGATGCGCCCACTTTGTCAGAGACACAAAGATCGTCGCGTCAAAAATCTTTGGTCGATCAAGATCGTGACTTCCAAAGAAAACGCCGTGAGTTTCAAGAAGACTTGAATGCACGCAAGAATGAAGAGTTCCAACAAGTTTTAGAAAAAGCCAATCGTGTGGTCAGGCAAGTGGCCGAGTCTGAAAAATATGACTTGGTCTTGCAAGAGGCGGTCTACATCAACCCCAAACACGACATCACGGACAAAGTGATCAAGACCATCAACGCTGCCAGTCCTGCGACCGGCTCGCCTAGCGCTAAATAAGGCGGGTGTGTTACTGCGACTAGGAGATATCGTTGACGCGTTGGGTGGCACCCTGGTGGGTTCACCCGATACGCAGCTCTCCCGACTGTCGCCCTTGGACGTGGCCCAAACTGGGTCACTTAGTTTTTTAAGTCATCCCAAGTACGCCTCTCAGTTGCTCCATACAAGGGCCTCTGTGGTGATCGTCTCTGAAGACGCTCGCTCGCTGGCAAGACCTGATCAGGTTTTGGTGGTGACGCCTCAGCCGTATTTGTATTTCGCCAAACTCACCCAGTGGTGGCGCAAAGCACACATGGATCGGTCCGCTCAATCCAGCGCTGCGTTGGAGCCCCTGATCCATCCGAGTGCTGTGATTCATCCTGATGCCCGGGTTCACGCCACTGCGAAAGTGGGGCCCTTTTGTGTGATTGAGAGAGGCGCCACGGTTGAGGAAGGTTCTTGGCTCAAGTCTCGCGTCACCTTGTCAGAGAACTGCCAAGTTGGGCGGGGCTGTATTGTGCATTCGGGAGTGGTCATTGGGGCCGATGGATTTGGTTTTGCAAAGGACCCAAGTGCTGAGCAAGCGTTCAGCGCCTCAGCGCTGGGCCATGGGGCTTTGTGGGTCAAGATCGAACAACTGGGGGCGGTCCAAATAGGGGATGAGGTTGAAATTGGAGCCAACACCTGCATTGACCGGGGCGCCTTAGAGGACACGGTCATTGGACACGGGGTCAAGTTGGACAACCTCATTCAAATTGCACACAATGTGCACATCGGTGCTCACACCGCGATGGCTGCATGTGTCGGCGTTGCAGGCAGCGCCAAGATTGGTCAGTTTTGCACCGTGGGGGGAGGTGCCATCGTCTTGGGGCATTTGGAGTTGACGGACCATGTGCACATCTCGGCTGCCACGGTGGTCACGCGCTCCATCAACAAGCCAGGACATTACAGCGGTATTTATCCCCTCCAAGACAATGCTTTGTGGGAAAAAAATGCTGTGACCCTCAAACAGGCCTACAAATTGAGAGAGAGAATCATGGCTCTTGAAAAAGGTCTTCAAACTTCATCTGGAACATAAATGGACATCCATCAAATACTCAAACAGTTGCCCCATCGCTATCCCATTTTATTGGTGGACCGGGTCTTGGAGCTTGAAACGGGTGTGCGCATCAAGGCCTTGAAAAATGTCTCGATCAATGAGCCTCATTTTATGGGGCACTTTCCTCACCACCCTGTGATGCCAGGGGTGTTGATCCTAGAGGCCTTGGCACAAGCAGCGGCCTTGCTCGCCTTTGATGCACTGGGCACCGCCCCCGATGATCAATCGGTCTATTACTTTGCGGGCATTGATGGCGCTCGCTTTAAGCGACCCGTGGAGCCAGGCGACCAATTGATTTTAGATGTTGAACTCGAGCGCATGAAAGCCGGCATCTTTAAATTCAATGCCAAAGCATTTGTCGGAGATGAGTTGGCCACCGAGGCGCAGTTGATGTGCGCGGTCAAAGCCATTTCAAAATAAAAGTCCCAAGGACCCGGTCTTCTTTTCTTCACCCACCTACACTTTGACGCCATGAGCCTGATTCATCCCACCGCATTGATTGATCCAAGAGCTGAGCTTGACAGCAGCGTGAGCGTTGGGGCCTATACATGCATTGGCCCACATGTAAAAATTGCGCGCGACACTCAAATTGGTCCTCATTGCGTGATCGAAGGGCACACCCAGATCGGTGAAAAGAACCAAATTTTTCAATTCAACTCTTTGGGTGCGGTGCCTCAAGATAAAAAATATGCAGGCGAGCCCACGCGCTTGGAAATTGGAGCGAGAAACACGATCCGTGAGTTCTGCACCTTCAACATCGGAACCGCCAAGGACCAAGGTGTGACCCGCATAGGCAACGACAATTGGATCATGGCCTATGTGCACTTGGCCCACGATTGTCAGGTGGGCAACCAAACCATTTTTGCCAACAACACGCAACTCGCTGGTCATGTGGTCGTGGAAGACTGGGTGATCTTGGGTGGCTTTACGGTGGTGCATCAGTTTTGTCGCATTGGCAAACACAGTTTTACCGCGATGAATGCATTGCTTTTTGCCGATCTGCCGCCCTTTGTGATGGCGCAAGGTCAACCCGCCAATGCGCGCTCCATGAATTTTGAGGGCTTAAAGCGACGAGGCTTTGAGGAGCGAAGAATCCATGCGGTCAAGATGATGCACAAATACTTGTACCGCGATCAATTGAGTTTGTCTGAAGCCATCTCTCAAATTGAAGGCTTGAAGGATTCGCACCCTGAGGCCAAAAACGATGTGCAAGACATGTTGGACTTTTTAAAGCAAACGGCCCCCACACGTGGCATTGTGCGCTAAAGCGCTTGACGGATGACGGCCCCATCGTTTTCTAAACACAGGTGCAAGACCACATGGCGCATTTGAATTTTGCAATGGTGGCAGGAGAGGTGTCTGGGGACTTGCTCGCGTCCTTGATGTTGCGAGGTCTCAAGGATCGTTTTGCCCATTCAAGCTTTCATGGCATCGGGGGCCCGCAGATGGATGCCTTGGGTTTTCAGTCCAAGTGGTCCTACAAGAAATTGGCTGTTCGAGGCTACTTTGAAGTCCTCAAGCACTACAAAGAAATCGTGGGCATTCGCGATCAGATGTTCAGGGACAGCATGCGCCAAGTGCCCGATGTCTTCATTGGCATTGATGCGCCAGATTTCAACTTGGAATTGGCCAGGCGCTTTAAGCTCAAAGGCGTGCCGAGCGTGCAGTTTGTGTGCCCCTCCATTTGGGCATGGCGGGCCAAGCGTGTGCACAAGATTGCTCAAAGTGTCGACCATGTCTTGTGTTTGTTTCCCTTTGAGCCCAAGCTCTTGGCTCAGCAGGGCATTGAGGCCACGTTTGTGGGGCATCCCTTGGCGCAAGTCATTGCACAGGAGACGGATCCCCTGCAAGCCAGGCAATCCCTGGGGCTTGCGGCGCATGTCCCTCTTGTGGCCTTGCTGCCAGGGAGTCGTCTGAGTGAGATTGAGCACATGACGCGGCGTTTTTTATTGGCCGCCAAAGAAATCCACAAGCTCAAACCCGAGATTCGATTTGTGTTGCCAACACCGGCCTCGGGCGTGCCTTTTATTCAGGCCGTTTTGCGTGAGACTCAAATGAGCACATTGTGCACGCTCTTGGTCGGGCGCTCTCATGCCTGTTTGGCCGCGTGCGATGTGGCCATGGTGGCCAGTGGAACGGCAACGCTTGAGGCGGCACTTTTTAAAAAACCCATGGTCATTGCTTATCACATGAATGCATTTTCATGGGAAATCATCAAACGCCAACGGCTGCAGCCTTGGGTGGGACTGCCCAATATTTTGTGTGAAGAGTTTGTGGTCCCTGAGTTGCTTCAGTCCGATTGCACGCCAGAGAACTTGGCGCACGAAACGCTCAAATGGTTCAATCAAGCACCTCGGGTGGCCCTGTTGGTCGAACGGTTCAAAGCCTTGCATCAAAGCTTAAAGAAGGACACCCCCACTTTGTGTGCCGAAGCGATACATTCGCTTTTGAGTCGCTCAAAAATGCAGCGACAAAAGAATTCTGTGGCTGAGTTGTCATGATCCAAAAGCGGGTGTCTCCTCGTATCTCCACGCTCTTTGACCACGAGCTGCAGGCCATTTTGGCAAGCGACTTGCTGGTGGCCGGCGTTGACGAAGCAGGGCGAGGCCCTTGGGTCGGTCCTGTGGTGGCGGCAGCGGTGATCTTGGACCCGGCTCGTCCGATTGCAGGCTTGGCCGACTCCAAGAAATTGACGGAAAAAAAACGCGATCAATTGGAGCTCGAGATCAAAGCGCGGGCCTTGTCTTATTGTGTGCAAGAGGCGAGCATTGAAGAGATTGATGCGCTCAACATCTTGCAAGCGACATTGCTGGCCATGAGGCGAGCGGTCTTGGGTCTTGTCACGGCGCCCCAAGTGGTTTTGGTCGATGGCAACCGTCCCCCTCAGTTGTCCATGCGTGTTCACACCTTGGTGGGGGGCGATGATTATGTCCCGGCCATACAAGCGGCCTCCATTTTGGCCAAGGTGCACCGCGACCGCTGGTGCCATGGCATTGACAAAGAGTTTCCCGGCTACGGTTTCGCATCTCACAAGGGCTACGGCACCGCACAACACCAACGCGCTTTGCTCGACTTGGGGGTGACGCCTTGGCACAGAAAAACCTTTGCCCCAGTTGCCAAAGTGCTTGCGCAATCAAAGGGGAGCACCTGATGAGTGGGCCTTTTGTGCGCAGTGAGCCCTTGCTGATCACGTCCAAAGACAACGCTGCACTGAAAGCGCTGAGGAAGCTGTCTCAAGACAGCGTGCAATACCGTCAAACCCAAACGTTTTGGATTGAAGGCGAGCACCTTTGTCAGGCTGCATTGGACAAGGGCGCGAAGATCAAAAAAGCGGTGTTTTCAGAGTCGATCTGGCCCGCCATTGGCAGCACCTTCAAAGCGGTGGCTGAGCAAAATGTGTTGATGTCTGAGACCCTCTTTGAGTCCATCAGTGCATTGGGTTCGAGTTCGCATTTTGGTTTTGAGTGCGAGTTGCCCCAAGTTCAAGACATTGACCCAGGTTGCATGACCTTGATTTTGGACCGCCTTCAAGACGCGGGCAATGTGGGCGCGATCCTCAGAACGGCGGCCGCCATGGGCTGCACTCAGATCTTGGCGATCAAGGGCAGTGCGGCCCTTTGGAGCGGCAAGGTGCTGCGCGCTGGGATGGGGGCTCATTTCTCGCTTCGACTGGTGGAGTCTTTGCAAGAGGGCGATTTGGAGCCCTTGAAACTGCCCTTTTTGGCGACCAGCTCTCACCAAGGTGAGTACCTTCATGACTTGGTGGCCAAGGGCAGCTTGCCCCACCCATGTGCTTGGTTGATGGGGCACGAAGGTCAGGGCTTGAGTGAGAGTTTGATGCGCAAAGCCGACCAACACATTCGCATCATGCAAACGCATGGGCAAGAGTCCTTGAATGTGGCTGTTGCGGCCTCTATTTGTTTATACAGCAGCGCCGTGATGCGCAAATGATTGCTTAGAACCTGCTGGCGGGCGATTTTGAACTGTCCGACCTTGGACTTTTTTGGGGCTTTTTGTCTCGCCAAGCGCTTTGTGCTTTAAAAAAGTTAACTATGGGATTAATTTGCTCCAGTCCAAGTCCTTGGGGTCTAGCCAAGCACCGATGGATGGTTTTTAGGGCATGACTTGAACAAGGAGGAAGAAATTGAAGAAGAATTGTCCTCAGCAGTGAAAAAAATATAGCGCCAAGCCTTTCTCAAGCGCAGTGCTTGGTGCACTATAATGGGAGGCTTTTTTAAGCAATCATTACATTACTGCACGCCCCCAAGCTCAAACAAGTTTAGCATTCACCAAAGCCAAAAGCACAAGCTTCTAGCGCGTCATTTGCGAGATGAAGACAATTTGTGTGCGCTAAGGGCGTCACCGAACACATACGGAGAACCCAGTGCTTTTGTCTCTTCAGGGTAAAACCCCACCAGCCATTTTGGCGTTAGCAGACGGCACAGTCTTTGAAGGCCTCAGCCTCGGCGCCGCAGGTCAAACCGTTGGAGAGGTTGTTTTCAACACCTCCATGACGGGCTATCAAGAAATATTGACCGATCCAAGTTATGCCCATCAACTGGTGACCTTGACGTATCCCCACATTGGCAACTACGGCATCAATGCCGAGGATTGCGAGTCCACTCAAATCCATGCCCAAGGTTTGATCATCAAGGATCTGCCCCAGGCGCCTTCGAACTTCAGGAGCGAGCAGTCCTTAGAAAGCTACCTCAAAGCAGAAAACAAACTCGGTATTTGTGGAATCGATACCCGTGCTTTGACGCGTGTCTTGAGAACCAAGGGTGCACAAAATGGTGCTATTTTGGCGCTTGAGATGGGGCAATCCATCACCCCGGAGCTCATTGCCAAAGCCATCGATTTGGCCAAGTCGGCCAAAAGCATGGCGGGACTTGATTTGGCCCAAGAGGTGAGCACGCACCGCACCTATCGCTTTGAGGAAGGCGAGTGGCAACTCGGTGCGGGCTACGCAAAGCCTTTGGTCGCCAAATACAAAGTGGTTGCATTTGATTTTGGCGTGAAGAAAAACATCTTGCGCATGCTGGTTGAGCGCGGTTGTGACGTCACCGTGGTCCCGGCCAAGACCTCGGTCAAAGAGGTCTTGGCCTTGAACCCTGATGGTATTTTTCTCTCCAATGGTCCTGGCGACCCCCAGCCTTGTGATTACGCCATTGAGGCGGCCAAAACCTTGATCAATCAAGGCATCCCGACCTTTGGGATTTGTTTGGGTCACCAGATCATGGCCTTGGCCAGTGGTGCGAAGACCTACAAGATGAAGTTTGGCCACCATGGTGCAAACCACCCCGTGAAGGATTTGGACACGGGCCGTGTGTGCATCACCTCTCAAAACCATGGGTTTGCAGTGGATGCCACTCAGTTGCCAGCCAATTTGAAGGTCACGCACGTTTCTCTTTTTGATGGTTCATTGCAAGGTTTGCAAAGAACCGATCAACCTGCCTTTTGTTTCCAGGGGCACCCTGAGGCTTCCCCTGGCCCCCACGACATTGCTTACCTGTTTGATCGCTTCATCCATTTGATGGAGACCACTACCCATGCCTAAAAGACAAGACCTTAAAAGTATTTTGATCATTGGGGCTGGCCCCATCATTATTGGACAGGCGTGTGAGTTTGATTACTCCGGTGTTCAGGCCTGTAAGGCGTTGCGAGAGGAGGGCTACAAGGTCATTTTGATCAACAGCAATCCCGCCACGATCATGACCGACCCGGCAACGGCGGATGTCACCTACATCGAACCCATCACTTGGCAAACGGTTGAGAAAATCATTGCCAAAGAAAAGCCTGACGCCATTTTGCCAACAATGGGTGGGCAAACAGCGCTCAATTGTGCGCTGGACTTGTGGCACCACGGCATTTTGGACAAATACAAGGTTGAGTTGATTGGCGCCACCCCAGAGGCCATTGACAAGGCCGAAGACCGCTTGAAGTTCAAGGACGCCATGAGCAAAATTGGCTTGGGGTCTGCCAGGTCAGGCATCGCACACTCCTTGCAAGAGGCCTGGGATGTACAAAAGACCGTTGGTTTTCCTGTGGTCATTCGTCCCAGTTTTACTTTGGGTGGAACGGGGGGCGGTATCGCCTACAACGCCGAAGAGTTTGAAACCATTTGCAAGCGCGGGCTTGAGGCTTCCCCGACACACGAGTTGCTCATTGAAGAGTCGCTCTTGGGGTGGAAAGAGTACGAGATGGAAGTGGTGCGCGACAAGGCAGACAACTGCATCATTGTGTGCTCCATTGAGAATTTGGACCCCATGGGGGTTCACACGGGCGACTCAATCACCGTGGCGCCTGCGCAGACCCTCACGGACAAAGAGTATCAAATTTTGAGGAATGCCTCATTGGCCGTTCTCAGAGAAATTGGCGTGGACACGGGGGGCTCCAATGTGCAGTTCTCCATCAACCCTGTGGACGGCAGAATGGTGGTCATCGAGATGAACCCACGGGTCTCTCGTTCGTCCGCCTTGGCCTCCAAGGCCACGGGCTTTCCGATTGCCAAGGTCGCGGCCAAGTTGGCGGTGGGGTACACCTTGGATGAGCTCAAAAACGACATCACGGGTGGGCAAACGCCTGCCAGTTTTGAGCCCAGCATTGACTACGTGGTCACGAAAATACCGCGTTTTGCATTTGAAAAGTTTCCTCAAGCCGACTCGCGCTTGACCACACAGATGAAATCTGTGGGTGAAGTCATGGCCATGGGGCGCACCTTTCAAGAGTCCTTCCAAAAAGCGCTCAGGGGGCTTGAGGTGGGTGTTGACGGGATGAACGAAAAGACCCAAGACCGAGAGGTTTTGGAAAAAGAATTGGGCGCGCCAGGACCTGATCGCATTTGGTATGTGGGGGACGCATTCGCTTTGGGCATGTCTGTGCAAGAGGTGCATGACCTCACCAAGATCGATCCTTGGTTTTTGAGACAAATCGAAGAAATTGTCAAAATTGAGTTGGAACTTGAGCGTTCAAGTTTAGGAGCCCTCTCGACGCAAGAGTTGAGGCAACTCAAACAAAAAGGGTTTTCAGATCGTCGATTGGCCAAGTTGCTCAAGACCACCGAAGCCCAAGTTCGCCAAGCGCGACACATCAAAGGCATACGCCCCGTTTACAAACGGGTGGACACGTGTGCAGCGGAGTTTGAGACCAAAACCGCCTACATGTACTCCACTTACGATCAAGAGTGCGAGGCCGCTCCCACCAATGCCAAAAAAATCATGGTGCTCGGTGGTGGGCCCAACCGAATTGGGCAAGGGATTGAATTTGATTACTGCTGTGTTCACGCCGCCATGGCTTTGCGAGAAGATGGCTACGAGACCATCATGGTCAACTGCAACCCTGAGACCGTGTCCACCGATTACGACACGAGCGACAGGCTCTATTTTGAGCCCTTGACGCTTGAAGATGTCTTGGAAATTGTGGACAAAGAAAAGCCCTTTGGCGTGATCGTTCAATACGGCGGACAAACGCCTTTGAAATTGGCACTGGGTTTAGAGGCCGCGGGTGTGCCCATCATTGGTACGAGTCCCGATATGATTGATGCGGCCGAGGACAGAGAGAGATTCCAAAAGCTCCTCCAAGAACTGGGCTTGAGACAGCCCCCCAATGCCACGGCCAGAACAGAAGCCGAGGCCTTGGAGAGGGCTGAGATTTTGGGTTACCCCTTGGTTGTGCGCCCCAGTTATGTGCTGGGTGGGCGAGCCATGGAAATTGTGCACGAGCAGCGAGACCTTGAGCGCTACATGCGTGAAGCGGTGAAGGTGAGCCATGACTCACCGGTGCTCTTGGACAGGTTCTTGAACGATGCGATTGAGTGTGATGTGGATTGTCTGAGTGACGGTGAGGTCACCTTCATTGGAGGTGTCATGGAGCACATTGAGCAAGCGGGCGTGCACAGCGGCGACTCGGCCTGCTCCTTGCCTCCTTACTCCTTGTCCCAGGCCACCATTGATGAGCTCAAACGCCAGACCGCGGCCATGGCCAAGGCGCTCAGGGTGGTGGGGTTGATGAACGTGCAGTTTGCCATTCAAAAACAACATGAGCAAGATGTGATCTATGTCCTTGAGGTCAATCCACGGGCCTCAAGAACGGTCCCCTATGTCTCCAAAGCCACAGGTATACAGTTGGCCAAAGTGGCCGCTCGCTGCATGGCTGGACAGTCTTTGGCTTCACAGGGCATTGTTCATGAGGTCAATCCTCCTTATTTCAGCGTCAAAGAGGCGGTCTTTCCCTTCGTGAAATTTCCAGGGGTGGACACCATTTTGGGTCCAGAGATGAAGTCCACGGGCGAGGTCATGGGCGTGGGCAAGACCTTTGGTGAGGCCTTTGTCAAGAGCCAGATTGCGGCCGGTACCAAGTTGCCTTCACCCAAAGATGCGATCAAAAAAGTGTTCTTGACGGTGAAAAATGCCGACAAGCCCAAGGCGGTGCTGATTGCCAAGGAGCTGGTTGCGATGGGCTTTGAGTTGGTGGCCACCAAGGGGACAGCCTTGGCCATCAGGGCCGCTGGCATTGAGGTCACGTTGGTGAACAAGGTGACAGAAGGTCGTCCCCATGTGGTCGATATGATCAAGAACAACGAGGTGGCGTTGGTGATCAATACGGTGGAAGAGAGAAGAAACGCCATTGCCGACTCCAGGCAAATTCGCACCTCTGCCCTTTTGGCCCGTGTCACAACATTTACAACCATTGCGGGCGCTCAAGCGGCGGTACAAGGCATGAAGTACTTGGATCACCTTGAGGTTTACTCCATTCAGGAGTTGCACGCGCAGTTGCATTGATGCCAAAGTGAGCCCCCCAAGGCGCCCTTTGGGGGCTTTGGAGGGCACATTTTGGTTCATAATAGAAGGCACGGTCTCAAAGCCGTGGGGGCGCTACAAGTGTTGAGCGGCCTGCATTGCTGGCAAAGCGTGATCAAGAAGATCATTGGTACATTTGATACCGCTGGAAATTCAATTTCCCGGCGGTTTTTTCTTTAGGATTTGAAGACCATGGCGACGATTCCCATTACAAAAAAGGGTGCAGAAAAGCTCAAGGAAGAACTCCACCGTTTGAAGACGGTGGACCGCCCCTCGGTGATCAATGCGATTGCTGAGGCGAGAGCACAGGGCGATTTGAGCGAGAACGCTGAATACGATGCGGCCAAGGATCGTCAGGGCTTTATAGAAGGTCGTATTCAGGAGGTGGAGAGCAAGCTGTCCATGGCTCAGATCATTGACCCCTCGGCTGTGGATGCAGATGGCAAGGTGGTCTTTGGTGCGACGGTGATGCTTGAGGAGGAGAGCACCTCTGAGCAAGTCAAGTACCAAATCGTGGGCGAGGATGAGGCGGATTTAAAGCTGGGCTTGATCAACATCTCCAGTCCCATTGCGCGAGCCCTCATTGGCAAAGAAGAGGGGGACTTGGCCATCGTTCAAGCACCTGGGGGGGAGAAACGTTATGAAATTGTCTCCGTCTCTTATCTCTAAGCCGCCCCTCAACGCGGGGATCCCCGATCCCCTGATGTTTTGAACATCCTGTTTTTTGTACTCTCAAGAGCTCGGTTTTTGCTGTTTGCTTTTTGGTGGGGTGCGCTCGGGGCCATCGGGGCTGTGGTGGTGCCCCTTCTTTTTAGAAGCCTTGAAGTCAAAGCGCTTGCAGGCGGTGTTGCTCAGAGCTTGTTTGTGTGGAGCACTCAACTGAGTTTGGTGTGTGCTTCTTTGAGCGTTGTGTGCGCCGTGTGGGTGCGGTCAAGGCCAGCCAAAGGCAGTGGTGCAAACAAGCGCACGGTGTTGCTTTTAGGGCTCTTGGCTTTGCTGGTGAGTGCGTGCATGCTTTGGGGCATCATTCCTCAGATCAAGGCGGGCGAAAACCGAGCGCTTTGGCACGCCTTGGGCAGTTTGGCCTTTGTACTGATGTGGTTGTTGTCGGGCGCCTTGCTCATCCAGGACGCAAAGCGCTGCTTTAAAAGCGCTTTGCCGTCTTAGGGCTCATCCCAAAGAAGATTTTTTGATCGACTTTTGTTTGGGTTTTGCACGTTTGACTTGGCCGCCTGGGGTGAGGCGTTGGTTGCCAAGCACTCTGAGAGTGCGAACTTCGGGGCGTTGGCCACCGCGCGAGGAGTATTTCAAAACCTTGAAGTCTCTTGGACCTGGTTTGCGGTCTTCATCGATCACATGTTCTTTGGGCGGTTGATAGCGCCAAAGCACAAAAAGTTTACCGATGTGCTGAATAGGGGCCGCGTTCAATTGGTCGGCCAAGGCGATGTACATCTCTTCGCGTGCTTTGCGGTCGTCTCCGTGAACACGCACCTTGATGAGTCCATGGGCACTCAAGGCATGGTCCACTTCCTTGATCACGGCGGCGGTGAGTCCATCAGAGCCGATCATCACAACGGGGTCAAGGTGGTGGGCAAGCGCACGGCGCTCGCGTCTTAGGGCGGGGGTAAGAATAATTGCAGTCATAATGGGTATTATCCACCGTTAAAGGGAAGACACTTCATTGAAGATCAATACTAAAAGCAAAAAAGTCAATAAAGCGTGGTTAAACGACCATGTCAACGACACGTACGTCAAGTTGGCAAAGAAAGAGGGGTACCGCGCGCGCGCGGCCTACAAGCTCAAAGAGATCGATGAGCAACTCAAACTCATCAAGCCTGGCGACTTGGTGGTCGATTTGGGCAGCGCCCCGGGCGCTTGGAGTCAATACTTGAGAAGAAAGTTGTCGCCTGAAGGTGCGGCAGTGGGGGCGTTGAATGGGACCATTTTGGCACTTGATCTCTTGCCCATGGAGCCTGTTGAAGGCGTGCTGTTCATGCAAGGCGACTTCAGAGAGCCGGCGGTGTCTTTGGCCTTGCAAGAAGCCATGCTCGGTCAAATGGCCGACGTGGTGGTCTCAGACATGGCCCCCAATTTGTCTGGCATCGAGTCTTCTGATGCGGCACGCATTGAGCATTTGGTGGAGCTGGCGCTTGAGTTTTGCATGGGGCACATGAAGCCCGAAGGGGCTTTGGTGGTCAAGGTCTTTCATGGCAGTGGCTACAGCCAATTGGTCAAACTCTTCAAGGATCATTTTCTGAAGGTCAAACCCATCAAACCCAAGGCGTCCAGGGACAAGTCCTCTGAGACCTTTTTGGTTGGAATGGGTTTGAAGCTGGACAAAATCAAGTCAGACCTTCAGGCTTGAAAGGACCTAGCCTTTATAGGGGCATTGGGGTTTGATGTGTGCACTTTTGTGTGTCTTGAAGCCTTGTTGCCCTTGGGGCTTGCACCGATTTGGCGTGATGCAAAGTGCGGAAAAGGCAAAGCCCGTGGCTAATTTGTCGTAGACAGGCTCCAAAAAGGGGATTAAATGTTGAAAAATAGTTTTCTTCGCCCTTGAAATGCCTAAAATGGGGTTCATATGTTTGTCAGTCTTTTGTGTTTTATTTCCGATTGGAGCTTTCATTGAATAATCAATGGTTCTCAAAAGTTGCCGTATGGCTCGTCATTGCCCTCGTCTTGTTCACGGTGTTCAAGCAGTTTGATAAAACCGCTGCGGGCAGCGCCAGTTACATGGGGTACTCTGACTTTCTAGAAGAGGTCAAATCCAAGCGCATTAAAACGGCCACCATTCAAGAGGGTCAAGGTGGCACAGAGATCATCGCGGTGACCAACGACGAGAGAAAAGTTCGCACCAATGCGACTTATTTGGACCGTGGTTTGGTGGGCGATTTGATTGCCAATGGCGTGAAATTTGATGTCAAACCGCGTGAAGAGGGCTCTCTCATCATGACCCTCTTGGTCAGTTGGGGGCCCATGTTGCTTTTGATCGGTGTGTGGATTTACTTCATGCGTCAAATGCAAGGTGGCGGCAAGGGAGGCGCTTTTAGCTTTGGTAAAAGCAAAGCGCGCATGCTCGATGAGAACAACAACACCGTGACCTTTGCGGACGTGGCCGGTTGTGACGAGGCCAAGGAAGAGGTCAAGGAAGTGGTGGACTTTTTAAAAGATCCCCAAAAGTTTCAAAAGCTGGGTGGTCGCATCCCGAGAGGCTTGCTGTTGGTGGGCCCTCCAGGAACGGGCAAGACTTTGCTGGCCAAAGGCATTGCGGGTGAAGCCAAGGTGCCCTTTTTTAGCATCTCTGGTTCAGACTTTGTTGAGATGTTTGTGGGTGTGGGCGCTGCTCGCGTTCGCGATATGTTTGAAAATGCCAAAAAGAATGCACCTTGCATTATTTTCATTGACGAAATCGATGCCGTGGGTCGCCAAAGGGGTGCTGGCTTGGGCGGGGGCAATGATGAGCGCGAACAGACACTCAATCAAATGCTCGTTGAAATGGACGGATTTGAAACCAATTTAGGCGTGATTGTGGTGGCCGCCACCAATCGTCCCGATATCTTAGATGCGGCACTTTTAAGACCTGGTCGCTTTGATCGCCAAGTCTATGTGACCTTGCCAGACATCAGAGGTCGTGAGCAAATTTTGAACGTTCACATGAGAAAAGTACCCATTGGTCAGGATGTTCAGCCAAGCGTCATTGCTCGTGGCACGCCTGGTATGAGTGGTGCAGATTTGGCCAACCTTTGCAATGAAGCGGCCTTGATGGCGGCTCGCAGAAACGCCAGAGTGGTTGAGATGGTGGACTTTGAAAAAGCCAAGGACAAAATTCTGATGGGTCCTGAGCGCAAAAGCATGGTCATGCCAGAGGAGGAGAGAACCAACACGGCTTACCACGAATCAGGTCATGCCTTGATTGGTAAATTGCTGCCCAAATGCGACCCCGTTCACAAGGTCACCATCATTCCAAGGGGAAGGGCTTTGGGTGTCACGATGAGTTTGCCCGAGAAGGACCGCTACAGCTATGACCGCGAATACATGCTCAATCAAATCAGCATGCTCTTTGGTGGACGCATTGCTGAAGAAGTGTTCATGAACCAAATGACCACTGGTGCGAGCAACGACTTTGAGCGTGCAACGCAAATTGCCAGAGACATGGTCATGCGTTACGGCATGACCGAGGCTCTAGGCCCCATGGTCTATGCAGAAAATGAGGGTGAGGTGTTTTTGGGGCGTTCAGTCACCAAGACCACCAACATGAGCGAATCGACCATGCAAAAGGTGGATCAAGAGGTGAGAAAAATCATCGATAACCAATATGCATTGGCCCGTCGCTTGATTGAGGAGCACTCGGATCACATGCACGCGATGGCCAAGGCGCTCTTGGAGTGGGAGACCATTGACACCGAGCAACTTGATGACATCATGGCGGGTCGTCCCCCAAGGCCCCCCAAAGACTGGACGCCTCGCGTGCCCCCGTCTGGTGATGGTGGCGGTGGAACCCCTGCTGTACACCCAACGCCTGCCACTCACCCGGTTTAACACCCTCACAGGTGCACAAACTGCAAGGCCCCAACTCTTCGGATGTTCGGGGCTTTTTTTTAGTGAAACCCTTGTTTTGAACCCATTGAAATCAGTTGACCAAGACGAGCCAAACACAGAGCGCTTTTCTGTTTGGAAGACACGGCGTTTTGAGATCGATCTTTTGCGCCCCAAGATCATGGCGATTGTGAACGTCACGCCAGACTCCTTTGCTACCCACACGATGGGCCTTGACAGCTCAAAAGGTGGCGCCCAAATTTGGATTCAAAATTCTCTTGAGCATGCGGCCTCTCAACTCAAAGCGGGTGCCGATCTCTTGGACATTGGGGCAGAGTCGACCCGCCCAGGCGCTGGCGAGGTGCCTCAAGAGGAGGAGTGGCGGCGTTTGGAGCCCGTGCTGAAAGAAGTGATCACTTGGGGTGTGCCTGTTTCAGTGGACACTTACAAGCCTGAGATCATGTTGCGTGCCCTTGAGTTGGGGGTTGACATCATCAACGACATTTGGGCCCTTCGGCAAGGCAACGCTTTGGAGGTGGTGGGTCGGTTTGAGTGTGGAGTGTGTTTGATGCACATGCACGCTGAGCCCAAAACCATGCAGCTCTCTCCGATGCAAGGGGATGTCGTGGCCGAGGTGAATTCGTTTTTAGATGGACGAGTGCAGGCTTGCTTGCGTCAAGGCATTGCAAAGGAGCGCTTGATGCTGGATCCTGGTATTGGTTTTGGAAAAACAGTGGCGCAAAACTTCTCGCTCTTAAGGCAGCAACATCACTTGCACATTCGGAATTTGCCGCTTTTGATGGGCTGGTCTAGAAAGTCTTCTTTGGGGGCGGTCACCGGCCAGGATGTGGGCAACCGAGTGAGCTCAAGCGTGGTTGCAGCGGTTTTGGCCATAGAGCGAGGCGCTCAGGTGATCAGGGTTCACGATGTGGCCCCTACAATTGAAGGCCTCAAGGTCTGGTTGCATGCCAGCGGTTTGGGGCCGAGCTTGAGTCCAACTTGAGCTCACAACGCAGCAGCACCAAGAAGCGCATAACATTGATTCATTATTCATTGAGTGAAAACCCATGAGCAGAAAATATTTTGGTACCGATGGCATCCGTGGTCATGTAGGAAAAGCGCCCATCACACCAGACTTCATCTTGAAGCTCGCCCATTGTGTGGGGCGAGTTTTAAAAAACACAGAGCACAAGCCCGTTGTCCTCATTGGCAAGGACACCCGGATATCAGGCTACATGCTCGAGTCGGCTCTTGAGTCGGGGTTTAATTCTGCCGGTGTGGACGTGATTCTCTTGGGACCATTGCCAACACCGGGTGTGGCCTATCTCACAAGGGCGCAGCGCGCAAGTCTTGGCGTTGTGATCAGCGCCAGCCACAATCCCTTTCACGACAACGGCATCAAATTCTTTTCCTCCAAAGGCAGCAAATTGAGCGATCAGTGGGAGAGGGCTGTGGAGATGATGCTGGACCAGGCGCCTGTCTGGGTGGGCTCAGCGGACCTTGGTAAAACGAAACGACTGAACGATGCAGCGGGGCGCTACATCGAATTTTGCAAATCCACCTTCGATGGTGATTTGACCTTGAAGGGCTTGAAGATTGTGGTCGATGCGGCCCATGGTGCGGCCTATCAAATTGCGCCCGCCGTGTTTCACGAGTTGGGCGCTGAAGTGCACACTTTGGGTTGCAGCCCAAATGGCATGAACATCAACGACGGCGTCGGGGCCACGCACCCTGAGGCCTTGATTGCAATGGTCAAAGAAAAAGGGGCTGATTTTGGGTTGGCCTTGGATGGAGACGCCGATCGCTTGCAGTTTGTGGACCGCCACGGTCGACTCTTCAATGGCGATGAGCTCCTGTACTTGATGGCCAGCGAGCGCGTGGCCAAAGGAGAACAACTCGGTGGGGTGGTGGGCACCTTGATGACCAACAAGGCGGTTGAGAATGCGATCCAGAAAATGGGTTTAGAGTTCATCCGAGCGAAGGTTGGGGATCGCTATGTGCTTGAAGCTTTAGAGGACAAGGGCTGGGTTCTTGGCGGCGAAGGGTCTGGTCATTTGTTGGCTTTGGACAAACACTCAACGGGGGACGGTTTGATCAGCGCATTGCAAGTTCTACAGACGTGTCTGCGTGCCCAAAAAGAGCCTGCCGAATTGTTAAAAGAAGTGGTCTTGTTTCCGCAAGTGCTGCTCAACGTGCCGTATGGCGCGGATGTGGCATGGAAAGCCAGTGAGGAACTCAATGATTTGGTCAGTCACCATGAGCAAGAACTCGGGGACAAGGGACGCATTTTGATTCGTGCAAGTGGCACAGAGCCCTTGGTGCGTGTCATGGTCGAAGCAAGCCAGTTAAGCACAGCGCAAAGCGTGGCCCAAGCGCTGTCTGCACTCATCTGACTGCCGTTTGAAATCAAAATGACTTGATTTGTCAAAAATGTTTCACATGAAAGACACGGTCGTGTCATAGAAATTCAGCACACTCCATGAAACCAAACATTAGGAGTGTTCATGAAGGAATTGCCAACACCAACGATCGATTTGTCCCCCATTGCCATACCTCGGGGGTTACTTCATCCAAGTCAAAATAAATCCAATTCTGGGTCTGAAGCCAAAACTCTTGAGCGTGGCAGCATTTCTGTTTCGTGGGCGCAGCACCAAGATGAGGTGAGAGCGGCTCAGCGACTGCGGTACGATATTTTTGCGGGTGAGATGGGTGCGCGCATCAGCAGCACATTGCCCAACCACGACATCGACTTGTTTGACGATTACTGTGAGCATTTGATTGTTCGCGATCAAAACACACAAGAGGTGGTGGGGACCTACCGCGTCTTAACGCCTGCTCAGTCCAAGCGCCTGGGCGGCAATTACACCGATACAGAATTTGATTTGACACGCCTGCGGTCTTTAAGAGAGCGCATGGTGGAGTTGGGCAGAAGTTGTGTGCATCCGGATTACAGACAAGGTGCCGTGATCATGGCACTTTGGGGTGCGTTGGCCGAATTCATGGTGAGAAACAATTTGGACACCATGATTGGTTGCGCAAGCATTCCAATGCTGCACAATGGTGTGGTGAGCGGGGAGGCGGCAGCGAGTATTTGGAGGCAGCTCAAACAAACCCATTTGGCACCCATTGAACTTCAGGTTTGGCCCCGTTTGGCTTTGCCGATTGAGCAGTTTGATGCGCCCGTGAACGTCGAGCCACCAGCCTTGATCAAGGGCTACCTCAGGTTGGGTGCAAAAATTTTAGGCGCCCCTGCATGGGACCCCGATTTCAATACGGCCGATTTGCCGATGCTCATGAGAATTGCCGATTTGCCCAGTCGATACAGAAAGCACTTCTTGGGCGCTTGATGCATTACAGAGCCATTTTTATATCGGATTTGCACCTGGGAACACCCGGTTGTCAAGCGGATGCACTGCTCAGTTTTTTAAAGCACAACAGCAGTGATTTTCTTTATTTGGTGGGGGACATTGTTGATGGCTGGCAACTCAAGCGAAGATGGCATTGGCCTCAAGCCCACAACGACGTGATTCAGAAGTTGTTGCGTCGAGCGAGAAAGGGCACACGCGTTGTTTATGTGCCAGGCAACCACGATGAATTTGCCCGGCAATTTGTGAACCACCAGTTTGGTGGTGTGGAGTTGCTTGAGGAAGCCGAGCACACCTTGGCCGATGGGCGGCGTTTGTGGCTCACACATGGCGACTACTTTGATGCGGTCGTGCAGTATGCCAAATGGTTGGCACATGTGGGTGACAATTTGTATGAACTCACCTTGAAACTCAATCGCTACCTGGCCAAACTGAGAACTCACTTGGGTTTGCCCTATTGGTCTTTGTCGGCTTACTTGAAGCACAAGGTCAAATCGGCTTTGAATTACGTGACTTCATTTGAGGAGGCCTTGGCGCAAGAGGCCAAAAGACGGGGATTTCAGGGGGTTGTTTGCGGTCACATTCACCGCGCTCAAATCAGAGACATTGAGGGCGTTTTGTATTGCAACGATGGCGACTGGGTGGAGAGTCGTTCTGCATTGGTGGAGCATTTTGATGGCTCTCTGGAACTGCTTTACTGGGACCCCTTGACCATGGAGGATCCTGCCCATGAATTGGTCGAAGCATAAGGGAGTTCGTGCATGAAAATAGCGCTGGTGAGTGACGCCTGGGCGCCCCAGGTCAATGGTGTTGTGACCACGCTCATCGAGTTGGTGCAAAGATTGGAGGGCGATGGGCATGAGGTCTTGGTCATTCATCCATACCTCTTTGATCACCGTCCCTGCCCAGGCTACCAAGGCATTGATTTGGCGGTGAAGCCTTATAAAAAACTCACAGCTCTTCTTGATGACTTCAAGCCCGATGCATTGCACCTTGCGACCGAAGGTCCTTTGGGGTGGGCGGCAAGAAAAGCAGCCAAGAAAAACAACTGGTCTTACACCACAGCCTTTCACACCAAGTTTCCAGAAATTTTGAAAGCCGCCTTGAAGGTGCCTTTGTTTTTGGGATATGCCTTGATGCGTCATTTTCACAAGCACTCTCAAGGGGTGATGGTGCCAACCCTTGGTGTCTTGAAGATGCTAGAGGGCAGGGGTTTCAAAAACCTGAGGGCTTGGACACACGGGGTGGACACCGAGCTTTTTCAGTACCAAGAAACACCTTTGGCGTTGGAGCAACTCAGCGGGCTTGAAAGACCCATTTTCTTGTATGTGGGCCGAGTTTCATACGAGAAAAACATCAAAGCCTTTTTGAATTTGAATTTAAAGGGCAGCAAAGTGGTTTGTGGCGTTGGGCCGGTGCTTGAAGATTTAAAGGCCAACTATCACAGTGTCCGCTGGCTGGGCGTCTTGGATCGATCGACCTTGGCGCGCGTGTATGGAGCCGCCGATGTGTTTGTGTTCTCAAGCCTCAATGAGACCTTTGGCTTGGTCATGCTTGAATCGATGAGCACGGGCACGCCTGTGGCGGCTTTCCCGGTGGATGGGCCACTTCAAGTGCTGGAGAAAAGGGACGCATTTCAAAGGACCTTGGGAGGGGTGATGAGCGACCAATTAGACACGGCTGTTCATCAAGCGCTCAAGATCAATCGTTGGGAGGCGAGACAAAGGGCGTTGGACTTTGATTGGAAGCAGGCGAGTGATTTGTTTTTGAGCTATTTGGTCAAGTCCACCGGTCCTTGATTCAGCGCTGATGGGGCGAGGGATAAGGCTTTTGTGGCAGAGTATGAGCGTTCATCTCGCGCAGTTAGAAGTCCCTTGGCCGATCAAAGAGGTTCTTTGATGACACATTATGCATGCCATTTGCCCTAAAATGATTCAATCGATGAACGTGAACTGCCAAGAAGGAATAGAGATTTGAGCAATTCTAAAGAGCATGTCCTGCTGCCCCGAGATGAAAGCTTTTTGGCATTCAATGAGCGTGTGCTGGATTGGGCCAAAAGAGCCGATGTCCCCCTTTTGGAGCGACTGCGGTATTTGTGCATCGTGTCCTCCAATTTGGATGAGTTTTTTGAAGTCAGAATGGCCTTGCATTTGCGCGCTGTTCATCACCACGAAAGCAAAGCCCTCTACAGCAGTCATTCCTTTTTAAAACTCTCTGAGTTGGCTCATCGCTTGGTCCATGAGCAATACGCTTTGTACAACGAGCACTTGTTGGCAGACTTTGCTGATAAGGGCATCAAGTTGCTCTCCCATGGTGAGCGTACCTTGGTTCAAAGAAAATGGGTCAAGCAGTATTTCGATCAAGAGGTCAAACCTCTGTTGGTGCCAGTCGGCCTGGATCCAGCGCATCCCTTTCCAACGGTTGCCAACAAATCCTTGAACTTCATTGTGCGCTTGTCGGGCAAGGATGCCTTTGGCCGAGAAAATGAAATTGCCATTGTGAAGGTGCCCCGAGTTCTTCCTCGCATCATCAAAATACCTGAACGAGTGGTTGGCAAGAAGAACTACTTTGTCGCTTTGAGCAGTGTCATTCGCGCGCACTTGAGCGATTTGTTCCCCGGTCGACATGTGGGTCAGTTCTCTCAGTTTAGAGTCACCAGGGACTCAGAACTTGCAGTGGATGAGGAAGACGTTCAAAATTTAAGGACAGCACTGCGCCAAGGTTTGGAGCAAAGGCAGTTTGGACAAGCCGTGCGACTGGAGGTCTCCTCAGGTTGCTCTCAAGACCTTTATCTTTTCTTGCTCAAGCAGTTCCAATTGCCGGAGACTGCTTTGTACCGAGTTCATGGTCCTGTCAATTTGGTCAGACTCAATCAATTGATTGATTTGGTCGATTTGCCTGCTCTTTTGTTCAAGCCCTACAAAGCATCCTTTCCCAAGGCCTATACAAGCCTTGAGCCAATTTTCAATCAACTCAAGAAGAGGGACATACTGGTTCACCAGCCCTATGAAAGTTTTTCTGCTGTATTGGCTTTTTTAAAGGAAGCGGTCAACGATCCCAATGTCTTGGCCATTAAGCAAACCATTTATCGCACGGGTTCAGACTCTGAGTTGATGGATCTTTTAAGGGAGGCGGTTCGCAGGGGCAAAGAGGTGACTGCGGTGGTGGAACTGAAGGCCAGGTTTGATGAAGAGGCCAATATCAATTGGTCTGAAAGACTGGAGTCGATTGGAGCACAAGTCGTGTACGGGGTGGTGGGTTTGAAGACACACGCTAAGATGCTTCTCATCACCCGCAAGGAGGGAAAGAAGTTGGTGAGGTATGCCCACTTGTCGACGGGGAACTACAACGCAAGAACGGCCAAGCTTTACACCGATATCAGCATGTTGACAGCAGATGTCAAAATGACGGCCGATATTGAGCAAGTGTTTGTGCATTTGGCCGGTCAAAGTCCCTTGCCAAAATTGAATCACCTGTTGGTCGCACCCTTTCATTTGCATGATCAGATGATCAAATTCATCAAAACAGTGTCGGCCAGCACCTTGCGGGGCAAGAGAGGTCGCATTGTGCTCAAGATGAACTCATTGACCGATGAGCGACTCGTGAAAGCCTTGATGGATGCCAGTCATTGCGGTGTATTGATTGATGTGATCGTTCGCGGTGCGTGCATATTGTCTGCTCAAGTACCAGGGCAAACGGAAAACATCAAGGTGCGCTCTATCGTTGGAAGGTTTTTAGAGCATTCCAGAGTTTTTTACTTCGCGATTGATGATGTGGAGAGTTTGTACCTCTCTAGCGCCGACTGGATGAACCGCAATATGCTGCGTCGCGTGGAGATTGCTTGGCCCGTCTTGGATGCCGAACTCAGACAAAGACTCATCGACGAATGTCTATTGGCTTACCTAGGAGATGCCAAGGATGCGTGGAGTCTTCAAGCCAATGGCAAATATGCAAAGCCTGTCTTGGGGCCGGGAAAGGTCGAGCACAGTGCGCAAGAGGCTTTGATGCGGCGCTATGAAGCCAAGAAATAGGCCTGAAGTGCATTAATTTTTGGAGCGACAGATGGATTTGATCTTGTGGAGGCACGCTGAGGCCATTGATTTGGCACCCGGTGGCAACGACATGGACCGCTTCTTGACACCCAAAGGGGAAAGACAGGCTGCACGCATGTCCCAATGGCTTGATCGGGTGCTGCCTCAAGGCACGCGAATATTTTGTAGTCCTGCAACACGCTGTGAGCAAACGGTGATTGCTTTGGGACGTCGCTACAAATTAAGAGAGGAGCTTTCGCCCAACGGTCACCCCGATGAGGTGTTGGATTTGGCGCAATGGCCAGTGTCAAAAAGCGCCGTGTTGGTGGTGGGTCATCAACCTTATTTGGGTCAAGTCGTGGCCAGCTTGTTTGACATGAAGCTTGGCGAGTGCTCCATCAAAAAAGCCTCTGTTTGGTGGATCAAGTCTAAATCAAGGCACAACGAGACTCATACGAGTCTGCACGCCGTGCAAAATGCCGACTTGATTTAAATTTAACCTCGTCCACGTGCATGGTCTGAGAAATCAGTGGGCATTGACCTTGAGATCCCAGCTGGTTTTAAGCCAAGACTGGGTCTCAATTTGGAGCAAGTGAAAAGACTGGGGGTGGGACTGTATCCATTGTTCTGAGATCTCTAGGTCGACCGTCTTGGGGCTCTTTTTAGAGGCCTTGATTTTTAAGTTCTTGTAGTCCGGCTCCCGTCTTGCATGGCACAAAATGACCGCCAATCTCAAGCACATCAATTGCTGGCAAAAGCCTTCGTCATCAAAGTTGATGTTGAGTTTTCTCAATTTTCCTCTGTGACCCAAAACCAAAAGCCCCAAGCGGTGCAACTCTGGGATCGTGAAGCCAGGCGTGTCACTTTGGTCCAAAATGTAAGCGCCATGTTTGTGGTAATCGCTGTGTGAGATCACCATGCCGATTTCGTGCAAATCCGAGGCCCAGGAGAGTTTCTTCTTCAGTTTGCCCTGTTCAGATGGATCCGTTTCTTTGATGCTCAATTGATCAAACAAATGGTTGGAAACAAGGCTGACTCTCTTGGATTGTTGAGTGTCTACACCAAAGGCCTTTTGTAACCTGGTGATGGTGATGCTTCGCACATCGTAGTGTTCGTCTTCCCGGTCAATCAAGTCGTACAGCACACCATGTCGAAGTGCACCATGTGCATAGTGCATGGTGTCAATTTCTAGGATGTCAAAGACCGCTTTTAAGACGGAGATGCCTCCGCCAATCACCGCTTTGCGGTCATCCTTTAGGCCCTCTAGGTACAAGCTGCTGGAGTTTCCCGCACGGATGAGGGATTTTTTAAGCCAAGCCAATCCAGAGCGGGTGATCTCATCGGGGTTCCAGCCATTGGCAAAAAGCACATCGCATACGGCGCCAATGGTGCCCGAGGAGCCATAGGCTTGATCCCAGCTTTCCTTGGGGTAAAGTGTCACGGCTTCATCAAGAACCGCCTTTGCAGCAATCTCCGCTTTCTCAAAAGCGCTTGCACTGAACACATCGTCCTTGAAGTATTTCATGCTCCAAGCAACGCTTCCTGTTCGGTAAGACTCCAAGACTTTGGGGTTTAAGTTTTGTCCCAAGATGATTTCTGTTGATCTGCCCCCAATGTCCACCACCAAGCGGTTCTCTTTGGATTGGGGAAGGAGATGGGAGACACCCTGATAAATCAGTCTGGCCTCTTCGCGCCCCGAAATGACTTCAATGGGGAAGCCCAAAATGGTGCTTGCTTGCTCCAAAAAGACATCTCTGTTTTTGGCTTCTCTTAAAGTTTGAGTTGCCACCGCGCGAACATTTTTTTTCTCAAGGCCAGACATGCGCTCAGCAAAGCGTGCCAAGCAGTCCCAGCCTCTTTGCATGGCTTCCAGGGACAAGTTTCTGTTTTCATCCAGGCCGTTGCCTTGACGAATGGTTTCTTTGATGTATTCGGTTCGGTGAACGTGGCCATGTTCAATTCTGCCAATTTCTAACCTGTAACTGTTTGATCCTAAATCTACAGCGGCTAAGAGTGCGCCATTTTGCATTATGAAAAATTAAGTAAGGGTGGACAAATCGTTTATTTTAAGCAATCAGCTATCATATGATCAAAATATGACAAAAGAGTGACCTGTGCTGTGAGGTTTATTGACAATAAAGATGGGTTTTAATGAGATTAGTCATATTAATGTCACATTAAGTGAATAAAGTAAACAAGCTTTCATTAACTTATGAGGAAACAATTCATGATCAAGCGTTCAACAATGGTCGCTGCTTTATTGGCAGCCTTTGGTGTCGGTGCAGCTTTGGCTCAGGACATCACTGGAGCAGGTGCCTCCTTTCCAGCTCCTTTGTACAGCAAATGGGCCGCCGATTACAACAAGGCCACTTCCATCAAGGTCAATTACCAGTCCGTGGGTTCTGGCGCTGGTATCAAGCAAATTGATGCCAAAACGGTTGATTTTGGTGCATCCGATATGCCTTTGACAGATGAAGAGTTGAACAAAAAAGCGCAAGTTCAATTCCCCACCGTCATTGGTGGCGTGATTCCTGTTGTAAACATTGCTGGCATTGCACCCGGTAAATTGCTTTTAACAGGCGAATTGTTGGCCGAGATCTATTTAGGAAAAATCACCAAATGGGATGATGCAGCGATCAAAGCCTTGAATCCCACTTTGAGTTTGCCCGATGCATTGATTGCCCCAGTTCGTCGCTCTGATGGATCAGGGACTTCCTTCATCTTTACCAACTACTTGAGCAAAGTCAGTGCTGAGTGGAAAACCAAGGTCGGTGAGAGCACGGCTCCCAATTGGCCTGTTGGTCTTGGCGGCAAAGGCAATGAGGGCGTTTCTGCTTTTGTCACCCGCATTCCCAATTCAATTGGTTATGTTGAGTATTCATATGTGAAGCAAAACAAAATGACATACGCCAAGTTGAAAAACAGCGCCGGTACTTTTGTTGACCCTGATGACACAGCCTTCAAAGCGGCTGCAGCCGGTGCAGATTGGGCCAAGAGCTTCTATCAAATTTTGACGAACCAGCCCGGCAAAGATTCTTGGCCCATCACTGGTGCGACCTTCATTTTGATGCACAAGGTGCAAGACAAGCCAGCCAATGCGAGCTCTTCATTGAAGTTCTTCGACTGGGCCTACAAGAATGGTGACAAAACTGCTGACGACTTGGACTACGTTCCAATGCCTGCTTCAGTCAAAGACGTTATTCGCAAGTCTTGGTCACAAATCAAGGACGCATCTGGCAAAGCCATTGCGTTTTAATTGATAAAACTTTAGAGATTCAGGAACTTCATGAGTTATCAGCATCCCCTAGGAGATGGAGTTCCTGACTCAAGCTCTTCAAATCAACTTTCTCATTCTCGAATGAATACTTCTGCCGATAAACCCAGTCAAAGAGTCAATGGCCTCGTGGACCGCTTGTTCGGTTGGGCTGCATTATCGGCGGCTTGTTTGACGCTTGCAATGCTTTCGGGCATTTTGCTTTCATTGATCAGCGGTGCTTGGCCCGCCATACATGAGTATGGTTTGGGCTTTCTCACCAGAAGCGTCTGGGACCCGGTTCAAAGTGAATTTGGTGGTCTCGTGATGATTTACGGCACATTGGCCACGTCCATCATCGCCTTGGCGATTGCAGTTCCAGTGAGTTTTGGAATCGCTTTGTTTTTAACTGAACTCTCGCCTGCTTGGCTAAAAAGGCCACTCGGAACAGCGATTGAGTTGTTGGCAGCCATCCCTTCCATTGTTTACGGCATGTGGGGTTTGCTTGTTTTTGGCCCCATTTTGTCAACCTATGTGCAAATTCCTCTGCAAAAGCTGATAGGCTCCGTGCCCATCATCGGCGCATTGGTGGCAGGTCCGCCCGTTGGAATTGGTATTCTTTCTGCGGGCATCATTTTGGCCATCATGATCATTCCATTCATCGCATCAGTGATGCGAGATGTTTTTGAGGTGACACCTCCTTTGCTCAAAGAGTCGGCCTACGGTCTTGGGTCCACGACATGGGAGGTGGTCTCCAATGTGGTCTTGCCGTATACAAAAGCGGGTGTCATTGGCGGCATCATGTTGGGTCTAGGGCGAGCGCTTGGAGAAACCATGGCGGTGACTTTTGTGATTGGTAACATGAACCAACTCAATTCCATCAGTTTCTTTGAGCCTGCCAACAGCATCACATCTGCATTGGCCAATGAGTTTGCTGAAGCTTCTACTGGATTGCACCAGGCATCCCTGATTTATCTGGGTCTGGTCTTGTTTTTCATCACCTTTGTGGTTTTGTCATTGTCTAAATTGTTGTTGGCAAGAATGCGTAAAAACGAAGGGACCTCATCATGAGTCAAGAGAGAGTCGCCAAGTTCAAAGCGAGAAAAAGAACCAATCAAATCGCTATTTTCTTGTCCATGGCCGCCATGGCCTTTGGTTTGATTTGGCTCATTTGGATTTTGTGGCAAACGATTTTCTTGGGCCTCCACGGCTTGAGCGTGGCCACCTTGACTGAAATGACGCCTGCTCCAAATGATCCTGGTGGCATAGCCAATGCGATTTACGGATCCTTTGTGATGGTTTTGTTGGCCACCTTTGTCGGTACGCCCATTGGCGTGATGGCGGGCATTTATTTGGCTGAGTACAACCCCAAGGGACAACTCTCCAACATCACGCGCTTTGTCAACGAAATTTTGCTCTCTGCACCCTCTATTGTCATTGGTTTGTTTGTCTACACCCTTGTTGTTGCACGTTTTAATACATTTTCCGGTTGGGCGGGTATATTGGCGCTGGCATTGATCGTGATACCTGTGGTCATCCGAACCACAGAAAACATGCTGCTCTTGGTCCCTCCAGGGCTTAGAGAGGCGGCCTATGCTTTGGGTGCACCCAAATGGAAGGTGATCATGGGCATTACCTTAAAGGCCGCACGCTCAGGGGTGGTGACCGGTATTTTGTTGGCTGTTGCTCGGATTTCAGGTGAAACAGCACCGCTCCTTTTTACGTCGTTGAACAACCAATTTTGGACCTCCAGTTTGAGTGGGCCGGTTGCAAGTCTGCCTGTGACCATTTTTAAGTTTGCCATGAGCCCTTATCAAAATTGGCAAGAGTTGGCCTGGGCTGGTGTATTTTTAATCACTGTGGCTGTTTTAGGTCTGAATATTTTGGCTCGGGTGCTTACCCGTCAAAAATCTTAAATTTCAAATGGAATCATGATGCAAGCAGAAACAATTACACAATCTAAAATATCTGTTCAGAATTTAAATTTTTATTATGGAAAGTTCCATGCACTTAAAAATATAAATTTGGAAATTCCAGAAAACAAAGTAACGGCCTTCATTGGCCCATCAGGTTGCGGAAAGTCAACCTTGCTCAGAACGTTTAACCGCATGTTTGAACTCTATCCAGAGCAGCGCGCAGAAGGTTCAATTGTTTTGGATGGTGAAAATTTATTGGCCTCCAAGGACGATGTGGCATTGATCAGGGCCAAGGTTGGGATGGTTTTTCAAAAGCCAACGCCATTTCCCATGTCCATCTTTGACAACATCGCGTTTGGCGTGAAGTTGTTTGAAAACTTGACCAAAAGTGAGATGGAAGACCGAGTGGAGTGGGCCTTAAGAAAGGCCGCACTTTGGGGAGAAGTCAAGGACAAGTTGCAGCAAAGTGGCTCGGGTCTATCCGGTGGGCAGCAACAGCGCTTGTGCATCGCCAGAGGCATTGCCATCAAGCCTGAGGTCTTGTTGCTTGATGAGCCATGCTCTGCGCTCGATCCGATCTCGACGGCCAAAGTGGAAGAGTTGATCATTGAATTGAAGCAAGACTACACCGTTGTGATTGTGACCCACAACATGCAGCAAGCAGCACGTTGCAGCGACTTTACAGCCTATATGTACTTGGGTGATTTGGTTGAATTTGGCGCCACGGAGCAAATGTTCTTCAAGCCTCAAAGAAAAGAGACAGAGGACTATATTACGGGTCGCTTCGGTTGAAATTGAAATAAATTATATTGACTAGAAATTTAGGAAATAATCATGGCTGACAAACACCTCTCAACGCAATTTGATTCCGAGCTCAACAGTGTCTCCTCTAGAGTGATGGAGCTGGGTGGCTTGGTCGAATCTCAAATCAGGCAAGCTGTTTATGCACTCTCCCAATTCAGCGCCGAGGTTGCTGATCACGTGATAGAAAACGAGGCGAGAGTCAATGCATTAGAAGTTGAGATCGATCGCGATTTGACTTCTATCATTGGCCGCAGACAGCCCACAGCCGTTGACTTGAGGCTTTTGATGGCGATCTCAAAAATGACGGCCAATTTAGAGCGAGCAGGCGACGAGGCCGAGAAAATTGCACGGATGGTCAAGTCCATTATCCAAAGCGGCAACAGCCGTGCTCTCCCAGCGTCTGAACTTAGAGTCGCCTCAGAAATGGCCAGTTCTATTTTAAGAAAAGCCCTTGATGCATTTGCACGTTTGGACACCAAGACGGCTTTGTCGATCTTGAAAGATGACAATTTGATAGATTCTGAGTTTGATGGGTTTTTGAGAATCCTGATCACCTACATGATGGAAGATGCAAGAACCATTTCTGCAAGCTTGGATTTGCTCTTCATTGCCAAAGCCATTGAGCGAATTGGGGACCATGCTAAAAACATTGCTGAGCTCATTATTTATATTGTCAATGGGGCCGATGTACGCCATACATCCATTGAACAAATTGAGTCCACCCTTCAATAAAGATTGGCCATTGAAATGAGACATCCTCCTAGAGTCTTGATCGTAGAAGATGAGTCCTCCATCGCCGAATTGATTGCAGTCAATCTTCGTCACAATGGGCTCACACCCATTTGGGCAGAAGATGGAGAGTCGGCACAAAGAGAGATTGACACGATTTTGCCCGACATCATCTTGCTCGACTGGATGCTCCCTGGTCAAAGTGGTGTGACTTTGGCCAAAAGATGGCGAGCCGATCCAAGAGTCAAAAGCGTTCCCATTGTGATGTTGACAGCCAGAAGCGATGAAAGCGACAAGGTCTCCGGCCTGGATGCTGGAGCGGATGACTACATCACCAAACCCTTTTCGACCCAGGAGTTGTTGGCACGCATTCGTGCGGTCCTCAGGCGACGCGCACCGGAACAAGCATTGGACACGGTCACGGTTGGTGATTTGACCCTGGATGGTGCAACGTACAGGGTCAACTTCAGAGATGTGGCGCTTAAGATCGGTCCCACAGAATTCAAGTTGTTGAATTATTTGATGCGCCATGCTGAGCGTGTGCATTCACGCTCGCAACTCCTTGACAAAATTTGGGGTGATCACGTGTTCATTGAGGAGCGCACGGTCGATGTGCATGTGAAGCGTTTGCGAGAGTCATTGGGCGCTGCTGGGCCCATGATTGAGACGGTCAGGGGAGCAGGATACCGCTTCACTGCACAAGTCCAGATTGCTGACGCGGCATAAGCATTTTTCCAAGTCTCTCGTCGAGTGTGCTTGGTGAAAACACCCGTATTCAACGGGTGCATCCACTGAGTTTGTGGCCTTAAAATGGGCCAATGACAGACTTAACTGTGGATCTTGTCGATTTACTCATCTTCAATGCGACCATCATCGATGGGACTGGCCAACCCAGGTTCAATGGGGCTGTTGCTATCCGAGCAGACAAAATTGTCGGTGTATTTGATGGGCATCTACAAGAGGACGCTTGTGCGCTAGAAGCGCAAATGTCTTGTGCGAGCATTGTTTTTGATGCCAAGGGCAAGGTGTTGTCGCCTGGCTTCATTGATGCGCACACACACGATGATCGGCTTCTTTTGTCTGATCCTCAAATGATGCCCAAATTGAGTCAAGGTATAACGACCGTGATTGCTGGCAATTGCGGTATTTCTTTGGCCCCAATGCCCAAGGCGTTTAAAACGGATGTGACGCCGCCTTTGAATTTGCTTGATGAATCTGGTGAATGGTTTCGCTTTAAGGACTTTGCCTCTTATCTTCAGGCCTTAAAAGACCATCCTTCGGCCATCAATTGTGCATTGTTGGTGGGACACACGACCCTCAGAGTTGCAGCCATGGAGGACTTGAACCGAGAGGCCAATGAGGCAGAAATCTCAGCCATGCGTGAGCTAGTCCGTGAGGCTTTGAAGGCCGGGGCCATTGGCGTCTCCACAGGCCTTTATTACGAGCCTGCAAAAGCTGCAAGCACGCAAGAGGTCGTTGAAATATGTAGGCCATTGAGAGAATTTCAGGGCGTGTACTGCACCCACATGAGAGACGAAGCAGACGGCCTCTTGGCCTCCTTGGACGAGAGCTTTTTAGTGGGGCGTGAAGTGGACGCCCCTGTGATCATTTCGCACCTCAAGGTGGTTGGCGTTAAAAATTATGGCCAGTCTTCACGCGCTTTGGCCCATATTCAAGCCCATCAAGACAGGCAAGAAATCTGTTTTGATTGCTACCCTTACCCTGCAAGCTCAACCATTTTGAGCTTCGACCGCGCGGTGACGGCTTCAAGGGTCATCGTGACTTGGTCAAAGGCCATGCCTGAAATGGCGGGCAAGGACTTGTCGCACATTGCCCAAAAGCTTGAGCTCAGCGAAGAGGAGGCCATCAAGAAACTGGATCCAGCGGGCGCCATTTATTTCCGAATGGATGAGTCAGATGTACAAACCATTTTGTCGCACCCACAGGTGATGATTGGTTCAGATGGTCTACCACATGATGAATTTCCTCATCCAAGGCTTTGGGGCTCGTTCACCAAAGTGCTCGGGCATTACAGTCGAACTTTGGGCTTGTTTCCACTCGAAAGTGCCATCAGAAAAATGACGTCCACCACGGCCAAAAATTTTAGATTGACTGGCCGTGGTGAAATTCGTGTGGGCTGCTATGCAGATTTGACACTTTTCGATCCTGAAGAGGTCAATGCGGTCTCTAGTTACGAGCACCCAGTTGCGGCTTCGAGAGGCATCCTTGGCGTTTGGGTCAATGGCGAGATGGTCTATCAAGACGGACGTGCAACGGGGAGACTTTCGGGCCAAGTCTTGTGCCACCAAGATGGCACGACCAAGTCCATGGGCGCTTTATAAATCCTACAAAACTGAGCGCATCAATTTTTTAAAATCATCCCATGTCAACCAACTCCTCCATCCAGGGCTCTATCACACACATCAATTGGTCTGAGAGTTTGAACCAATTGGCTCAAAAATTTGGTCCACGCACCTTTGCCTCAGACGGTGCCGATGAGTTCTTGACTTTCAATGAATTGAACACCTTTGCCCATGTGCTTGCCAGCGTTTTGAATGAAAAAGGCATCAAAAGTGCTGAACCAGTTGCGTCTTTGCTACCCAACCATCTTGACGCCATTTGGATCACCTATGGCATCAAATTGAATGGAGCCGCTGAGGTCCCTTTGAGTTTCAACAGCACCACCGATGAGCTCATGTGGTGTGCAGATGTTGCTAAGTTCAAATGGATCATCACTTATGAAAATAAACGCAGTCAATTGACCCAGCTTGGCTTTGGCGTTCTCAGCATTGAAGAGTTGAGGGCTGAAATTGATTTACAGATCAAAACTGTGGCAGCTGCGGTAAAGGTCCTCCCAAGCGTCAAGTCTGAAGATTGGGGTCGAATCTTGTTCACTTCCGGCACGACAGGCAAGCCCAAGGGTGTGGTCTACTCCCATCAAAGACGCTGGATTGCCGAACAAATGCTTAAGGCTTCAATGCCCTTTGTGCCTCAAAAAGGATCCAAGCTTCTTTTGATGACGCCCTTTGTTCACGGAGCTTCCTTGATGACCTTTGCCTGGGCTGATTTTGGTGCAGAAGTGGTGCTTTTGAGTGGGGTCGATTTGCCAAAAATTACACCTCTCTTGGAGAGCGAAGCATTGCAATATATTTTTGCGCCTCCCACTGTTCTTGGAAAACTGATTCAAGGCCATGAGGGGCGTGTGTTCAAGGGGGTCAAATGCATCTTCACGGGCACGCAACCCTTGTCCAAGGGGCTTTATGACAAGGCCCTTCAGATGTTTGGTCCTGTGGTGAGAGTGACCTATGGCAAGTCCGAGTGCGTCAACCCCATCACGGTTTTGAGTCCTGAGCAAACGCATGATTTTTATCAAACCAAGACGCTGCCTGCTGGCGCGTGTGTGGGTTGGCCTCAAACTGGTGTAGAGATGAAAATTGTTCCTCACTCAGAAGCAGATGCTCTGGAGGAGGAGGGCGATGAGGAAGAGCTCAAGCAAGGTGAGATTTATCTCAGAGCGCCGCAGATGTCATGTTTCTTGCTCAATCCTCAAGGTGTCATTGAGCACGAACATGAGGGCTGGCACGCAACAGGAGACTTGGGGTATTTTGATGACAAGGGGCGCTTGATGCTCACAGGACGAATCGCCGATGTGATCAAAACAGGGGGCTACCGTGTCAATCCCGATGAAATTGAATTGTTGTTGGCTGGCTCAGTTCAATGGGACACCGTTAGCATCACCTCTTTGCCTTCTGAATATTGGGGGGAGGTGATCATAGCAGTGGCTGAAGGGGTTGGCGCTGAATGGACGCTGGAGGTGAGCACCAGATTGAGCGCTTTGTCCAAATACAAGCAGCCCAGAATTTTGCTTGATGTCAAGGCGCTACCAAGAAACCCCCAGGGCAAGATCAGTCGCAAGAAGGTCCGTGAATTGGTCTTGTCGCGCTATGAACTTTTGGACGGTCCTTACCCAACAGTTCAGCTCTTGGCGGGCAACAAGGCTTAAGAATCGACTTTGATGTTGTTTTTCTTGATCACATCAGAAAACGCGGTTTTGATGTTCTTTAAATATTTGATGAATTCATCGCTGCGTCTGTAGTCGATCTCCAAAGCAATGGTATTGAAGGCTTGTTTGACCTCGGCGGAGGACATGGCTTTTTCTGTGGCAATGGCAATTTTCTCGACCACATCCTTGGGTGTTCCAGTGGGCACCATGAGACCGAGCCAAGCACCCATGTCAAATCCTGGTAGGTCCAGGGTGCTGGACATCGCTGGAATACCCGGCGTGACAGCGCTGCCCTTTTCCAAAGAAACACCATAGGGTTTGAGTTTGCCTCCCCGAATCAAAGGCATCACGGAGGCGGCCGTCTCGATGCAGTAATGCACTTGTCCGCTGACCACATCGGTGAGAGCAGGAATAGAGCCTTTGTATGGAATGTGAATGCCTTGGATGCCAAGTGCGGCATTGAACGCTTCCGTGATCAGGTGGGCTGTGGCTCCTGTGCCAGAGGTGGCGAAGGTGTATTTGCCAGGACTGGCTTTGAACATCTCCACCAATTCCTTGATGTCCTTGGCTGGGAAATTCATGGCGGTGACCAAGACATAAGGGGACAAGCCCAGCATGGCCACAGGGATCAGTTCCTTTTCAACGTCATAAGGGGTTTTTTGCAGCAAAGGGCTCACCGTGACGGGGCCGCTTGATCCCGCCAAAATGGTGTACCCATCCGCAGCAGATTTGGCAACCGCATCGGTTCCAATGCCGCCACCTGCGCCAGCCTTGTTGTCGATGATGATTTGAGTGCCAATGATTTTAGACATCTCTTGACTCAATACCCGAGCCGCCAAGTCAGTGGCCTGCCCGGGAGGCCAAGGCACGATCATTTTGATGGGCCTGTTGGGGTAAGTGCTCTTGGGCGCATCGGCGGCAAAGCTCAAGGGCGAGGAAAGCACTCCCGTGCTTGCGAGGGCGAGCAGCATTTGAGCTTTGAGGTACTCACGTCGCTTTGAATCGATAGAAGACGTGGGGGTAAAAGCAGTTTGAGTGGGGTCGTGTGACATGGGACCTACCTGTGTAAAAGAAAATGGCTAAAAATGTTATCAATTGAAGAATTAGATCACCAATTGTCAGCTTTTTTGCTGAGTAGAAAACCCATTGACAGGGCTTGGGGGCGCCCTAGAATGAATTGCTTCTTATTGTGTCAATTTCTTTTGAGGGGGGTGGGTCTTTGCGCTTAGACCCTCAGGAGGATCGCCCGTCCATTGAACCATTGCATGAATTCAAGCCATTTATTCTCTAGCGCCTTCAAAGATCTCATTGTGGTCGAGTTGGGCAGCAGTGTCGCTGCTCCTTACGCTGCGCAAATACTCTCTGAGTTGGGCGCACGGGTGATCAAAATCGAAAAACCTCAGGGAGACGATGCCAGGCGTTGGGGCCCTCCTTTTTGGGAAGGGGCCTCTGCTTTTTTTCAAGCACTCAACCGCAACAAAGATTCGGTGGTTTGTGATCTGAGAGATGAGGGGCAAAGAGCGGCGTTGATCGATTTGATTGTGAGCAAGGCCGATGTCGTTGTTCAAAATTTGCGCCCTGGCCATGTTGAGGAATTGGGACTTGATGGACAAACATTGTTGGCTTTGAAGCCCTCTTTGATTTATTGCAATTTGGGTGCCTTTGGACAACAAGGTCCATTGAAATCCAAGCCTGGCTATGATCCCTTGATGCAAGCCTTTGGTGGCATCATGAGCACCACGGGTGAGGTCGGGCGACCCTCGGTTCGAGTCGGCGCCTCCATTGTTGACATGGGCACAGGCATGTGGTCTGTGATTGGCATATTGACGGCCCTCTTGAACAAGAGAGAAACAGGACGAGGTCAATGCATTGATGTTTCCTTGTATGAAACGGCAACGCAGTGGGTGTCTTTGCTTGCCGCTCAATTTTTAGCAAGTGGTGAATTGAGTCCCAAACAAGGCTCAGGAGCGCCCGGTATTGTCCCTTACAAGGCCTATCAGGTCTTGGATGGTGAGCTGGTCATTGCAGCCGGTAGCGATGATCTTTTTCGAGCCCTCTCTCAGGCCTTGGGTCACCCTGAATGGGCCAAGGATCCACGATTTTTAACCAATCCCGATCGAGTCAAGCACAGCAAAGAGCTCTATGACATGCTTGATCAAGTCTTGGTGGGCCAAACTTCGGCCCATTGGCAACAAGTGCTCGAAGCTCAGGGCGTTCCCTGTGCGCCCATCCAGAACTTGGCTCAAATGCTTGAGCATGATCAAACCAAGGCGTTGGGTTTGGTTCAAGAAGTGTCAGGCACTGGCATGAAATTTTTGGGTCTTCCCTTGAGTTTTAATGGTGTTCGGCCAGCGCCCTATGGTCCTCCTCCCAAATTGGGTCAAGACAGCCAGGCTTGGCTGGGTTCGCTCAAGGACCCTGGATAAAAAAAAGCCTCTCAACTTAAGTCATCAAATCAGCCAAACAAAGCATCGCGAAGGATTTCTATGAATCGATTGGGATTATCTGCTGCATTGGGTCAATTCATCAGCCAACCATTTTTTGGTCAGGCCACGGGCCCTGAGGAAACACCCAAGCTTCAAGCAACAAGGCAGGAGGCGTTTGAAATCATCAAGATGGGTCTGACCGATACGGTGGCCACGATGTATGCTGGAAAGAATGAGCCTGTAGCTGCGGTGTTGTTGAAATTTTTCCAAGAGCAAGACGCTGGCAACCACGCCTCTCTTGTGCATGGAGCGAACTTCGAGCGTTTTTCTCCAGTGCCCGTCTTCGATACGTATCTAAAAACGCAAGACGCCGCATTTTTAAATGCAAGCCTTGGTCATGCCTTGGACTACGATGATGTGGCGCTTTCGGGTCACCCAAGTGTTGTCTTGGGGCCGGCGGTTCTCGCTGTGGGCCATGCTGTGGAGGCGTCTGGCGAGCAAGTTCTGCAAGCTTACTGGGTGGGATATGAAGTTTGGGCTGAGTTGTTGAGTCGCGAGAGCGATCAATACCATTTAAAGGGCTGGCATCCCACCGCCGTTTTGGGGACGGTTGCATGCGCAGCGGCGGTTGCGCACCTCTACCAATTGAACGCCTCTCAATCAACCCACGCCATCTCTTTGGCAGCCAGCATGGCTTCAGGTTTGACGGCCAATTTTGGCTCGATGTCCAAGCCCATGCAGGCCGGCCGTGCTGTCTCCAATGCGATTGAGGCCGTGATGTATGCGAAAAATGGCATGACCGCGTCCAGTGCTGTATTTGAGTCTAGCGCCGGATTTCTAAACGCGATATCGCCAAAGGGGCAAGTCGATTTGGACAGTCCGGCAACATGTTTAAGCACATCAAGAATCGCAAATGCTAGGCTGTCTATCAAGCAGTACCCCATGTGCTACTCAGCGCACCGTGTCGTTGATGGTGTATTGGATGCAATGATGAGCCATGGATTTGCTCATGAAGAGGTTGCAAGGGTTCAGGCCTGGATCGGTCCTGCACAAGCTTCGATGCTAAGAAACCATTTGCCACAAAATGGTTTAGAGGCAAAATTCAGTTTGGAGTTTTCAGTGGCCTGTGCATTGTTGGTGGGCCGGGTTGGTTTGGCTGAGCTCACGGATGCCTTTGTTCAATTGCGTGAGGTCCAAGATCTCATGAAAAAAGTTGACGTCGACATTGTTGATACAAAGTGTCCGATTGATCCTGCTTTTTCAATCAATGATCGAGTGATGATCCATTTAAAAAATGGGAAAACCATTGATTCGGGTGATATCAGATTTCCCCGTGGAAACGCTTTTTTACCGCTGACACAAGTTGCATTGAAAGAAAAATTCTTAGACTGTTTCAATTATGGGGGTTTTAAAGGTCGAGAATCGCAAGCGCTTGACTTGTACGAAAAACTCATCCATCTTCAGGACATGAAAAGCATCCGATCCCTATTTAATCACACTCAAAAGTAAAACATGTCGAATTCGAAAAACAATGACAGCGAAGTTGCAATGCCCTTGGGGCGGGACTATCCTGAGCTCAGAGATGCTGTTCAGCGCATTTGTGGCCAATTTCCTGGATCTTATTGGAGAGCGCTGGAAGATGATTCAAGCTACCCAACTGACTTCATCAACGCGCTCACGCAAGCAGGATTTTTGGCCTCTTTGATTCCTGAGGAGTATGGTGGCTCGGGTCTTCCCCTGCGGGCGGCGGCGGTTATTTTGGAGGAAATCAATGCAAGTGGTTGCGTTGCGAGTCAAGGACATGCGCAGATGTACATCATGGGCACCTTGCTGCGACATGGAAGTCAAGCTCAGAAAAATCTCTATCTGCCAAAAATTGCCAGTGGTGAGTTGCGCCTGCAAGCGTTTGGTGTGACTGAGCCCACATCTGGTTCGGACACTAGCAGTTTAAAGACAACGGCAGTCAAACAAGGCGATCACTATGTGGTAAATGGTCAAAAGGTCTGGACCTCAAGAGCACTGCACTCAGACTTGATGCTTCTCTTGGCCAGAACGACACCCCTTGCGCAGGTGAGCAAAAAAACGGATGGTTTGTCGGTCTTTATCGTCGACCTAAGGCAAAGTATTGGACAAGGTGTTGATATTCGTCCAATAGATGCCATGATCAATCACGGTGCAACAGAGGTGTTTTTCGATCAATTGCGTGTGCCAGCAGAGAATTTAATTGGAGAAGAGGGCAAAGGATTTAAATATATCTTGGATGGCATGAATGCTGAACGCATTTTGGTTGGAACCGAAGCGGTTGGAGATGGTCGCTGGTGTTTGAACCATGCGGTCAACTACGCAAACAGTCGGACCGTCTTTGGGCGCAGCATTGGTAAGAATCAAGGCGTTCAATTTCCGTTGGCAAGAGCTCACATTGAGCTAGAGGTGGCCGATACGATGTGTCGCAAGGCAGCGGCCTTGTTTGATGCACAACAAGACTGTGGCGAGGCGGCCAATATAGCGAAATTGGTGGCTTCAGAGGCAGCCTTCAAGGCAGCGGATGTGGCGATGCAGACGCTTGGTGGATTCTCATTTGCGAAGGAATACGAATTGGAGCGCAAGTGGCGAGAGAGCCGTTTGTATCAAATTGCGCCAATTTCTACGAATATGATTTTGGCATACATCGCACAACACGTTTTGGGATTAGAGAGGTCGTACTAGGGGCTGTAAAAACATAACCATCAAGCCAAGCGCTCAATCAAAGCGAATCACACATCAAATCACAAATCAAATCACAAATCAAATCACAAAGGCAACAATTGAAGCACTTACTATCGCACATCAAAGTTTTGGACTTGAGCAGGGTTCTTGCCGGACCTTGGTCGGGCCAGATATTGGCAGATTTGGGGGCTCAAGTGATCAAGGTCGAAAGGCCAGGTGCTGGAGACGATACCCGGGCTTGGGGGCCACCCTTTTTGAAGGATGAAAACGGTGACAACTCAAAAGAATCTGGCTACTACTTGGGTGTCAACCGTGGCAAAGAATCCATCACGGTCGATATCTCCCAGCCCAAGGGTCAAGAAATTATTAGAGCATTGGCAAAAGAGGCGGATATCATTTTGGAGAATTACAAGGTTGGAACCCTTGAGCGTTACAACTTGGATTATGAAAGCATAAAAAAAGTCAATCAAAAAATAATCTATTGCTCAATCACCGGCTTTGGTCAAACAGGGCCAAAAGCAAGTCACCTGGCTTACGATTTTTTAATTCAAGCCATGGGGGGGTTGATGAGTGTCACAGGTGAAAAGGATCAAAATCCTGGTGGAGGGCCGCAAAAGGTGGGCATTCCTATCATCGATTTGATTACTGGGAGTTATGCCACGATTGGTATATTGGCCGCGCTATCAAACAGAGAGGTCACGGGAGAGGGAGAGTACATTGACATGTCCATGTTGGATGTGCAGGTGGGGTTGCTCTCCAATCAAGCGATGAATTTTTTGATGACAGGAAAAACGCCAGTCAGAGGGGGCAACGCGCACCCCAATATACAACCTCAAGATGTTTTTAAGTGCTCTGATGGACAGGTGGTGCTCGCGGTTGGAAACGATGGTCAATTTGTGAGCCTGTGCAAGGCCTTGGGTTTGCCGGACTTGGCGCTGGACGATCGGTTCAAGACCAACTCTCAAAGGGTTAAAAACCAACTTGAACTTAGGCCTCTTTTAGACGCTGAATTTCTCAAGAATACACGTGCATTTTGGACCGAGAAAATGGAGGCGGCAGAGGTGCCCTGTGGACCTATCAACTCTGTGGCCGAGGCTTTGAACGATCCGCAAATTGTTCACCGCAAAATGGTCAGGCAGTTGGATCACCCGGTTTCAGGCAAGGTCTCACAAGTGATGACGCCGTTTCATTTTAAAAATGCCAGCATCAAAGTAGACCAAGCGCCACCACTTTTGGGGCAACATACCGTAAAAATATTGAGTGACTTGGGTTTTTCGGAACAAGAAATACAAAATTTAAGCAACGAGCGTGTCATTTGAGTGCTTACAAATATAAATTTTTATAGGGAAGATATGTTCGAATTTAAAGAGTTAGAGGTATTCGTCAAAGACCATGTGGCCGTGCTCACGATGAACAGTCCTCCTGTCAATGCCTTAACAAGAACACTCAATGATGAGCTCACCCATGCCTTGGACCTCATCTCCGAGCTCGACGACGTTCGGGTGGTGGTATTGACGGCCAAGGGGAAAGTCTTTTGTGCGGGAGCAGATCTGAAGGCTAGAGCCGAAAACATCAAAGGTCCAGGCGATCTGATAGCCCATTCAAGAAGAACGCGGGAATGTTTCCATGCCATCCGAGAGTGTGCAAAGCCCGTGATTGCAGCCATCAATGGTGCCGCATTGGGCTCCGGCATGGCCATGATCGCTTCCAGTGATATTTTGCTCGCTTCAGACAATGCAACGGTGGGTTTGCCAGAGGTTGACGTCGGATTGCTTGGCGGGTGCAAGCATGCAGAGCGTTTGTTTAGCCATTCGAGATTAAGGCGAATGGCCTTGACGGGTTATCGAGTTGATGCAAAAGAATTGCTTCGCCTAGGGGTGATTGAATTTTGTGTTCCGCAAGATGAATTGATGATCAAGGCCCTTGAGCTTGCCGCAACCATTGCAGCGAAAAGTCCCATATCCACCAAAATGATCAAGCACACTTTGAATGTTGTAGAGGATTTGAGTTTGCGCGATGGTTACCGTTATGAACAAGACATGACCGCACAAATCGCTAAAACCGAGGATGCCAAAGAGGCCCAACAGGCATTCAAAGAAAAACGCCTTCCACAATTTATTGGTCGTTGAGAGAAAAAAATGAAATTACATTGGTCCCCAAAATCACCTTACGTTCGAAAAGTAATGATCCTCATTGAGGAGCTTGATGCGGCAAACGATATCGAGTTGGTTCGTTCAGTGGCCGCCATGACGCAGCCCAACAAGCAGTTGATGCTTGACAATCCCTTGTCGAAAATACCTACGCTTGTTTTGAGCGATGGAACAAGGTTATTTGATTCAGTTGTTATTTGTGAATACTTGAACGATCTCTACAAAGGTGAATTTTTTCCCTCTGGCCATCAAGAAAAATGGCAGGCCCTTCAATGGCACGCGCTGGGAGACGGCTTGTTGGATGCGCTGATTTTATGGAGAAATGAAAGGGAAAGGGCCGTCCCGCTTGACGCACTCTTGGCCGCCTTTGAGTTAAAAGCCTTGGCGACATTGGATGTACTGGAAAATGAAGTCGAGGACATACGGGCATCCAAGTTCACAATCGGACTTGTGTCGCTTGTTTGTGCGTTGGGTTATTTGGACTATCGATTTGATGCGCTCAAGTGGCGCAGCAAAGCTCCTAAATTGAGCCAATGGTACGAAACAATCGAGACGCGCCCCAGTGTGCACAACACCTTGCCCATTGAAGGCTGATATGCTAATGACAGGCAAGGGATTTCAATGAGCAGCTTAAATGGCATCAGGGTGTTGGACTTGAGCCGTGTTTTCTCGGGTCCTTGGGCAACTCAAATGTTGGCCGATTTTGGTGCGGAGGTCATCAAGGTGGAGAGGCCATCAAAGGGAGATGATGTTCGCTATCAAGGCATTCCTTTGAAGGATACAAAGGGGCAGGCCACCCAAGAAACCTCCTCGTTCATCGCAATGAACCGAGGAAAAAAATCCATCACCCTTGATATTTCTACCGTTGCGGGCCAAGACATCGTCAAGGCATTGGTTGCCCAATCCGATGTATTGGTTGAGAATTTCAAACCCAAAGATTTAGAGCGCTTTGGCTTAGATTATTTGTCATTGAAAGCAATCAACCCAAAGCTGATTTATTGCTCCATCAGTGGGTTTGGGCAAACGGGTCCTTACAGTCATCGGCCTGGGTATGATCCAATTTTTCAAGCCATGAGTGGCTTGATGAGTGTGACCGGCAAAGCCGATTCGCAGGTGGGGGGCGGTCCTGTGCGAACGGGCTTTGCGATAGGAGACATCACCGCTGGGTTTTATGCGGTGTGTGCAATTCTTGCGGCTTTGAGGCATCGAGATGCTGTTTCAAGTCGCGGTCAGCACATCGACTTGGCCCTCTTTGATGCCCAGGTGGCGTCCCTGTCGCATCTAGGCATGATGTATTTGGTCTCAGGTGAGCAGCCAAAACGCTTGGGCAATGCGTCTCCTATCACCTGTCCTTATCAATCATTCGAGTGTTCTGATGGAACCATCATGGTCACGGTAGGCAATGACAGTCAATTCCTTAAGTTTTGTGAAGTACTTGGCTTGGCTCATTTGCCGCTTGATGACAGATTTAAAACCAATCAAATGCGCGTGAAAAACAAAGACGCCTTGATTCCTCAGCTTGAACAGGTGATCAAGGGCAACACCCTGGACTTTTGGTACACATCGTTTGAGCGGTCTGGCGTTCCAAGTGGTCCCATCAACGAGTTTGCAGACGTGTTCAGTGACCCCCAAATCAAGCACCGCAATGTACAGTTTGAAATGGAACACTCCACGCTTGGGAAAATTCCTCAGATCTCAAACCCGATCATCTTTTCTGAAACCCCCAATGTTTATGAAATGGCCCCCCCCACTCTTGGACAACATACACATGAAATACTCAAAGAGCTGCTGAATTTTGAGCAAGCACAGCTTGATGATTTGAGGCTTAAAAAAGTCATTTGATGACAAAAGGATGTTGTTGTGATTGACCAAAATTCCTATCAAATTTATCAAGACAGTGCATTGTCGTATTTAAAGTCGACGGATCAACGCCGGAGAGGGCGAGACTTAGAGAGAAATGGATGCGAATTTGATCGAAAAGTTTGGTCTGAAATTGCTGACATGGGGTGGTTGGGCGCATGTGTCCCCGAGGACAAGGGTGGATTGGGTTTGGAATTGAGCATTGTTTGCGCAATGGCTCAAATGTGTGGGCAAGAATTATTGCCTGAGCCCATATGGGACGCTTCTTTTTTGCCCCTTCAAGTCCTACTGGGGTTGAAGGATACGCAACTCAAAAATGACTTGATCGGCAAAATCATCTCTGGTGAGTTGGTCGTTTCATTGGCCGCTCAAGAGGAGGTTGGGGACGTTTTTTCCCAAAACATCAAAACCACAGTTTCCACTCAAGGCCCATTTGTCAAATTGGATGGTGTTAAGAGGTTTTTGCGCCCAGGCGCAGAGATTGATGGCTGGTTGGTCGTGGGCCAAATGCAAGGGGATTTCTCAGTCCTTTGGGTGCCGGTCAGCACGGCGGGTTTGGACCTTGTGTCTTGCCGCAGTGTGGATGGCTTAAAAAGCCATGAGCTTATTTTTAATGCAAGTCTGGTGTCCAGTCAGCATGTGCTTCACACGGGGCAAGATGTTTTGAATTTGCTTTTGCGTGCAATAGAGAAAACAATTTTGATTCAGTGTGCACAACTGATCGGCTTGTCAGAGCGAGTCATGGAGATGACTTGCGAGTATTTGCGCACAAGAATTCAGTTTTCTAAGCCCATTGGCAGCAATCAGGCCATTCAACACAGGATGGTCGATTTGCGCATTGAGCTTGAGCTTTCAAAATTTTCTTTCGCAGAAGTGATCCGGTTCTTTGAGATGCCGGGTCAGGATGGAAATTTCTTGAGTTCTTGCGCCAGCCGATTAAAAGCTCGATGTGCAAGCATGGCTTTGGCGCTCACCAAAACAGCGATACATTTTCACGGGGCCATTGGTACCACCAATGAGTATGACGTGGGTTTGTATTTTAAAAGAGCGATGTTTTTAAGTGCTCAATTTGGAAATGCATCTTTTCACAAAAGAAGATATTCAGAACTGTCCTCAACTTCTCTCAAAGAGGAAAAGGAGTCCTCTGCTGAAACTTTATCGACTGAATTTACCAGAGATCAGGATTGGAACGCATTGAGTGACCTTGAATTCAGGCTCGTCGTTCGCAGCATCTTCAAGCAGCACTACCCCGAGCAACGTCGATACTTGCCTTACCGGCAAAGTTGGAGTGAATCCAAAGCGTGGTACATGACCCTGTCGCATTTGGGGTGGTTGGCACCTGCTTGGCCAAAAGAGCATGGAGGCATGGGACTCACACCTGAAAAACTGATTGCTTATATTGAAGAGACCGAGTCTTGGGGGGTTGCAAGGTGTCCTGATCAAGGTCTCGTGATGGTGGGGCCAATTTTGATGCGGTTTGGTACAGATGAGCAAATTAAACGCTTCTTGCCGAAAATTCTAGCGGGCGAACACATTTGGACGCAAGGGTACTCTGAGCCCAATGCGGGTTCGGATTTGGCTGCTGTGCAAACCAGTGCAGTTTTAGAGGGAGACATCTTTAAGGTCAATGGACAAAAAATTTGGACAACTTGGGGCATGGATGGCACACACATGTTCATGTTGGTTCGAACTGATAAAACGGTCAAAAAACAAGCGGGCATCAGTTTCTTGTTGGTTGACTTGAAGTCGCCGGGGATCACCGTTCGTTCCATTGAGAACATTGCGGGGGAGACAGATTTTTGTGAAGTTTTCTTTGACAATGTTCTGGTGCCCATTGAGAATCTTGTGGGTCAAATCAATGAGGGGTGGACCATTGCAAAGGCCTTGCTCGGCTTTGAGCGTTTGTTCACAGGCAGTCCCAAGCACTCTCAGCACACCATTCACCAAGTCGGAAAAATTGCGAATAAGTTGAAGCTGTTTGATGATCCGATTTTTCGTTCTAAATTCACAGACCTTCAACTTGACACCGAAGATTTGATCTCGGCATACACCACCTTTGCTGCGATTGCGAAAAAAGGAGAAATGTTGCCTGCCAGTATTTCTATGCTTAAGATTTGGTCCACCGAAACTTACGAGCGCTTGGCCCTCTTGCTCATTGAGGCTGCGCAAGAATATGCTTGCATCAAAGATCACTGCTCAGATATAGACATGCATGTGGTTTCACCACTTTTCAATGCCATGGGCGCTAAAATTTTTGCCGGCAGCAATGAAATACAGCGCAATATTCTTAGCAAATCAGTTTTAAATTTACCGAACTGATATGCTGACGATTGAAGCCCCCTCGGATTTTAAAAACCATGTTGGACAAAAGTTGGGTGAAAGCGATTGGTTTAAGGTTGAACAACGCCACATTTCCCAATTTGCGGCATTGACGGGGGATGACTTTTGGATCCATGTCGATGAAGAAAAAGCAAGAAATGAAATGCCCAACGGGAAAACCATTGCTCACGGTTTGTTCATTCTTTCTCTCATTCCTTTTTTACAAAGACAAATTTTCACCGTCAATCAAAGAGGTAGAGGTTTGAATTATGGGTCGAATAAAGTCCGTTACATTGAGCCCGTGAGTGTAGGCTCTCGCATCAAGTTGCATCAAACTTTGTTGTCAGCCGAAGTAGGCGTTCACGCGACAAAGATCACCACTTCCAACGTCTTTGAGCTCGAAGGTCTGGCGCGCCCTTGCGTTGTAGCTGACTTCATATTGCTTTTGTATGAACTTTAATTCTAATGAGCGCTGACCCTCCAGGTATGGAGTGGTTGCGTCAAATGGAATACCTTCTGTATTCAGGTAAAAAATGAGAGAAGCGCTCACATTGACGCTCAATGCGCCAGCGAAGAAAACATATATTGCCCACCAAGGGGCCATTGCGACAAGCTCATCGGCCAAACCGTACAAGAAGTTGATGCAGCAAGCGTCCATGAAATGGGTTTGGGTGCTTAAAAAAGGTCAGATCACCTTAGAGCGTTGGCTTGTTTGTTCAACACAGGCTTTTACGCATCAATCCAGCGTGATGTTGGCCTTTTTGACAATCTCTGCCCATTTGAGGCCTTCACTTTGAATTGTTCGGGTGAATTCCTCTGGCGAAGAGCTCGTGGGCTCAATGCCAATGTCAAAGAGTTGCTGTTTCATGGCCGGGTTCCCCATCACTTTGACCAAAGCAGTGTTGATGGCTTTGGTCACGTCACTGGGCAGTCCCGTGGGGGCCACCACGCCTAGCCAATTTGCAACCTCGTAGTTGGGCAAGCCGGACTCGGAGATGGTCGGGGTGTTGGGTAGCCAGGGCATCCTTTTTTTCGAGGTGATGGCGACAAGCCTTAATTTTCCGCTCTTGATGTGCTCTTCATAAACCGCGTAAGCATCAAAGGCCATGTCCACTCGAGCTGAGATCAAATCCGTTAAAAGCAATGAGCTGCCTTTGTAGGGAATATGAAGCAGGTCTACTTTTGCTAGATTTTCAAAAAGTGCGCCAGACAGATGGCTGGAACTTCCGTTTCCTGAGGAGCCGTAAGTCAACAGTCCGGGCTTTTTCTGGGCGTATGCAATGAGTTCAGCAACACTTTTGATGGGGAGGGCCGAGTTGACCACGAGTACCCTGGGTGTGAGGTGTGTAAGAGAGATGGGGGTGAAATCTTTGATGGGGTCGTACTTCAGCTTGGGGTATAAACTTGGGTTGATTGACATCACGCCCATGGTTGCAAAAAGAAGCGTTGTTCCATCGGGCGTTGCGTGGGTCACATATTCGGCTGCAATAGCACCCCCAGCACCACCTTTGTTTTCGACCACAACGGTTTGCTCCAATTCGCTTGCAAGTCCAGCTGCAATGCCTCGGGCCATGATGTCCGTTGCACCTCCTGCTGGAAAAGGCACGATCAGTCGAATGGGTTTTTTGATCAATGGAGAAGCAAGACCGCTCAGCTGAAGACCCAATATCACTGCGCCAAGGACAAGGGCGCGGCAAAAAGATTTGAAGCAAAGGCTCATTGATAAAGTTGTTGAGGGTTGCTGGATAAAATTTTTGTAAGCACGGTGTCGTCTTGGGTCCATTTTGAAACCGTTTCTAAGAGTGTGCTTGTATGGGGTGGTGGTGAGACGTTCAAATGAGGCCAATCCGTTCCCCAAACCAATCGATCGGGATTGGCTTGAAGCAATTTTTCATGAAATGCTCGCCCCCGATCCATGGTGGCGTCTTGAAGCAAGTTTCTATAAGCACACAGCTTTAGCCAAATTTTTCCACTGTCCATCAACCTCAAAAGGCATTGAAACCCAGGATCATTGACGCCTAAGTTGACATCAAATCCGCCCATGTGGTCAATGACAACATCCACGGGGGATGCCAAGAGTTCCTTCTCGATGAGGGGCAACATTTTGCAGTCCGTCCATAGTTCAGCATGAAGTCCAGCGTCTCTCAGCTGTGTTCGCAAGGATTGATAGTCTTCAAAACTTGCGCTTCCAAAGAAGTTGGTGCTCGCGCCACTGCGTGCACTAAAGCGCGCTGCTCGGATGCCCTTGCCTCGCAGTTCTTGGAGGTCAATCTCGGTTGAGGGATTGATCACAATGACACCTCTGAGAGATTTCTCTCTCTCAAGGCAGTCAAGCAGCAACTCGAAGGATTGTCCATATGCACTGGGATGGACCAGAACGCCATGTTGGAGGTTTAAGCTCGCAAGTAAACTCAAATAGTCTTCAAGCCGTGCTTCATTGGGGGAGTAACTTCTGCCGGCGGCGAGTGGGTAGTTTTCAAAGGGCCCGAAAACGTGGGCATGGCAATCCCATTTTGAATTCATGATGTGAGTGTTTGTTGGGGCAGTAAAAATGCAGGCTCGACACCGTCAGGCAAAGGAATTTCGTGCGCGTTGAGGGTCATTGCAACCATTGTGTAATAGCCCACCAAGGCGGTGAGTTCAACGATTGTTTTATCACCAAAATGTTCTAAGGCCTTTTTATAGGTCGAATCAGAGACCGACTTTGTTTGACACAATTCAAGCGCAAAATCAAACACCAGGGCTTCCTCTTTGGCGAAAGCGGTTGACTTGTTGAGGACCAATATGGACTCGATGATGTGTTTTTCAAGTCCAATTTTCTCGGCCTCAATTCGGTGGGCATACCATTCAAATGGCGACTGAGAGGACCTGGCTGTGACCAAGATGGCAATTTCTGACAATCGGGGGGTGAGAGACGTGTTGTATCTCAACAGTGCCCCCAGTGCTTGCCAACGATCAGCGAGTTCTGGATTGTGAATGGCTGCTCTGATGGGGCCTTGAACTTTGCCCCTGGGTCCCGCTATCATTTTATTGAACACTTTGAGCTGGTCTTCATTCATCTGATCAGGCGAGGGAAGTGTAATTCTAGGCATACCGACTTTCAAATTTAATGGCTTGAATTATGAATTGATTTTCAACCCACATTGAAATATATTTTTCTCCTCTTGCACTGGATTGCAATTGTGTAAACCCCTAGGTTTAAATCTGTTTTGTTTGAATTTTTTTTCTGAACTCCTGTAATATGATCAAGCTTTTGCTGAACCTTTAATGGACGGATTGGATTGACGTTGATGAGTAAATTTATTTATGTGCCCGCAAAAGGATTGGACACCGCTCAGGCGTACAAATTGGTCGTTGGATGTGTTGTTCCAAGGCCAGTTGCTTGGATCACCACCATGGGGCTCAATGGCTTGGTCAATGCCGCCCCCTTTAGCTCTTACAACTATGTGGCGACAGATCCTCCGATGTTGGCCGTGAACATTGCTGAGCGCTCCGGTGTCTTAAAAGATACGGCGAGAAACATCTTGGAGACGGGCGAATTTGTGGTCAATGTAGCGGACGAAGCGAACTTGGATCAGATGCATGCAAGTGCGCAGGAATTTCCCCCAGAAACCAGTGAGACGGATGTTTTAGGCATTGAGCTTTTAAGCAGTCAAATTGTAAAGGTGCCACGAATTGCCTGCAGTCCCGTTCAAATGGAATGCAAGCTTGACCAGAAAGTGGTTTTAGGCACGGGCAGAAATATTCTGTATATAGGTGAAGTGGTGGCATTTCACCTTAGAGAGGACATTTACGACGGCCAGCGAGTCGACTCCATCAAGATGAAGGCCATCTCCCGGATGGGGGGACCCTATTACGCCAAAATGGGTGAGATCATTGAAAAACCAATGCTTCAAAAACCCCCGGGGGGTGAGGGTTGGATCAATCAAAACAAATAGGAGCAACTAGATGAATCAAGGTTCAAGCACGCAAAAATTGGGATGTTTATTGCGCACGTGTATGTTTGCTTTTATGGCGCTCGGGATGCTCAGCAGTTTTGCGCAAAATTGGCCTGAACGGGTTGTGAAAATTGTCAATCCTTATGCGCCTGGTGGACCCTCCGATAACATTGTGAGAATGCTCGCAGAAGGTTTAAGCGTTGAATTTGGGCAGCAGTTTTTGGTGGAAAACAAACCAGGGGGTGGGACCGTGATTGGGGCCAACCTGGTTGCAAAATCGCCAGCTGACGGTTACACATTCTTGTTGGCCACGGTGGCCCCCATGGTGGTTCAATCGGTGATGAATCCAGCGCTGCCTTATGACCCCAAAAAAGACTTCGTCTTGGTGGCCATGTTTGCAACGGTCCCCAACTTGATCTCTGTTCATCCTTCGGTGCCCATTAATAATTTGGCCGAACTCATTGCGTTTGCAAAGAAAAATCCTGGAAAACTCAATTATGCTTCTGCGGGCAACGGGACCGGACCTCATTTGAGTGGCGAGTTGTTCAACAGCATGACCTCCATCAAACTCACCCACATTCCCTTTGCGGGGGCTGCGCCTGCGGTGATGGCGGTGCTCAGTGGGCAAGTAGAGGTGTCCTTTGTGAACATCACGCCTCAAATTCAGCATGTTAAAAGCGGCAAGCTTCGTCCCATTGCGGTGGGCAGCGCCAAGCGATCGATGCTGTTCCCAGACGTGCCAACGGTTGCAGAATCTGGTCTTGCTGGGTATTTGTCCGAGTCTTGGAATGGATTGGCTGCACCACAAGGGACCTCAAAGCTCATTGTTGATAAGCTCTACAAAGCGCTCGCCAAGGTGATGGCCTCAAGCAAGTCGCAGGATTTGTTGGCCACCCTGGGCGCAGAATCGACGGTCATGGGTCCAGATGAATTCACCAATTACGTCAGACAAGATGAGCGTCAATTGACACCCATTATCAAGTCACTCAATTTGAGTAATTTTTAAGTATTTCTTTTAAAAAGGGACTGTTTTTTCCATAGTTCTAGCTGCATTCGTGTACAGTCTGCTTTTGATATTTTTTAACTCAAAAACGAGTTGAACTTGGATTTCAATCATGTTTTGGCGGACGTTTATTTTCAGTCTTTTTTTACTTGCCGGTGTACTGGTTGGTGAAGTCATGTTGCCCTTCAAGAATTATTGGGAAAGTGCCTTCATTTCTTTGTTGGTGACTTGTTTTGTTTTGTACTTGTTTGACATCAACCGTGCTTCTAAAACCCTGTCTTGGCTGAGAAGTGAGGATCTGAAGACCCCCCCTTTTTTAAGAGGGGTGTGGGGTGAAGTTGGAGACAGGGTATTGCGTGTGGTGAAGATGCGTGAGCGAGAGACGGTCAAAAGCAACGCCAGATTGACCGAGTTTTTAGCGGCCATTCAAGCCTCCCCCCATGGGGTCTTGTTGATCAATCCAGAAGGTCGAATTGAATGGTCCAATGGCATGGCCAAAGTTCATCTTGGCATTGACTTTCAGCGCGACAAAGATCAACTCATAGGCAACTTGGTGCGAGACCCTGCTTACACTGCCTATGCGCACGCCATGGTGTATGACCACGAGGTCGTGATCGAGGGTGTTCAAAGTCAATTTCAAAACTATTCAAAAATTTCTCTGCAGTTGTTTCCCTATGGGGATGGACACAAATTGATGTTGACGCGTGATATCACCGCTTTGGAACAAGCTGAGTTGATGAGGCGAGACTTTGTGGCCAATGTGTCGCATGAGATTCGCACGCCCTTGACCGTTTTAGCTGGTTTTGTAGAGACCATGCAAAACTTGCGCTTAGCGCCTGAGGAGCAAACCCACTATTTGGCTTTGATGCAGCAACAAGCAAGCAGGATGCAGATTTTGGTTCAAGATTTGTTGACCTTGTCCAAGTTGGAGGGCAGTCCTTTGCCAAGCACTTTGGATTGGTTTGCTTTGTCGTCCTTGCTGAACAGTTGTGAAGTCGAGGCGAGGGGTTTATCCAGAACGCTTGTACAGGATCAACAGTTGCCCCATGAACTCATTTTTGAGTACGAGGGGCCTAAGGAGGGCGTTGAGATTTCTGGCAACAAGGCTGAAATTCAAAGCGCCATGTCCAATTTGATCAGCAACGCCTTGCGTTACACGCCTCTTGGGGCCGAAGTGCGCGTGAGTTGCTGGGTGCTGGCAACGGGCGAGTGGCGTTTTGCTGTGAAGGACAATGGTGTGGGCATTGCTGCCGAGCACATACCGAGGTTGACCGAGCGGTTTTACCGGGTGGACAGAAGTCGTTCACGAGAGACCGGTGGGACAGGTTTGGGCTTGGCCATTGTGAAGCACGTCATTCAACGCCATGGGGGCGAAATGCATATCCAAAGTGCAATTGGCAAGGGGTCGGAGTTTTCTTGGGTGCTGCCCAAAACCCGGGTCAGAGCGATTGAGGCACATGACTTACAAGCGCTCTTGAACTGATTTCTTTGATACCCAGTTGAGCAAGGTGAGCATACAAAGGCACACTGCAAAAACAGCGGCCGTGTTGCTGAGCCAAAATGTCTTGGGTGAAGGCATGGCGGGTACATTGAGCAGCACCAAGCCTTCGTAGGCCAAATGGTAGCCCCCCATCAGGCCCACGCCCCAAAGAAAAACACAATAGATGAGCAAAGGCATGATGGTGATTTTGTAGCACCTGAGCATAAAGAAGCACATCACCTGTGTGGCGTCTCCCAAGTGGTACAAGGACAGCCAAATCAAAACGCCAGAGGCGGCCGTGATGACCTCTGGGTGTGTCGTGAAGAGGGGCGCAATCCAGGGGTTCAAAAAATACAGCAGGATGCTCACAATTGCCGCCAAGCTCCAACCCAAGAGAAAACCTTGTTTCATCACCATGCGTGCTTTAAAGGGGTCTTCAGCACCCAGCCAAAAACTCACTCTTGCACTGGTGGCGATGGCCAAAGACAACGGGGCCATGTAGAGCAAGGCGGCCAGACTTGTCACAATTTGATGGGTGGCTGCAGCGGTGGTGCCCTGCCTGGAGATGAAGAGCGCCATCAGGGTAAAAGAGGTGACTTCCACTGCAACAGACAAGGCGTTTGGCAGTCCAATGCGAAGCAGGGTGCTTAGGCCACGCCAATCGGGTTTTTCAAGTCTTCTCCAGATGTCATAGGGTTTGTAGAGGGCTTGTTTTTTGAGCAGTCCCAAGCAAAGCAGCACCATCGCCAAATTCACAAAAAAGGTGGCCCACGCACAACCCACGACACCCAAGGGCGGCATGTCAAAGAGGCCAAAAGTAAACGCAATGGAGAGCGGGATTTTTAGCAGCAGTCCAATGATTTGAATCCAGGTCACCAGTTTGGGTTTCCCGATGCTTTGGTTCAAGGTGCCAAACATCCTGAACAATAGGGCGAGGGGCAGTCCTAGGCACAGCACTGAGAGATAGGCGCTCACGTCGTGTTGTAAGTTCTCAGGCACTTGGGTCCACTCTAAAATCAGATGGGGGCTCAACAAAATGGCAATCCCAAGTGCGCAGGACCCGAGGAGCAAATAAAAGCCTTGCCTAAATTGGCGACCGACTTCAAGCGGTTTTTTGGCGCCATGCATTTCCGATAAAACAGGCAGCAAGGCCTGTAAGACCCCCATCAAGGCGACAAAGACGCTGATATAAACAGCAGACCCAACCGACAAAGCGGCCAAGGCTTTTTGATCATAGCGGCCAGCCACCAAGGTGTCTGTGATGCCAAAGGCCATGACGGCAAGCTGCCCCACCAAAATGGTCGAAGCGTGTTCAACGATGAGTTTGCGCTCAGTTTTTTGGGTCACTTTGCACAACGCTTAGGGTTTGATTTTTTTAAAGAGGTCCATCTCTTGATTGTCGTCTGAAGGTCTGGGAATGGTTTTGATCCATTCAAACCCCTCAATTTTGAGCGCAGGTGCAAGGTTGGCTTGGCCTTTGTGATCGCTTTCTGCGATCACCCATTCACACGCTGAGTTTTGAGCTGTATCAAAGGGCTCAACGTCAAGGGTGCTTTGAATTTTGAAAGCAGTGAACTGAGCCACGTTCAGGTCTTTTAAGCACAGCGTTTTTGAGGGAATGCTTTTCTCCACCTCTTGAATCATGGGCACGTAGCTTCTGGCGTAGTCCAAGAGCGGGAGCCACAAAGACATCAGCAAGAGCCAGCAAAGCGCAGCGCCAGCGGCAGGCAGGACCAAGCTTTTCCAAATGGCCGAGCGGTGTTGTCCCGTTCTCCACTTGACGAGCCAAATCCAAGTCAAGGTGGCTAAAAGCGCCACGACAAAGGCCGTTGGACCAAAGCTTGGCAAGAAGCCTGGCAGTAACCTGGCCACGTTTGCGGCCGGTTGTGGTGGCCAACCGGTTTGCATGGCCAACCAAACGACCCAAATGATGAAGGCGCAACCACTGAAGAAAAGAAGGGTGAACCAGTCAATCAAAGCGCTCACGCTTCTTTGCAGGGTTGGCAGGGCAAAGGCGGCCAATGCTGCAAAGAAGGGCAAGGACAAAAGCAAGACACGCTCTGGGGGCACACTGAGCATGGCGCTCAAAGCGCAGAGCGTACCAAAACACAGTGGGATCAAGAGGTGTCGACTTTGTTTGGCCGCGATCCAGTGGTGTCTCCACCGCCAAAGCGTCCACAGGGTCAAGGGCCAAGCGGGCCAAGTGAACCACAGCCACAGTCGCAGTTGTCCGTGCCAATGGGTCAGGCTCATTTCTGGCCACTGCACTCGCCAGTGCCACATGGTGCTTGGCGTGAGGTAAGCGAGCAACAGGGCCATGAGAAGCAATGCAAGAGCCTTTTGTTTGGGGCTTTCTAGTTCAGTATCAAAAAAGCACAGGATGGATGCAATGAGTCCAAACAAGAGAGCCAAACTCGGTGCGCCTGAAAGACTCAAACCCAGCAAGCCCACGCCCCAAACACAAAGGCTCAAACGCGTGTGATAGGGCAAGCTTGCAAGGGCTGCAAATGCGATGGTGATAAAGGTGAATTGCGCCAGCATGGGGGTGACCTCATGCATGGGTTGCGCCAATCCAAGGCAAGATATCAGGGCCAAGAGGGCGGCATCGGCCAGGGCCCTTGCATAATCTTTGTGATTGGCCTCGCCGCCAAATGCAAAGGCCACGGGTTGAGCGTGTTGGCTTTTGCACAGTGCGTACACAGCGTACCACGTGGCACCAAGACTGATGAAGCACATGCCGATAAAGGGCACGCGAGAGGCCTGCGCTGCGGACAGAAATGGGGTGAGCCATTGAATGGACCAAGCACCAAGCCAATAGGGCAGGAGGGCATCGAGTTCGGGTGTTTGTCCAAGGACGGTGGGGTGCCACCAATTGCTTTTGTTGTGCGCGAGTTCCAACATAAAGCCCAGGGACGTGAGGTCCACTGATTTCCACGCCTCGCGAAACCAGAATCCTGGAATGACATAGGCAATGCAAAAGACATACAGCGCCAAGCGGGGCAAGCGGCGAACCGCCTCTTGGCTGACAATTGCTGGCGTTGGTTGTTTCAAGTCAATTGCACCTTAACAAAGAGGGGGCGGGAGGATGAATCCCAAAAAACAAAGGCAGCGCGGGAACCCGTGCTGCCTTGGTGCTGACCCAGATGCAATCCAGTTCAGAAGCGGTCAACAATAAGCAATTATTTTGCTGCTGTTTTGCCGTATTTGTTTCTAAAGCGCTCAACACGTCCACCCATGTTGTCCACAGATTTTTGTGTTCCTGTGTAAAAAGGATGTGACTCGCTTGATGTGTCCAATTTGTACAAAGGCAAATCGCGTCCGTCGTCCATTTTGATGGTTTCTTTGGTGTTAGCGCATGAGCGGGTAACAAACTTAAAGCCATTGGACAAATCGACGAAGCAAACTTCGCGGTAATTGGGGTGAATGCCTTCTTTCATGTTCTCATCCTTGAGTAAAGCCGGTAGCCACGTCAGCCAATCTGGCGCACTTTCCGTGAAGCCTGCTATTGTAGCAGGAATGTATTGCTAGGGTCTAATTTGGAGGATTTGAAAGCCCCTGTGTTGTTACAAAGGGGCCCGAAAACCGTCAATTTGAAAACTAAACGGTTAACCGCCTCGACGCATGAGGTCAAAGAAGTCGACGTTGGTCTTGGTCGAGCGCATGTTTTTAAGCATGAGCTCCATGGACTCAATTTCGTCCATGTTGTAGATGAATTGACGCAAGATGCGAGTTTTTTGCAGAATTTCTGGCGCGAGCAAAAGCTCTTCGCGTCGGGTACCACTGCGGTTGAGCTGAATGGCTGGAAAGACGCGTTTTTCATAAAGACGGCGGTCCAAATGAATTTCACAGTTGCCCGTGCCTTTGAACTCTTCAAAGATCACCTCATCCATTCTGGAGCCGGTGTCGATCAGTGCGGTGGCGATGATGGTGAGGGAGCCACCTTCTTCAATGTTTCTGGCCGCACCAAAAAAGCGCTTGGGTCTTTGCAAGGCATTGGCGTCAACGCCACCTGTGAGAACTTTGCCTGAACTGGGGACGACGTTGTTGTAAGCGCGTGCCAAGCGGGTGATGGAGTCGAGCAAGATCACCACGTCTTTTTTGAGTTCTGTTAGACGTTTTGCGCGCTCGATCACCATTTCCGCAACGTGAACGTGTCGGGCTGCAGGCTCATCAAAGGTGGACGCAATGACTTCACCTTTGACGCTTCTTTGCATCTCGGTGACCTCTTCGGGTCGTTCGTCAACGAGCAAGACCATCATGTGTGAATCGGGATAGTTGGCGGTGATGGCATGCGCAATGTGTTGCATCATGACCGTTTTGCCGCTCTTTGGGGGAGCGACCAAGAGGGCTCGCTGCCCTTTTCCGATGGGAGCGATGATGTCAATCATTCTGCCCGTGATGTTTTCTTCGCCTTTGATGTCTCTTTCTAGACGCATTTGCTCTTTAGGAAAGAGGGGCGTCAAGTTCTCGAACATGATCTTGTGGCGATTGTTCTCTGGCAGATCTCCATTGACCTTGTCGAGTTTCGTCAAGGCAAAATACCGTTCGCCGTCTTTGGGGATTCTCACCTCGCCTTCAATCATGTCGCCCGTGTGAAGATTAAAGCGGCGAACTTGGCTTGGACTGATGTAGATGTCGTCGGTGCTGGCGGTGTAGCTGGTGTCGGGACTTCTTAGAAAGCCAAATCCATCGGGCAAAATCTCAAGAACGCCGTCGGCAAAAACTTGCTCGCCTGCGCGCGCTCTTTTTTTGATGATGGCAAACATGAGTTCTTGTTTGCGCATGCGCCCTGTGTTTTCAATTTCCAGGACTTCGGCTTGTTTGAGTACTTCAGACACATGCAGTGCCTTGAGTTCGTTCAGATGCATGAAGAGACTCCAGGTGGGAGTTCGTTGATAAGGTTTGTGGGGAATGGTCTAATCGCGATGAGCCGAGGGCTCGAGACCGGTTAATGATGCAAGCTTGTGGTTGCTCTTGTCACTGGTGCACATTATGTCAGAGAAAATACAATTTGTGAACACATCCCTGCATCAAGTCAAGTTCTCCGGTGCAAGTGCCAACTGCGCCATCTATGAGCAACATGGATTCGATTAAATGAAATCAAAAGTACTCATTTTGTCAATGAAATCCCATGTAAAAAGCACCTAGAAGGTGCTTCTTGAGGTGTGTCAAGTGGATGGTTTTAAGCCAACTGTTGGTCAATGAAAGCGGTCAATTGCGCTTTGCTCAAAGCGCCCACTTTGGTTGCGGCCAATTGTCCATCTTTGAAAAGCATGAGTGTTGGAATGCCTCGAATACCAAATTTGGCTGGGATTTCGCGATTTTCATCGACATTCATTTTGGCGATTTGAAGTTTGCCTTCATAGCCTGTCGCCACTTCGTCCAAGATGGGGGCAATCATCTTGCAGGGGCCACACCATTCGGCCCAGTAATCGACCAAAACAGGCTGACTGGATTGAAGGACGTCGGCCTCAAAGGTCGAATCTGTGGTGTGCTTGATGAGTTCGTTGGCCATTTTGATCTTTCAGCTGGGGGAAGATGATTTCAGTAAAAGCTCTATTTTGACAGAAACGGGCAAGGAATGTTCAAGTCTTAAAAAATCCCACTCGCTTCGTGGTTAAATAAACCTCATATTTTCAAAGAGACAAGGACCTCAAGATGACAACACCCGTTAAAACACCTTTGATCATCGATGTTTTATCTGATGTGGTTTGCCCTTGGTGCTACATCGGAAAGAGGCGCTTGGAGAGTGCATTGACACTTTTTAAAGAGCAGTTTCCCTCTGAGCCCACCCCTTTGGTGAGGTGGTCTGCCTTTCAATTGAACCCCGATTTGCCTTTGGAGGGCATTGAGAGGACGCAGTACTTGAAAGAGAAATTTGGTGACCGGTCACTGTCTGTTTATGAACGGGTCTCAGGTGTGGGTCAATCGGTCGGCATTGATTTTAAATTTGATCAAATAAAGCGCCAACCCAACACCCTTCTCGCACACAGCCTGATTGCCCAAGCGCAATCCCCACAAGCTCAAGCAAGCCTAGTGGAGGCCTTGTTCAAAGCTTATTTTTTAGACTCGATGGATTTAACCCGCAAAGAGGTTTTGAGATCGATTGCTCTAAGCACGGGCATGTCGGATGCGGCCATTGAGGAGGGGCTTGGCAATGCGCACGCACACCAAGCTGTGCAAGAGAGAGAAAAGGGCGCACGAGCGTTGGGGATCAATGGCGTGCCTTTTTATATCCTGAACGCTCAATTGGGTGTCTCAGGTGCGCAAGAGCCACAAACCCTTTTGGATGCGATGAAAGAGGCTTTGAGCGAATCAAGTGGTTCTTAAACAAGGGGATCCATCCATCCCGTGGGCTGCCTAAAAGCCAAGGGGCGTCTTCAGTGCAACTCCATGCGCATGTGAACATTGAACATTCTGGGCGCACCAGGCGCTTGAAAAAGAGTGCCCAGGTTGGTGTTGTTGTAACTGCCGCTGCTTGAAAAGGCATTGCTCCCAATGGCGCCAGAGGTGCTGAACTTTTTGTCAAACAAATTTGAGATGTTTGCAAAAAGTGACACATCTTCACTCAGTTTGTATGCGCCGTTCCAGTTGAAGACAGCGTAACCGGGAACTTTGGCTGAGGGGAGGTTGTTTTCATTGCCCCTCATGAAGCTTGAGTCCACGGCGGAGAGACTCAAACCCGATTTGAAGTTGGATGAAAAAGCATAGCCCGCTCGAGCGTTGAGCAAATGGGACGGCATCAGGGGAATGGCATTGCCAGGCGCAATGTTGATGTGTCCTTGCGCATTGGCTTGTGGGTTCAAACTGCTCACAATGGACTCGGAGGTTTCGTAGCTCGCTTTGAAGCTTGTGAAATTGAGTCCGAAAGTGAACGCTTTGTTTTTGCCCTGGATGCTCATCTCAAAACCTTGTCGTTTGGTTTGCCCAAAGTTTTTGAAGTAACCAGATCCCGCATTGGTGCTGCTTGAGACGAACAAAATATCATCATTATTTTGAGCCATAAAGAAGGCTCCATTCCATTGAAGGGTGCTGTCATCTCTCTTGCCTCGCACACCAAGCTCCCAAGTTTTGGTGACCACTTGTTTGAGGGGTGGATCTCCAGACATGGAGTTGGGCAGTCGGCAGTCGTAGCTTGGGTCGGCGCAACCCAGTTCAATGGACGTCGGAGCGCGAGAGCTCTCGCTGTAACCCATAAAGGGATTGAAGAGGGGACTTGGTGTGTATGACAAGCCAAGTGCGGGGTTCAAGCGCTGGTAGGTGCTGGCGCCCGACAAACTGCCTCTTTGCAGTCCTCCTTGAAGCGCCATTGGGGAGTATGTGTTGGCATAAGGAAAGAGCAAATCCGTGTTGTCAATGCGGGTGTGCGTCCACATGGCTGCTGCACTCAAATGGGTTTTTTGTGCGGCAAATGTTAGCGTGTCCATGGCAAAAAGGTTGGTGCGCAGGGATTGACCTTTGAGTTGAACGCGTTGATCAAAGGCTGTTTCTGAGTTCTGCGACCCATCGGCAAAGGCATTCACCCCGATCACTGAGCGCTCAGGGGTGAGGTAAGCAAACTGTGTTTGCTGAAGAAAGGTTGACTCAGACAGGTCAAGGGCGATGCCCACACTCAAGCGGTTGGGCAGCCCAAATCGCTCAGCGCTGCTGTTCAATTGAGCGTTCAGGCCCAGGCTTTTTTGTTGCGTTTGTGTGCGATTGATCAACGCGTCGCATTTTTCATTGGGTTCGGTGTTCAGTGCGGCTTGAGCGATGCATCGCAGCGTTGGAAAACCGGTGCCTAGCGCACTGGGCGTTTGGTTGTTTGAGCCACCGGGCTTCAAAAGCTGGTTTGCAAGAAGCCAGTTGCCCTCTGCGCTGCTGAAGCCATAGACTTTTTCAGCCAATGAGTTGGCGTTCAAGTCCCCGTTGAAGGTGCTGCTGAAGATGTGTCTGAGGTACGTGTTGCCTGACAAGGACCAGTCATCACTGAGCTCGTGTTTGAGCTCCAGGTTCAAAACGGAGGACTTGTTTTGGGTTTGGTCGGGCTGCGTAAAGACGCTGGCGTAGTTTTGATTGAGAAGTTCTTGTTGCTGCAAGCCGTTGCCAGTCAGTGCGGAGGAGAAAGTTGACAATGAGAGCTTGAGATCGGTCGATCGGTCATGCCAGCCCACTTTGCCAAACAATTGTTGAACACTTGAGGGGGAGTGATCTCGCCAGCCTGCATCTTTGAAGTCTTTGAAGTTGAAATAAGTGTGCAGTCCATTTGAGTGCCTCGCGCCGTGTTCAAGTTCAAAGCTTTTTCTTCTGTAACTGCCCAGGCCAGTTTCGATTTCAGTGCCTTGGTAGCTCATGCCGTCTTTCGTGTGAATGCTGAGCGCACCTCCCAAGGTGTTCATGCCAAACACTGGATTGGAGCCGGCAAAGAGGCTGATGTCTTTAATGGCTGAGTTGGGAATCAAGTCCCACTGAACGATGTCACCAAAGGGCTGGTTCATTCTGACGCCATCCACATACACGGAAAGGCCTTGTGGGGTACCCAGCAAGGGAGAAGCGCTGTAGCCCCTGTAATTCAAATCAACTTGAAAGGGGTTGCCTTGGTTGTCGTTGATGTGAACGCTTGTGAAATTGTTTTTTAAAAAATCGGCTAAATTGAGGGAGCCTGTGTTTTCAATGTCATCCCCAAGGGCCAGCTGAACGTTGGAGGCGAGGGTGTTCTTGTTGGTGCTCGCGCCAAGGGTGGGAGTGCTGGCGATGATTTCGATGCTTTCAACCTCATTTTGTGCAAGGGCGCTTTGGCCAGCAAGGGCCAAGACAAGAAAAAGATGGCGAGGGTCTGAGCTAGAAAGCTTTGGCAAGTGCATGGAAGGAGGTGAGGCGAATGAACCAAATATGGTGTTTGAAAGAGATTTTTATTTTAAAAGTGATTTGGGTTTGATTTCATTGAGGTTTTCCCTTTTGGCCTGTGCGCATTGAGGATCTGGGGCCTATGAGATAATGGGTTTTCATAGCAATACAAGTTCTTACTCTTGATGGAAGCAACATGACACTTTTAAAAAAATACGCTTGGTTCGTAGCTTTTTTGTCCTTGAGTGCTTTGGCAAGCGCTCAAAACGTCACTGTCTCCAATGCTTGGGCGCGTGCAAGTGTGAAGGGTCAAAATGCCACGGGGGTTTTCATGAGCTTGAAGGCCTCCCAGGGCACAAAACTTGTTTCTGTGAGCTCGTCTGTTGCCATGGTCAGTGAAGTGCACCAAATGAGCATGGACAACAATGTGATGAAGATGACGGCTTTGCCAAATGGCTTGGATTTGAGCGCTGGCAGCGTGGTTGAACTTCAACCAGGGGGGTACCACATCATGCTCATGGATTTGAAAAAAACGCTAGAAAAAAACAGCCAAATTGATGTGCGCTTGACCTTTCAAGATGCAGCGGGTAAAAAAACACAAATGGAGCTGAAAGTGCCCGTGCTGATACAAGCCCCGACGGCTGAGGGTTCAGGCATGGTGCATGGGGCCAATCACCAGCACCACTGAGAAATAGCGAGCCAGCGAGATGCAATGAGAGCAGGCTTTAGCCTTTTGGGTCATAAAAGCTCAAACCTTCAATCTGGTCCTCTTCCCCTGGCTTGAGTCGGCTTCTAAGCTCAAGGGTGTTTTTGTCGGGGTCTCGAAAAAAGAGGGACACATGACCATCTCCAAAACTCACGGGGCCTTGCGTGATCAAAATGCCCTTTGCCGTTAAATCAGCCCGACACGCTGAGATATCTTCGACTGCAAAGGCAACATGGGTGATGCCTGGGTGCTTTTGTTCAACATCCATCAAGATGTTTCTTGAGCCCAAGGTGTCTACCCCATTGACGATCAAATTGAGCTCGATGCCTTTTGCATTTTTCAGCACAAGGACCGCGTCAAAGTCCACTTCAAGTGCGACTTCAAAGCCCAAAAGCGCGTAAAAGTCCAAAGCTCTTTGGCGCTCAGTGACACGGATCCCAATGTGATCGATGCGCTCAATGTTCATGATGGCCGTAGGTGGTTGGAAATGGGTGACCCGCGCATTGCTGAGAGATGGGTGCATCAAAGGCACCGCCTTCATCAAAAGGCGCAGAGGGTGAAGGTGATAAAAGACGAGCCTTGACCCCGGCACTGACTCCACAGTTAGGGCTGCTTGGTTCCCCACCTGACCCGGTTGGCCGCTTCGCCATGCGGGAAGGCCCGTCGGGGTCTATTGTACGGGTTTTTGTGTGCTCGGTTTGAAGTCGCTTGGCGCTGGGTGGGGGAAAGGGGCTCGTTGAATATTTATATGTGGGCGAGGAAATGCCAGACTTTTGCTGTTTTGACCCTTTAGAATGACGCCATGTCTTACCTTGTCTTGGCCAGAAAGTATCGCCCAAAGAACTTCACCGAATTGGTGGGGCAGCCGCATGTGGTGCAAGCATTGACGAACGCATTGACCCAACAGCGCTTGCACCATGCCTACCTCTTCACGGGCACCAGGGGTGTTGGTAAGACCACGGTTTCGAGAATTTTGGCAAAGTCGTTGAATTGTGAGATAGGCATCACTGCGCTTCCTTGTGGTGTTTGTGATAACTGCATGGCCATTGACATGGGTCGTTTTGTTGACTACACAGAGCTTGATGCGGCCTCCAATCGCGGGGTAGAGGAGGTTCAAAACCTCATTGAGCAAGCGGTGTACAAACCCGTCACGGGCCGCTTCAAAGTCTTCATGATCGATGAAGTTCACATGCTCAGCAACCACGCTTTCAATGCCATTTTGAAGACCCTGGAGGAGCCCCCAGAGTATTTGAAGTTCGTCTTGGCCACCACCGATCCGCAAAAAGTACCGGTCACGGTCTTGTCTCGTTGTTTGCAGTTCAATTTGCGTCCCATGGCGCCAGAGACGATACTGGAGCATTTGGAGCATGTCCTGGGCTTAGAGAACATCCTCGCACAAAAAAGCGCACTTTTTAGTTTGGCCCGGGCGGCTCGTGGCTCGATGCGAGACGCGCTTTCACTGACCGATCAGGCCATTGCATACACGGGCGCCGACATCAAGGACCAAGAGGTTCGTCAAATGCTTGGGAGTGTGGACAAAGACCATGTGTATGGGTTGATAGACGCCTTGGCTCGTGGAGACGGGCAAGAGGTGATACAAATTTGTGATCAACTTCGAGATCAAGGCCTGAGTGCCTCTCAAGCGTTGGAAGACATCTCCTATGTGCTCCAGCGAATGGCTGTGTTTCAATTCTCGAACTCAAAGCCCTCAGAAGCAACTGAGATCGATCCTGATGTGGCCAGGACACAGGCCTTGTCTGAGAGGATGCCCAAAGACGAGACGCAGCTTTTGTACTCCATTTGTTTGAAGGGTCGCTCAGAGATTGGCTTGGCACCCGATGAGTACGCTGGCTTGACCATGATTCTTTTAAGGCTTTTGGCCTTTAAGGAGGTGGACAATGGTGAGACTGCTCACCCACAGGACCATGCTCAAAGCGGGCAAGAGGCTCAAAAAAAAACTCTTGAATCTCTAAAACCCACGTCCAAAGCGCCCGGTCTAGCGCCAGGCCAAGTGCAAGCTCAAGCGCAAGCTCAAGCTCAAGCTCAAGCCTCCACTGCAACACCTCCGTGGCTTGTTGAACCAAGCAGCATGGAGCAGCACTCAAGCGCTCAAAACGCCTCTCTCAACGCTGAACAACCGCCTGTGCACAAACGGGGGGATGCTGACTTGGCCGAACCGGTTCAAAAATCGAATCGGGTGCTTGACCCCTCCAGCGAAGTGCAGGTGGGTTCTGGTTTTAATTTGCCTGTTCGAGACATGGCCCAGCGACCCAAGCCGAGTTTGTCCGCTCCAATCCAAGCGTCCCCGAGCGAGGGCGACTTCGATGAGCCGTATGTGCCAGAGCGTGTCGCCGATGTCGACCGATGGGCAGAGGATCAAGATCAAGGCATTCCCGCTGGGACAGCTTTCAATCGTCTTGCGATGGAGCCTGCACAAATCGTCAATGAGCCACCAAGCGGCGCGCTGCATGTGGTTGTGAGGCAGGCTTCGCAAAATGCCGACATTGGCACGCTCGAACCCAAAGAGCAGTTCAAAACCAAGCTCAAACCGACGCAAGAAGGGGATTATTGGTTGTCAGTTGTGCAACAATTGATTCAAGCGGAGCTTGTCCAGTCTCTTGCCAGAGAATTGGCTTTGCAATCCCAAATGATTGCAAAAGAGGCGGGCAGTTGGTTGTTGCGAATTGAGCGGGAGTCCTTGAAAACCGTGAGCTCCGTTGAACGACTCACCAAAGGCTTGGCGCAATTGGGCCATGTTTTGGAGTTGCGTTTTGAGCTCGCCCCCGTGCAAGACAGCCCCGCCATGCGCTTGGCACAAATTGCTTTTGAAAACCAACAAATTGCAGAGGCAAAAATTTTGAACGATCCATTTGTCATCCAAATGATGCAAGAGTTTGACGCCAAAATCATTGCCGGTTCCATCAAGATCATTTGATTTATTTAAAGAAAGAGACAGCAGCATGTTTAACAAAGGACAACTGGCCGGCTTGATGAAGCAAGCCCAAGCCATGCAGGACAATCTAAAGAAAGCCCAAGACGAGTTGGCTTTTATCGAAGTCACGGGCGAGGCGGGCAACGGCCTTGTCAAAATCACCATCACCTGCAAGCACCAAGTCAAAAAAGTGGTGATTGATCCGAGTTTAATGGGCGATGACCACGAGATGCTTGAGGACTTGATCACCACCGCTTTCAACGATGCGGCCAAAAGAGCAGAGCAAACATCTGAAGAAAAGATGGGCAAATTGACTGCGGGCATGCCAGGCCTGCCTGGTGGCATGAAACTGCCCTTTTGATGCTTGATGTTAGCAACCCCTTGTCTGGTGTGATGCATGAGTGATTTACATGCGCTGGAGGCCTTGATTCAGGCCTTGAGGCGTCTGCCGGGTGTCGGTGTGAAGTCTGCCTCACGCATGGCCTATCATTTGTTACAGCACGACCGCGCGGGTGCACAGGTTTTGGCCCAAGCTTTGAGCCAAGCGGTGGTTGACGTGGGTCACTGCGAAAAATGCCATACCCTCACACAAGCGCTTGTATGCGCCACTTGCAGTGATGAAAAAAGGGATGCCTCTCGACTGTGCATTGTTGAGTCGCCCTCCGACCAGTCGGCCATTGAAAGAACGCAAACCTACAAGGGCTTGTATTTTGTGATGATGGGGGCTTTGAGTCCTTTGGATGGACTGGGCCCTCAAGACCTGGGTGTCAAAATGCTGCTCGAGCGCGCCAGCGATGGGGTGGTGCAAGAGGTGATCTTGGCCACGAACTTCACCGCCGAGGGCGAGGCGAGTGCGCACGTGCTCTCCAAGGCCTTGCAAAAGCGAGGCCTTCACGTCACACGTTTGGCCAGAGGCGTGCCCTTGGGCAGCGAGTTGGAATACGTCGATTTGGGGACCATTGCGCATGCCTTGGCCGATCGCAAAGCCACTTAAAAGCCAGTGAGCCTTTTAATAAGCGCTCAAAATCTCAGGCCCAGCTGTTGATGGGTGAAGAGTCAAGGCTTCTTGTGAGCGGGCTTTTTGCTTGAAGCGTCTGCAGCTGCATTTGCACTGGGCTTGCTGGGACTCACTTTGCTTGGTGCTTTTTTCTTTGACAAGGCCTTGGCGTTGACAAAGAGGGTGAGTGTTTGACCGACTTTGAGTTGTTGGTTGATCGACAAATCGTTCCAAAGAGCAATCTCTTTGGTGCTGACGTGGTATTTGAGGGCAATGGACTGCCAAGTGTCTTTTGATCCTATTTTATGGGCCACTTTTTTGCCAAATTGTTCAGGCGATAAGTCAAGTTGACCTTGTTCGGCAATCTTAAAAGAGACATCTTCGTCCTTTTGAGCGCCTCTAGGAATGAGCAGCGCAGAGCCTGCTTTGATCAACATTTTGGGTGGGATGTTGTTGAGGAACTTGAGTTCCTCTTCTTTGATGCCCAATTGTTTGGCCGCTTCAGACACTTTGAGCGTTTTGGGTGCAATCCAAGCGGTCCAACTGGCGAGTTTGGAGCCCGTGAAATTGTCGTAATTCTTTTGAAAGATTTCCGCATTGTCCCAAGGCAAAAGAATTTGGGGTGTTCCTGCGGCCAATAAAACGGGTCGGTTGGCAGACGGGTTGAGGGCTTTGAAATCTTCGACTGGAATTTCAGCCAATTTAGACACCAGGCTCACGTCAATGTCCCTTAGCAATGGGACCGATTGGAAATAAGGATGGTTGGGTATGTTGGCCAACTTGACTTGGTAGTTTTGAGGAACGGCGATGATGTTTTTGACGGCTTGCAATTTAGGCACATAAAAACGTGTCTCCATGGGCATGGACAGCTCGAGGTAACTCACGCCTAGGCCCAGACGCTGATTTTTTGCAATGGCCTTGCCCACATTGCCCTCTCCCCAGTTGTAGGCCGCCAAGGCCAAATGCCAGTCACCAAATTGAGTGTAGAGTTTTTGTAGGTAATCCAATGCGGCTCTGGTGGAGGCCATGACATCGCGGCGGTCATCTCGAAAGGCGTTTTGTTTCAAGTCAAATGTTTTGCCTGTTTTGGGCATGAACTGCCACATGCCAGTGGCCCTTGCCGAAGAGACGGCTTGTGGATTGAAGGCCGATTCGACAAAGGGCAGCAAGGCGAGCTCTGTGGGCATTTGCCTTCTCTCCAACTCCTCAACGATGTAGTACATGTACTTGGTGGAGCGCTCTGTCATGCGAATCAAATAGTCAGGCTTAGCGCTGTACCATACCTCTCGGTCCGTCACGAGATCACTTTGCAAGTCAGGCATGCCAAAGCCCTTTCTCACGCGTTCCCAAATGTCGATGGGCAGGCTCAGGTGCGCAACCTCGGAGCTCGAGAACGCTTTGCTGCTCAACGGTGACAAGGCCGTGTTGTTGGCACTGTAGGGTGCACTTATTGCGCTGTCATTCGATTTGATGGAAGGCGTGGGCGGGCTGGAGGGCAAAGCACTGGTGTCGTTGTTCGTCAATGGAATGGATTGACAAGCACCAAGCAAGCAGCAAAGCGCAGGCCCAATGAGCTTGAGCAAAAGATGTTGCTCTCTAGGTAGGCTTCTCAGACAATTGGGCAAGCGGAATTTCAAAACGTGTTTTTCCATTCTCTTAGGGCTGCAAAACAGCTCAATTCATCGCACACCTTCTCGTTAAATTGCATGGCAGACTGTTGAACCTCAGGCAGGTGGGCTCTTAGAAAAGGATTGATTTCTTTTTCTGTGCCCATGCTGGAGGGCACGGTGGGAAGGTTTTGTTGCCTGAGCATTTGACAGTGTGCGTTGTAATTTTTCAAGGCTTGGTTGTGGGGCTCAATGTGCAAGGCGAATTTTAAGTTTGACAAGGTGTATTCGTGGGCGCAACACACTTGTGTGTCATCCTCCAGGGATTTGAATTGTGCAAGGGAGTTTAACATCTGCTGGGCCGTGCCCTCAAAGAGTCGACCGCAGCCGCCAGAGAACAAGGTGTCGCCGCAAAATAAGAGTGCCCCTTCAGTGGGTGCGGTTCTTGGCATGAGGTACGCCAAATGGCTCAATGTGTGGCCGGGTACCTCAAGCACTTCAATCTCATGGCCCAGCAATGTCAGTCGATCGTGGGCTTTGAGCACCTTAAAGGGCTTGGGCATTTGGCTGTGTTCCGGTCCAAAGACACCCGCATTGGTTTTTTCACGCAACGCTTGTATGCCACCGATGTGATCTTTGTGGTGATGTGTGACTAAAATGGCAGTCAAAGAGAGATTCAAATTGACCAGGGCCTCCAAAACGGGTTCAGCTTGACCGGGGTCGACAACAAGGGCTTCTTTGCCATTGTGCCAAAGCCAAAAATAATTGTCCGTAAATGCAGGTAATGCAAGAAGTTTCATGAGTGAATCAATTGTTGAGATGAAAGAATGGCAAACGTGGTTGAGTTCACCCGCGGGTCAATACTTGATCGAATGGGAGCAAAAGCAATTGGACGGCCTGGTTGGAGATTTGTTTGGTTTTCATGCTTTGCAATTGGGTCTCGAGCAGTTGGACGCATTGAGAGCCAACCGCATGCCACACCGCTGGCTTGCGCTGCCCAATTGTGAAGGCATTGAAACGTCATTGTGCACAGATTTTAGAGCACTGCCCTTTGCTGAGCAGAGTTTGGATTTGATTATTTTGCCCCATACCTTGGAGATCTGCCCTGATCCACACGCCACCCTCAGAGAGGTCGAGCGCGTCTTGGTGCCTGAGGGGCGTGTGATCATTTGTGGTTTGAATCCTTGGTCACTGTGGGGGGCAAGGCTCATGCGAGAGCGTTTTTATGCAAGACTGGGTTCCAAAAAAACATTCATGCCCATTCACAGCGAGTTCATTGGTCCTCAGCGGATGAAGGACTGGTTGACCTTGCTGGGCTTAGAGGTTGAGGGCGGGGGATTTGGTTTGTACAAGCCCTCCTTTGAGACTCAAAGATGGCTCTCAAGACTCCAATGGATGGAGTTGGCTGGCAACCGATGGTGGCCGATTTTTGGGTCGGCTTATTTTTTAACGGCTGTAAAACGCGTGCGGGGCATGCGACTGCTTGGCGCGTCTTGGAAGTCAGCCCTTCACCACGGTGCCTTGATCTCCCAACCCAGTGCAACGTCCAGGCACGCAGCAGAAAAACACCAAGCCTTGCAAGGCATCAACCCAAGAGAGCAGCAGCAATGAAACATGTGGTGATCTATACCGATGGGGCCTGCAAAGGCAATCCAGGCCCTGGAGGATGGGGCGCCTTCTTGACCTTTGAGGGCCATGAGAAAGTGCTCTATGGTGGAGAGCTTTTGACGACGAATAACAAAATGGAGTTGATGGCGGTGATCAAAGCATTGGAGTCATTGAAAGAAAACTGCAAGATCAGTCTTTACCTTGACAGCCAGTACGTGAGGCAAGGCATCACCGAGTGGATCCATGGCTGGAAGCTCAAGGGCTGGAAAACAGCCTCCAAACAAGCGGTGAAAAATGCCGAACTTTGGAAAGAGCTGGACGCCTTGGTGCACGGCAGTGGTCATGACATCACATGGCATTGGGTCAAGGGGCATTCGGGAGATCCTGGCAATGAGCGTGCTGATGAGTTGGCCAATCAAGGGGTGCTCATGGCTTTGAAAGAAGCGAGCTAAGGGGGCAAGGCACCAAGGTGCGCGCGTCAATTCAAATTGATCTCAAATTTGATCAGTGACAAAACCCTTGCATGCTCGCCTTAAATGAGCCCAGCCAGGGGCCAAATCGTGACCCATTCCTGTGCGTTCACGTCTTCGCGGTCATGCTCCAAGACAATCAAGCAGTCGCCCTGGACCATGGAGCTCAAGATGCCCGAGCCCTGGTTGCCGCTCAGGCTCACGCACAGCTCGCCCTTTGAATTGCGTCTTGTCATGCCTCGTTGAAACTCAGTGCGGCCTTTCTTTTTCTTGATGGTTTGCTCGCACAAGGCCTGTGTTGTGGTTCTTAAGGGGCCTGAGTCTTTCTCTTGCCCCATGAGTTGGAGCAAGGCGGGTCGAACCATGCTTAAAAAGGTCACCATCACCGCCACGGGGTTGCCAGGCAGGCCAAAGAACAAGCGCTTTGAGATGTTTCCAAAGGCCAAGGGTCGACCTGGACGCATTGCAATTTTCCAAAAAAAGACTTCTCCCAATTCCTGCACCAAGGTTTTTGTGAAGTCGGCATCTCCGTCGCTGACCCCGCCACTGGTGATGATGACATGGGCAAGTTCTGCAGCCTGGGCGAGTGTTTGTTTGAGTGCTTGGGGACGGTCCGGGACAATTCCTAAATCAATGACTTCGCAGCCAAGGCCTTGCAGCAAGCCTTTCAAGGTGTAACGGTTTGAATCAAAGATCATGCCGGGCTTTAAGGCTTCACCAGGCCTTTGAAGTTCATCGCCCGTCGAAAAAAGGGCGACTTTTAACGCCGATTGCACTTGCACGGCAGAAAAGCCAAGGCTTGCAATCAAGCCCATGGAGGCCGAGTGCAAGCGGTGGCCTTTTCGAAGGACGCAGGCCCCCTTGGCGATGTCCTCTCCAGCGATTCGGCGGTTGTCCCCCGCTCTAAAGCGGGCCCAATCGATGTGGATCTCTTCTCCCACAACGGGCTTGGCGCCTTGGATCTGACCGAGTTCGAGTTGCACACTTTCAAAAGGGACCACCGTGTCCACGTCCTCGGGCATCACAGCACCAGTCATGATCTTGATGCATTCGTTGGATCGAATGTTGCCAACAAAGGGTTTTCCAGCAAAGCTCTCTCCAACGATGAGATAGCGGCTTGGGCCCCCTTGCACCTTGTGTTTCTCGGGCATGCGAAACGCAAATCCATCCATGGCAGAGTTTGTGTAAGCGGGCACATGGATGGGGGAGATGATGTCTGCGGCCAATGTGCGCCCAAAGGCCACGCCCAGTTCAACTTCGAGGGCTTGGGGTGCCAGGCCATGAAAAAGCCCTTGAACACATTCTTCAATGAGGCTGTTGGCTTGAGCAATGCTCAAGGGCTCGGTTTCAACGCTGTTCGTTTGGAGCGCCGAATGGTGGGCCTTCTTCATCGCAGAGTCCTGTTGAGAAAACGCATTGGTGTGAGCATGGCGGATATCAAAAAAACACTGGGTTGGAATTAATGCTGAACGAGCGAATGCTCGAGTGCACGCAAGTCACCAAGGGTGTTGAGGTTAAAGAAGGCCTGTGGGTCATCGCCTGCTTGATCAAAATCGGCCCAAACGCAGTCAAGCTCCTGGGCCCAGGACTCGACCTTGCGACCGCCTTTTTGAAGGTGATCGCCCAAATGCGCGGCAAGCCCTCGTTTCATCATCGTCAAGACGGGCTGAGGCCTGAGTGTGAAGGGCCCACCCGCACTTTGTGGCTCCAAGGCGCGGACCATGGCCACATCGGCATTTGAATGGGACAAAGCCTGAGCCAAGCGTGTGCTCAAGTCATCGGGGATCAGGGGTGTGTCGCAGGGCACGGTCATCAAATAGGGGGTTTGACAATGCGCAAGACCAGCCATGAAGCCCGCCAAGGGCCCAAGAGGCTCTTCTTGATCGTCGGGCCACACGTCCTTGCAAAACGACCGATAAGTGGCGATGTTTCTGTTCGCATTGATCATCACATGACAAACTTGGGCATGAAGTTTGTTCACAATGCATTGAGCCAAGGGCAAACCGCGAAAGATTTGCAGGCCCTTGTCTTGTCCGCCCATTCGAGTGCCTTGGCCTGCGCACAGAACAATCGCGCTGATGTCCTCGGGCTTGATTTGGTGAGCGGTGCCGACGTGCAACTCAGCCACCGATATAACTCATCTCAACGCGTTTATGACCCGGTGGGGGGTGGCCCATATCGGACCCGGTGTTTTGTTGTGCTCTGAGTTCAGAGTAGCGGTCACTCCGTTGGCCCCAAAGGTGAGCGATGGCCGAGGTGATCTCCTCATCACTGGCCTGGGTTCTCAGTAAGCTTTTCAAATCAAAGCCTTTGCTGGCAAAGAGGCACATGTACAGTTGTCCCTCGGTCGAGAGCCTTGCTCGGTTGCAGTCGCCACAAAAGGCTTGTGTCACGCTGCTGATCACACCAATCTCACCCAGTGAGGGGTCAATGTGGCCCGATTGATTTTTGAACCCAAAGCGCTTGGCGGTCTCGCCTGCAGTGTTGGAGGGCAGTGCTTGCAGGTCAAATTCTTTGCCAATCCTTTCGATCAATTCGCTAGAAGGCAGGACTTCTTGCATCTTCCATCCATTGGTCGAGCCCACGTCCATGTATTCAATGAATCTCAAGGACATGCCTTTGCCACGAAAGTACCTGACCATGGGGAGAACTTCTTGGTCATTGGTGCCGCGTTTGACCACCATATTGATTTTTAGGCCACTGAAGTGACCTAGGGCGTCACGCCCCAAGCCCACGTCTTGTGCACTTTGAATGCCAGCCAAGACATCTTGGACGGGGTAGTCCACGTCGTTCATGAGTTTGAAGACCTCATCGCTCATCGCGTCCAGGCTCACGGTGATTCGCTTTAAGCCCGCCTCTTTAAGCGCACGGGCCTTTTTGCTCAGCAAGGAGCCATTCGTGGTGAGTGTCAAATCCAAGGGGCTTGCATCGGGTGTTTTGATGTGCGCCAATTGAGCAATCAAGATGTCGATGTTTTTTCTGAGCAAAGGCTCGCCACCCGTGAGGCGAAGTTTTTTGACCCCGTGATTGACAAAGAGTTGTGACAAGCGCGCAATCTCTTCAAAGCTCAGCAAGTCGGAGTGGGGCAGGTATTTGTAATTGCTGTCAAAGACCTCTTTGGGCATGCAGTATTGACAACGAAAGTTGCAGCGGTCAGTGACACTGATGCGCAAGTCTCTCAGGGGTCTGTTGAGCTGGTCCGTGATCAAGCCCTTGGCCAAAATATGGGGGGTCGGCACAAAGGGCCTCGCTTGGCGGGTTCGCTCATCGTGCAGTGGAATGATTCGTTCGGACATAGGGCTGTATTTTGCACCATTAATTGACTTGACGGACTGGGTACAAACATTGACCTGTCAACGCCAGAGGGTGCTGCCCCAAAAAAAAAGGAGGTCCGCAATGGACCTCCCTGGCCAAGTTTATAGATCGGCCTCTGGGCTTTACTTGGCCGCAGGTGCTGGTTCTGCCTGTGCCGTGGGTGCCTGAGGCGCTTCTGCGCCGGTGGTCCCGGGCTGCGCAGGTGCGACCACGGCGGGAGGCGCTGCAACGAGCGCGGTTCCTGGAGCAGGTGCGTGCGTGATGGGCAGCAGGGGCACCAACAAGAGTGCCACGATGTTGATGATTTTGATCAATGGGTTGACGGCTGGACCAGCGGTGTCTTTGTAGGGGTCTCCCACCGTGTCACCGGTCACTGCTGCTTTGTGTGCATCGCTGCCTTTGCCGCCATGGTGACCATCTTCAATGTATTTCTTGGCATTGTCCCAGGCGCCGCCGCCTGTGCACATGGAAATGGCCACAAACAGGCCCGTCACAATGGTGCCCATCAACAAGCCGCCCAACGCTTTGGGTCCAAGAATCAAGCCGACAAGAATGGGCACGACCACGGGCAACAAAGAGGGAATCATCATCTCTTTGATGGCCGCTGTGGTGAGCATGTCCACCGCACGGCCGTACTCGGGTTTTGCTGTGCCCTCCATGATGCCTTTGATTTCTCTAAATTGCCTGCGAACCTCTTCGACCACAGCACTTGCAGAGCGGCCCACTGCCTCCATGGCCATTGCGCCAAAGAGATAGGGGATCATGCCCCCAATGAACAGGCCCACAATCACCATCGGGTCCGATAGATCAAAAGTGATGTCTTGACCCACGCTCTCGAGTTTGTGCGTGTAGTCGGCAAAAAGCACCAAGGCGGCCAAACCCGCGGAGCCAATGGCATAGCCCTTGGTCACCGCTTTGGTGGTGTTGCCCACAGCGTCAAGGGGGTCTGTGACATCGCGCACGCTTGAGGGCAACTCGGCCATTTCAGCAATGCCCCCAGCGTTGTCGGTGATGGGGCCATAAGCGTCAAGGGCCACGATGATGCCCGCCATGCTGAGCATCGCGGTGGCAGCGATGGCGACACCGTACAGTCCCGCCAACCCATGGGCGGCCAAGATGGCCAAACACACCGACAAAACGGGGTAGGCGGTTGATTTCATAGAGACACCAATGCCGGCGATGATGTTGGTGGCGTGTCCAGTGGTGGACGCTTGTGCCACGTGTTTGACGGGTGGGTAATCGGTACCGGTGTAGTACTCCGTGATCCACACCAATGCGGCTGTGAGCAACAAGCCCACCAAGCACGACCCAAACAAGGCCATGCGAGAGCCACTGGCTTTGATGGCATCATCAGGCATCATGTTCCAAGTCACAAATGCAAATGCAATCAAACTTAACACGCCCGCCACGATCAAACCCTTGTACAGGGCGGGCATGACGTTTTTCATGCCAGGGGAGGCTTTGACGAAGAAGCACCCAATGATGGACGCAAGGATGGACACGCCTCCCAAAACCAAGGGGTAAAGAACGGCTTGTATTGGCGCAGTGGTCACGACCAAGGCGCCCAAAAGCATGGTGGCGATCAGTGTGACGGCGTAGGTTTCAAAGAGGTCAGCGGCCATGCCTGCACAGTCACCCACATTGTCGCCCACATTGTCCGCAATCACCGCAGGGTTTCTCGGGTCATCCTCGGGAATGCCCGCTTCGACTTTTCCCACAAGGTCGGCGCCCACATCAGCGCCTTTGGTGAAAATACCTCCTCCAAGTCTAGCAAAAATGGAGATGAGGGATGAGCCAAATGCCAGGCCAATCAATGGGTTCAAGAGATCCGAGAGGTTTTGGTCTGCACTCAGTGTGCCTGAGCCCGCTAAAAACCAATAAAAACCGCCCACGCCAAGCAAACCCAATCCGACCACCAGCATCCCGGTGATGGCACCCCCTTTGAAGGCCACATCAAGTGCTGGGGCAATGCCCCTTGTTGCCGCTTGGGCTGTTCGGACATTGGCTTTGACGGAGACATTCATGCCAATAAAGCCACACGCGCCTGAGAGGACCGCACCCACGACAAAACCCAGCGCGGTTGTGGTGCTAAGAAAGATGCCAATCAGTAGGGTCAACACCACGCCCACCATGGCAATGGTTCTGTACTGCCTTGCCAGATAGGCGGCAGCACCTTGCTCGATGGCTGCTGCAATTTCTTGCATCCGTGCATTGCCAGGATCCATGGCCAAAATTGATGACCGGGCCCAAAAACCGTAGATCACGGCAATGACCCCACAAGCTAGCGCGAAAAGAAGCGCTGAATTGGCGTACATAATTTCTCCTCATTGTGTGAAAAACTCTTTGTTTCATTTCTTGCCCCGTGCAAGTACAGTTTGAACAAAGCTGATTGAATCAAGATTTCAGTGCTTTCTTTTGATCCTGATCAAAAAGTTTGGAAATCATAAAAAAACCCAGATTCAAAGATCAATGTAAGTGATATATCAAGGAGTTGGTTTGAGATTTCCCCTTAGATGGGCTTAAAATACGGGTTAATCCTGAGTTTAATTTCATTAGAGAAACAGAGAACCATGTCTTTAGATAACGTCACACCTGGCAAAGAAGCCCCTAATTTTTTTAACGTGATCATTGAGATCCCCATGAATGCGGATCCCGTGAAGTACGAGGTCGATAAAGAGTCGGGAGCCATTTTTGTGGACCGTTTCATGAGCACGTCCATGCATTACCCCACCAACTATGGCTACGTGCCACAGACCATCAGTGGGGATGGGGACCCGGTTGATGTGTTGGTGATCACCCCTGTTCCTTTGATTCCAGGTGTGGTGGTGACGTGTCGCCCGATTGGTATTTTGAAGATGGAAGATGAGGCGGGTATGGACGGGAAAGTCTTGGCTGTTCCCACCGACAAGATTTTGTCCATCTACACGCAGTGGCAAAAACCGGAGGACTTGAACCCTTTAAGACTCAAGACCATTGCGCATTTCTTTGAGCATTACAAAGATTTAGAGATTGGCAAATGGGTCAAAATCCTTGGCTGGGAAGGTCCTGATGCAGCGAGGGCAGAGGTGCTTGAGGGCATGAACAATTACAAAAAATTAGAAAAGTAAGCATTGGTTTTCTTGCGCCCCCACTCAGGCGTTTTGGCTTTCAGTGTGGGGCAATTGGACTTTGTCTTTGCCCGTCAACATTGATCAAAGCCTTGGGGTTGGATCATTCAAAGTTGACCAATTACAAATGCTCGTCTTGTAAGCCCACCAAGCGACTGTCTGCGCCATACAGAACATCCCGATTGTTTTCGTGGGTTTCCAAAACGTAGTGACTTGAAAGCCCAGCAATGTCTTTTGTTGGATAGGCACACATGTTGTGCTTGTTTGGCGTGGTCAAAACTACGGGATCTGCTCGGCCACAGAAAAGAGGGATCGTTCGCGCGTTTAAATGTGAATGAAGTTGTTGACCCTAATGTGCGGGGTGTTGAGCGTGTTTTCAATGCGCCTGTAAGATAAAAAAACATATCACCAGGCTCGCCCACAATATCGTTAAATGCAATTTTTCTAAGGCCTAGGGCATAAAAAACCGCATGGCAATTCAAGGTGTTTGTGGTGAGAGCATGAATAAGTCCATTTGCTGGATGTTTTCAGTGATGGGTGTAAAGATGACTCCAAATAAGTTATGACGGTCATTTGATTAAGATCAATACCTTGTGAATATTTTTCTCTGCGTTGATTAATCTATTTATGTTAAAGTAAATTTAACGAATGAAGCCCTTGGTTTCATCAGTGCAAACAGTTTGTTTGTCGCTTAGAAAGGTGAAAATATGCGCGCAGTCAAGAAGTTAAAGAAGATGATCCAAGACAGTCCTCAATCTTCGCAGTCCAAGATCTACTCAAAATTGATTTTGATGCTCGAGACAGAGGGAGACAACCCACTCAAGGACATTTACACACTTGATCAAGAGGAATTTGATCTGGCCATTTCTTTGTTGAAGGAGTGGAGAATTGATCGGTTTTATGTAGGCAAGTCCAAAGTATTTGATGTGGCATTTCACGCCAATCAACTCAGTACCTAAGTCGATGTTTTGAGCCATCAAGGCGTTTTGCTTGTTGCTTATGGCCTCATGGATTCAGCAAGAATCCACGAGAGCTGTCACCGAACAGTCATTTATTTGTCATAAAAATCCGTTCTAGTTCTATATGCATCAAACAGAAATAGAACGGATTTTAATTAACGCTCTCTTGCACGATCAAGCCTGTCCCACTTGGTGGGCGCCCATCTTAAAAGCAGTTTTCACATTTTCATTTGTATTGTTTGCGTCATGTGTTGAGCAGGCGGTTGATGTTCTGTCAAAAGTGTCCCCCTTCTCATCCCAAACAGCGTTGTGCAAACTGTGACTTAACTGTACAGATTTAGTCAACAAAATCAGAGTAGACCTTGGGTGTGTAAGTGTTGATGTTTTTCCATTCTTTGGGCATGTCCTTCAGGGTTTGAGGCATCAGCGTTGTTTTGTGACTTCGGGTGCCAATAAAGTTTCCTCTCTCGATGAGCAAAGGAATTGCATTGTTGAAGTCGACCAATATCCTTAGATAGTTTTCTTTGTCGTCACCCTCGTACCACTGGGTGTTTGCAATTGTTGTGGCCCTTGAAGTGGGCTTAAGGGCGGCGTATTCTTGCGGTGTCATCATGTAGTATGCGCGCTCCCATGAGCCATCAAAGCCAATCGATTGAAACTCTGACTTGGGAATGCCCACCCTGACTTTTTCATCGTGTTGAAGAAAACTCAATCTGAGTTGCCCTTTCTCCATCTCCACCAGTCTGGCGCCTTCCAATGGATCAAAGTGCTGATGGTCTGAGCCAGATTTGCTTTTCTTCTTTGCAGGGACGATGGAGGGCACGATTCTCTCAACCCACGCAGCGGAGCCTTTTCTTACAAAATGTTCTTCTAAAAAGGTGGTTCTGATCACACCATCATTGCCGATCACTTTGGTTTCGGTTTTCATCTTGACGTCAAGATCGACCAGTTTCGAAAAATTGAACTTTCCATCTCCCTTGGGTTGTGCAAAGGAGGAGAAAGTCACGAGTAGGGACGCCAGCAAAAAGACTGCGCAATGCTTGAAATGAAGGGGCATGATTGTTTGAATTGGAAATAAGAAAAAGGTACCCCGAGGGGTACCTTTTATGGGTTAAAGGAACATTTAATTTTTACAGTCCAAAAGCGGTTTTGATGATGCTGTAAACGTTGATGTTGGGCATGGTGCCCTTGAAATTTTGTGCTGCAGCACCTGCTGCAAAAAGCATCACGTCGCCTGAGCCATGGGTCTCTCCACCGGCGCTGGCTTTGACAACGCCCTCTTGGAAGTAACCGCCGCCATCGCTGAACACGTTAGCACTTTTGTAAGTACCAATGCTCTTGGATTGATCAGATGTGACATTGCTGCGCACTTTGGGCCTATTGGGGCTTTGACCAAAAACCAAGGTGGTGTAGGCGTTGCCATCTGAATCAAGCACGGGTTTGTTGTCGATTCCAGTGACCACATCAAGCATGTTGTTGCCACGCTTTGAATAGCCATTGAAAGCCATGGTGTGATCATGGTCTGCTGTCACAATGACCAGCGTATTGCTCAGATCGACCTTGCTCAAAGCCATTTTTACAGCGTTGTCAAAAGCCAATGTATCGGTCAATGCCCTGGCTGCGTTGGTGCCGTGAAGTGCATGGTCAATGCGACCGCCCTCGACCATCAGGAAATAACCGTTGGCATTTTTGGATAAAACGTCAATGGCTTTAGAGGTCATCTCAGCGATGCTTGGCTCAATGGCTGGATTTCTATCGAGCTCGTAGCTCATGTGCACATCGTCTGTGGCATGGTCGAAAAGTCCCAGGAGTTTGGAGCCTGTTGTGGCTGGTGCAGCCAACAATTCGGTCTTGTTGGTGACGTAGGTGTAACCACTTGATTTCATGAGGCCCACCATGTCCGTGCCATCAGGACGTCCAGCTTGTTGTTCATTCGTGCCGTTTGGATTGACAGGCACAAAATACCTGCTGTTGCCTCCCAATATCACATCAACGCCTTTGCCAAGCGCCGTGTTAAAGCTTTTGCTCCCAGGTGTCAACTGTGCAGCAATCTCGTACTCCGCATTGCGATTGCAGACGTGAGCGTAATTCACCGCTGGCGTTGCGTGCGTGATTCTGGCTGTGCTCACCACACCTGTGGACTTGCCTTTGGCAATGGCTTGCTCAAGAATGGTAGGGACGGATTTGCCGTTGCTGCCATCGGTTTTGCAGTTGTTGATCCATGAGCCGCTTTTGGGGAAAGCGGGGTCTGTGGACGGGGACGTTGGGTTCGTGTCGGCGGTCATGGAGATCACATTGTTTTTCATGCGAACACCTGTCACGTAGCCCGCCATGCCTGGCGCGGAGTCGGTGGTTTGAGCATCGGCTGCATACGTTCTGATCTTGGCCGCATAGGGCATGGTGTCCATGGTCAATTTACCAGCTTCTCCGTAACCATAGATGCGAGAAGCGGTGACCACCACGGGGCCCATACCGTCGCCTAGAAAGAAAATCACATTTTTCGCTTCGCCAGCAGCCTGAGCTTGCATGCTGAATGCTGTGATTGTTGTCGCCAAGAGGCTAGCAATAATTTTTCTGTTCATCATTTTCTCCTGGAATCAATTTATAAACCGAGTGCTTTGACGATCAATGGGAATACTTCTATGTTTTCCAAAGATCCTTTAAATAGGTTGGAGTTCATGCCAATGGCACCCAACCACACATCGCCACCACCGTGCGTTTCGCTTTCGCCAGCCAGGCGAATGGCCGTTTCTTGTTGGTAGTTGTCGGCACCCGTGATGGCATCGGTCAGGGGAGTCATTGCTGCTCTGTCTGTGACGCGGTTGGGGCCATTGCCAAAGGCCAACACGCTAAAGGTTGCACCTTCTGCATCCTTGGCCGGCGTTGTGGGCGTGAGCCATTGCTTTAAGACGCCAAGAATGCCTGGATTCTCCTTGGTGGTTTTTCCAGTTAAAGCTGAGTAACCTTGCATGATCATGGTGTGATCATGGTCTGCAGTCACGACAATCAATGTGTTGCTGAGATTGGGATCCGTTTGGCGAACCTTTGCAATGGCAGCGGCAATGGCATTGTCAAACGCGATCGTGTCTTGCAATGCGCGTTTTGCATTCGTGGCGTGAAGCGCGTGGTCAATTCGACCGCCTTCAACGACCAGCGTGTAGCCTTTGTTTTTCTTGGCACTCAAGATGTCCATGGCTTTGGTGGTCATTTCTGCCAAGCTGGGTTCAACTGCGGGGTTTCTGTCCAAATCATAAGACATGTGACCGCCAGAGAAAGACGCATCCAAGACACCTTGATCAAACAAGGCCAAGAGTTTGGTAGACGCGTTGATTGAAACCGCATTGAGGCTTGCGAGGTCATTGGCGAATGCATAACCTTGACCCTTCATTTCGGTGATCAAATTTCTCCCGTCTGGGCGTCCCGCTTTCTCAAGCGCAGTGCCTGAGGCATTGAAGGGAATGAAGTATTTGCTGTTGCCACCCATCATGACATCTACACCGTTGCCTAACGCCGTGTTGAAGCCGTTGCCGCCAGGAACGGCCTGTCTTGCAATTTCATATTCGGCATTCCTGTTGCAAATGTGTGAAAAAGTTGCTGCGGGTGTGGCGTGTGTCAAACGAGCTGTAGTGACAATGCCTGTGCCCATGTTTTTTGACTTTGCCAACTCCAAAAGTGTTTGAACGGGTTTGCCGTTGGTGGGCAAACAATTGTTCACTGTATTGGACACACCCGTTGTTGCGTCTTTGCCTGGGCTTACCGTGGTGGTGTCTGATGACATGGCGATCACGTCTTGATTCATCTTGACGCCTGTCATGTAGGCAGACATCGAGGGTGCACTGTCAGTGACTTGGTAATCTTGTGAGAATGTTTTGATAAAGGCTGTGTCTGGCAGGGTGTCCATGGTCAATTGACCATCCTCACCGTAGCCGTAAATTCTTGCGGCTGTTTGAACGGTGATGCCCATGCCGTCTCCAAGAAAGAAGATAACATTTTTTGGGGGGCTGTCGCTTGAGGAGCAAGCGCCTAGGAGGCCGATTGCTGCCACTGAAAATAATGCAGATAAATATTTTTTCATGGTTCACCTTAAAAATAGACAATCGCCAGCTTAGGTCTACTTGGTGTAAATTTCGTGACAAAGGCAATGGACTTCATTTTCATAGTGAATTGCGTTGTCATCAAAATGTCATTTGAGCTTCTTATGCTAAAGATCCTTTTTATCAACAAATTTTTATCACCATGCCCACCCCAATTCAACTTGATGCCTCGCAACTGCAGCGATTAAAAGACGACATGATGGACAGCTTGGATGAGGAGCTAGAAAATGAGTTTGAAGATATTGGCTTTGGCGATGATGACACGCGTTCACCCGAGGCTCTCGCGTTCAGACGTTTTTACTTCAGAGAATTGATCAAATTACAAGGTGAGTTGGTCAAGCTGCAAGACTGGGTGGTGACCAACAAGCACCGCATGGTGATTATTTTTGAAGGCCGCGATGCGGCGGGCAAGGGAGGTGTGATCAAGCGCATTACCCAGAGATTGAATCCACGTATTTGCCGCGTGGCGGCGCTGCCAGCGCCCAACGATCGAGAGAAAACGCAGTGGTACTTTCAGCGCTACGTCTCTCACCTCCCAGCTGCGGGAGAGATCGTTTTGTTTGACCGAAGTTGGTACAACCGAGCAGGCGTCGAGAAGGTCATGGGTTTTTGTTCGGACGATGACTACGAGGAGTTCTTCAAATCGGCGCCTGAGTTTGAAAAGATGCTCACGAGAAGTGGGATTCAAATCATCAAATACTGGTTCTCCATTACCGATGATGAGCAATACACACGGTTTTTGGGGCGTATCCATGATCCTTTGAAGCAGTGGAAGCTCAGTCCAATGGATTTAGAGAGCCGCCGCCGTTGGGAAGATTACACGAGAGCCAAAGAAACGATGATTGAGAGAACGCATATTCCAGAAGCACCTTGGTGGGTGGTGCAAGCGGTTGACAAGAAAAAAGCCCGCTTGAATTGCATCAGTCACTTGCTCTCTCAGGTTCAGTACAGTGAGGTCCATCAACCTGAGATTGTGATGCCCGACAGGGTCCGCAATCCTGATTACATTCGACACCCCATTCCACAAGGCATGATCGTTCCAGAAAAATATTAATTTTGACGTTCAAGTTTCGATTCAAATTCTTTTGAGCAAGAGTCGTTTTATGCAGGACACCATGATTTTAAAGTTTCTTTCGTCATGTCGAGCAAATTGGGCGGTTGATAAAAAAACACACGGGTTTTTAATCTGGTCCAATGGTCTTGAACGGATTTCTTTCTTGAAGGTGCTCTAAATAGTTGTCCATGTTTTGCCCCTCCTGGGTGAGGAACCCATCGACAGCTTTGGCAAATGAGGGGTGGGCTAGCCAATGGGCGCTGTGTGTTTTCACAGGCAAGAGGGCGCGGGCCATTTTGTGCTCTCCTTGTGCGCCGCCTTCAAATCGCTCAACGCCTTTGGCAATGCACCAAAGCAAGGGTTGGTAGTAACAGGCCTCAAAATGCAGGCAGTCCACCCTTTCAAGCGCACCCCAGTAACGCCCATAAGCCACCACGGCTTGGTGTTCTTCGTTTCTTTGCAAGGCGACCAAGCTGCATGCAATGGGTTGCCCCAAACGGTGTGCAATGAACATCACCCAGTTGTCTTGCATTTTCTGCTGCATGGATTCAAAGAAAGCGCGAGTGATATAGGGTGCGTTTCCATGTTCCAAATAGGTCTGTTGGTAGCAGCTGTAAAAGAACGCCCAGTGCTCGTCCTGGATCTCTGCGCCTTCATAGGCCTTGAAGACGACTTGTGCTTGAGCAACTTTTTTTCTCTCTTGTTTGATTTTCTTTCTTTTCTCTTGATTCATGGCGTTCAAAAAGGCATCAAAGCTCACAAACGCTTGACCCTTTGAGTCGCGATTGGTCCAGTGAAACTGGATGGTTTGTCTTTGAAGCATGTGGCACTGCTCGGCCGCACGCATGTCTTCATCGCTTGCGTAAAGCATGTGCAGGGATGACACGCCCCAGTCCAGACAAAGATCCAAAACGGCTTTTAAGAGTTCGAGTCGTTGTGCCTCACCTTGGGCCAACAATCTGCTGCCAGGCACCGGGCTAAAAGGGGAGGCGATCAAGGCCTTGGGATAATAGTGCAAGCCATGCCTTTGATAGGCTTGGGCCCAAGCCCAGTCAAACACATATTCCCCATAGGAGTGGGTTTTTAAGTACAGTGGACATGCGCCAACAAGTTGACTGTCTAGGTGAAGCGTGACGTATTTGCACGTCCAACCCGTTTGTGTAACTGCGCTGGCGCTCTCGTGCATGGCCCTCAAATACTCGAAGCGCAGAAAAGGAGTCGGGACAGAATCAGACAATAGAAGCGCATTCCATTGGGTTTTTTCGATGGTGGACATCGAATCGTGCACCTCAATGACATAATTGGATCGATTCATAACGGTATTTTTTATATGACGCTTAAAATTTCAATTGCTCAAGTGAATGTTGTCGTGGGTGACATGGCTGGAAATGCACAAAAGATCATTGAAGCTGCCACCCAAGCATACCAAATGGGCAGTCGCCTGTTGTTGACCCCTGAATTGGCCATTTGTGGCTATCCGGCCGAGGATTTGCTGCTCAGGCCCTCATTCATTCAAGCCTGTGATGATGCCTTAGAACACATCAAATTGGCGCTGGCCCATTTGAAAGACCTTTATGTGGTCGTGGGTCATCCCTGTGGCAGTGGGACCAGTGGTCGCTCGGTCTCATGGAGCGAGCGTTATAACCGAGCCAGTGTGCTTTGTGAGGGCCAGTGTGTCGCAAGTTATGACAAACAGGAGTTGCCCAATTACCAAGTGTTTGATGAAAGGCGTTACTTCTCGCCTGGGACCCAAAGCTGTGTCTTTGAGCTTCATGGCGTGAAGATGGGCCTGCTCATTTGCGAAGATGCCTGGTTTGAGGCGCCTGCGAGGGACGCCCGGGACCAAGGCGCTCAAGTGCTCTTGGTCCTCAATGCCTCTCCCTTTCACATGGGCAAGGGGCATGAGAGAGAACAAGAGATGAAAACCCGGGCGCTTCAAACGGGCTTGCCCTTGGTGTATGCCCACATGGTGGGGGCGCAAGACGAGGTTGTTTTTGAAGGGGGGTCTTTTGCCCTGAGCCAAGCGGGCGAGGTCGTGGCGAGGGCGGCTAGCTTTGAAGAGGTGATTTTCCAAATCACGCTCGATCCGTCTCAAAACTTCTCCATCCTAGGCGAGGTGGCGCCATTGAGCTCTTTGGAGGAGGACTTGTGGCGTGCATTGGTCATGGGTGTGCGCGATTACGTTCAAAAGAATGGGTTTCCATCGGTGCTTTTGGGGCTCTCAGGCGGGATCGATTCAGCGCTCGTTTTGGCCATTGCGCTTGACGCCCTTGGGCACAAGCGAATTCACGCGGTCATGATGCCTTCCCCCTACACGGCCGACATCAGCTTGGTGGATGCAAGGGACATGGCTGCTCGCGTGAATGTGCAGTATTCAGAGCTCAGCATCGTGCCCGAATTTGAAGCCTTTAAGGCCACTTTGGCCCCTTTGTTTGAGGGCCGCGCGGAGGATGCGACGGAAGAAAACATACAAGCCCGGATCAGAGGCACGCTCTTGATGGCCTTGTCCAACAAAATGGGCTCCATCGTGCTCACCACGGGCAACAAGAGTGAAATGGCCACGGGTTACTGCACGCTTTACGGCGACATGGCCGGTGGCTTTGCCGTCATCAAGGATGTCGCCAAAACCATGGTCTTTCGCTTGGCCAGGTGGAGAAATCAACACAACCCGTTCCACACCGTCTCGGACCCTATTCCAGAGCGCATCATCACACGCCCTCCGAGTGCAGAATTAAGGGCGGACCAAACGGATCAAGACAGTTTGCCTCCCTATGAAATTTTGGACGCCATTTTGTCCCTGTACATGGAGGAGGATCACAGTGCTCAAGAGATTGTGGGCATGGGCTACTCCAAAGAGCATGTCGACTTGGTCACCCGCTTGATACGCATCAATGAATACAAGAGACGCCAAGCCCCCATTGGGCTGAGAGTCACGCACAGAAGCTTTGGAAAAGATTGGCGCTATCCAATAACGAGCAAGTTCCGTGCATAATTGGGGGTGAACGACATTACAGGAGATATCTTTTGAAACAAATTACAGCCATCATCAAGCCTTTTAAATTAGAAGAGGTCAGAGAAGCGTTGGCCGAATGTGGCGTGACGGGTCTCACCGTGACCGAAGTCAAAGGGTTTGGTCGTCAAAAGGGTCACACGGAGTTGTACCGGGGTGCGGAATATGTGGTTGATTTCTTGCCCAAGATCAAACTCGAAGTGGTGGTCAATACCGATGATGTCGATCGCTGTCTGGATGCCATCATCAAGGCCGCGCATACAGGAAAAATTGGAGATGGGAAGATCTTCGTGACCGCCGTGGAGAAGGTCGTGCGCATTCGCACCGGCGAATTGGACAACAACGCCGTTTAAAAATTGAGCTAAAGGGCCTTGACCCTTTGGATTTAAGAGATCATTGGACCCATGCGTTGCCAAGCGGCGCAAATCCAAACGCCAATGCAAAAGAGGAGGCTCAACAGCACCGCTGCTGAGCCCAAGTCCTTGGCTCTTTTGGAGAGCTCATGCCAGTCGGGCCCGTGTCGGTCAATGGCAGACTCGATGGCGGTGTTGAGCAATTCAACCACCAAGACCAAAATCACTGTGCCAATCAGCATGCACACTTCAAACCAATTGGAGCCCAAAAAGAAGGCGCATGGCAGCAAGACAATAAAGAACCACGCCTCTTGCTGAAAAGCGGGCTCATGCCAACCGGCCTTCAGTCCCGCAAGTGAAAACCCAAAGGCGTGGTAAACGCGGCTAAAACCACGTCTTTTCTTTTGTGGATTGATGGTATCTGTTTTCTTCATGCAAGGCATTCTCACTCAGATCCGTGACAGTTTTGTGATGGCTTGGTGAAGGCATTCAGTCATTTGTTGGGGGAAGAGGCCACGTGATCGATCAGTTGTGTGCCTGACCAAACGTCGTGCCAAAACTGTTGCTGGGATTGGAAACGGGCCAAGGTGGCCCAAATCGATATCCAGCCCAAGCACAGCACGCCTCGCTCGGCCATGCTCATTGTGAAGGGGGTCAGAGCCATCAAAGGCGGTATGAACCATACCCAAGAGGTGATCCATCTTTTTAAGGCCATGGCTGTGCTCAAATGCTCCCCATGGAGGTCCAGAACTTGGATGCGCCAAGTCTTCATGGCCAGCGTTTGGCCGCGGCGCCAAAAGTAAAGAAAGTAAGCGGTCAAAACACAGAAAATAAAGGCCTGAAACACCGAGCGGTAGGCCAAGGATTTGGAGATGGTGTCAGACGAGGCGCTGGGCATGAGGGCATCGCTCACAATGGTGAACACCAAGCCAGAGACAAAGACCACGCCAAAAATTAAAATTCCTTCATAGGTAAAACAAGCCATTCGCCGAAGGATAGAAGGGGCTTTTTGCGGGGTCATTGGTGCGTTATTGAGCTGAGAGCGAGAGAGCTGGGCGTCGTTGTGCTTGGGACACGGTTCAGGGCAAGTCTTTCAAATCGCTGCTGAGGGATTGGCCTAGGGTGCAGGATTGTTTCGCTTGGGAGGTAACAGCGTTTTGGTGCCCACTTGATCGGCTTGGAGCCTGATGTGGCTGGCTTGGTGAGCGGACTTATAAACCAAGGTGTTGCTCGCGCCCAGGGCTTTGGGCTTGGGGGAAATGGCTGCACTGTTGGGCATGACATTTAAGTTTTGAGCGAGTTCACTTCTTTTTTCTGGGGCCAAGGCTTGGTACTGTTGCCATTTGTTCAGTCGCTCGTCGCCTTCATACTGTTGAACCTGCGCAAAGATCACTCGAGCTTGGGCCCTTTGTTGGGGGCTCAACACGCTCCACTGAGACATTCTGGCTTGAAGTTTCTCTTGGTCCTTGGCGTTGAGCTCAGAAAAGTTCGCACAAAGCGCCAACCACTTTCGTTTTTGAATCTCACTCATCTCAGGCCACAACTCGGTCAATGGGCGAAGCGCGAAGCGTTGTTTCTCGGTCAAGTCGGTCCATTTTGGGGAAGATGCAACTGGTTTTCCAGCGACCAAGGCTGGCTTGCTGTTTGAGTTGGGATCGATGGCAGGGGGGTCTGTTTTGCTTGGTGTTGAGTTGGCTGCTGAATTGATCAAGCCGGGTGCCGAAGACCCAGGAGCCGCGTTTGTTGTCGAGTTGGCCATTGGGGCATCTGCACCAAGGGATTGCGCCAGGCTGAGGGATGGTACGAGTCCCTGGAGCAACAATGGCAACACCATGCCTAACGCCATTTTTAAGCCAGCACTAGAGCCCTTTTTGAGCCAAAGAGCCCCAAGCGCAAATGCGCTGCATGTCTTGAAAAAACAAGCTTCAATGCGGCTATGGAAAAGGCTCAAACGCATTGTTATTGCTGGCCTTCGATGGACTCTCTTGGGACGCTCAAAAACTTCAAAAATCCTGGGTCGGTATAGGCATCAGGAGGCAAATCATCGAGCAACAAGGCTTGATCGACGTCAGCGAGCTCACGAGCTCTGAGCTCGTTTTGAAATTCATAAATGACCACAAGCCCTAACAAAAGGACCAACAAAGGGAAAAGAGAGACCAATTTTTCCCAAAAATGGTTGTTTGTGGGTCCAGCACTCAAGGTGGCCACACCATTGTGGATTTGGATAGAGGGCGCAAAAACGGCTTGCTGAGCGGGTTTCTTTTGTAAAGTCAGCGCACGGACCCTGGCCACGCGCAGTCTTTCACTGACGTGGTGGGGCAAGTCCTGCAATGAAGCGTCCAATCCACTAGCGATTTGTCTAGCGAAAACGTCTTGAGGGCTGAAAGTTTGTTTAAAACCAGTCTTCATGGCTTGATTCCTTTGGCGGCTAATGCCGAATATAGTGCTTGAATGGCTCTGGAGCAATGTGTTTTCACACTTCCCTCCGAGCAACCCATCGCCGAAGCTGTTTCAGAAACGTCAAGCTCCTCCCAATAACGCAGAAGGAAGGCTTCTCGTTGACGTGCGGGCAGCTTTTTTATCTCTTCTTCAATTTCTTGGACGTTTTGGGTGTGAGAAAAATTCTGTTCGGCACTCTCGCTCATCAGGGTTTCACTCTCCGAGGCCTTGATGTCAAGGAAATCGAGCTCATCCAAGCCCGATTCAGACTCAAACTCATTGAAATTGGAGAAAAGGGCGTTTTTGGTTTTTTGGCGCCGAAACCAATCCAGTGTCGTGTTGGACAAAATTCTTTGAAACAGCATGGGCAGCTCATTGGCGGGCTTTTCCGCGTAATGTTCAGCCAATTTCATCATGCTGTCTTGAACAATATCAAGCGCCGCATCCTCGTCTCTCACGTGGTAGATCGAACGTTTAAAAGCACGTTTTTCAACGCTTTTAAGAAAGTCAGAGAGTTCTTTTTCTGTGGCCAAGGCTTGGGGACGTCCAATTACGGTGCAAAAAGGGGCGTGGGTAGCATCGTGTGTGTTTCAAGAGCGAATTACACCATATTTCTGCTAAATAGGCCTCAAGGGTGACAGTCTATCGAAAAAAATGAGATAATAGCAGGCTGTGTTCGATAAAAACACATAAAAAACGGGTCTGGGTTTGACGTATCAACGTCTATGGCTTCAGGTCTTAAGTCTTGACGTGATTTCATAAGAATGCACGAAGAGGCACCCAAGGTTTTTCAGTTAGAAATTCACAAAGGTTTAAACAAATGGACACGAATAAATCGCAAGCAACTGCTGTTGCTGCCAATCCACTTCACGCTTACAACGAAACACCTGTCGAGTTGATGGGTTCAGAAGTGATGGTCAAGGCCCTTCAGGCCGAAGGCGTTAAATATGTATGGGGCTACCCTGGTGGTGCCGTTTTGTACATCTACGATGCGCTCTACAAACAAAATACCATTCAACACGTGTTGGTTCGCCACGAGCAAGCCGCTGTGCATGCGGCCGACGGCTACGCAAGAGCAACTGGCGATGTTGGCGTTGCCTTGGTGACTTCTGGGCCTGGTGTTACGAATGCCATCACAGGGATCGCAACGGCTTACATGGACAGCATACCCTTGGTGGTCATCACGGGCCAAGTACCGACGCATGCCATTGGTCTGGACGCTTTCCAAGAATGCGACACCGTGGGCATTACTCGCCCCATTGTCAAACACAATTTTTTGGTCAAAGACGTCAAAGACTTGGCCGTGACCCTCAAGAAGGCCTTTCACATTGCTAAAACAGGCCGCCCTGGTCCTGTCGTGGTGGACATTCCAAAGGATGTGTCTTTCAATAAGACCCTGTACCATGGTTACCACGAAAGCATCGAGATGAGGTCCTACAACCCGGTTAAAAAGGGGCATTCAGGACAAATCAAAAAAGCCCTTCAACTCCTTCAAAATGCCAAGCGCCCCTTTATTTATACAGGTGGTGGCGTGTTGATGAGTGAGGCCTCTCATGAACTTAGAACCTTGGTGGACATGCTGGGCGTGCCTTGTACGAGCACATTGATGGGCTTGGGCGCTTACCCTGCATCAGACAGAAAATTTCTAGGCATGCTGGGCATGCATGGCACCATCGAAGCCAACAATGCAATGCAAAACTGCGACGTGCTGCTTGCAGTTGGCGCGCGCTTTGATGACCGAGTGATTGGCAACCCCAAACACTTTGCACAAAATGAGAGAAAAATCATTCACATCGACATTGATCCTTCTAGCATTTCTAAGCGTGTCAAAGTTGACGTGCCTATTGTGGGTGACGTGAAGGAAGTGTTGACCGAGATGATTGCAATGATCAAGGAAAGCGCTCACAAAGCAGACCCCAAGGCGCTTGCCGCTTGGTGGGAGAGTTTAGAGATCTTGCGTTCAAGAGACTGCTTGAAATACGATCGCTCAAACACCTCTGTGATCAAACCGCAGTATGTGGTTGAAACCCTTTGGAACATGACCAAAGATGCAGATGCATACGTCACATCGGATGTCGGTCAGCACCAAATGTGGGCTGCTCAATATTACCGCTTCGACGAGCCCAGAAGGTGGATCAACTCGGGTGGCCTGGGCACCATGGGCGTAGGCATACCCTATGCGATGGGCATCAAATTGGCCAAGCCTGAGTCAGAGGTGTTTTGCGTCACTGGAGAGGGCTCGGTTCAAATGTGTATCCAAGAGCTTTCGACTTGTTTGCAATACAACACGCCCATCAAGGTCATGGCGCTGAACAACCGCTACCTTGGCATGGTGCGGCAATGGCAAGAAATTGAGTATTCGGGTCGTTACAGCCACAGTTACATGGATGCTTTGCCGGACTTTGTTAAATTGGCCGAGGCCTATGGTCATGTGGGCATGCTCATTGAGCGCCATGAGGATGTGGAGCCTGCACTCAGAGAGGCCAGGGCCCTCAAGGACAGAACTGTCTTCATGGATTTTAGAACCGACCCCACTGAAAACGTGTTCCCCATGGTGCAAGCCGGCAAGGGCATCACGGAAATGCTGTTAGGTAGCGAGGATCTTTGACGCACACCTGAGAAGGTGTGAAGAATGATTATTTTTTTTGTTGAATCTATTGATCGCCAAGCCCATGAATAACCCATTCTTAGGCGAGGGCCTCAAAAAGAGGAAGCCATTGTGAAACATATTATTTCTGTTCTTTTAGAAAATGAGCCCGGTGCCTTGTCACGTGTGGTTGGACTGTTCTCTGCTCGGGGTTATAACATCGAGTCTTTGACGGTTGCCCCGACGGAGGATCCTAGTCTTTCAAGGATGACCCTGCAAACCACCGGTTCTGACGATGTCGTTGAACAAATCACCAAACACTTGAACCGCTTGATTGAAGTGGTGAAGGTGGTCGATTTGACAGAAGGCCCCTACACTGAGCGAGAGTTGATGCTTGTCAAAGTTCGCGCTGTGGGCAAAGAGCGCGAGGAGATGAAGCGCATGGCCGATATCTTTCGTGGTCGCATCATCGATGTGACTGACAAAAGCTACACCCTTGAACTCACGGGTGACCAAGCCAAGAACGATGCATTTTTGCAAGCCGTTGACAGCACCGCAATTCTTGAGACCGTTAGAACGGGACCATGCGGTATTGGCAGAGGCGAGCGGATCTTAAGAGTTTGAATTAACAACGACCCATATCTACAGGAGAAAACATGAAGGTCTATTACGATAAAGATTGTGATTTAAGTTT
>CANBTT010000003.1 GCA_947372465.1 Burkholderiales bacterium | reverse complement strand
TTCGAGCGTTTCGAAAAAAAGTGTAATAAGATCGCGTTTCATCATTTACTTTAAAAGTGCTTTTAGCCTTCATTTTCACATGCAATTCTCTCATCGCTTGGACCGTGTAGAAACTTCTGCCATTCGTGAACTCTTTAAATTGCTGGGTCAGCCGGGCATTATCAGTTTTGCCGGTGGCTTTCCTGACAGCGCCATGTTTGATGTTCAAGGCATCAAGGATGCAAGCGAAAAAATCTTGAACGATTCGCCAGGCAGTGCATTGCAATATGGCGCAACGGAGGGGTATCCTGCTTTAAAGGAAGAATTGGCACTTTTCATGAAGTCCAAAGGCATCCAGGACATCGATGCCGCTGGCTTGATTGTGACAACGGGCAGTCAGCAAGCATTGGATTTGGTTGGCAAAACGATGCTTGATGAGGGGGACACGGCATTGGTGGAGGCGCCAACGTTTTTGGCAACCATTCAGTGCTTCAGACTCTACGGCCCGAAGGTCTTGGGTGTGCCCATGGACGAGCATGGTGTGAGGGTGGATTTGCTCGAGGAGATGATTCAAACACATCGTCCCAAATTGATTTATTTGGTTCCCACTTTTGGAAACCCCAGTGGCGCGATGCTCAGTCTTGAAAGGCGCATCAAGGTGTTGGAGTTGGCCGTGAAGTATGAGACCTTGGTGGTGGAGGATGACCCTTATGGGGATTTGTATTTCGAGGGCGAACTTGCCCCCACTTTGCTGTCGCTTACACATTTGGTGCCAGGTTCAAGGGAGTGGCTCGTGTATTGCGGCAGTTTGAGCAAAGTGTTGAGTCCTGGTCTCAGGGTGGGCTGGATGGTGGCACCTCAAGCCATGCTGCAACGGGCGACCATGTGCAAACAATTCAGCGACGCCCACACGTCAACCTTTGCGCAAGCCACTGCTGCGCAATACCTCAAAAGCGGTCGCATGCCAAACACCTTGGCCCATGTACGGCAGGTGTATGCTGAGCGGGCACTGACCATGGGGGAGGCTTTGAAGGCGCATTTCGGTGACGATTTGTCCTTCAATCAGCCCAAAGGGGGTTTGTTCTTTTGGGCCAAATTAACGGGTCGCAACGGTGGACTGATCGATGGATCTGAATTTGCTAAAAAGGCCATCCAGCATGGTGTGGCGTTTGTTCCTGGCGCGCCATTCTATGCTGATCAACCTGATCACAGCACGCTTAGATTGTCTTTTGCAACGTCGGGCACTGAGTTGATCAAAGAAGGCATTGAGCGACTCTCAAAAGCATATTACGCAAAGTAATTTTTAATTTAAATTTTTGTCAATAGGTTTTTTTTTGAGTGCGCCATATTTGGTGTGTGAGTGTTAGCGAGTGCTTACCATCTTCTTGTGAAACATCTCACAAAAACACATCAAAGTTGTCCACAGAAATTGTGGGTAACTAGGCACTTTGCTTAAAAAAACCAAGTGTTTAAAGGCTCGCTTCGGGGTGCTCGTTATTTAAACGATTGCTAGAAAATCAAAGCATTTTGTACTCATGCCTGAAAAATGTTTCACGCTTGCGGGGCATTGAAAGAATAAAAAATTATTTTTTTATGAAAATTATTTCCCGATTGATTTGTGGTATTGGTCAATCGTCATGAGGGCATCCAAGTCTGACTTTGAGTCAATTTTCATTTCAAAAAACCATCCTTCGCCCAAGGCATCTGTATTGATCAGGCCCGGGTCATCCAAAACCATTTGATTGACTGCTGTGACCACGCCAGAGACTGGGGCAAATACATCGGATGCTGCTTTTACAGATTCGACTTGAGACACGACAGTGTTTTGTTTCAATGCTTCAGAGACTTTTGGCAAGGAGACAAACACCACATCGCCCAATGTTTCTTGAGCGTGTTCGGTGATGCCAACCAAGGCCAAGAGAGTCGATTCGTCTAAAAGACGAATCCATTGATGTTCAGGCGTGAATTTAGTGATCATTTTTTTTAAAGACAAACGTCTAAGTGGTGGGGCTTGATTTATAAAGTTTTACATGGAGGCGTAAACCGGGCCGCCTCCACCCTCTGGGGTGACCCAGACGATATTTTGAGTGGGATCCTTGATGTCACACGTTTTGCAGTGCACACAGTTTTGAGCATTGATTTGAAAACTGGTTTGTCCTGATGCTTGCTCGATGTATTCGTAAACACCTGCTGGGCAGTACCTGGCCTCCGGTCCAGCAAACCGAGCATAGTTGACACTCAAAGGCACATTGGCATCTTTGAGGGTTAAATGCGCGGGTTGATTTTCTTCGTGGTTGGTGTTGCTGATAAAGACACTGCTCAATCGATCAAAGCTCAATCGACCATCCGCTTTAGGATACTCAATGCGAGGGCAATCTTTTGCATCTTTTAAGGACAAATGATCAGGCACTTTTTTGTGCACCGTCCAAGGCATGCGGCCACCCAGCAACTTTTGTTCGATCCCTGTCATGATGGAGCCGATGGCAAACCCTTTTTTGAACCACTGTTTAAAGTTGCGGGCCTTTTTGAGCTCTTGGTACAACCAGCTTTGTTCAAACAGTTTGGGGTATTGTGTGAGCTCGTCCAAAGATCTTCCCTCAGATACAGCCTCAAAAGCCGCCTGAGCCGCCAGCATGCCGGATTTGATGGCGGCATGTGAGCCCTTGATGCGGCTTGCATTGAGATAGCCAGCGTCGCAGCCAATGAGTGCGCCGCCAGGGAAGACGGTTTTTGGCAGGCTCAAGAGGCCTCCAGCCGTAATGGCTCTGGCGCCGTAGGCCAGTCTCTTTCCCGCTTTGATGCCTTTGGCCTCATCGCCTTCAAAATACCATTTGATGTTGGGGTGTGTTTTAAAGCGCTGAAATTCTTCAAAGGGGCTGAGCCATGGATTTTGATAGTCAAGTCCGACGATGAAGCCCACGGCCACTTTGTTGTCGGGCAAGTGGTACAGAAAGGAGCCGCCATAGGTATCGTTTTCAAGGGGCCAGCCCGCGCTGTGAAGAGCGAGTCCTGCTTGGTGTCGAGAAGGATCAATCTCCCAAAGCTCTTTGATGCCGATGCCGTAGCTTTGAGGATCGCTGTGTTGGTCCAGTTTGAAGTGTGAAATCAGTTGTTTGCCTAAATGTCCGCGTGAGCCTTCAGCAAACAAGGTGTACTTGGCATTGATTTCCATGCCGAGTTGGAATTGGGGTCCTGCGGAGCCATCTTTCAGCACCCCCATGTTGCCCGTGGCAACACCACGAATTGCACCGCTCTCGTTAAAGAGCAAATGCGCACCACTAAAGCCAGGAAAGATCTCGACACCCAAGCCCTCAGCTTGCTCTGACAACCAACGTGTGACTTCCCCAAGGCTGACGATGAAGTTGCCATGGTTTTGAAAACACTTGGGGAGCATCCAATTGGGCGTTCTAAACCCACTGTTTCGGGATAAAAACAAGAAGGCATCATCGGTCACTTCTTGGTGCAGTGGCGCGCCCAATTCTTTCCAATTGGGAAAGAGTTCGCTTAAAGCGACAGGGTCCATGATGGCGCCTGACAAAATATGCGCCCCGGGTTCTGCGCCTTTTTCCAACACTGCGACTGAAATGTCCTGTCCATTTTTTTGGGCAAGTTGCTTTAAATGGATGGCACTTGCCAGTCCAGAGGGGCCAGCGCCAACGACCAAAATATCGTATTCCATGGACTCTCGGGGGCCAAATTGAGCAAGAATGTCTGAATCAGTCATGTGTTTTATTCTGAATTTTATTAAAAAGTACAAATCAAGGGTACAAATATACTTGTTGAGGTGTTTGCTTCGCCCAAGAAGACCATAATAATTGCATTTTATCCGTCAACTTTATCTTTAGGGGGCAATCGGTCATGGCTTATACAATTGATTTATCGGGCCGAGTTGCACTCGTCACGGGTGCCTCCGGGGGCTTGGGGGCTCAATTTGCCAGCACCTTGGCCCATGCCGGCGCAACGGTGGTCTTGGCATCCCGGCGATTGGATCGTTTGAAGGACCTCAGATCGCAGTTGGAGTCCGAGGGTTGTCAAGCGCATGTGGTGCAGTTGGATGTGACCTCCACCGCGAGCATTTCTAAAGCGATCGAACACACTGAAGAGGAAGTGGGTCCCATCGACATACTGATCAACAATTCCGGGGTCAGCACCACGCAAAAAATTCAAGAGGTCAAAGAGCTTGATTTTGATTTTGTGTTTGACACCAATGTGAAGGGGGCCTTTTTTGTGGCCCAAGAGGTGGGCAAAAGAATGCTAGGTCGAGCCATGGGCGTTGAGAAAGACAGTTTCCCCGGGGCTCGCATCGTCAACATTGCCTCTGTTGCTGGACTCAGGGTGTTGCCCCAAATTGGCCTGTATGCCATGAGCAAAGCCGCGGTGATTCAGATGACCAAAGCCATGGCCCTTGAGTGGGGGCGCTTTGGTATCAATGTCAATGCAATTTGTCCGGGTTATATTGATACAGAAATAAACCATCATCACTGGAAGACAGACAAGGGTCAAAAACTCATTCAAATGTTGCCCAGAAAGAGAGTAGGCACGCCAGCCGATTTGGATGCATTGATTGTTTTGTTAAGTTCTGAACAAAGTCATTTTGTCAACGGCGCAGTGATCACCGCGGACGATGGTTTTGCACTATGAGACTGCCTATTCCTGAGGAAAAAAAGTTTCTCTATCAAATGACGCTGGCCATGCGGTGGGGCGATATGGATGCTTTGGGGCACATCAACAACGTGTCTTACTTCCGCTTCATGGAGTCCATTCGCATGGATTGGCTCCATAGCTTGGGCTTAGATGAAAAGAATTCGGGTGCCAGCCCTGTGATCTTGAACACCTTTTGCAATTTTCATCAGCAGTTGGTCTACCCCGGTGAATTGTGCTTGAGGCTTTTTGCGGGTCAAGCCGCCAGAGCCACCTTTGAGTCTTGGACCACCATTGAAAGAGTGGATCAGCCGGGAAAGATCTATGCAAGCGGGGGGGCAACCGTGGTTTGGGTGGATTGGAATACGCAAAGAGCGGCTGATCTACCCATTTGGGTGCGTGAAATTGTCAGTCAATAGACATTCATCAAGATTTTTAGGGTTTTTTCAGACGGGCCTTGATTTAGAATTGGCCTCATTGAAAAGGTTTACATCGTTGGTTTTAGGAGTGTGTTTTGAATAAAGTATTTGATTCCGCTTTTGCGGCTTTAAAGGACATTGTTGCCGATGGTCAATTGATGGCTGTGGGTGGTTTTGGCTTGTGTGGAATTCCAGAGGCCTTGATTGAAGCACTCAAAGACATCGGCGTGAAAGACTTGACCGTCGTTTCAAACAATGCGGGTGTTGATGGATTTGGTTTGGGCAAGTTGCTTGAGACCCATCAAATCAAGAAAATGATTGCCTCTTATGTGGGCGAGAACAAGGAGTTTGAGCGTCAATTTTTGGCCGGCGAGTTGGAGCTTGAGTTCACCCCGCAAGGCACCTTGGCTGAAAAGCTGAGAGCGGGCGGTGCAGGGATACCTGCATTTTTCACCAAAACAGGTGTAGGCACCATGGTTGCAGAAGGCAAGGAAACACGTGACTTTGATGGAGAGACGTATCTGATGGAGCGCTCTTTGGTGCCGGATGTGGCCTTGGTCAAAGCTTACCGAGCTGACCCCTCTGGCAATTTGCAGTTCAGATTGACAGCGAGAAACTTTAACCCTGCGGCTGCAATGGCCGGGAAAATTTGTGTCGTTGAGGTTGAGGAAATGGTCGCTCTTGGGGACATGGTCCCCGATCAAGTTCATTTGCCTGGCATCTATGTGCACAGAATTGTGGTCAATCCACATCCTGAGAAGCGCATTGAGAAGAGAACAATTACAGAGAAGTCAGGAGTTTAATCATGCCTTGGAATCAAGATCAGATGGCCGCTCGTGCCGCAAAAGAGTTGGAAGATGGTTTCTATGTGAATTTGGGCATTGGGATACCCACTTTGGTTGCCAATCACGTGCCAGCAGACATTGAGGTTTGGCTCCAGTCTGAAAACGGCATGCTAGGCATTGGGCCGTTTCCTGTGGATGAGGAAGTGGACGCAGACTTGATCAATGCGGGCAAACAGACCGTGACCACCATCAAGGGCTCTTCTATTTTTGGCAGCCATGACAGCTTTGCCATGATCCGAGGCGGCAAGATCAATTTGTCCATACTTGGCGCCATGCAAGTGAGTGCTCAGGGTGATTTGGCCAATTGGATGATCCCTGGAAAGATGGTCAAAGGCATGGGGGGGGCCATGGATTTGGTTGCGGGTGTGAAGCGGGTCATTGTGCTGATGGAGCATGTGGCCAAGAAAAAAGATGGTACCGAAGATCTGAAGATTCTCAAAGCTTGTACGCTTCCCTTGACTGGAGTTGGTGTTGTGGACCGCATCATCACCGATCTTGGTGTATTTGATGTGACCGCTCAAGGTCTGAAGGTCGAGGAACTCGCGCCTGGCGTGACGTTTGAGTTTGTGCAAAGCAAAACAGGTGTTGAGCTTTTAAAGTAGCTTGGCTCAAACTCAAGCACATGAACATGAAGAGATTGTGCTGCTTGTGTCATTAACTTGTCACTCTTACAAGGGCATAATCGGGGTTTGTTTCAAACGTGCCCTATGTCCCGCTCACCAAAGCCTCACTTCAAGCCCTTGTCCATGACGGTGGTGTTCATGCAACTCATTGCAGGTGTGCGCGCTGGTTTCAAGGTGTTGCTGGGGGTTTGTGTGCTCAGTTGGATGGGCACGGCATTGGCAGACAATACAAAGGAGCACAGCCAAGCGGCTGAACCTGCTTTTGAGGAATTCATGCTGAGAGGTCAAAGCACCTACATCAATCAGCACAAACCCTCTTTTTCCTCGGCTTTGCCAGATGGCCCCAACAGTTTATTAAGAAACGCAGAGAGCAGTTATACCTGGACAAATACCTTGTTTTTTGGCTGGCGCCCTCAAGCCGATCTGGAGCTTTATTTTGTACCTGAGATGAACACGGGTCTCGCCTTCTCGGCCTTGCAAGGACTGGGCGGCTTTACGAACGGCGAGGTGACACGGTCTTCGGGGTCCAAGCCCAGTTTTTACAGACAAAAACTCTTTTTAAGAAAAACGTGGAATGAAGGGGAGTTGACCGAGGTGGTGGAGGCGGACACCGATCAATTGAAAGGACTGGTGTCTCGCAACCGCTGGGTGCTGACGGCCGGCAATTTCTCTAACTTAGATGTTTTTGATGACAATGCTTTTGCGAAAGACCCCAGAACTCAATTCATGAATTGGGGCAATATGTCTTACGCGGCTTACGACTATGCGGCAGATGCCAGGGGCTATGGCTGGGGCCTTGCTCTAGAGTGGTACAAAGACAATTGGGCCATGCGCCTGTCTAGAATGACAGGTCCCAAGATGCCCAATGGACTGCCAGTCGACTTTCAAATTGCCAAGCATTTTGGAGACCAATTTGAGCTCGAGAGAACACATTACTTGATGAATCGATTGGGTAAAGCCCGGGCGATTGTGTGGCACGATCGAGCAAATTTGGCCAATTTCAACGATGCTTTGGCTTACGGTTTGGCCAACCCCAGCCAGACAAACCACCAGTGGATTGTTGATGTGCGAAATGGGAACAAGGACAAGTACGGCGTGGGACTTAACCTTGAGCAATCGATCACCAGCAATTCAGGACTCTTTGCCAGAGCCATGCATACCGATGGGAAAACCGAAACCTATGCTTTCACTGAGGTCGATGACTCTTTGTCTTTGGGGGCAGTGATGAACGGTTCTTCATGGGGCAGAGGACTGGATTCGGTAGGCGTGTCCTACTTGCAAAACAGACTGTCCAAACAAAGGCAGAATTACTTGCGCGCTGGCGGGATTTCTTTTTTTATAGGGGATGGTTATTTGGTTTACAAGCCCGAGACCATTTTGGAGGCTTACTACAGCATTGGTCTGAGTCAAAAAACCGCCCTGACCTTTGATATTCAATCCATTCAAAACCCCGCTTACAACGCGCTGCGCGGGCCCGCTTTGGTCTCGGGCTTTAGGTTGCACACCGAGTTCTAATCGAGCTCATTTGATCGCATTGTTTTGACCAGCAATTTGCCCACCTTTTCAAAATAACGCAAACTCAGCTTGGTTGGGGTCAAAAATTTGGTGCGTCGATTGCTGCCTTGGTGGGTGTTTTGAATCAGCCCTGATTGGCGCAAATCATCCAATTTGCGGTGGATGGTTGCTGCCGATGCAATGGTGTCGAGTTGCATGACTTGGGTCACCGTCAAGGCGTTTCCCAAGTGATGGTGCCAGGCAATCGTTTCTAAAATTTTTTTAGATTGGAGATCAATCTGTGGCATGAGTTCATGAGCCAATCTTTCCTTCAAGTTCAAAAAATGAAGGTAGGGGTTCTTGGATTTCATTGGCGCACCTTTTAGTAACTAAATAGTACTTATTGTATGTGAATTAATCCATAATATTTACAATATTAAGCTATAAAGCATTCATTTTTCTTTGTTTTTTTAAATTTAAAGGATCGTTTTATGCGCTTTATCTGTGAAAGCGAACAATGCCAAGATGCAATGGCGTTGTGTCATCCACTTTGAAAGTAGGCGTCTTTCTTCTTGGAATCGACTTTATGGCTGGGAGGGGGTTCAAAGCCAAAATATAATCGGAGCATCTCTGTGCACAGGGGATCCCCCGCACGCACTTAAAACGTATTGGCAGCCATGCTGTTTTTTCATCCTTTTTCAATGGGTTCCCCTTCATGAGTAAAGCTCAACTCTCGGTCGCTGAAATTCGCAAGACGTTTTTAGATTATTTTGCGGCGCGTGGTCATGCGGTCGTTGAGTCCAGTGCTCTTGTTCCCGCCAATGACCCTACCTTGATGTTTACCAACTCTGGCATGGTTCAATTCAAGGATGTTTTTTTGGGGGCAGATCGGCGCCCCTACGTAAGAGCCACCTCAGTGCAGGCATGTCTAAGAGCCGGGGGCAAGCACAACGATTTAGAGAATGTTGGCTACACCGCAAGACATCACACATTCTTTGAAATGCTGGGCAATTGGAGTTTTGGTGATTATTTCAAATCTGAAAGCTTGAAATGGGCTTGGGATCTGTTGACCAATGTGTACGCCTTGCCCAAAGAGCGTCTTTGGGCTACGGTGTATTTTGAAGATGATGAGGCTTATGACATTTGGACCAAGGAAATTGGTTTGCCGCCAGAGCGTGTCATTCGAATTGGAGACAACAAGGGCGCGCGATATCAGTCAGATAACTTTTGGATGATGGCAGATACCGGCCCCTGTGGTCCTTGCTCTGAAATTTTCTACGACCACGGACCTGAAGTGGCGGGTGGCCCACCAGGCAGTCCAGATGAAGATGGCGACCGCTACATTGAGATTTGGAACAATGTGTTCATGCAGTTTGATATGCAAGCAGATGGAAGTGTTAAGAAATTACCTGCACCTTGCGTTGATACGGGCATGGGTTTGGAGCGCTTGGCGGCTATATTGCAACATGTGCACAGCAATTATGAGATTGATTTGTTTGTTGAATTGATCAAGGCGGCTTCTCGTGAGACAGGGTGTGAGGATTTAAGCAACAACTCACTCAAAGTGATCGCCGATCACATTCGTGCAACATCTTTTTTGGTCAGTGATGGGGTTGTTCCAAGCAACGAGGGCCGCGGCTATGTGCAGCGACGCATCATTCGCCGAGCCATCAGGCATGGCTACAAGCTGGGCAAAAAATCCCCTTTCTTTCACAAGCTGGTGCCTGATTTGGTTCGTGTCATGGGAGACGCTTACCCGAGCTTGAGACAAAATGAAGACAAGATCATCCAAACACTCAAGCACGAAGAGGAGCGTTTCTTTGAGACACTTGACATTGGGATGGACATTTTAGAAACAGCTTTGGCCGGGGGGGTCAAAGTGTTACCAGGTGACGTGGCTTTTAAGCTTCATGATACATATGGTTTCCCATTGGATTTGAGTGCGGATGTGTGCAGAGAAAAAGGCATTGAAATTGATGAAAAAGGCTTTCATGAATCCATGGACCGCCAAAAGTCTCAGGCCAGATCTGCGGGCAAATTTAAAATGGACAAGGCTTTGGACTACCAAGGTGTCTCCAATAGCTTTGTCGGTTACAAAGATCTCAAATCAAGCGCACACATCCTGGCGCTGTATGTGAATGGACAAGCCGTTGACCACATCGGTGAGAATCAAGAGGCAAGCGTTGTACTCGATGTGACACCGTTTTATGCGGAAAGTGGTGGGCAAGTCGGGGACCAGGGCAAGCTTGTCAATGCGATGGGCCAATTTCAAGTCTCTGACACTCAAAAGATCAAGTCTGATGTGTTTGCGCATTTTGGCGTGTTGAGTCGAGGCCGACTTCAAGTGGGGGATGGCCTTGAAGCATGGGTTGACGAGCAAGCCCGAGCAGCAACAGCAAGGCACCATTCGGCCACCCATTTGATGCACTTGGCACTTAGAACTGTATTGGGCGAACACGTCCAGCAAAAGGGCTCGATGGTGTCTGCAGAAAGAACGCGTTTTGATTTTGCTCACAATGCGCCTGTGACCGATCAGCAGATCAAAGCCATTGAAGCCCATGTCAATCATGCCATCATGAGCAATACCGATACCCAATCAAAGGAAATGGATTTGGAGTCTGCCAAGAAAACGGGTGCCATGATGCTTTTTGGAGAGAAATACGCCGACACTGTTCGGGTTTTGAGCATTGGCGAAAGCCGTGAATTGTGTGGTGGAACGCATGTCAGTGCAACAGGGGACATTGGGCTCTTTAAAGTACTGTCCGAAAGTGGCGTTGCTGCAGGTGTGAGAAGAATTGAGGCCGTTTGCGGGGAAATGGCGCTCGGTTTTGTTTCAAATTTACAAAGTGGATTGAAAGAGGTGGCGGGTTTATTGAAGTCTTCACCTGAAGTCTTGACGCTGAAGGTCAAGCAAACCCTTGAACATCAAAAGGCGTTAGAGAAAGAAATTGCTCATCTTAAGAGTCAATTGGCCGCCTCACAAAGCGATGATCTCTTGGCCAACGCCATTGAGCACAATGGCATCAAGATTCTTGTGAAGGATCTTCAAGGGCTAGACACCAAAGCCTTGAAAGACACGGTTGATTTATTGAAAGATAAATTAAAGACCTGCATTGTGTTGCTCGCGAGCGTTCAAGACGGCAAGGTTCAATTGGTGTGTGGCGTGAGCAAGGATTTGATCTCAAAGGCCAAAGCTGGAGAGATTGTTAACTTTGTTGCCCAACAAGTTGGTGGTAAGGGTGGCGGTAAGCCCGACATGGCCATGGCGGGCGGCACACAGCCCCAAGACCTTCACAAGGCCTTGGATTCAGTGATGCCTTGGTTAAAGTCAATTCTTTGACGCGACTGCTTGTTGAATTTTTTTGTTCAACTCTCTTTTAAGCGAAAAACCAAATCCCAAACGCCGTGTCCAAGTTTGACCCCTCGGGTTTCGAATTTTGTGATGGGTCGGTAAGAGGGGCGAGTTGCATAGCCTTGGTCCAATTGACCTTGATTGATCAGACCTGGCATGGCCTTCAAGACCTCCAGCATGTGCTGCGCATAATTCTCCCAATCCGTTGCACAGTGAATATAGCCCCCAGGCTTTAAGCGGCTCATGAGCAAGGTCAAGAATGGCGTTTGTATCAGTCGCCTCTTATGGTGTCTAGACTTGTGCCATGGGTCGGGAAAGAAAATATGCACCCCATCCAGGCTGTGTTGGGGGATCATTTTCTCTAGCACTTCAACCGCATCATGGGAGATGATGCGCAAATTTTGCAAGTTCAACTCTTCCACCTTCATGAGCAAGGCGCCAACACCAGGTTGGTGGACCTCACAGCCCAGGAAATGATGCTCTGGCATGGTCTTGGCAATTTTGGCAGTTGCATCTCCCATGCCAAATCCAATCTCAAAAATGAATTGTTTTGGCGCTTGACTCTCTGCGAACCATTCGATGGGCGATAAAAATCGATTGTTAAATGGAACGATGAATTTTGGGCCAAGTGTTTCAATGGCTTTGAGTTGACCTGTGGTTGTTCGACCGGCTCGCATCACAAAGGATTTGATCCTTTTAGGATGTTCGACGTCAGTGAGCTTGTTCTTGGAGGACGTGTTCATGGCTTGGCGGGGTTAAAAGGGTATTTCAATGACCACTGATCGGTCCAATCCATCAGATGGGCCTGCAGGGTGCCGTTGTGATGGGGTTGGCATTGAAGACCTAGGTGTTGAGCGGCGCTCTTCATGGTGGATAGGATGCTTTCAGGGGACGCTAGATCCAGCGCTGGCGCAAAGGTCTGTTTTGACAGTTTCTCGCCCTGTTCATTTTTGACCAGCGGGACATGCAAATAGCTGGGCGGTGAGCGGTGAAACTGTTCGTAAAGATACATTTGCCTGGGGGTATTATCCGTCAAGTCTTCACCCCTGACGACATGCGTGATGGATTGTTCGATATCATCCACCACCACACAGAGTTGGTAGCTGTAGGGCCCATCAGAGCGCTTGATGACAAAGTCGCCAACCTCTTTGAAGATGTTTTGCTGGGCTGCCCCGCTTCGCCTGTCATGCCAGGTGAGCGCTTGATCAACTGTTTTGATGCGAAAGGCCGGTTTTTTGTTGACAGATTGATCTTTTGCAAGAGTGGAGGTGAGCTCCCACGCCTCTGGCTTTTCTGCATTGAGTCGGCACGTGCCTGGATAGATCAGCGCAGCAGAAGTCGTCGACTGCGCCGTGGCATGGACTGCATTCGCAATGTCAGACCTTGAACACCAACATGGATACAGCAATTTTTTTTGAATCAATGCTTGAACATAAGTCTCGTAGAGTTGTTTCCTTTGGGACTGATAAACGATCTCTTGATCGCTGATCAAACCACAACGAGACAATTGATCCAAGATCACCTGGCTTAGGTGTGCTTGACACCTCTCTTGGTCAATGTCTTCAATCCTGACCAGCCAGACGCCTTTGTTCGCTCTCGCATCCAGCCAACTTGCAAGGGCTGCGACCAAGGAGCCCATGTGCAATGGACCTGTCGGGGAGGGTGCAAATCGGCCAGCGTAATTCAAAATTCAAAAAAATCAATTGAAAAAAGGTGGGCAAAGCCCGCCTTTCCCAAAGTTAAAAAAGTCTCTAGATCGCCAAGGCGAGGGATAGACCGCTTACAAAGGCGTCTTCAACACGGTGGCCGATGTGCCAGTCGCCACATGTTCCAACGCCCAGTTGAGCATCCCATAAAAAGGGTTGACCCAAAGGCTTGAGCGTTTTGGCGTACAGCCAACGATGCAATTCGGTGCGCCCAGGTTCGGCATAAATGCCTGTTAATTCTGAAAAACCTTTCAAGAGTTTGCCCGTGATGCGGCTGGGATCGTCATTCAAATGCTCGCTTGACCACGAGGTGTTGGCTTGAATGGTCCAACGCTCAATGCTGCCCCTTGCGGGTTTGGAGGACTCTCGGCTGAGCCAAGCAATGCGGTGATGCGTGCTTTTGGCCGCATTCCATTGCGGGCCCAAGTGTGCAAGACCGGGTTGACTCGCTTGAGGAAAGGCAATCATCAGCGTCCAGCAAGGGCCAATCTCCACGTCTTTTAATATTTTGGTGAAGCCACTTTCTTGAATTTTTGGGGCTGAATTCATCAGCAGTTCGATGATTTGTGGGGCTGGAATTGACATGATCACATGGTCAAAGCCGGGATGGTTTTTGAGCGTCCCATTTTTAGACGACGATTTGATCAGCCAGCGATTCTTGCTCTTTGGGTCAACTTGGATGGAGTTCACGCGCGCATCCATCAACAGGTGCTTGCTTTTGATGGGCCCGCTCCAATGTTCGACCAATGAACTCATGCCGGGTTTGGCCACGAAGTGGGGCTCCTTGGGTGGGCGAGCAGCTTCCAAAACACTGCCATGCGCATCCAGCACTCTCACGGAGGTGACACTCCATGGTTTTATCAATTCTTGTGTGCCAGGCACGCTTTTGATTGCCAAAGCAAAACGTGGGTCTCTGACCGTGAAGTATTGTGCGCCGTGGTCAAAGTTGCCAAGCAAGGTCGAGCGAGTGGCCATTCTGCCGCTTGTGTTCAAGCTTTTTTCAAACACAGTGACTTGGTGTCCTGCTTTGATCAAGGTTCTTGCAGCTGTTATGCCGGACATGCCAGCACCAATGATGGCGATATTTTTCATGTGTATTCAGCCTTTGTGTTTTTTATTGAAACGATGAAGTGGGATGTATCAGCAGTGACTGTCTTGTTTTTGCGCTGGTCAATTGTTCAAGCCACCAGCCAAGGGCGCGACCACATTGAAGATGTTGATTGGCAGACTCCTCTTTCCTCCAAGCGTAATCCACCTTTACCAAGCGCTTTGTTCTTTGAAGTTCACAGGCCACGATTTCTCCTCTTTGGATGTATGGAGCAACGATGGGCTCAGGTAAAAATCCAACGCCCAAACCCAACAACTGAGCTTGTAGCTTAGCCTCCATTGAGGGAACAGTAAATACGTCTTGACCCGCAAGCAGTCCAATCGTCATGCCTTGTCCCATTTGAGTTGAATCTGCGATGGCAACTGCGCGGTACTTTTGAATTTGTGCATCAGACAGTGGGTTTTTGAGTTTTGCCAAAGGGTGTTTGGGATGGACACAAAATGAAAACCCGACTTCCCCCAGGGGCGCATGCTCAATGCCTGCTACATTGCCTACATCCCACGAGATGCCAAGCGCCAAGTCGGCGTGCCCAAGGGTCAGGGATTGGAGGGTTCCGGTGAGGGTTTCATCAATCAATTTGAGCTTTGTGGGAGGGGACAAGGCAAAAAAAGACTGACAAAGTTCTAGAACAGTCTTTCTGTCGATCAAGGAGTCCAGTGCAATGCTGAACTCGTTTTCCCAGCCTGTGGCGATTCTTTTGACTCGATTGGCCACGGAGTCGATTTCGGCCAAGACCCTTTCTCCTTCATTCAACAGATATTGACCTGCCGTGGTCAGCTTGGCTTGTCGAGATTTGCGATCAAACAAAAGCACATCCAAGGCATCCTCAATTTGCCTGACCCTGTAGGTCAAGGAACTGGGAACCAAATTCAAAGCTCTGGCCGCCCCCGCAAAGCTGCCACTTTGAGAGATGACTTTTAGCATGGCCAAGGCGTCTGGGGTCAAAACATTTCGCGCGTGACTGTTCATAGATGTGAAAATCGTTCAAATAATTTGAATGATGCCATCAAATTAACTCGATGTCACGTCTGTGGCGGGCATTTATAGTCATGTCTTGTAAATACAAATACGAAAGAAGGAGAGATGAAATGATCAAAATCAGGAAATCAGCAGACAGGGGTTTTGCCGATCATGGTTGGTTAAAGTCTTTTCATAGCTTTTCTTTTGCCGGTTATCACGATGTCAACCACATGAATTGGGGCAATTTGCGTGTGATCAATGAGGACCGAATTGAGCCAGGCACGGGCTTTGGGACCCATGGACATCGAGACATGGAGATCATCAGTTATGTCTTGACGGGTGAGTTGGCCCACAAAGACAACATGGGCAATGTAGTCTCTATCCCGCCTGGTGATATTCAGCGAATGAGCGCTGGCTCAGGGGTGATGCACAGCGAGTTCAATCATGCACCCAAAGAGACGACCCATTTTTTCCAAATTTGGATTCAGCCCAATGAATTCAACATCGAGCCCAGTTATGAGCAAAAAACCGTTCCTCCAGGCTCTAAGCGGGGTCGTTTGGCTTTGCTGGCCTCTGATCAACCCGATGCACATTCGGTAAAAATTCATGCCGATGCCGCTTTGTATGCTGGGCTTTTTGATGGCGATGAGCGATTTGAGATGGCCTTGAAAGAAGGTCGGCGCTTTTATGTTCACTTGGTCAAGGGCCAATTGACGGTTAACGCACAGTCATTGTCTGCTGGAGATGCTTTACTGATAGAAAAAGAAGCAAATTTGGTGTTGGAGCAAGGCACTGATGCTGAAGTCTTGGTGTTTGATTTGAGCTAAGTCAAGGTGCAGTGCGGCTTCAGACCGTGTTGTTTTATTTTTACTGGGTCTTCAATGAGTTCTTTTTTTCAAAATGGTTTGACCCTTGTTGGTCGAGTTTTAATTTCAATGTTGTTCATTCCTGCCGGTTTGATGAAGATCACTGGGTTCGCCGGTACTGTGGGCTATATTGCCGCGGTGGGCCTGCCGTTGCCAGAGCTAGGCGCTTTGATCGCGATTGTTGTTGAAGTGGTTGTGGGTGTATCTTTCTTGCTGGGCTTTAGAACCAAAGAGGACGCGCTCATTTTGGCTGTATTTACCTTTTTTGCAACGATTTTCTTTCACAATTTCTGGGCTCTGCCAGCGGACCAACAAATGGTGCCTCAGTTGATGTTCTTTAAAAATATGGCCGTCACGGGCGCCTTGTTGATGGTGACTGTTTTTGGCGGTGGGCATTGGAGCTTGGATGAGAAACTCGCTCACGAAAATGCATTGAAATGAGTCGTTATTTTTTTACTTTTAGGAAATTAAATGTCTAAAACTGTTGTTGTTTATCACTCAGGTTATGGTCACACGGAACGTGTTGCGCAATCTGTTGCCTCAGGTGCCAAAGCCACTTTGCTTGCAATCGATGCCGATGGCAACATCAGCGAAGCCGATTGGGCCTTGTTGGACGCAGCGGATGCCATCATTTTTGGCTCTCCCACCTACATGGGAACGGTCTCTTGGCAGTTCAAAAAATTTGCAGATGCCACGTCCAGCAAATGGTTCACCAGAGCGTGGGCCGATAAAGTATCAGGCGGCTTTACAATTTCCGCCAATTTAAGTGGCGACAAGCTCTCAACACTTCAGTATTTCATTACCCTGGCCATGCAAAATGGGATGATTTGGGTGGGACAGTCGTCCTTGAACGATGGAAAGATCAACCGCTTGGGATCCCATTCTGGTGTGATGGCGCAAGTGGGTGCGACAGAAAGTGCCGCAGAAATTCCTCAGTCTGATTTGGACACAGCCAAAGCTTATGGAGAAAGAGTGGCTCAGGTTGCTCAAAAGCTAAGAGCTTGAAGTCCCTCGCTGAGCTGAGCGCTTAGAGGCCAGGCATTTTGTAAGCCATTGATGTGTTGACTTGGGCACATGTGCCTTGTGAAAGACATGTCAGTGGCTTATTCATTGGCAGGCGCAAGTGTTGCTGTCACGGCTCTTCTGTCGTCAAAGACAAAGCAGTTGCCCTCGTAGTGTTCTTCGCCCACTTCTTCAAAATACTTCAAGATGCCGCCCTCTAACTGGTAGACGTGCTCAAAGCCAATTTCTCGCAAGTAAATGGCCGCTTTTTCACATCTGATGCCCCCAGTGCAGTAACTGACGATGGTTTTATCTTTGAGCGACTCAATATGTTGTTTAACTTTATCCGGGAATTGTCCAAAATGGGTGATGTTGTACTCAATGGCGCCTTTGAATCGACCGTCTAAGACCTCGTAGTCGTTTCGTGTGTCCAGGGTTATGACTTCTCTTCCCTCGTCATCCTTGCCAGTGCGCAGCCAAGATTGGAGTTGACGTGCAGTAACACTTGGTGCTCTGGCATTCTCTGGTTTAATGGTTGGGTGGTTCATGCGGATGATCTCGCGCTTGATCTTTACCAGCATTTTTTTGAATGGTTGAACCGAAGACCAGCTCTCTTTTGGATTCAGATCGCTCAATTTTGGATCGATTTTTAAAAAGTCAACAAAGGCCTTGACGTCTTTGGCGCTACCGGCCAGGAAAAAGTTAATACCTTCTTCGGATAAAAGAATGGTCCCTTTCAATGTCAGAGCAAGGGCTTTTTCAAGATAACTCGTTTGACGCTTGGACAGATCATCCAGGCCAATGAATTTGTAGCAAGATATGTTCAGTACAGTGTTCACGGCATCGATCAGATTCAAAAATAACTAAAAAAACAAGGGTGGCCTGTATCCAGTATCCTCACCCTAGGGTTAATTGGGAACTGTAGGGGCGCATTTGAGCGTCAAATTTCAAAAGCAATAGGGGAATTTTCGCACTATTGAGCCCCTTGAGGTAAATGGGCCAAAAATATTTTTTTGAAATGTATGGGATCCTGAAATAAAGCTGGCTTTTGCCTACAATCCAAGCATGTTTGTACACCTTAGACTCCATTCGGAATTCTCGATCATTGACGGAACCAATCGCATTGAGACGATTGTTGAATCTGCCCAAAAAGACCTGCAACCTGCTTTGGCGGTCACAGATTTAAACAATTTATTTGGCGCTATTAAATTTTATAAAGAAGCCCGAAGCAAGGGCTTGAAGCCCATCATCGGTGCAGAGGTGATACTTGAGTCTGCAAGCATTGACGCTGCTTTGCAAACATCAAAAGTAATTTTGTTGGTTCAAAATAATCAAGGATACTTGAACCTTTGTGAATTGATTTCGCGCGCTTGGACGCAGAATGTTCACAAAGACGTGGCGCTGGTGAAATGGACTTGGCTGAGCGAGCTATCCGAGGGGCTCATTCTCTTGTCGGGAACGCAATCAGGCCCGCTTGGGCAAGCGCTGATTCAACAAGATTTAACCAAAGCTTCTGAGTTGGCGTTGCGTTTGGCGGGCCTGTTTCCTCATCGCTTCTACATTGAGCTCCAAAGGGCGGGGCGAGTGGATGACGAGTTGTTTGTGAGCTCTGCGGTTGAATTGGCCCAGAGATTGAAGTTGCCTGTGGTTGCAACACATCCTGTTCAATTTACTTCAGAAGATGATTACGAAGCCCATGAAGCCAGGGTTTGCATTGCTGAGGGCGAGATCTTGGCAAATCCTAGGCGCGTGAGGAAATTTACTCGCCAACAATATTTTCTGTCTCAACAAGAGATGGTGGCTAAATTTCATGATGTGCCCAGCGCTGTTTCGAACACGCAAGAGATTGCAAAGCGCTGCAATCTGACATTGGTTTTGGGCAAGCCGCAGTTGCCCGATTATCCAACGCCCTTGGTCAATGGCAGCAGAATGCCTATAGAAGACTACTTTAGGCACGCTTCGCATGAAGGGCTCAAGCAGCGGCTTTCGATGTTGTTTCCCGATCCCGCTTTGCTAGAGGCCAAGCAAAAAGAGTACATAGAGCGCTTGGATTTTGAGATCAACACGATCTTAAAAATGGGTTTCCCTGGCTACTTTTTGATCGTGAGCGATTTTATTCAGTGGGCAAAAACAAATGGTTGTCCTGTTGGGCCTGGGCGAGGCTCAGGTGCCGGCTCCTTGGTTGCATACTCGCTGAAGATCACAGACTTGGACCCCCTTAGATACAAGTTGCTGTTTGAGCGATTTTTGAATCCAGAGCGAGTCTCCATGCCTGACTTTGACATTGACTTTTGCCAGACCAATCGCGATCGGGTGATTGAATATGTCAAACAAAAGTATGGCGTCAATGCCGTCAGTCAAATTGTGACGTTTGGAACGCTTGGTGCACGGGCAGCCATCCGTGATGTGGGTCGTGTCATGGACATGAGTTATGGATTTTGTGACGGGATCTCAAATGCCATTCCCAATAAGCCTGGTCAGCACATCACGATCGCTCAAGCCATGGAGCAAGTGCCCACCTTGGCTGAGCGTTTTGAGAGAGAAGAGGATGTTAAAACTCTTTTGACCATGGCTCAACGCTTAGAAGGTTTGTCTAGAAACGTCGGTATGCATGCCGGCGGCGTTTTGATTGCTCCTGGTAAATTGACCGATTTCTGTCCCCTGTATCAACAGCCCGGCAGTCTGGCGGCAGTAAGCCAATTTGACAAGGACGATGTCGAGGCCGCTGGGTTGGTGAAATTTGACTTTTTGGGCTTGGCGACGCTCACGATTTTAAACATTGCTAGAAACTTGATCCTCAAGCGCCACCCGACTCAGAGTGAATTCTCGTATGAGATGATTGCCTTGGATGACAAGGACACGTATCGCTTGTTTCAAGAGGGCAAGACAGAGGCAGTTTTTCAATTTGAAAGTCGAGGCATGCAGGGCATGCTTCGTGATGCGAAGCCCACGAGGCTTGAAGATTTGATTGCTTTGAATGCGCTTTACCGCCCGGGCCCTATGGATTTGATTCCTAGTTTTGTGGCCAGAAAGCACGGTCGTGAGGAGGTGGCTTATCCGCACCCGTTGGCTGAGGCCGTTTTATCTGAGACCTACGGCATCATGGTCTATCAAGAGCAGGTGATGCAAGTCGCTCAGTTGCTTGGGGGGTATTCCCTTGGAGGTGCGGATTTACTGCGCCGTGCAATGGGTAAAAAGAAACCTGAGGAAATGGCCGAGCACCGCGTGATCTTTAGGGAAGGGGCCTCGAAAAAGGGAATCACAGAGGTCAAGGCGGACGAAGTATTTGATTTGATGGAGCGCTTTGCGGGCTATGGTTTTAACAAGTCCCATGCCGCAGCGTATTCCTTGCTTGCCTACCACACAGCTTGGCTAAAGGTGCACTTCACGGCAGAGTTCTTTTGCGCCAACATGACCGTGGAGATGGACAACACCGACAAGCTAAAGGTGCTCTTTGAGGATGCCAAAAAAATGGGCATTGCCTTTGAGGCGCCAGATGTCAACAGAGGAGAGTATGTCTTTTCACCGATCACGGACAAAGAAATCAGGTATGGCTTAGGGGCCATCAAAGGCACGGGTCAACAAGCCATTGAGGCCATCGTTGTGGCCAGAAACGAGGGCGGAGCCTTTAAAAGCCTGTTTGATTTTTGTGTTCGCGTTGATAGAGCAAAATTCAACAAAAGAACGCTTGATGCATTGATCAAAGCGGGCGCTTTTGATTCAATTGATCGAAATCGAGCGGCTCTTTCTGCGTCCATTGATTTGGCTTTCCAATTCTCAGCCTCCCAGACTGCCAATGCACACCAAGGGGGTCTCTTTGATGCCCCTGATGAGCATGGATCGAGCTCACAAGAGCCAAGTTTGGTGCATCAAATTCCTTGGGATGTGAGAGAGCGCTTGATGATGGAGAAGGCCGCCTTGGGTTTTTATCTTTCAGGTCACTTGTTCGATTCGGTTGAAAGTGAAGTCAGACTTTTTGTGAAACGAAAAATTGAGGAGCTCATGGACTCCAGAGAGCCCCAGGTTTTGTGTGGCGTGATCATGGACTTTAAGGTGATCAATGCTCAAAATGGCCGAATTGGCTTGTTCAAATTGGACGACAAGTCAGGGTTCATTGAGGCAAAGGTTGACGAAGGTTTGCTCAACAGTGCTCGTCACTTATTGCGCGATGATGAAATTGTGGTCATCATGGGGAAGGTTCAGCCTGATCGTTTTTCTGGGGGCTTGCGACTCAATGTCATGCAGGTCTGGGATTTGCCTTCGGCAAGATGCAGATTTGGAAAATATTTGAAATTGACGGTGAATGGCAAAGCGCCAGAAATTGCCAGAATACTTAAAGATCACCCTGCTCAAGTTGAATTGACTGAGCAAGGAGAGTTGGTGCGTGGATTGCCGATTCGACTGAGTCTTTTGAGGGACAAAGTGGCTGCTGAAGTTCAATTGGGACCAAAAGCCAAATTTTTCCCAACCGATGCCGCATTGGCCAGTTGGATGGTCCAGGCCCATGAGGGCCAAATTCAGATCGTTTACGATTAAACTCTTCAATTATGTTTTTCACCATTCCAACGCTTTTTACGTGGACAAGAATTATTGCCATTCCCTTGATCGTGGCCGTTTTTTACTTGCCCATTGAGATGGAACTTAAAAATCTAATTGCAACCAGTATGTTTGTCGTCTTTGCGCTAACAGATTGGTTGGATGGTTTTTTGGCTCGAAAGATGAACCAGACGTCCGCGTTTGGTGCTTTTCTTGATCCGGTGGCCGATAAGTTTTTGGTTTGTGCTTGTCTTTTGATCCTTTTGCATTTGGGCCGCACGGATGTCTTTGTCGCGCTGATCATCATTGGCCGAGAAATTGCTATCTCAGCTTTAAGAGAATGGATGGCTCAATTGGGTGCAACAAAAAGCGTCGCGGTCCATCTTCTGGGGAAGCTCAAAACAACATCCCAGATGATTGCCATTCCCTTTCTTTTGTATGACGGAACCTTGTTTGAGTTTGTAAATACCCGACAAATGGGCGTGATACTTATTTGGGTTTCTGCTGTTTTAACAGTCTGGTCAATGGTTTATTACTTGCAAAAAGCTTTGCCGATCATTCGTCAGCACGTGAAGTAATTTGACATAAAATTTTTGAAGCACGAACAATTTAAATTTTCAAGCAATTGGGTTGTGGTGATGCCCATTGTTTTTGTGCTGATTTGGAGCACGGGCTTCATCGTGGCCAAATTGGGCATGCCCAATTCTCCTCCATTTACATTCTTGTTTTTTCGTTACGTTTTTTCAATTGCATTGTTCATTCCTTGGGTTTTGATCGCCAAGGTGCCGTGGCCAACAAATCAACAACAGATTTTCCATGTGGCTGTGACGGGTGTCTTTATGCACGCGGGATATTTGGGCGGGGTTTGGGCTGCGGTCAAGTCAGGCATGGGCTCAGGACTTGCCGCCTTGATTGTTGGACTCCAACCCGTTTTGACTGCCATTTGGTTGAGTGCTAAAGGGGGGCAAATTAAACCCAGGCAATGGCTTGGTTTAACGATTGGTTTTGTAGGACTTGTCTTGGTTTTATGGAACAAGTTACAAGTCACCTCAGAGATCAGTTCTGCAACCTTGCCTTTCATCGTATTTGCACTGTTTTCAATCACCATTGGGACGCTTTATCAAAAGTCCTTTGTTCAATCCTGTGACGTGAGAACAGCCAATTCGGTTCAATTGATGGCCGCTGCTTTGGTGACCTTGCCCTTGGCAATCATGGAGCCCGATGCTTTTATAATCAATGCGAACTCGGTTGTTGCAATGTCTTGGTCTGTGGTTGGACTCACTTTGGGGGGCAGCTCGCTTTTGTATCTGATGATTCAGCGAGGGGCGGCTCAATCGGTGACCAGTTTGATGTATTTGGTACCGCCAACGACAGCGATCATGGCCTGGCTTTTATTTGATGAACTCATTACATTGACCACGATCATTGGTGTGTTCACAACGGCTTGGGGTGTCCATTTGGCAATAGGTGTTGAAAAGTTTGTTCCTAAGGAAATCAAAAATGAGTAAAAAAAGAATTGCAGTCATTGCCGGAGACGGTATTGGCAAAGAAGTGATGCCTGAGGGTATTCGCGCGGTTCAAGCCGCTGCCGATCGATTCGGCATTGATTTGGCCTTCGATTATTTTGATTTCTCTTGTGTCGAATATTACGAGCGGCACGGAAAAATGTTGCCTGATGATTGGAAAGATCAAATCGGCGGACATGACGCAATATTTTTTGGGGCAGTAGGTTGGCCTGACAAAGTTCCCGATCATATTTCACTTTGGAATTCGCTTCTTTTATTCAGGCGTGAGTTCGATCAGTATGTCAATCTGAGGCCGGCTCGTTTAATGCCTGGGATCATTGCACCCGTTGTGCGCAAGGACGGAAGCAGGCGTTTGCCCGGTGAGATCGACATGTACATTGTGCGAGAAAACACGGAAGGTGAGTACTCAAGCGTAGGCGGTAGGATGTACCCTGGAACTGAGCGTGAGATTGTCATGCAAGAGACGGTGATGTCTAGGGTTGGGGTCGATCGGGTGTTGAAATTTGCATTCGACTTGGCGCAATCAAGGCCTAAAAAGCACCTCACCAGCGCAACCAAATCAAACGGCATTGCGATCACCATGCCTTTTTGGGACGAACGGGTTCAAGAGATGTCTAAAAAGTATCCTGATGTGTTACTGGATAAATTTCACATTGATATCTTGACCGCACATTTTGTTCAACGTCCAGATTTTTTTGACGTGGTCGTTGCAAGCAATTTGTTTGGTGATATTTTGAGTGATCTTGGACCGGCCTGTACCGGGACCATTGGAATTGCGCCTTCCGCCAACTTAAATCCCACAAGGCAGATGCCCTCTTTGTTTGAGCCCGTTCACGGTTCTGCGCCGGATATCGCTGGAAAAGGCATTGCCAACCCAATAGGGCAAATTTGGTGTGGTGCAATGATGTTGGATTTTTTGGGGCACAAAGATGCGCATGACGCCATCTTGAATTCCATTGAGGCTGCCTTGCAGCCCAAAAGTGGTGCGCCACTGACCCCCGATATTGGAGGCACGGCTAAAACCAATGAACTAGGGAAAGCGATAGCTGATTCAATCTAAAATCACAAAAAAATTCTCGATCAAAGCCCTTTAAGCTGAACTAAATCGTCTAAAATCCGCATCCGCTCTTATTTTTTTATGGTTTTTTGGCCAATTGTTTTGTGCAAAAAATGATAAGGAATGACTTCATTGAGCCTTAAGTATTTTGAATGGTTTTCATTTACAATACCTAATTCTATTTATTGATAAACATCACGACGTGAAGGTAGGGGATTTTTTGTGAACAAATCTGAACTGATCGAACATATTGCTAAGCATGCAGATATCTCCAAGGCTGCTGCTTCAAGAGCGCTTGAAGCCACTGTAGGCGCTGTTAAAACCACCTTGAAAAAAGGCGGTACAGTTTCTTTGGTGGGATTTGGTACATTCGCTGTGACAAAACGTGCTGCACGCACGGGTCGCAATCCACGCACTGGCGCAGCGATTAAAATCAAATCTGCCAAGGTGCCAAAGTTTCGTCCAGGTAAGGCTTTAAAAGAAGCCTTGAATTGATCTGGTAAACGGTTAAAGGTTGGGTGATTAGCTCAGTTGGTAGAGCGGCGCCCTTACAAGGCGTAGGTCGGCGGTTCGAGCCCGTCATCACCCACCAACCAACCCTAGGCGAACTGAGTTCGCCTTTTTCTTTTTTTAATCTCTACTTTTTCGTGGGGTCGCATGTTTGATTTCGTCCGTCAGCACACCAAAATCATGCAGTTCTTGCTGTTCTTGCTGATTTTCCCTTCCTTTGTACTCTTCGGTATTGATGGCTACAACCGCTTTCTTGACAAAGGCGAGGCTGTTGCAAGCGTTGATGGTCAGAAAATCACGCAGGCCGAGTTGGACAATGCGCACCGCAACGAGGTTGAGCGCATGAGGGCCTCCATGCCCAACGTTGACTCGAAAATGTTTGACTCTCCCATGGCAAAACTTGGGACTTTAGAGCGTCTTGTTCGCGATAAGGTCATGCGCGTTGCTGCGGACCATTTGAATTTGCAGGTGACTGATCAACGACTCGCAAATGCGTTGGCGCAAAATCCAGCGATTGCTTCGCTTAGGAAGCAAGACGGTTCCTTGGATATCGAAAAATACAAAGATTTATTGTCCGCTCAAGGATTTACGCCTGAGTCGTTTGAGGCTCAAATGCGCAATGATTTGGCCTCGCAGCAGGTGCTCTCAGGTGTCAGTAACTCCGTGATCAATGTGCCTTCATTGGTTGAGAGCACACTCAATGCCTATTACGAGAAACGGGTCGTTCAGATCGCAAAGTTCCCACCCTCAGATTTTCTATCCTCGATCAAGCCCACGAATGAAGAGTTGAACGCCTACTACCAATCGCACACGGCTTTGTTTCAGTCACCTGAGCAGGCGTCCATAGAGTATGTCGTCCTTGATTTGCCAACCGTTCAAAAAAGCATCTCCTTGTCTGAATCTGATGTCAAAACCTATTTTGAGCAAAATCAAGCCAAATTAGGTGGGTTGGAGCAAAGACGAGCCAGTCATATTTTGTTCAATGCCCCCAAGGACATGTCGTCGAGTGAAAAAGAAAAAGTCAAAGCCAAAGTGCTTGATGTCTTGGCGCAGGTGAAAAAGTCACCCGATCAATTTGCAGCCTTTGCCAAGCAGTATTCACAGGACCCAGGCTCTGCCAGCAAAGGTGGAGATTTGGACTTCTTCTCTCGAGGCGCGATGGTAAAACCTTTTGAGGATGTCGCCTTTTCTTTGGGCAAAGGTCAAATCAGCGACTTGGTGGAATCGGATTTTGGTTTTCATATTATCAAATTGCTTGACATCAAAATTCCTCAGATGCCAAGTTTTGAGTCTTCAAGAGCCTCCATTGAGGCCGACTTGAAGAAGCAACAGTCACAAAAGAAATTTGCTGAAGTGGCTGAACAATTTACCAACCTCGTTTATGAGCAGTCTGACTCTTTAAAACCTGTCGTTGAAAAGTTCAAACTTCCATTGGGCAGCATTGAAAGTTTGAATAAAATCCCAAGCTCAACAGGAATAACGCCGCAAATGGCTTGGACGCAAAATCCTAAATTCTTGAGTGCTGTTTTTTCCGTAGATGCCATAGAAAAAAAGCACAATACCGAAGCAATTGAAGTTGCCCCCAATACCTTGGTTGCAGCTCGTATTCGAGAATACAGGCCAGCAAAAACAAAAGACTTCTCATTGGTCAAAGAGCAAGTCGAGCAGTTTTACAAGCGTGAGAAATCTCAGTCTTTGGCCAAGACGCAGGGCGAGGAGAAGCTTGCCTCTTGGAAAGTAAACCCTGATTCAGCATCTTTGCCTTCGCCGCTTGTCATCTCTAGAGAGAAAGCAAAAGATTGGCCGCAAAAGGTTGTTGAAGCTGCTCTCCGCGCGCCTATTAAAGAGTCGCCTGTTTTTGTGGGCGTGGATCTTGGAGCCGAAGGGTATGCGGTGGTCAAGGTCATTAAAGTCGAACCCAATGATGTTTTTTCTAGCGACAGGAGTCGTGAAAAAGCTCAATTTGGACAGTGGTTGGCTCAAACTGAAAGTTTGGCTTATTACAGCTATTTAAAGGATCAATACAAGGTTTCTACAAAAGCGCTTGGATTGATGGAGAAGTAAACGCATTGTTTTAGTCCGGAATAATTTATTCCGTGACTAAATTTGATAATTTCTAACTTCAAGTTATAATATTGGAACGGTGGTTGTAGCTCAGTTGGTAGAGTCCAGGATTGTGATTCCTGTTGTCGTGGGTTCGAGTCCCATCAGCCACCCCATATAAATCAAGCACTTAGCCCAATCCTTATCGGTTGGGCTTTTTGCTTTTTTAAACCAATTTAAATCCATGGTGAGGGTCGCCAAACAATGGATCTGATTTTGCGAATACACGGCCAGCTATGGGGCTTTGTTTTGAAGCCTCAGGATCTTTGGGGCATCAATACACAAGCGCGCTAATACATTGGTGTCAAGTGCGATCATCGGCTCTTCCCTCAAATCGCTTGCAGACCAACATTCCAATGGCAACTTCGGTGTTAATGGACTCAAGCAGTCGCTTTACTTCGGCTATTGTTGAGTGCCCTTCACGTCTGAAATTAAGTTGCCGGCCTAGAGCAAGTTCAAGGCGAGGTCGGATCTCTACAGAAGTCACGCCGTGCCCTTTATCTGAAAAGACAGCCATTAACATGGCGGCCGCTTTGATCAGCTGCTAAGAATATTTGCGCATTGGCTTTTAAATTGCGCAAACAAACACAGCTCCTGTGTCAAGGCCAGCAAGCTCTTGGAAACGCATGGGACATCACGTTGAAAGAAGCTAATTACCCCCCAATGAGTTGCCTTGAAGCCCCATCGATGGGCTTGTATCTTAAGGTGCAAGCCATTCCCGCCGTTCAAGGCGGGAGGGTTGCAATGGGTACCGCTACACAAGAGCGACTTGAAAGTGATGACTAAAGTATAACTTAATTATTAATTTATAAAATAAAACTAATATAATATAACTTATTTATTGATTTTGAGTTATAAATATCATTTGAATCAGATGGCTCTGTCTTGAATATGTTTAGCAATGTCTAAACCCTTTCTTTCAATGGTTTGAACTCGCAGAGTTTGTGGTTTTAAACCTCAAGAGTATTTGATCTGTAATAAAAGATATGCAAATGCAAAGAAGAAAACTCATACAGGCGATCGGTGCAGTCCCTGGTCTATTGACACAAAAGCACGTACACGCAAGCACATCAAGCGGGAAAAATGCGGGTCCTAACTACGAAAAATACAAGGGCTCCAAGGTGGTGATCAGCGTTCCGGCTCACCCCCATTATTTCGCCATGATGAAGTTGTTGCCACTTTTTACAAAAGAGACGGGCATACGCGTGGAAGTAGAGCGAATGGACAGCAAAAATATCAAGTCCAAGCAAATGGCAGAGATGAGCAAGGCCAGTGGAGACTTTGATTTGGTCAGTTATGTGGTGATGTGGAAAACTGAGTATGTCAAGAAAAAACTCTTGCTTGATTTGGATCCTTTTTTTAGCAATCCACGACTGGCAGATTCAAATTATGATCTGAAAGATATCATCCCTATCTATTTAGAAAACATTGGTTTGGTTGGAGGCCCAAAGGGTTATTTAAGTGGACAAGGAGCTCATTTGTATGGTTTGCCTTATGGCGCAGAAACATCGATTTTGGCCTACAGAAGAGACGTCTTTGATCGATTGAATTTGACCCCGCCCAAGACATACGATGAATTAAAAAAGATATTGCCCCTTATCAAGGAAAAAACGACATATGGTGCCATGACTTCACGTGGGCTTGTCGGGCACCAATGCGTGCATGCTTGGTTGCTGCATCTAAATCCCTTGGGGGGGAGCGTTTTTGACAACGATTGGGCGCCTACATTTGCAAACACAGCAGCAGTTGAAGCGCTCGAGACTTTGAAGCTCATTGTTGAAACAGGTCCCAAAGACATTCCCTATTTTGACCAGGGCGACATGATTGCCTCTTTCATCAAGGGGCAAGCGAGTATGTACTTGGACTCCTCTTTGATTTTTTCTCTGATCGAGCAAAATGCATCTTCAAAATTCGCACAAAATATTGGCTATGCACTTCATCCCAAGGGTGCCATCAGTTCTTCAGAGTCAGGTGGCTTAGGACTGGCGATTGCTCGGAACTCTAAAAATCCTGAAGCAGCCTTTTTGCTCCTTCAATGGCTTACCCAAAAAAAGCAGGACCAAATGGTTTGTCACTTTGGAGGGGTTCCTTCTAGGTTGTCGACATTAAATGATCCGACAATGATGAGAAGATTTCCACAGTTTGCACTGCTAAGAGAACAGTTGAAATTTGCGAACCCAGATTGGCGCCCGATTATTGCGCAGTGGGATCAAATCAATGTGGAGTTTCTTGGAAAAGCGATATATGTGGCCATCACTAAAAAAGAAGATCCAAGTCAAGCGCTTATGAATGCGATACCTAAAGTGCGAGACATCATGAGCCGTGCTGGATACTTACAAGGTGCTACATGAAGAAAATTGACTCCATTGAAGCGCAACTTTTTAGAAAAGAAAAAGTAAAGATTCGCCTTTTGTGGGGTGCATTGATGCTGATCATCGTGTCCATGCTTGCGATGGTTGCCAGTTACATTTCAATATTGCATCAACAAGAAATCAACAACAAGTTCATTGGTTCCCAAGCCGTTGAACGGATGGTCATCTCAAATTTTGAGGGACAAGTACTTTACTTGGATGAGAGATTGGAGGCGGCGAGGAAAATTGTTAAGACTTCAAAAGATCTCCAAAGCATCAGTTCATTTGAGCTATTGAGAAACTATCCTTTCAAGAATACGGCGATCAGAAACATTATTGTGCTGGACCGCGAGGCCAGGCCGATTGCATTTTCGCCAAGTTTAGACCTTCCAATGTCGTTTGAAGAAGCAGTGAAAATTGCAAAAAATTCAGTCTTTGACCTGCCTGTTTCTACAACGGTTACAAAAGGAACCAGGCGTTTAGCTGCAAGGGTTTTATCGGTCCATTTGGATGATGGTCAATACGTTGGTGCGGTGATTGGTGTCATTGATCCGAGTTGGATTGATGAATTGGTCAATGATATTTTTAAGTCCTACGGAATGCATCTTTCATTGAGATGGACTGAGCTTGAGATCACTTCCACCCATCTCAAAGGCATTGATAAAAATCAGTTCAATCCATTTTATAAAGATGGGATTGCAAATAAGTCAGTGAATTTGGATTTGTTGGTGCAGTCTTCGTTTAATTTGTTTGAAAGCGGCTTGTTTTGGACGCGCTCACTTTTCATTCTAATTTTTGCAGTTTCAATTGGTATTGTTTGTTTGCTTGCTGGTGCGATTTTGATCCAAGCCATTTACAAAAAGCAAACCCGTGTCTCGATCAGAGAGCATCTGAACAAGGTCGATGCTGAGCTGCATGCGAAATTTATTGCCAATATGAGCCATGAATTGCGCACGCCGGTCAGTGGCATTTTGGCGGCCTGTGAGATTTTGGGTAATTCAGGTGTAAATGTTGAACAAGAAAAAATGATTCACCTCATCAGCACTGCAAGTGGACATTTGATCAATTTATTGAATGCAATTCTTGACGATTCAAAAATTCAAGCCCATGCGCTTGTGATCAATCGCAGGTTCGAAAATTTCGCACCCATCATCAATAATTGCATTGAACTTTTTACCCCTCTGGCCAAGAGCAAAGGCATTGCAATTTCAGCAAAAAGTTCAATTCCAGACGGTATTTTGATCAATGTGGATCAACTTCGATTGATTCAAGTCATCACCAATTTGGTTGCCAATGCTGTTAAGTTCACACATGAAGGGAGCATCAGCATCAACACCTCATTGAAATTTAACTCTACAGAAAAGGATTTTGCTGTCTTGGTTTGTTCATTCAAAGACACAGGCATTGGAATACCCAAATCTGAGATGGAGAATCTCTTTAAGCCTTTTTTTCAGGTGGATGCAACTGAGAGTCGCTCGTATGGGGGCACTGGTCTTGGATTGTCAATCACTAGAAAGTTGGTTGAGCTCATGGACGGCATCATTCAAGTGCATTCTGAGTTGTCTAAGGGGAGTGAATTCACAGTCACCTTGCCCGTGGAGTGCAGGCAGCGTGTCAAGGATGACAATGAACTAGAGCACTTGAAAAGTGTCAACAGCGGCCGTTCATTGAAAGATCTTCGGGTATTGCTTGCCGATGACAATGAAATGATTCGATCGGTGTACGGTACCTTGATTGAGTCTCTGGGGTGTGAATGTATTTTGGCCAATGATGGACAGCAAGCCATTGAGAGATATAAAAAAGAAAAATTCGATTTGATTTTAATGGATTGTCACATGCCAATTTTGGACGGATTTTCTGCGACGGCGGCAATTCGCCAGCTTGAAACCGCTGATGTTGGAAGGCAAGTCACACCAATCGTTGCACTCTCGGCCTCTCTTTCTGAGCAAGACAGACGCAAGTGCAAGGAGGTAGGGATTGATGAATTTTGTTCAAAGCCCATCAAAAGAAAAACGCTAGAGGAGCTGTTCATCAAGGTCTGTCTTAAAGACGAAAACGCTTTGAGCTAGGGGCAAAACACCTTGGCCGTCTAAGTGTTGTTGCTAGGTTGTGATCAAGTAAACCGTGCTAGAGTCAAGTTCTTAAAGACTTGCCGTTCTTGTCAAAGAGCGAAAAGTTTGCCTGAATTACTCACCGGAGCTGAACTTGATAAAAAGAAGATGGACACTTTTGTTGGCCTGTGCATTTTTTGGATTCGCTCTAGCGGATGGTACGTATTCCCGGTTGCCTGACATTCCGCAGCCCTTTACTGATCCGATATTGATCAAAGAGCAAGCATCTAGGCAAGCCTCGGGTGGAGCGATCATCAATCTGCAGCTTACCACCGGTCATGCCCCTAAAATGATGGAGGGTACCTTGGCACTGGCAAGAGCGATACGCTTAGAGGCAGAGACATCGAGGTTTTTAAGGGAATTGGTCATCATTCGCACGGCAGCCATTGTGGGCTCGGAATATGAGCTCAATCAGCATTACGCACTGGCCAACGCTTGCAAGTACCCCAATGAAAAAATAATGGCTCTTCAAAATTGGAAGACTTCGTTGCTTTTTGATGAAAAAGAAAAAGCCATGCTTGGTTTTGTTGATGAGATGGCCCAAGGGGGCGATGTCAAGGACGAAACGTTTGAGAGGTTTTCAAAATTCTTCACGCCCAAGCAAATTGTAGAGATTTCAGTGACAGTGAGCAGTTACTATGGCAATGGATTGCTGACCAAAGCTTTGAAAATTAAGCCAGAAACCGACGGGCGAGTTACTTATCCCGGTAAGTGTTGAAACGTTGACTGCAATGACTTCATTTATCAAACATCATGAATAAGAAAATCAAAGCCAAAGTCAAAGCTGTCATGGCAATAACAAAAGTGACCATTTTTACCCCTTAAAAGCGTCTGCGTATTTATCTTATCGGTACGAGCGGGGATTTATTGAGCCTGTGGCCTGGGATTTATCTCTAGTTCTTTCGTGTCTTTTTAGATTTAAGCTAAGCGACAAAATGAGGTGTCTGGGCTTTTTAAGGATTTCTTAAAAAAGCAGTCGAATCCACTGAACATTCTTTTTAAAAGGCTTATCCCGTGAAGCAATCCCAACTTTTTAAATTTTTCTGTATTTCATTCATTTCAATTTTTTGGGCCGTTGTCGGATACGCACAAATTGCGCCTCCTCGCACATTGGAGCAACTCAAGACCGAAATTCAAGAAAGGGCCAACCGAGGCGCTTATCCTGTGGCGGAGTTGAAGGCGAGCGATGTGGAACAAGCGCTTAAAAATCTGAAAAGCTTGAGCCACGATGACTGGGCTTTGGCTTGGATGCCCATAGGAGACCACTATTCAAGCGAAGCTCGCTTGCTTGAGTCAAAGGACAAAAATGCGGCAGCCAAAGCCTATCAACAAGCCATGCAGTACTATTTGTTTGGTCGATTTCCCGTGGAAGACTCACCCATGACGGTGAGATCTTATGAGAAAGCGAAAGAGTCATTCAAGGCGTACGCAAAATTGGTAGACCCTGTCATTGAGTCTTTTACGTTTGAATTTAAAGGCCAACCCATCACGGGCTACCTGCGCAAACCCAAGGGGATTGCAAAGCCTCCCATTGTGATCACCGTTGGGGGATTGGATTCAAGAAAAGAGAACAATGCCATTCGCGAAGCTGAGTATTTAAAGCATGGCGTGGCTTTTCTCTCCATGGACATGCCTGGGACTGGAGAGAGCAAGATAAGAATTGAGCCAGGTGCTGAGGGCGTTTTTACGGCTGCAATTGATGCATTGCAAAAGCGCTCAGATATCGATGCCAGCAGGATCGTGGTTTTTGGGGGAAGTTGGGGCGGACATTGGTCGGCCAGAGTGGCCTACACAGAGATCAAGCGCTTGAAGGGGGTGGTCGTACAAGCTGGGCCCGTTCATGAGTATTTCCAAGCACAATGGCAAAGAAAAGCTTTGGGCAATACCGAATATATTTTTGGATTGTTTGAAGCGCGTTCGGCCATTTACGGGGTCAAGACCTTGGATGATTTCTTGGCCTACGGTCCGAAGATGTCTTTAAAGGATGCTGGTTGGCTGGAGAAGCCTTCTGCGCCCATGCTGTTGATCAATGGTTCCAAGGACACTCAGGTGCCAATCGAAGACCTGTACCTGCTCTTGCGATCTGGGTCTCCCAAAGAGGCTTGGGTAAACCCTGAGGGTGGTCATATGGGGCGATCAAAAACATTAAAAGATCATGAAATATTCACAGATATTGTTTTGCCTTGGATTGTTCGTCGACTCAAAGACTAGACGAAAGGGTGGGACTTCTACCTTGAGCCCGAGAGCCCACTGGATGTGGGCTTTTTACATTTATGTGAATCTCAATCCCTGAACCTTCATCTAATGGTTAATCATAGCTTTCAGGCAAGATCAGAACTTTACAATTCCAGCACAAAAGGAGACAAGTGATGAAAATTAAAAAATCAGTGCAGATCAATTTTTTATTGAGCTTGATGATGGGGGTTCTAGCCGTAGGCGCAAGTGCTCAGACAACTCAAGATTTGCTCAATGATGGTAACACTTCGGGCGATGTGCTCGTTTATGGTATGGGCTACAACGCTCAACGCTTTAGTCCTTTGAATAAAATCAACAAGTCCAACGTCAAAAAGTTGGTGCCCATTTGGTCGTACTCAATGAACGACATGAGGGGAGCAGAGTCCTTCCCCATCATTCACGATGGCGTTATTTACGCGACCACACACAATTCGACCTCGGCGGTTGATGCGTTGACTGGTAAACCTATTTGGCGGATATCGCATGACTATCCTCCAGAAACGCTTCGGGTGGTTTGCTGCGGTATTGTGAACAGAGGGGGTGCTCTATATGAGGGCAAATTCATTCGTTCACTGATGAACAATGTGACGATTGCGCTTGATGCCAAAACAGGCAAAGAAATTTGGAGAACGGCTTCTCCTGCACCCGCAACCATAGAAAATGGTTATGCCATGACGGGTGCGCCCTTGGTGGTTGGAGGGGTTGCAATTGTTGGTGTGGCTGGTGCAGAGTACGGCCACAGAGGCTTCATCGAAGGCTACGATGCCAAGACGGGACAGCATTTATGGCGGCATTACACCGTGCCTGCAGCGGGTGAAAAGGGGGCTGAGACTTGGGACAAAGACTCCAACGTCACGGGTGGTGGAAGCTCCTGGGTGACGGGTAGTTACGATCCAGAGTTGGATTTGGTGTACTGGGGAACGGGTAACCCCTCTCCTTGGAATCCAAGGGGGCGAAAAGGCGACAATCTCTACACCAATTCAATCATTGCCCTCAAACCCAAAACAGGCGAGTTGGTGTGGCACTATCAAACATCACCCAACGATCCCTTTGATTACGATGCCGTGCAGACGCCCATTCAAGCGACTTTAAAGATCAACGGCAAGCCTCAAAAAGTTGTGATGCAGGCCAATCGAAGCGGGTTTTTGTACGTATTGGATGCGGCCACGGGCAAGTTGATTGCTGCCAACCCATTTGAGAAAGTCAATTGGGCGGATGGCATTGACCTGAAAACCGGGCGCCCCAATTACACCGATGTGTTCAATGGTGCAGTGGCGGGTCGCAATGTGACGGTATGGCCCTCTACATCGGGTGGTATCAACTGGCAGCACGTTGCTTTTAGCCCCGTGACACAAAAGTTGTACATGAACACACTGCATATCGGCATGACGTACCAGGCACCAGAACCTGAACAATTCACGCCTGGTAAACCGTCAGGTCCTGGCACGGTCAAAAGAACGACGATTTTTGATGATCCCAATGTCAGGGGCCATTTAAAAGCGGTCGACCCCTTGACAGGCAAATCTTCATGGGAAGTGCCCTTTAAGAGTCCGAACTGGTCTTCAACGCTTGTGACGCAATCCAATTTGGTGTTCACTGGTGTGATGACGGGTGAGTTCCAAGCGTACGATGCCAACAATGGCAAATTGCTTTGGAGTTTCCAAACCAATTCAGGCATGCTGTCTCAGCCTGTGACTTGGGAGAAAAATGGTCGCCAATACGTCACGGTGCTCAGTGGCATTGGTGGTGTTTATGCGCTTAGAGCTGGAGATCCCAATTTGGAGAAGGTGGCTCCGGGTGCAACACTTTGGACCTTCGCATTGTTTGATAAATAAAAATTGATGGAGCCCCCTTTGCTTTGAGATTTCACGGTTTAGGGGGTTTTTAGCTGGGGGGTTGAATAGATGTCCAACTTCAATTGACGGAAGCTTGGACATTTTTTTTGAAAGTCATCGGATTGATGAGCACACGATTATTAAAAATGAGTTTGATATATTTAAAAGGCGCAGTGATCAGCGCGTCTCTTTTGAGCAGTGCCTGGTCTGCAAGCTGCAATTTTGAGCCCCTTAAGAAAGAGATTGATACCATCACCGACGCCAAAACGCAGCAAGGGCAAGCCTACAGCCAAAAAGTTCACGAAGGGTGGGATTCAGTCAAAGTGTTGAGCGACATGAGCTCAGCGGAGACGAGAAAATCTATTGATGTTTGTCGTTTCGAAGTCGCTGAATATTTAACAAAATTGGGCTTTGCGCCCGCGCATTGAAAAAGTAAGACATGAAACCGAATAATTTATGGGCTCTTGGAGCCCTAGCGTTTGCACTGGCGATGCCTTCTTTGGCCCAAGACGACGCCAAGGCAGAGATGGGCGAGAAAATCTACACAACCTATTGCTACACATGCCATGGAGAGAACTTGGTCAATTCAGGCCAAAGTTTTGACCTGAGGAAACTGAAAGTAAGCGAGCGCCAAAGATTTGAGAACTCTGTCCAAAACGGCAAGGGTCAAATGCCGCCTTGGAAGGGCGTAGTCTCAGAAAAAGACATGGACTTTATCTGGGCCTATATTCGAACGAAAGCAAACGACCGCTAATCGTCGGGGGGGTTAAGGTTTTTGGTGCTTGGCGATGTCTTGCCAAGTGCTCACAACGCTGTCGGGATTGAGGGAGATGGAGCTGATGTTGGCGTCTACCAACCACTGGGCGAAATCGGGGTGATCGCTGGGGCCTTGGCCACAGATCCCCACATATTTACCGTGTTTGAGGCAGGCATTGATGGCTTGCTTTAGCAGTGCTTGGACCGCTGGATCTCTTTCATCAAAGTCGGCTGCGAGCAATGCCAAACCAGAATCTCGGTCCAGCCCAAGAGTAAGTTGAGTCAGATCGTTCGATCCAATCGAGAAGCCATCAAAATACTCAAGGAAGTCTTCGGCAAGAATGGCATTGCTTGGGACTTCGCACATCATGATGATTTTTAAACCATTGACACCTCTTTCGAGTCCATTTTCAGCAAGCAATTCAATGACTCGCTTGGCTTGATTCAAGGTGCGAACAAAGGGAACCATCACTTGCACATTGGTGAGTCCCATTTCGTTACGAACGCGTTTGAGGGCATCACACTCCATGGCAAAAGCTTCATTGAAGTCTGCGCTCAAGTACCGGGCAGCACCTCTAAAGCCGAGCATTGGATTCTCTTCCTCTGGTTCATAGCGACTCCCGCCAATGAGTTTGCGGTATTCATTTGACTTGAAGTCGGACAACCTAACGATCACGGGCTTGGGCCAAAAGGCAGCAGCAATGGTGGCAACACCTTCAGCCACTTTGTCCACATAAAAGGCTTTGGGCGAGGCGTGGCCCCTGGCCACAGACTCAACCGCCTTTTTCAAATCGGTGTCAATGTTGGGGTAGTCCAAAATGGCTTTTGGATGGATGCCAATGTTGTTGTTGATGATGAACTCCAAGCGAGCCAAACCAACGCCATCGTTGGGCAATTGGCAAAAGTCAAAGGCCAAATGGGGGTTGCCCACATTCATCATGATTTTGGTTTTGATTGCAGGCATTTCACCACGAGTGACTTCAATCACTTCTGTCTCAAGGAGGCCGTCATAGATCAGGCCTGTATCGCCTTCGGCACAACTGACGGTCACCAATGCGCCTTCCGTCAAGACGTCGGTTGCATTGCCACATCCAACGACTGCAGGTATGCCAAGTTCTCTGGCAATGATGGCTGCGTGGCAAGTTCGTCCCCCTCGATTGGTCACGATGGCACTGGCTCTTTTCATGACAGGTTCCCAATTGGGGTCCGTCATATCCGTGACCAGTACATCACCGGCTTGAACCCGATCCATTTCTGAGATGTGTTGAACCAAGCGGACTGGGCCTGCGCCAATTTTTTGACCAATGGCACGTCCTTCAGCCAAAATGGCACTTGACCCGCGGAGCTTATAGCGTTGTTCGATTTGCCCTTTTTGTTGGCTTTTGACGGTCTCAGGTCTTGCTTGAAGGATGAACAATTCGCCTGTTTTGCCGTCCTTGCCCCATTCGATGTCCATTGGGCGTGCGTAATGCTTTTCGATGGCCAGTGCGTAAGAGGCCAACTCTTGCACTTCGTGGTCTTGCAGCGAGTAGCGATTTCGCAATTCGGTTGGAACGTCAATTGTCTTGACCAGCTTGCCCGAAGATTTGGTTTCCTCGGGCGAGCAAAAAATCATTTGTTGAAGTTTTGAGCCTAGGGTTTTTCGAATGATGGCTTTATGACCTGCTTTCAGGATGGGTTTGTGCACATAGAACTCATCGGGGTTGACCGCACCTTGGACCACAGTTTCTCCCAGACCAAGGCTAGAGGTGATAAAAACAATGTCTTCAAAGCCCGACTCTGTATCGAGCGTAAACATAACGCCTGCTGCGCCTAAATCGGACCTGACCATTCTTTGTACGCCAGCTGAGAGTGCAACGCTTTCATGATCAAAGCCTTTGTGTACCCGATAACTGATGGCGCGATCGTTGTAAAGGGAGGCAAATACTTCTTTCATCTTCAAAAGAATATTGTCGATGCCCGATACATTTAAAAAAGTTTCTTGTTGTCCAGCAAATGATGCATCTGGCAGGTCTTCTGCAGTTGCAGAAGAGCGAACAGCGTAAGACGCAGCAGCTTGGGCGTTGGCGTCAAGTTTTTGATATGCCTCGTGAATGGCCTTTTCTAGATCTTTGGGGAAAGGTTGCAGCTCAATCCATTGGCGAATCTCATGGCCCGCTTGTGCCAAAGCATTGACGTCTTCGATGTCAAGTGTTTTGAGGCGATTTTGAATGCGTTGATCCAAGTCTTGGTGTTTTAAAAAAGCCCTGAACGCAAAGGCGGTGGTGGCAAATCCGGTTGGGACTCGAACGCCATTGGGGAGCTGAGAGATCATCTCTCCAAGACTTGCATTTTTTCCTCCCACCGATTCCACGTCGGTCATTCTTAAATTCTCAAAAGGAACCACTAAGTCGGTTGCAGCAAAAAGGGCGGACATGTTCGAAAACTCCTTGAGAGATACAATTTTTTGGCGGCTTTTCTTCAAAACAGAAGCTCAAAATCGGTGAAATATAGGGTTTCACTGGATAATGTGACCTTATTTTAGGGCGAGCCAAGCCAATATAGGGGCTTATGGCCTATCTTATTTTCAAGTTATTTTAGAAAGAGGACGATGACCCACCGAAGTGTGTTTTTTATATCCGACGGAACTGGCATCACGGCTGAAACCTTTGGCAACGCCATCTTGGCCCAATTTGAATTCAAGCCTAGACATGTGCGCTTGCCCTTTATTGACACGGTCGACAAGGCGCATCAAGCGGTCCGTCAAATCAACCACACGGCAGAAATTGAAGGACAAAAGCCCATCGTCTTCACAACCTTGGTGGACATGGAGGTGCTGGGCGTGATCAAGGAGAGTTGTCAGGGCATGCTTTTGGACATGTTCAGCACCTTTGTCAACCCATTGGAGGAGGAGCTAGGGATCAAATCCCATCATCGAGTGGGCAGATTTTCCGATGTGAGCAAAAGCCAGCAATACCACGACCGAATTGAGGCCATCAATTACAGCCTGGCGCACGATGATGGACAACTCAATCGAGATTTGTCTTTGGCCGATGTGATTTTGGTTGGGGTGAGCCGCAGTGGTAAAACCCCCACCAGCCTTTATCTGGCCATGCAGCATGGCTTGAAGGCTGCCAACTATCCCTTGATACCGGAAGATTTTGAGCGCAAGCAGTTGCCGCCTGCATTGAAGGCGCACATCGCGAAGGTTTTTGGACTCACCATCCACCCAGAACGCCTCAGTGAAATCAGGCACGAAAGAAGACCTGAATCAAAATACGCCGACTTGGCCAACTGTCGCATGGAGGTTGCCCAGGCAGAGTCAATGATGCGTCGCGAAGGCATCAGGTGGCTGTCTACAACCACGAAAAGCATTGAGGAAATAGCGACCACCATTTTGCAAGAAATCAGGCCCCAGTCCTTGACCTACTAAGACAGAGATAGAAAGGCTCTGACCGATGGCTTTTGTACCAAAGGTCAGCACCTGTTCTTAAATTGTTGGGTTAAAAATTTTTAACCCGCAGTGGATCAAAGTCCAATCGCAGCAATGCCAGCTTTGGCAATCAACGCATCATCGCTTGATTTAACGCCGCTCACGCCAACCGCCCCAATGACTTGGCCCTCGGACACAATGGGGACCCCACCCTCGAGCAAGCCTTTGAGGTCTGGTGCACTTAGGAAAGAGAAGCGCCCGCCGTTGATGACCTCCTCATAGGCCTTAGATTCTCTGCGTCCCAAAGCGGCTGTGTTCGCTTTTGCGGGCGCCATGTGGGAAGTCATGGGTGCTGCGCCATCAAGTCTTTGTAACCAAAGCAAATGGCCTCCATCATCGACAATCGCAATGCTCACCGCCCAGTTGTTTTTAATAGCTTCTGCCTCAGCTGCGGCAGCAATTTTTTTAACATCGGCAAGTTCTAGGACGTGTTTGTTTTTCATTTTTCGTGATCTTTGTAAAAAGTAAACGGGTTAAAAATACCCAATTTTCTTAGGGGTATTGGCGTTTAAAGCCTCAAGACTTTAGACAATTTGAGTGTAATAGAGGAACAAAGGGGCTTTTAAAAGTTTTTTTATAGAATAAAACCCTAAAACCCTGGTCCAAAAAGAGGGAAAAGTAGCGAAGCCATGGAATGACGTCATTTAGTTTACATTTTGGCTTGAAATTCTCTAGAATTGCACCATCTACTTAGTAGTAACTTTTGGGAGACGAAATGAACGACAACCTGCAATCACTTGAGTATCAATTTTTAAACACCTCGATGGTGGATAGAAATCGTGTTTTGAGGAACACCTATTGGCTCCTGGCCATCAGCATGGTACCTACCGTCCTGGGCGCTTGGCTGGGCGTTGCAACGGGTTTGAGTTATGCCTTGTCAGGTGGACTGGGGCTTGTGGTGTTTCTAGTGGGAGCTTTTGGTTTTATTTACGCCATTGAGCGCACCAAAAATTCAGCCGCTGGAGTGCCAGTGTTATTGGCCTTTACTTTCTTTATGGGCATCATGCTGTCGCGCTTGATTGCAATGGTCTTGGGGTTTAAAAATGGCACCGAGCTTGTCATGACCGCCTTTGGGGGAACTGCAGGGGTGTTTTTCTTGATGGCCTCCTTGTCCACAGTCATCAAGCGTGATTTGAGTGGCATGGCCAAGTGGCTTTATGTGGGCGCAATCGTTTTGATGGTTGGGAGTTTGATCAATGTGTTTGTTGGCTCTAGCGCCGGCATGATGGCCATCTCAATGCTGTCGATAGCAATTTTTAGTGCTTACATGCTCTACGATATCAAAGAGATCATTGATGGCGGCGAGACCAATTACATCAGTGCGACCTTGAGTTTGTATTTGGATATCATCAATGTCTTTCAAAGTTTATTGGCTTTGTTGGGTATTTTTGGTGGTGAGAAAGAATAACTTAAAAAACCAAGTCATTTGACCAAAGGACCCATCTCACAATGGGTCCTTTTTTTATGGAAGATCAAAAACAGCCATGCTTTCAACATGCGCTGTGTGCGGAAACATATTGATGATGCCTGCGCTTTTGAGTTCATAGCCCCCTTGAACCAACACACTGGCATCTCTTGCCAATGTTGCTGGGTTGCAGCTGACATAAACAATTCGGCTTGGTGCAGAAAAGTTCGCGGCCTTGTCTTGCATCAGATGCGCCAGGGCTTTGACCAGCTCGAAAGCGCCCTCCCTGGGTGGGTCAATCAGCCATTTTTGAGCAGACGCTAAGCCCAGGAGTTGCTCTGGGGTGATTTGAAAAAGATTTTGACTTAAAAATGTCACTGTGCACAAATTGATGGCCTTTGTGGCGCACTGGCCATTGGCGTCAATGGCGCTTGATGATTGATTCAACTCGCAGTTGTCTTTGGCTCTTTGGACCAATTGCTCACTGCCTTCGATGCCGATCACCTTTGCCGCCTTGGTGGCCAAGGGCAGGGTAAAGTTACCTAAGCCACAAAACCAATCAATGACTGTGTCGGTCTTTTGGGGGTCGAGAAGTTTGATTGCCTTGCTGACCAAGACTTGATTGATGTAGGGGTTGACTTGTGTAAAGTCGGTTGGCCTGTAGGGCATCACAACCCCAAATTCAGGCAAAGCGTAGGAGAGTGATTTTTCTTGCTCCGGGTAATATTTGGGTGAATCGGGCAAGGACGCCGGCATCAAATGCACGCTATCAATGCCTTGCGGTTGAAGCCACCACTGGATCAAGTGCTGCTTGCCAAAATCCAAGAGTTTTCTCTGGTCATTTTCATTCAATGGCACCATGTGTCGCAAGACCATGGCAGTGACTTGGTCGCCACAGGCCAATTCGATTTGAGCACAATGCTCTCTGCTTTCAAGCGATTCGATCAATTGCCTGAGTGGCATGAGTAATGCGCTGACATGCTTGGGCAGAATAGGGCATGATTGCATATCTGCAACATAGCGGCTCTTTCGCTCATGAAATCCAATGAGCACCATGTTCTTTTTTCTCACATCTCTGACCGATAACCGTGCTCGGAAGCGGTAGCCCCAATCCGGTCCTTCGATGGGGCGAGAAATATTTTGCGGCTTGACTTGTCCGATGTGTGCAAGAAGATCTTCTAGCGCTCTTTGCTTGACCGCGATTTGTGCACTGGGCTCCAAGTGCTGCATCTTACAACCCCCGCATGAGCCGGTGTGGTAGCCTGCATGTGGGCAAAAGGGTTTGACTCGGGAGTAAGACTCTTTGTAGATCTCTTGCAAAGAGGCCATCTCCCAGTTGTTCTTTTTTCTGTGCACATTTGGACGCACGCGCTCAAAGGGAAGGGCGCCGTCAACAAAGACCACTTTACCGTCTTCCTTGTGCCCGATCCCTTTTGCATCCAGATCCATGGATTCAATGTACAGGGATTTGTCTTCAAAAACGGGAGGGTGCAATTCGTTTGACATGGTGGAGGCGGAACAAATACTCACCTAAGGGGCTGAGTAACTTGACCTGAATTCGTAAGTGAAAAAGTGAAAGGTTGGTGCTTGTTTGGCTTGAACACGCCTGGTCAAGGGGGTTTCTTGAGTGGCGCTTTTAATAAAAAATACGGCATTATCTGGGGGGCAACATCTTCACCGGATCGATGGGCTTGCCTTGTTTGCGCACCTCGAAATGCAATTTGACTTGATCTGAATCGGTGTTGCCCATTTCTGCTATTTTTTGGCCTCTCTTGATGCTTTGATCTTCTTTGACCAGCAAAGTTTGGTTGTGGGCATAGGCACTGAGATAGGTGTTGTTGTGTTTAAGAATGATTAAATTGCCGTATCCTCTGAGTCCAGAGCCCGCGTAAACCACTTTGCCATCTGCTGCGGCCAAAACCGGTTCTCCCGCTTTGCCGACAATGTCAATGCCTTTGTTTTTGATTTCGTCAAAATACGCATTCAATGCGCCGTTTGCTGGCCAAGAGAAGACAATCTCATCGGCGGTTTCACTGCTCAGGGGTTTGTTCGTTTGGGCGGTATTGGGTCCAGGTGCTGGCGTGCTGGTGGCGTTGCTTGGCTGCGAAGCGCTGGCAACTGGGCGGACAAGCACGGCATTGTTATCCGTCGCGCTGGCATTTGTGCTTGCATTTGAATTGGGCGCTTGAACACGAAGGACTTGACCGACTTCAATGTTGTTGGGATTGTCTAAGTTGTTCCATTTAACAATATCGCGCCAGTTTTGACCTTGATCAAGTCCAATGCGAATGAGTGTGTCGCCTTGCTTGACCGTGTAGTAGCCCGGTTTGCCAGCGTTTTCTGCACCCAATGCACTCGCTGAGGAGGCACCTATTTTTGCCATGCCCACGCTCATCCATATGCCTTGGCTGTTGACGCCCTTTTTGTCTTCTACGGGGGCAGGCGAAGAACGCATGGTCGAGCAAGCATTCAAGATCAGAACAAAACTGGCAATCAGTACCGAGCGCATGCCTGGGTAAAAGGTGTTGTTCAAGCGAAGCATACGGATCCTTGTTTTTTGGAAGCTATTTTTATCATGCAATGCCAGATTTTAGAGGAACAAAATGCACGGGCTCGAGAATTTGTCTCTCCAAACCTTTGTTGGTTTTATCAATCACCAAAAGACTTTGGGATCCATCTTGTGCCCAAGGGGCAACGATCCTTCCCCCCACATCCAATTGATCAATCCAAGCCTGAGGAAGCGTGTCTCCCCCTGCGGCTGAGATGATGCCTGAGTAAGGGGCGGCGCTTGGATGTCCGAGCATGCCGTCTCCAAAAATCAAATGCACATTTTGAAGCGACAACTGAGCCAGGTTGCTCAATGCCTTTTCATGAAGTCCCTTGAGACGCTCAATGCTGTAGACCTCTTTGCTCACTTCGGCCAAAAGGGCGGCTTGGTAGCCACACCCTGTACCGATTTCTAAGACGCGGTTCAATTTGCCTGTGATCAACAAGTTGCGACCTTGGCGAAGCAGAGAAATCATTCGAGCCACGACATTGGGCTTGGAGATGGTTTGACCTAGACCAATCGGCAGGCTGGTGTCTTCATAGGCTTGATTGACCAAGGCGGTGTCTACAAATCGGTGTCTTTCAACAGCTCTTAGTGCTTTGAGAACCATCTCGTCGTCCAGGCCTTGAGCGATTAACTTGTCGACCATTCTCTCCCTGACGGCCTTTGAGTCAAGTCCCAAGCCGCTGGGCTTGTTTTGTGGGACCAATGGTTTAGGCGTTTTGTCCATCCCTCTTTGGTTGGAAGGGGTCATCACTTTTGTGGCAGACAAGAGCACCTCGGGCGGCGCGTTGTCACGACCAAAGTCAATGCGTGCTGGGAAAGCGGGTCTTTTTTTCATCAATTGATTTTAAACAGAGACGGCTAAATTTTCAGCCCACGGGGCCATTGCTTTGTAGTCGGTGATGTCGATTTGTATGGGTGTGAGAGACGCGAATCCTTGCTGCGTGGCATAAAAGTCTGTTCCCTCCGATTCGTCTTTGGCTGGCCCAGCAGCCCCTATCCAATACATTGTCTCGCCTCTAGGGTTGACTTGCGTGATGACTTTTTCTGCCGGGTGGCGCCTTCCCAATCGACAGACTTTGATCCCTTTTTGAGCGGACAAAGGCACATTGGGGATGTTCACATTCAACAGCCAAGGTTGTTGTGCCTGGGTGGTGTGATCAGGCGCAGAAGGAAGAATCAAGCCTTTTGCCATCAATGAATCAACAAAGGATCTGGCAAATCGAGCTGCATCATCAATGTGCTCCCAGCCCTTGTCCACCTGCGAAAACGCGATAGCTGGGATGCCCATTAAATACCCCTCCATGGCGGCACCCACTGTGCCCGAGTAAATGGTGTCGTCGCCCATATTGGCGCCATTGTTGATGCCAGAGATGATCAAATCTGGACGAAAGTCGAGCAGTCCCGTCAAAGCGATGTGAACGCAATCTGCAGGTGTTCCATTCACATATCTAAAACCAGTGTCCCCTTGCTGGACGTACAAAGGAGAGTTGAGGGTCAATGCGTTGGACTTGGCGCTGTTGTTAAGTTCTGGAGCCACGACTTCAACATGGCCGAGGTTTTTAAACGCTTCGTAAAGAGCCACGATGCCTGGAGCGCGGTAGCCGTCGTCGTTGGAGATAAGAATGTTCATTGAGGTGTTGGGGATGGGATGCAAGTGATTGTATGCCCAGCGAATTTATTGGGTGGCGAGGTGTCATTGCGCTTGAGCCGTTGGCACCAAAGATCGCCCAAGCATGGTGATGCAAACACAATGGGTTGCAATTAATTCAAAAGTATTCTTTATTGCGATTTTAGAGCAGATCTTGCGTTGCGAATGTTGTTTGCTTGTCCTTGTGGCTTTGCGCCTAAGGGTGAAAGAGGGCTATAATCTTGGGTTTTCCCTTGCTACACCACACATGAGACGCCGTGGGTAGCTACAACCACAAGGAGTGTTTATGCGTCATTATGAAATCATACTCATGATCCATCCGGATCAAAGTGAGCAAGTCCCTGCCATGATGGAGCGATACAAAAGCCTCATCACCAATGGTGGCGGTGCAATCCATCGAATCGAAGATTGGGGCAGACGCCAATTAACATACATGATCAACAAGCTTGCAAAAGCTCATTACTTGTGTGTCAACATTGAGGCTTCTAAGGAAATTGTTGCTGAACTCGAGCATGCCTTTAAATTCAACGATGCCGTTTTGCGTCATTTGACCGTGCTTAAGAAAAAAGCCGAAACAGGTCCTTCTTCAATGATGAAATCTGTTGAACGCGAAGAAGCACGCAAGACACAACAAGCCGAATTCCAAGCTTGATCTATTGACGCTGACACCGAGTGAATCGTCTGGTTTTAACTGCTTCGTTGGTTGAAATCGAACCTCTTAGGTATACCCCAGCCGGCCTTAGCGCAGCAGATGTCCTTTTAGAGCATGAGTCTGAGCTAAAAGAGCATGGCGTCACCAGGCAAGTCAAGGCAAGTCTTAGAGGTAGAGCATTGGGTGAGTTGGCTGAAAAAATGATCAAACTTCCTTTGGGTACCCAATGCGAGTTTGAAGGTTTTTTAGCTTCACCCAGGAATTCAAGAAGCGTTGTTTTTCATTTGACCCAATTTAATCAAATTTCATAGGAGGCCCGAATCATGGCCACATTTAAAAAATTTAACAAAGACAAGCGTCCCAAGCGCAATACGCAATCCTTGCTTTTTAAACGCAAGCGCTTTTGCCGCTTCACAGTCACAGGTGTTGAAGAGATTGACTACAAAGACATCGACACATTGAGAGACTTCATTGCCGAGAATGGGAAAATTATTCCAGCGCGCCTTACAGGCACTCGTGCGATTTTTCAACGCCAGTTAAACACCGCTATCAAGCGTGCTCGTTTTCTAGCCATGTTGCCTTACAGCGACCAACACAAGATCTGAGGGGAGTTGACATGCAAATCATATTGCTAGATAAAGTTGTTAATTTGGGTAATTTGGGAGAGATCGTCCGTGTTAAAGACGGTTATGCCCGTAACTTTTTGATCCCCTCTGGCCGTGCTCGCAGAGCCACAGATGTTGCAATCAAAGAGTTTGAACTTAAAAGAGCAGAGCTTGAAAAAGCTGCGGCTGAAAAGCTTGCTGAATCTCAAGCCTTGGGCGAGAAGTTGGCTGGTGTGACTGTAAAAATCACCCAAAAAGCTGGTGTTGATGGCCGCTTATTTGGTTCAGTGACCAATTTTGATGTGGCAGATGAGCTCACCAAATTGGGCTTCAAAGTCCTCAAAGCGCAGGTTCGCATGCCCAAAGGTCCTATCAAGGTGGTTGGTGACTCAACAGTCAGCGTGTCTTTGCACACCGACGTTGTGGTTGAAATCACTGTCTCTGTCTACGGAGAGACAGCTTAAGACTTCATTTCTTAAGTTCTAGGCCAAATGAGCCTCCTTGTTGATAGCTTGGAGGCTTTTTTATTGATCAAAGCGACTTGTAGACAACTTGTCCCCAGCATATACACAAACTTACGCAATGACTTATCTTTGAAAAAGGATTAGCATGGTTGTTTTAAAGGTGAGAGATGTCAGCCGTTTTATCCAGTTTGCAAGAAGATCAATTTCCTGACCAAGTTGTTACTCAGCTGCGGATTCCACCGCACTCATTGGAGGCGGAGTCCAGTGTGCTTGGTGGCTTGTTGCTGGACAACACATCTTGGGACAAGGTCGATGACTTACTCTCGGAGAATGATTTCTATCGCTATGAAAACCGAATCATTTATGCGTGTGTTCAGTCCTTGATCAATGCCAATAAACCCGCTGATGTCATCACGGTTTATGAAACGCTACAAAATCAAGGCAAATCTGAGGAGATAGGGGGTTTGGCCTATCTCAACTCTTTGGCGCAATTTGTGCCAAGCAGTGCCAATATCAGGCGCTATGGAGAAATCATTCGCGAGCGTTCCATTTTGAGAAAGCTGGTGAGCGCAAGCGATGATATTGCAACCACGGCCTTTAACCCCAAGGGCAAGCGTGTTGATCAAATCTTAGATGAGGCAGAACAAAAGATCTTCAACATTGGTGAAGAGGGTTCTCGCATGAAGCAAGGTTTCCAAAACATGGACAACTTGGCCTTGGCGTTGATGGATCGCATTGAAGAGATGTCTCAAAACCCCAATGACATCACTGGAGTGCCTACAGGATTTTATGACTTTGATCGAATGACCAGCGGTTTACAGCCTGGTGACTTGATTGTTCTCGCCGCAAGACCTTCGATGGGTAAAACTGCGTTGGCGATCAATATCGCAGAGCATGTGGCAATCAAAGAGCAGTTGCCTGTCGCCGTGTTCTCAATGGAGATGGGGGCCTCGCAATTGGCCATTCGTATTGTGGGCTCCATTGGTCGCATTGACCAAGGTCATCTGCGAACTGGGAAGCTCTCCCCGGATGAGTGGCCTAAACTCACGGAAGCCATTGAACGACTGAGAAATATCTCCTTGCACATTGATGAGACCCCTGGCGTATCACCCACTGAATTGAGAGCCAATGCTAGGCGTTTGGCTAAAAAGTGCGGCAAACTGGGCCTTATCGTTGTCGATTACATTCAATTGATGTCCGGGTCTTCAAGTGAAAGTGACAACCGTTCCACTGAACTTGGAGAAATTTCAAGGGGCTTAAAAATGCTGGCCAAGGAGTTGCAGTGTCCAGTCATTGCCTTGTCGCAGCTCAACCGTGGTGTTGAGCAACGAACAGACAAGCGTCCAATGATGAGTGACTTAAGAGAGTCAGGTGCGATCGAGCAAGATGCTGACATCATCATGTTTATTTACAGAGATGACTACTACAACAAAGACAGCAAAGAGCCTGGTGTTGCTGAGATATTGATTGCCAAGCATCGCAATGGACCGACTGGAGTCGTGAAATTAACGTTCCTCAAATCAATCACTAAGTTTGAATCAATGGCATCAGGTGGTGCTGAGTACTGATGGGTGCTGCAAAGCGCAAAAATGCTTCAGTTTCAAATCAAATAAAAATGTTGAAGGCCTCTTAGAGGCCTTCAAGGGATTCATTCTCAACCGTGTGCATCAAGGGGTTTGCCGTTGACCTGCACGGGGTTGGAGCTGATCAATGAAAAGGCAACAATACAGGGCTTGTCTGTGCGATTGAACCAGTTGTGTACTGTGCCCCTTTGTACCAAAACATCTCCCGCTTTGAGTGTGACCATCACATCGTCATCCAAGGTCATGTCAATTTCCCCTGTGATCACGACCGCATAGTCAATTGAATCGGTGCGGTGATTGCGAGGCGTTACGCCGGGTTCGAATTGAACAACCCTGAAAACAGTTCCGTTGTCCACGGTTGTTTTGAAAGAGGCTTTGGTCGGGTCAGTAAAGCCATCGTTGTTGACGGGAAAGCCTTGTGATGACCAAATCACGGACGACGATGCACCAGGGCGGTTAGAGATCACATTTTGAACGATTTCATCGACCTCAACGATGGCTTTGCCATGCTCGTTGTGACCCGTGACGACACGGCGAATTTTTAAACTCATTGGATTTCCTTTTGCTAGGGGTTGAATAATTATTGAATGCCGTGCTTTTTTAAAAAAGCCGTAAAAATTTTCGCAAGCTTGGGCTCTGCCTGTTTCCACTCCTGTCGATCCCACTCTTTCAAAAGTTGGTCGTCTGGGTATGGTGTGACAACGTTTTCATGAATTTCACAATTGGGCAATAGTTTTGAGGCTTTTCTTGCCGTGACGGGTGTATGGATGACGTCATTGCCAGCAATGAGGCACGTGGGTGCTGATGTGTCTCTCAACTGTTGCTCTGTCGCACCTACGATGGGCAATGAAGCAGAGGCCAAAAAACACGCTTTCCAGTGCGCCATCACGCTGATGAACTCCTCAACCGGGGTATGGAGCAATTTTTCTAAATTGCTGGGGCGCGCAGCAATCAATGACTTAAAGTGATCGCTTTGGGAAATGGCTTGCATGCCCCCATTTTCTGCAAGGGTGATGAACTGCCCATAGTACTCTTGAGCCAAATGATTCACGGCTTCTTGGCCACCTGTCAGGCGCCACAAAAGTAAACCTTGAGTTGCCTTGGGGTGACGAATGGCAAAAAGGATGGCCAGGCGCGCTCCCGCTGAGGAGCCGCCCACAATCAAGGGCAAAGCATTGAGTTGGAGGGCCAATTCGTACAAGTCGTCCGCCCACACTTCGTGTTCGGAGGCGCTGGCATCAAAGCCCACTTCCGAGGAGCCGCAATTTCTTCTGTCATGAAGCAAGACCCTGTAGCCTGCAGTTGCAATATCTTTGGCCAAATTCAAAAGCTCGTTGTAAGGGCGTCTGCTCCCGGGGGTCAGAGCTATCCATGGCCCTTCATGTCCGATGATTTCGTAATTGATGGCAATGTGTCTAACAATGGCTTGAGGCACAGTGGTTACCTTTTAAATTGAATGGGATAGGAGGCAATTTAACAGAAATTTAGTGCTTGTACATTGCCTAAATCCCTAGTTTAGGCAAGTTGATTTTTAAAAAAAGTCTGTGAAACTTATGAATTGTCCAGGGACTCAGAGCGGGGATAATGGAAATCAGTAGAATCTTAACGCTCACATCGTTCCAAGCGCGGAATGGGGATTTTTACGCATGGCTATTCTTTCTTGAATGCCTTATGATGACTAAAAATCAAGACTGGAGCTTGTAATGATTAGAGTGATAAAAATTATTATTTTCCTGAGTCTATTTATGGCTTATGGCGCGCAAGCTGAGAGCGTTACCATCAATGTAAAAGGCGAAGTCGATCTGGACAGTTTTAATTGTTCAAATACCAATAGTGTTTTGATCAAAAGAGCTTGCTACAAAGCTGAAGATGCGTATCTGATCGTTCAAATAAAAGAAAACTGGTTTCAGCATTGTGCGGTGGATCAAAAAAAGTACGATGCATTGATGGGCGCCAAGTCCTTCAATAAGTATTACAACGAAGACATCAAAGGGCAATTTACTTGCTACAGATGAATCGCAAAACGAGCAGGTAATTTCAAGGTTTTAAAGTTTCTAAATGAGAGAATGAACATGCAAGAAAAAAAATTAACAGGAAAAATAGCAAGAGAAAACATCAAACACATGGCTGTTCCTAGAGCGCCTGAGGGCATGCTGGAGGGCTTTAGAAGCCTAGGGGATGCCTCTGGTGTTTTGTCCGATGTCATGGATGAATTGGGCATCACTGGGGTCATTGGGGCGAGTGTTTTAAAACCAACCATGCCCAGCGAGTGCCGTGTGGGCGTGGCGTTGACGGTTAGGAACATCATGCAACGAGCTCACGCATATGAGGCGGCAAAAGCAAAAGTCAATGGGATGGCTGAATTTGAGGCGCATAACTTGGCCCAGCCCGATGATTTCGTTGTCATTCAGGGTGTCCCTGGCATCTCAAATATGGGGGGTATCTCATCTCAGACAGCCAAACGTCAAGGCGAGGTTGGGGCCATTGTTGAGGGTGGTATTCGCGATGTTGCACACTCGCGCGCCATTGGGTTTCCTGTGTGGTCAACAGAGGTGACGCCCGTCACGGGCAAATGGAGAATTCAAACCGTTGAAATCAATGGAGATATCCAAATATCAGGCATCAGGGTGTCATGCGGAGATATTGTATTTGCCGATTCAACGGGCGTGTGTTTTATCCCCATTCAAAGGGCTGCCGAAGTGTTGACTTTGGCCAAAGCGGTTGTTTTGGCTGAAAAGAAAAAATGCGATGCCATTGATGCGGGCGTCCCAGTGCCTGACTTACCAAAAAATGCTTGAATCAACAGCGCTGCAAAAAGGAACTTCACCATGAAAGCCGTATTTTTGAGTTTGTTGCTTGTGCTGCAGTGCTCATTTTCTTGGGCAGCTTATCCAGACAAGCCCATTGTCATCGTTGTGCCCTTTCCTGCGGGTGGCCCAGCTGATGCGATGGGGCGATCTTTGGCCCATGCAATGGGCGTGAAGCTTGGCGCCACAGTGCTGGTTGAAAACAAGGCGGGCGCAGGTGGTTTACTGGGCGTGTCTTTTGTGGCCAATGCCCAACCGGATGGCTACACATTGGGCATGGCCGGTACGGGTGCCATGGTTTACGCCCCATTCATTTCCAAGAAAATGCCATTTGATCCCATCAGCGGATTGACTTATCTAACGACCTTGGTCAGAACACCCAATGTATTGGTTGTCAATGTCAATTCGCCTTATAAAAATTTAGCCGATCTTTTGAACAAAGCCAAAGCTCAGCCAGGTGTGTTGACCTATGCATCAGCGGGAGTTGCCAGCAGTGCACATGTGGTGGCTGAATTGTTTCAAAAGCTCACAGGCGTGAAATTTATTCATGTGCCCTACAAAGGGGCTGCACCAGCTCTTCAAGATTTAATGGGTGGACATGTCGATTTGATGATAGGTGAGGTCTCGGGTCTGGTCGGTCAGATCAAGGCGGGGACCATCCGTGGGTTGGCGTTGAGTGACTCTCAGAGGCTGTCCGCATTGAAAGAAGTGCCCTCTGCGCCAGAGGTGGGTTTGCCTGGATGGGTTGCCGATGGTGCGTATGGTCTGGTTGCGCCTGCTGGATTGCCTGCCGAGTTGAGCAAGAGACTGGTCGATGTGGCAAATGAGGCTTTGTTGACGCCAGAGGTGATCAACAAGTTCGCTGAACTTACAAGCCTGACCCAACCTGGTAATCCAACTCAATACAAAAATCTCATTCAATCCGAGCAAGCAAGATGGTCATCGGTCATCAAATCGGCAGGTATCACTGACGAGTAAATGATGAATTGGAAAAAGCATTGTTTAGCATGGGCTTTGCAGTCTTGCGTTGACCAAAGAGGAACCCAGGCTGCACTCATCACGCCCGCGGTTCAAAGGACCTGGGCGCAGGTACAAGAAAATGCACAGCTCGTGGCAAAGGCATTGATTTATTCAGGCGTTGCAAAAGGTGATTTGATTGGACTGATGTGTGCAAACGATGAGAACTGGATTGATGTGTTTTTTGGCTGTGCTTTGATCGGTGCAATCACGGTGCCTGTGAACACACGTTTTAAATCATCAGAGTTACAGTACTGTTTAAAGCAAGCCGATGTGAAGATTTTTTTCACAATGGATACATTTTTAAGCATTGATTTTATAAATTTGCTAAGAGATGCAGAGCCGCAAATTGACCATCAATTGCCTGGTGTTGATCTGCCTTTATTGGGTGAGGTTGTTGTTTTTGGTGGTGTTGCGCCCAAGGGCTGTCTTGGCATCAGTGACTTTTTGACCAGGGCGCATCACATCACAGACCTTGAGTTGACGATGCGCATCGAACAAGTCCAAGCGGATGACGTGTTGTTGATTCAATTCACCTCAGGTACAACGGCATATCCAAAAGGCGTCATGCTCACGCATGAAAACATGCTACACAATGCCAATGCCGTCTCCCATCGAATTGGTTTAACCCACGCAGACCGCTACTTCAACTGTAGACCTTTCTTTCATGTGGCTGGCTCAACGCTTTCACTTTTGGCTTGTTTGGAAATGCAAGCATGTTTGGTCACATTGCCAACATTTGAGCCTGGAGCCGCACTTGAAATGATGGCCTTGGAAAAATGCACGTTCATATCTGGAAACGACACCATCTTTCAGTTGTTGATGAATCATCCTGAATTTGATCCATCGAAATTGTTGCTTCGCGGCGGTTGGGCTGCAGCTGGTCCTCAAACCATGCAGAAAATTGTCAATCAAATGGGTATCAAGACCATTTGCTGGTCGTATGGTTTGTCTGAGGCCTCTCCGAATGTTGTCAAGAGTGATTTCCGTGATGATGTTCAAGGACGCATTGACGGTTTGGCAAAACCACTTCCTGGAATTGAAGTGAAAATCGTCGGTGCTGACAAAGTGAATGCCTTAGGTGCAAACATACAGGGCGAGATATGTGTGCGTGGTTGGAGTGTGATGAAGGGCTACTACGGGAAGGCAGAGCTCACGGCTCAAACCATTGATGCCGAGGGTTGGTTGCATACGGGAGACTTGGGTTTTCTAACAGAGCAAGGGCATTTAAGATTTGTCGGGCGATTGAAAGATGTATTTCGAGTGGGTGGAGAAAATGTCGCGCCTGCCGAGGTTGAAGAGATTTTGCTGTCTCATCCTTTTGTCGCAATCGCCCAAGTCATTGGCTTGCCTGACGAAAAATACGGGGAAGTCTGTGCAGCCTATGTCACTTTAAAAAATCATCAAACGCTTTCGCACGATGAGTTAACAAGGTGGCTCAAATCGAAAATTGCTAATTTTAAAATTCCGAAATATTTTGCTGTGGTTGAGAATTTTGAGAAATTAGGAATGACCGCAAGCGGCAAGGTTCAAAAAAATAAATTAAAAGAAGATGCCATGACACGGTTCAATGTTAAACCATAGCAATCTATAAAAAAAAGATGACTCAAGACTTAAACAATCCACTCGCTGGCTCCCAGTTCATTGAAGACCTTGGCGTTAAATTAATTCACTGGCAAGATGGTTGCGCCTCAATTGAACTTGAGGTGGTCAAGCGCTTGAGCAACCGCCTAGGCATGGCCCATGGGGGAGTGATTTCCACCATGTTGGATCAAGTCATGGGTCTCGCTTGGAGAAGCGTGGGGCAAGATCGCGTACCAGGTGGGACGATTAATTTAAATGTCAATTTTATAGCGCCTGGTAACGGGATGTTAAAGGCCAACGGTCGATTGATTCGCTTTACCAAGAGCAGCGCATTTTGTGATGGAGACATCACCGACGCAACAGGCAGCATCATTGCGACGGCGCAAGGTGTGTTCAGTGCACGGCTGAGCGCTAAGCCCTCTGTTCAACAGTAAACCCATGGATTGAGTTATGAAAAATCAAATCAAAACAATTAAAACCAGTTGCCTACATGTCATTTTCTTGTCCTTGATTGGTATGGGTTCTTCTTCTCTATTTGCCCAGGCTTATCCCAACAAGCCGATCAAATTGGTTGTCCCTTTCGCACCTGGTGGAGGTGCTGACATTGTTGCCAGAACAATTTCGCAGCCCCTGTCTCAATTGTTGGGCCAGTCCCTTGTGATTGAAAACAAGCCTGGCGGTGGCGGTACCTTGGCAGCAGACTACGTTGCTAAATCGCCCGCTGACGGATACACACTTTTGTACACAACACCTGGCCCTCAAATGACGAATCCTTATTTGATGGAAAAACTTCCCTACAACCCTGTGACCGATTTAACGCCGGTCAGTCAGGTTGTTTTTGGTGCCAGTGTTTTGGTTGTTAATAAAAACTTGCCCGTGAACAATATCAAAGAATTGATCGCATACGCAAAAAACAATCCTGGGAAAATAAGTTTTGCCAGCGCTGGCATTGGTTCCTCTAGTCACTTGGCGGGTGAACTTTTTAAGTCGCGAGCTGGCATTGAAATTTTCCATGTGCCTTATCGGGGGTCTGGGTTGGCACTACAAGACATCATTGGTGGCAACGTTTCTATGGCCATTGACTCATTGGGCGCATATCGGTCAAGCATTGAAGCGGGTTCTTTGCGAGTGCTCGGTGTTGCGACCTCTAAGCGCTTAAGTGTCTTGCCGGGTGTGCCCGCTATATCGGAAGAACTTCCAGGTTTTGAGGGTTCTCCTGTGACTTACATCAGTGTTCGCGCTGGCACTGCCAAGAGCACGATTGATCGACTGAACAAAGATGTGAATCTCGTCTTGAAGATGCCAGATGTACGCTCGCAGTTAATGACTTTGGGCTTGATACCTCAGGGCAATACGAGTGAAGAAATGCTTCAATTGATCAGATCAGAGTCCTTGAAGTGGCAACATGTTATTGAGCGTTCTGGCGCAAAAGCCGAATGAGTCGTTTTTTCAAGAAGATTTTGAGGTGAGCGATTGAGTCCTGAGTCTTTGCAAAAATTGGTGACTTGGAACATGCCTTTTGGTAAATACGCCGGTCGTACACTGGCGCAACTGCCAGGGCACTACTTGGCTTGGTTTGCAAGGGAAGGGTTTCCAAAGGGCGAATTGGGCGAATTGTTGGAGCTCATGTACACGATTGATCACAATGCACTGCGCCATTTGCTGGTTCCAATCAAAAGTATGCATTGAACCATGGATAAATTGCTGTCATCAATCCTCGAGTACAGTGAACTTTGTCATAGAAGTGACTTGGCCCAGGATGTGCTTCATGAGTGTCGCAGAAGGCTTATCGATGTGATGGCGTGTGGATTGGCGGCGTTTAACGAGCCATCAACGGTGATCTCTAGAAAACTTGCCGCACGTTTTGGCTCAAAGTCGGATGCTTTGTTTTCCAATGTTCTAGGCGCATCCTTGAATGTTCCTCTTGAAGTGGCCGCCTTTACCAATGCACTGGGCATTCGTTACTTTGATGGTGCCGATACTTACCCTGGGGGTGGGGGTCACCCCAGTGATTGTTGGGCGGGCCTGGTGGCGGTGGCGCAGGAAGTCGATGCCAACGTGCAAACTCTATTCAAAGCCGCATCTTTGGCCTACGATGTTTATCATGTGCTTTTTAAATCTTCAAATTTAAGAGACAAAGGAATTGATAACGCCTTTTACGTAACTGTTTCAACTGCAGTGGGTGCCTCATTCTTGTTGGGTTTGAGCCGTGAATCCTTTGCCCATGCAGTGTCTTTGTCTGTTGTGCCCAATGTCACTCTGGGTGTGGCCAGAACAGGTCAACTCTCCATGTGGAAGGCAGGTGCATCAGCCAATGCGTCTAGAAATGGAGTTTTTGCAGCGATGTTGGCCAAGGAAGGAATGACCGCACCAGAATTGCCTTTTTCTGGAGAAAGAGGGCTCTTTCAGTTGAGCGGTGTGTTTGATCTTGATTTTGGAAAAGATCAGCCAAGACCAAGAATATTTGAGGCCCACATGAAAAGTTACCTGTGTGACTATCACTCACAAACTGCGATTTCTGCAGCGATCAAGTTGCATGCAAAAGTTGATCCAGCAGAAATTAAAAAAATATGCATATCAACCTATTGGTTCGCTTGGAATGAAGTAGCAAGCGATCCTTCAAAATGGCAGCCGAGCAACCGTGAAACGGCAGATCACAGTTTGCCTTGGATTGTGTCGGGTGTCTTGTTGGATGGTGTCTTTGGCGAAGCCTTGTTTACGCCAGAGCGATTCAATGATCCTTTGATCAGGGACTTGTGTTCGCGTGTAGAGGTCAAAGAAGATGCTGAATTAACTGGCCTTTTCCCAAATCGAATGCCCTGCCGAATAAGAATCTTTTTGAAAAATAATGCAATCGTCGAAGAGTACGTTGACTTGCCCAATGGGCATCCTGATTTTCCTATTCTAGACATGGATTTAAACGATAAATTTTTAACACTTGCAACTCAAACTGTCCCCAAGACACAGGCCAACGATGTTTTAAAGCATTTGTGGAACATGGATTTGACGCAGTCTTGTAGAAAACTATTTGATGGCTGCTTGGTAACTTAAAGGGCTTAAATGATGAAACCATATTCTTTTTTAGCACGTCTTGTGTTTTTGTTAGTTTATTTGCACACAGCCAATGCGCAGAATTTTCCGGACAAACCCATCACGGTGGTCGTGCCATTTGCTGCAGGAAGTGGCACAGACGCTATTGCAAGAGTCATTGCTCAGCGTTTGAGCGATAAATTAAAACAAGCAGTGGTTGTCGATAACAAGGCAGGAGCGAATGCATTGATTGGCGTTGAGTACGTGGCCAAAGCGCCAGCTGATGGATACACACTTTTGATCACAACTGCTACGTCACACTCGGCCAATCCTTGGCTCTTTAAAAGCCTTCGATACGATCCGGTGAAAGACTTTACGCCCATTGCGAGAACTGGCGTCATGCCTTTTGTTTTGGTCAGCAAGGCGACTTCAAATGTGAAAAGTTTGAAGGATTTGATTGAGCATGCCAAGTTAAATCCGGGTAAATTGTCCTTTGCCTCGCCCAACGCGACATCAATGTTGGCGGGGGAGGCCATTGGGAAGTTGGCCAATGTAGAGTTGATCAACACCCCCTACAAATCTGCTCCACAAGCCATGAACGATTTGCTGGCGGGTCATTTGGATTTTTATGTCGTTGATTTTGCAGTTTCATTGCCTTACATACAAAATGGGATGGTCAATGCTTTGGGTGTGACGAACCTAAAACGTTCTACGCTTATGCCAGAAGTTCCGTCCTTTTCTGAGACCATTCCTGGGTTTGATTTGAACGCTTGGAACGGTTTATTTGGCCCAGCCAATTTGTCTCCTGCTATCGCAGAAAAACTGGCCTTGGTGACGCGGCAAATTTTGGCTGAAAAGGATACGATTGATAAGTTAAGCAAGCTCGGTTTTGAAGTGCAGCCAACACACTCCACTGAGGAGTTCAGTAAATATATTGTTGATCAATTGGCTTACTGGGGAAAGATGATGAAATTGGTGAAAATTCAAGCGCAATGATTTTTTTGAGTGAGATGATGGCAGTCATCTTTATGGTTTTAAGGGAGAACGAAATGAAGTGTTTATCGAATCATCCAAACAGAAAATTTTGTTTTGATACGTGCCTGGCAATTCTTAAATTTGTAGGCATTGCGCCCATTGCGCTGTTTGCAGCGTGCTCCTTGAGCCATGCGGACGATAAAAAGGACTATCCCGATAAGCCGATCAAGATGGTTGTTCCATATGTGGCGGGAGGCGCAGCAGACATCACGGCCAGGCTCTTGGCGCAAAGTATTTCACAAAGCTTGAGTCAAACGGTGATTGTTGACAACAAGCCGGGCGCCAATGGCAACATAGGTTCAGAGTTTGTGGCCAAGGCTGCACCCGATGGCTATACGTTATTGCTCACAGCCAGTGGCCCCTTGGTTGTCAACCCTGTGTTGTACAAAAAGTCTCCCTTTGACCCCCTCAAAGATTTTTCACCCATCAGCCTGGTCATCAGCTATCAATACGCAGTTGTGGTTCCTGTTGCATCTGCCATTAAAAATTTGAGCGAACTTTTGTCTGAGGCGAAAAAAAATCCCAAGGCCGTGAGTTACGGTTCTACGGGCATTGGAGGCGGAGGGCATTTGGCTGGTGAGCTTTTGGGTTTGCTTGCCAAAGTAGAGATGACGCATGTCCCTTATAAGGGGGCTGCCCCCGCATTGGCAGACCTATTGGGTGGTCAGCTGTCCTTTACCTTCGAACCACTGGTAACAGCAACACCATTGATCAAGGCGGGAAAGCTGAGGGCATTTGCAGTCTCTAGCAACAAGCGCAGCAAAGCATTGCCCAACTTACCGACCCTTGCAGAGATGGGGTATGACGGATACGATATTTCCCAATTCCAAGGTCTATTGGCGCCAGCAGGAACGGATCTTGCTGTAGTGAATCGACTGAATTTGGAGGTCTTAAAGGCCTTGAAGTTGCCCAATGTGATCAAAAGACTGGTGGAAGACGGTGGGAATGAAATTGTGGGGAGCACTCCACAAGAGTTTACGCACCAAATTCAGGCGGATTTGAAGTTGTATGGGAAACTCATCAACGACGCGAAAATTCAATCGGATTAAAAAGCACTTAAGGAGTGCATGGGATTGAGGTTCGTGATGATTGGACGGATTCAGGCAATTTTGTAATTTTAACAATTAAGGCACTTGATGCTTTGGGCAAGGACTGGTGTTTTATGAACATTGTTGACAGTTTTTTAGACGTTTCTCGATTTGTTGATTTGCGCCGCGATATTCATGCGCACCCTGAGCTGGGATTTGAGGAGCACAGAACCTCAGAAATTGTTGCGCGACTTCTAAAAGAGTGGGGTCTGACAGTTCATACGGGTGTTGCTGGTACAGGTGTGGTGGGGGTACTCAAAAGAGGGGAGAGCACACGTTCGCTTGGATTGCGGGCAGACTTGGATGCTTTGCCGCTACAAGAAGACAACCACTTCCCTCACAAAAGCATCCATCCAGGCAAAATGCATGCTTGCGGACACGATGGGCATACCACCATGCTTTTGGCAGCAGCGTGGCATTTGTCCAAAAACGGTCAATTTGACGGCACCGTTCATTTTATTTTTCAACCGGCTGAAGAAATGGGGAAAGCCGGCGCCAAAAAAATGATTGAAGAGGGGTTGTTTGATCGTTTTCCGTGTGAAGCTGTGTTTGCTCTGCATAATTTTTCCATTGGAAACGTGGGGCACTTTGCACTCAATCATGGCGCACTCATGGCCTCAAGCAACACTTGGCGCGTCACCATAAAAGGCCAGGGCACTCACGCCTCCTTGCCACACACAGGCGTTGACCCAGTGGCCGCAGTGATTGACTTGGCGCAGCAGTTGCAGTCCTTGGTGGCCAAAGTGATCAACTCAAATGAGCGTGCTCTTTTGGCTGTGACTCAAATACAAGGCTCTGGCGCACCCAATGTCATTCCGGATTTGGCTTTTGTTGGTGGCACGATCAGAACATTTTCTGACAACGCCACTGATCTGTTGGAGCGTGGGTTGAATCGACTTGCGAATGGCATTGCGCAAGCCCACGGGTGCTTGGCAGAGGTGAGTTTTATTCGTGCGTCACCGCCAGTTGTCAATCACGAGAAAGAAGCTCAGTTTGCAGCCCAAGTCATGCGTGAGATTGTGGGTGATAATGCAGTCAACGATCAATTTCCTGCCATCATGAGCGCTGAGGATTTTGCACACATGCTGAAAGTCAAGCCAGGGTGCTATGCCTTCATTGGCAATGGGGATGGGGATCATCGCATGCCAGACCATGGCCCAGGGCCTTGTATTATTCACAACACGTCCTTTGATTTCAATGATGAAATCATTCCTATTGGCGCCAGTTATTTTGTTAAATTGGCACAAAAGTGGTTAAGTCTTTAAGGAAAAAATGATGCATACCAAGTTTTTAAGATACTTAGCGCTGTTCTCTTTTGTCTTTTTGAGCGCAAGCGCAATGGCCCAAAAAGTAATCAAACTGATTGTGCCCTTTGGGCCTGGTGCAGTTCAAGATACGGTTGCAAGGACCTTTAACAATGAGCTGGGCACACTCTTGGATGCCACTGTGATCATTGAGAACAAGGCGGGAGCTGGGGGGACCATTGGAACAAATTTTGTGGCCAAGTCGTCTCCTGATGGATCGACGCTCATTTTGTCTGCTGCAAGTCATACGCTTGCAGGACATTTGTACGAAAAGCTCCCCTATGATCCGATCAAAGATTTTTCCCCGGTCTCTTTGATCGGCTATTCGGGTTACGTGATTGGTGCGCCAAGCTCATTGGGTGCCAACACGCTTAAAGATTACATTCGTGTGCTCAAGGCCAAGCCAAAAGAGTACAACTATGCGTCTGCTGGCAATGGGAGTGCATCCCATCTTGGGATGGCTTCATTTTTGTCCAGAGCTGGCATCGAGATGCAACACATTCCGATGAAGTCTACGGGAGACGCTGTCAATGAAGTGCTGGCCAATCGGGTTCAAGGTGTGACTTCAGCGACGATTGGTTTGGTGGGTTTTCGCCAAGATGCGCGAATCAAATTGTTGGCTTATACCGGCAAGTTGAGATCCAAATTTTTACCTGAAATCCCAACCGTTGCCGAGTCTGGTTTGCCAGGGTTTCATTTTGATTCTTGGATGGGCTTGCTGGCTGCTGCCAATATGTCAAAAGTTGAGGTTGAGAAAATCAATCGAGCGATGATCAAAGTCTTGGCCGACCCTGTGGTTCAAGATCGACTCATTAAGCTGGGTCTTGAGGTTCAAACAGCAACACCTGAAGAGTTTCAGCAAATTTTGCTCAATGATTGGCAAAATGCGGCACTCATTGTGAAGTCTTCTGGCGCGAAGTTAGAGTAAAGAACAAAAAAGCAACGAGAGCTGATCTCGTTGCTTTTTCAATGTGGCGTGCACACGGCCGCTTTGATTAAAGTGCGTCGCTCGCAAAATCAGCAAGCCTTGAGCGCTCGCCTCTGGCCAAAGTGATGTGACCGCTGTGAGGCCATCCTTTGAATTTATCCACTGCGTAGGTCAAACCTGACGACCCTTCTGTTAAATATGGGGTGTCTATTTGAGCCAAGTTGCCCATACAAACGATTTTTGTTCCCGGACCTGCTCGAGTGATCAAGGTTTTCATTTGTTTTGGCGTTAAGTTTTGCGCCTCATCGATGATCACATATTTGTTGAGGAAAGTTCGGCCTCGCATGAAGTTCAAGCTTTTAATTTTGATTTTGCTGCGAATGAGTTCATTGGTTGCAGCCCTGCCCCATTCGCCTGCACCCGTGTCTGTTTTTGCAAGAACTTCTAAATTGTCATCGAGCGCGCCCATCCAGGGGCCCATTTTTTCCTCCTCAGTGCCGGGGAGAAAGCCAATGTCTTCGCCCACACTGACCGTGGCCCGTGTCATGATGATTTCGCTATAACGTCTCTCGTCTAGAACTTGGGTGAGTCCGGAGGCCAAGGCGAGCAAGGTTTTTCCTGTTCCGGCTGTACCCGTGAGTGTTACAAAATCAATTTCTGGGTCAAGGAGTAAATTGAGCGCAAAATTTTGTTCTCTGTTTCTAGCCGTGACTCCCCAGATGGCATTTTTTAAGTGATTGAAATCTTTGAGTGTTTTAAAGACGGCTGTTTTACCTCTAATTTCTGTCACTCGCGCGTAGAGGCTGGGCTCTCCGGGTGACTCAAAATAGACAAATTGGTTGATGTGTAGGCTGGGCACAATGGGACCACTGATGCGGTAGTAGGTGTGACTGCCCGATTGCCAGCTCTCCACTGTCTTGCCGTTTTTGACCCAAAAGTCTGATGGCAAAGACAGCCAGCCACTGTACAAAAGATCGCCATCCTCTAGCGTTTTATCATTTTGGTAGTCCTCTGCGGCGAGACCCAAGGCTCTGGCCTTCACGCGCATGTTGATGTCTTTGGACACCAAGACGACTTCTCTTGAGCGGTGCTTGTCCTTGAGAGCTTGAACAACACCTAGGATTTGATTGTCCGCTTTTCCTTGAGGAAGGCTGATGGGCAAGCTGATGTCGAGGGGCTCGGTTTGGAAGAACAATTTGCCACTGACATGTTTGTGTCCCGTGCTGTTGAGCAATAGGCCCTTGGTCATCTCAGCCTCGTTGGAGGCGGCCAACGCATCCAAGGATCTGCTGGTTTGGCGAGCATTGCGGGCAACCTCTGTCATGCCTTTTTTGTGTCCATCAAGCTCTTCGAGGACGATCATCGGCAAGAAGATGTCATGCTCTTCAAACCTAAAGAGACACATGGGGTCGTGCATGAGCACATTGGTATCAAGAACGAACAATTTGCTCAAACCAGAGGAGCTTTTCTTTGTGGCCCTGGGCTTGGGCGAGGGCGCTGTCTTTTCGTGATCTACTTTGCTTGTACGGTAGTTTTTGAGTTGCTCATGGTCTTTGTCAAGAGGCGTCTCATTGCGCTCAGGATCTTGTGCCTTGGGGAGCAGCGGCTTTTCACGGGTGGGGGGTGAGCTGATCGGAGCGCTTTGTTTTTTGAATGGTTTTGCACTGCTTGGGGATTCAAAGACTTCTTGTCCTAAGAGGCTGGCGCGTTTGGATGGAGCGGGTGGCAGTGGCATGTGCTTGTTATGAAAGTGTTGATGGACGATTAAAAAAAAGGAAAAGCAGTTTTTGGTAACTCTAAGGGGCAATTTAAAAATCAAGGAGGCAAATGAAAAAGCCGCCAAGTGAACCAGGCGGCTGTATCAAAGGACTTCAAGCCCAAAAGTGAATAAAACAATTGACCCATGTTCATGAAAACATCATAACCCAATCACATGACAATATTTGTGATTTAAGCGGCGGCCGTTGCGGGTTTTTTTAGGGCTTTGACAGCTTTTAGGACTTCGTCGACATGCCCTGGTACTTTCAGCCCGCGCCACTCTTCTTTCAATAGGCCATCAGCGCCGATCAAAAAGGTGCTTCTTTCAATGCCTTTGACTTTTTTGCCATACATGATCTTGTTTTTTACAACCCCAAACATGTGACACATTTTTTCTTCTGTGTCAGCAATGAGCTCAAAGGGGAGTTCTAATTTTGTTTTGAAGTCGTCGTGAGACTTCATGTTGTCTCTGGACACGCCAAAAACAACAGCGCCAGCCTTTGTAAAGTCTTTGTATTTATCCCTGAATTGCATCGCCTCTGTGGTGCAACCTGGGGTATTATCCTTTGGATAAAAATAAAGAACCACGGTTTTACCCACATGGGTGTGATTTGTTACCTTCACGCCCCCGGTGGCGTTTGCTTCAAATTCGGGAAGGGGTTTGTTTATAACAATCGCCATAGATCTACTTGTCCAATGTAACAAAGGGGCCGCTTTAAAAAACGGCAACCCCCTATTTTAGCTTGAAAATCCCCATTGAGGTAGCCCTGAAACTCTTATTTAAATGCTCACGATCGACATGCCGTTTGAGGATTTCATGGGCTCAGATGGGCATTGAAATCAGCGGGTAATCAGGGTAAACCCTTGTATTTTGTGTGTTTGAGCCCGGGTCATGCCTTTGGCGGCTCGATCAGCAAGAGTGCCGCCACCTTTCGACCTTCACCCGCCAGGATGTTATAAGTTCTGCAGGCCGCTGGCGTGTCCATGGTCTCAAAGCCCAGCTTGGCGTTGTTGAAGGCGACCAGCCATTGTTTTGGCATAAATCGCAATTTTTGACCACTTCCTAAAATAACGAGCTCGATGCCTTTGTCCTTCAATTCAATCAACTGCTCCAAATGCAAGGTCGTTAGCTGTTCGGGTTCTAGCAAGCCAAAGGGATCTCTTTGGCCTTCAGAGCTGATGAGCAGGGTTTCAAAGTGTTTTTCACCATTGATCGCGATCCAGTCCTTGGAATACGCCGTCACGGCTTGCACGTCCATTTGGTCGGGTTGAAGTTTCATGGTGTTTTGAGCTAAAGAGGGCAATTATGTGTTCAAATTATAGGTTTTCATCACAAAAGACCCCAAAGGAGGGACTTTGAAAGCTGTATACAAATCCAATAAGTTGGCCAATGTCTGTTATGACATCCGAGGTCCTGTGCTTGACCGTGCACGTCAAATGGAGGAGGAGGGGCACAAAATCATCAAACTCAACATCGGCAATTTGGCTGTTTTTGGGTTCGATGCCCCTGAGGAGATCCAGCAAGACATGATCCGAAATTTGCCCAATGCTGCTGCTTACTCAGACAGCAAGGGTATTTTTGCGGCCAGAAAAGCCGTCATGCACTACACCCAGCAGCAGGGCATTTCGGGTGTCTTGCTCGATGACATTTACTTGGGCAATGGCGCGAGTGAGTTGATTGTCATGGCAACCAATGCCTTGCTCAATGATGGTGACGAGATGCTTCTGCCTGCGCCTGACTATCCACTGTGGACTGCTGCGGTGAGTTTGTCAGGGGGGACGCCTGTTCATTACATGTGCGATGAAGAGAATGGTTGGATGCCTGACTTGAAAGACATCCGGGCCAAGATCACGCCCAATACCAAAGGCATTGTGGTCATCAATCCCAACAACCCAACGGGTGCACTTTACTCCAATGAGCTGCTACTGGGCATCATTGCGTTGGCCAGAGAGCATGATTTGGTGATCTTTGCCGACGAAGTGTATGACAAAGTTTTGTACGATGACGTCAAACACACTGCGATGGGGTCTTTGTCGGATGACGTTTTGACTTTGACATTCAATTCACTGTCAAAAAGCTATCGCTCTTGTGGCTACCGTGCTGGCTGGATGGTCGTCTCTGGGGACAAAAAATCAGCCAAAGATTACATCGAGGGCTTGAACATGCTCTCCTCTATGCGTTTGTGTGCCAATGTGCCAGGCCAATGGGCGATTCAAACGGCTTTGGGTGGTTATCAAAGCATTCAGGACTTGGTCAAAGAGGGTGGACGCTTAAAGCGGCAAAGAGATTTGGCATATGAACTCATTACGGCAATACCGGGTGTGACTTGTGTCAAGCCCAGTGCAGCTTTGTACATGTTTCCAAAATTGGATCCCAAAATGTATCCGATTGAAAACGATCAGGACTTTATCAACGAGATGCTTCAAGAGACCAAAGTCTTGTTGGTTCAAGGCTCTGGTTTCAATTGGCCGCGCACGGATCATTTCCGCATTGTCTTTTTGCCCCATGAGGATGATTTAAGGGTTGCCATCAATCGAATTGCAAAATTTTTAGAACTCTATCGACACAATAAAGCAAAATGAAAAGTATCAAAGTTGGCCTTCTAGGCATCGGCACCGTTGGAAGAGGAACGTTTGAGGTTTTAAAGAGAAACCAAGAAGAGATTGCCAGGCGCGCTGGACGCGGCATTGAAATCATCATGGTTGCAGATCTGGATGTGGCACGTGCACGTGAGATTGTGGGTTCAGGGGTGCAAGTTGTCGCCAACGGCCAAGACATCATTGATAACCCCCAAGTTGATGTGGTGGTGGAACTCATTGGTGGATATGGCATTGCAAAAGAATTGATCTTGAAGGCCATTGCCGCTGGCAAACACGTGGTCACCGCAAACAAGGCCTTGATTGCGGTGCATGGCACGGAGATTTTTGCGGCTGCAAAACAAAAAGGTGTGATGGTGTCCTTTGAGGCAGCGGTTGCTGGTGGCATTCCCATCATCAAAGCCCTTCGTGAAGGCTTAACGGCCAATCGCATCCAGTGGATCGCAGGCATCATCAACGGGACGACCAATTTCATCCTCTCGGAAATGCGTGACAAGGGACTTTCTTTTGAGGCCGTTTTGGCTCAAGCGCAAGCTTTGGGATACGCAGAGGCCGATCCTACATTTGACATTGAAGGTATTGACGCAGCCCACAAGGCAACGATCATGGCTTCATTGGCGTATGGCATTGACGTACAGTTTGAGCGAGCCTATGTTGAAGGGATTACCAAACTTCAAGGCCAAGATATTCGTTATGCTGAACAAATGGGATACCGTTTGAAGCTGCTCGGTATTTCTAAGCGGGTCAAAAATGGCATTGAACTTCGAGTTCATCCATGTTTGGTTCCGAGCAAATGTTTGATAGCCAACGTTGAAGGTGCGATGAATGCGGTGATGGTCCACGCAGATGCTGTTGGGACAACCCTTTACTACGGCAAGGGCGCGGGCAGTGAGCCCACTGCCAGTGCAGTCATTGCAGATTTGGTCGACATGGCCCGCATGCAAAGTGCCGACCCCTCACACCGAGTTCCTCCTTTGGCCTTCCAATCTGACCAAATTGGGGACGATCCTATTTTGGACATGTCCTCTGTGGTGACGAGTTACTACCTGCGATTGCGTGTTGCCGATCAAGCCGGTGTGTTGGCCAAAGTCACTGGTCTTCTTGCTCAATGCGACATCAGCATCGATGCGGTCCTTCAGCGTGCTGCAAGCGAAGGCGAAAGTCAAACAGATTTGATCATCTTGACGCACAACTGTGTGGAAAAAGACATGAATCACGCAATTGCCGAGATCCAAAAACTGTCATCCATTTTGGCGCCCATTGTTCGTATTAGAAAAGAAGAACTCAGCTGATGAAGTATCTGTCGACCAGGGGTTTGCCCCAAAAGAGATCCTTTTGTGATATTTTGCTTGAAGGCTTGGCGCCCGATGGAGGCCTTTATTTGCCTGAGAGTTATCCGCAAATCAATGCACAAGAGCTTCAAAGACTTGAAGAGGTGTTCTTCCAAGAAGGTTACGCTGCATTGGCGTTTAATATTTTGAGTCTCTTCATTGATGACATTCCTGTCCTTGACTTGAAGCGTTTGTGTGAAAAGACTTACACAAAGAAAATTTTTGGTACCCATGAAATCGCACCTGTCAGAGCTTTGGATGAGGGGCTGTTTATTCAAGCGCTCTCAAACGGTCCAACTTTGGCGTTCAAAGACATGGCCATGCAGTTGCTTGGCAATTTGTTTGAGTACGAGTTAAACAGAAAAGGCCAAGAGCTCAACATATTGGGCGCCACTTCTGGGGACACAGGGAGTGCGGCTGAATATGCCATGCGAGGCAAAAAAGGGATCAGGGTCTTCATGACCAGTCCACATGGAAGAATGAGTCCTTTCCAGCAAGCACAGATGTTTAGCTTGCTTGATGACAATATATTCAACATTGCGATCGAAGGTGTTTTTGATGACTGCCAAGACATCGTCAAAGCAGTATCAAACGACTTGGCCTTTAAAAAGCAATTAAAAATTGGAACAGTCAATTCCATCAATTGGGCAAGACTTTTGGCCCAGGTGGTCTATTATTTCGCCGGGTATTTTCAGGCAAGAAAAATGAGTCAAAAGACCCATATCAGTTTTGCTGTGCCCAGTGGTAACTTTGGCAATGTGTGTGCTGCACACGTGGCACGCATGATGGGGCTTCCTCTTCATCAATTGGTGGTGGCCACCAACGAAAACAATGTGCTGGATGAATTTTTCAAAACCGGCGTGTACCGTGTGAGGACCAGTTCAGATACGCATGAGACCTCTAGTCCTTCCATGGACATTTCCAAGGCCAGTAACTTTGAGCGATTTATTTTCGATTTGTTAGACCGAGATGGCGCATTGACGAACAAACTCTTCTCAACAGACATCAATGCACAAGGTTTCTTTGATTTAAGTGCTGATCCGCGCTTTAAGACAATTCGAGAAAAATTTGGCTTTACCAGCGGGTCAAGCACGCATCAAAATAGACTCGATACGATCAAAGATGTGTATAAAAAATACAATGAAATCATAGACCCTCATACAGCCGATGGCTTGAAGGTGGCCAAAGATTGCGCACACCATGATGAGGCCATTGTGGTGCTTGAAACGGCCTTGCCGATCAAATTTGCATCCACGATTACGCAAGCCTTGGGCATAGAGCCGTCTCGGCCCCCAGTTTTTGAAGGCATTGAGGCTTTGCCAAAGCGAGTGACGTTGATGCCGGCAAACGTACAAAAAATCAAAGATTTTTTACTGGAAAATGTAAAGTGACATCTTGCTAGTTTGGCAATTAGGCGCGCCTGGGAAAGCTCAAGCAAATGCAGAACCCCATGTTCTCGCGCACCCATGATTTGATAACGAAGGTTTGTTCAATCTCTATGAATCCATTGATTTTTTCCCAAAATCACCAACAAGGTTTTATTTCATGAAGAGACCTCCATTGATGAGCCTTGAGGAGGCTTTAGAGATTGTGATCTCTCAAGCTCGTGAGGCGCCGATGAAAGCCGAGGAGGTGTCTACCTTTGAGGCCGATGGACGAGTGCTTTTGTCGGATTTGATTTCTCCCCTGGATGTGCCTGCAAGGGACAACAGCGCCATGGATGGCTATGCCCTAAGATCTACCGATTTGTTGGATCTGAACTCAACGCTTGAGGTGACTCAGCGCATCCCTGCAGGCACAACGGGCAAACCCCTTTTGAGAGGACAAGCTGCACGTATTTTTACAGGTGCGTGGGTGCCTGAGGGTGCAGATGCTGTGGTCATGCAAGAGGCGTGTGATGTAGTGGGAGATCGACTCAAGCCTCACCCAACGGTCTACAAAGGACAATGGATCAGAAAACAAGGGGAGGATGTGAAATTGGGAGACGCTGTCTTGAGGGCGGGAGAGCGTTTGGATCCTGCTTCATTGGGCTTGGCCGCCAGCATTGGTCAATCCAAGTTGCTTGTGGCCAAGAAGCCCCGTGTTGCGTTGTTTTCAACGGGGGATGAACTCGTCATGCCCGGCGAGCTGGCACCCTGCGACATGAAGCCTGGGGCGATTTATAACTCCAATCGTTTTTTTCTTCGCGCACTTTTGCTTCGACTGGGGTGTGAGGTGACCGATCTGGGCAATGTACCAGACGATCGCGACGCCACCATGGATGCGTTGTCCTTTGCCGCACATGGACATGACTTGATCTTAACAAGTGGTGGCGTATCTGTCGGTGAAGAGGATCACATCAAGCCAAGTGTTCAGGCCTTGGGGGCATTGAATTTATGGTCGCTTTCGATGAAACCTGGAAAGCCTTTCGCACTGGGTCATATCGATGCGAGTTCGCCGGGCGAGACAAAAACACATTTCATGGGCTTGCCTGGCAACCCCGTTTCAAGTTTTGTTACCTTTTTGGTTTTGGTGCGCCCCTTTTTGTTGGCGCTTCAAGGGGCAAAGCTTGTCGTGCCGAAGGCGCAGTCCTTGCCTGCTCATTTTGACCTGCCAAAAGCAGACCCAAGAAGAGAGTTCTTGCGCGTGAGAAGGAATGATCTTGGTGGACTGGATATTTTCAATAACCAAAGCTCAGGCGTTTTAACTTCTTGTGTTTGGGGCGATGGCTTGCTTGACAATCCTTCAGGACAGACGATCAAGCATGGTGACTCGGTTGCTTATCTGCCCTTCTCTGATTTGTTGTCTTAGGATCTAGATTTAGAAATGAAAATCAACATCAAATATTTTGCTTCTATTCGAGAAGGCATGGGACGAAGTGAAGAGCAATTCGAAACCAGCGCCATTCGCATTGATTCGCTTAGGATCGCCTTGATAGCAATGGGGGAGCCTTATGCGCAAACTTTGGCGCTAGGCAAAGCCATTCGAGTCGCATTGAATCAGGAGTTGGTCAGCTCAGATGCTTTGATCGCAGAAAACGATGAAATTGCTTTCTTCCCACCCGTTACCGGAGGCTAAAGGTTTTGAGTTATTCGGTCTCTATTCAAATTGAAGACTTTGATCTTTCCGAAGAAGTTGCCAAGCTTCGCCAGGGAGATCAACGCGTGGGTGCGGTGTGCAGCTTTGTCGGGACAGTCAGAGCGCATGCCAGCGGTGAGGATGTCACTGCTTTGGCACTTGAGCATTATCCCGGCATGACGCAGAGGTCCATTGAAAACATGATGGCTCTTGCGAGCGAGCGATTTGATATTTGGGGGGCACGCGTTGTGCACCGTGTTGGCGAGCTCAAAGTTGAGGATCAAATTGTGTTGGTGGCCGTGACCTCTGCGCACAGGGGTGAGAGTTTTAAGGCGTGCGAGTTTTTGATGGATTTCCTTAAGACACAGGCCCCTTTTTGGAAAAAAGAGACCACGGCCCATGGCTCACATTGGGTCGATGCTCGCGTATCTGATGATCAGGCCTTGGCCAAATGGGGCATCGCTTCTCACAACGCCGCATGAGGCCTCAAGGCCTTGGCGTGCGCATCAGTTGAGATAGCCGCTGTTGGACGTCCAGCCTGCTAAAGCATCCGCTGCGTAGCTGCCCTCCTGAGGGTGTGTGGGCTCGCTGGGTACTTTCCACTCTGAATTTTCGATGGCTTTGTAAAGCAAATGCTTAAAGCCTTGGAGCAAGTCTTTGTCCAAAGTGAGTTCAAGCAGTCTTTCGTTGTCACTCAGTTTTTCGCTCAAGTCCAACTTCAACCCAGCGTTGTCCAAGAGAGTGGCCTGAAGGTTGGTGACCAATAGCGGACGTGGCCCGGTAAGGGGATCTTTGAGCAGTTCAAAGGGCGTCGAAAAATTCGAGTTATCCAGGGCTTGTTGATGAATCAAGTCGGCCATGAGGTGTTTGCTGTGCTCATCATGGAGGGGGCGATTCATGTCCTTTTGGCGATTAAGCAGCTCTACATTCAACTTCTCTAAGGCCGGCAATAGTTGGAGGGAGATCTTTCTTGTTAGCCAAATTTCCACCAACTCTTTGTTTTGCGTATTCATGCGCACCAAAACCCGATCCTCTAAGGGGTCGTGATTGATGCTGATTTGATGAATATTTGTCATGAGGCCTGTGTTTTAACTGTTGGACGGTACGCAAGCGCACAAACTTTGTGAAGCCCCCCCCTTGAAAAGGGGTAATCCAGCCTCATTTGAGTCGTTAACGGAACCTTATTATTAATCAAAAAAAGAGTAAATGCCATGCGTATAGATAAACTCACGACTAAATTGCAAGAAGCGTTGGCCGATGCGCAGTCCTTGGCGCTCAAACACGACAACGCATCCATCGAATGTGCCCACTTGGTGCTGTCCTTGCTTGATCAGCACGACAGCGTCACGCCCTTGTTACAGCGTGCGGGTGTGGACACCAAAGCGCTCTCAAAAGGGGTCACAGGCTTGCTTGAGCGTTTGCCTAAAACCCAATCCAGTGAGCAAGTTCAAGTTGGCCGTGAAGTGGTGACGCTCTTGCAGTTGGCTGAGAAAGAGTCCATGAAGCGTGGAGACCAGTTCGTTGCAAGTGAGTTGTTGTTCTATGTGTTGGCCGATTACAAAAGCGACTGCGCCCAAATCTGTCGCGATCACGGATTGAACAAGGTTTCTTTGGATGTTGCGATCAAGGCAATACGTGGCGGGGAGAGCGTTCAGTCGGCCAATTCAGAGGGGCAACGTGAGGCGCTTCAAAAGTACTGTGTCGATTTGACGGAGCGCGCGCGAAAAGGAAAATTAGATCCAGTCATTGGCCGCGATGATGAAATTCGCCGTGCGATACAAGTTTTGCAACGCAGAACGAAGAACAATCCTGTGCTGATTGGGGAACCTGGTGTGGGTAAGACGGCCATTGTTGAGGGCTTGGCGCAGCGTATTGTTGCTGGCGAAGTCCCGGACTCCTTAAAAGGCAAGCGTGTGCTGTCCTTGGACATGGCCGCCTTGTTGGCAGGCGCAAAATTTAGGGGTGAATTTGAGGAGCGTTTAAAAACCGTTTTGAATGAATTGGCCAAAGATGAGGGTCAAACCATTGTCTTCATTGACGAGCTCCACACCATGGTCGGAGCTGGAAAGGCCGAGGGTGCCATGGATGCAGGCAACATGCTCAAGCCCGCTTTGGCAAGGGGCGAGTTGCATTGTGTGGGGGCCACCACGCTTGATGAATATAGGAAATTCATTGAAAAAGATGCTGCGCTTGAAAGGCGTTTTCAGAAAATTATCGTAGGTGAGCCCAGTGTGGAGGCCACCATTGCTATTTTGCGTGGTTTGCAGGAAAAATATGAAGTGCACCATGGTGTGGAAATCACCGATCCCGCCATCGTTGCAGCGGCTGAGTTATCTCATCGTTACATCACGGACCGGTTTTTGCCCGACAAAGCCATTGATTTGATTGATGAAGCAGCGGCGAAAATTAAAATTGAAATCGACTCCAAGCCCGAGGTCATGGACAAGTTGGATCGTCGGCTCATTCAATTGAAAATTGAGCGTGAGGCGGTCAAGAAAGAAACCGATGAGGCCTCACAAAAAAGGCTGCTTTTGTTGGAAGAGGAGATGCAAAAGTTAGAGAAAGAGTTGGCCGATTTAGAGGAAATTTGGAGAAGTGAAAAAGCCTCTGCTCAAGGTGGGGCATTGATCAAGGAGGAAATTGATCGGATTCGCTTTCAAATTGAAGAGTTCACAAGAAAGGGCCAGTTTGACCAAGTCGCTGAGTTGCAGTACGGTAAATTACCCGAGCTGGAAAAGCGGCTCAAAGAGGCCAATGCAAAGGAAAGTCTTGCGCACCAAACCGATGGGAGCAAAAAACACCGTTTGTTAAGAACACAAGTCGGTGCGGAGGAGATTGCTGAAGTGGTGGCACGTGCAACGGGCATCCCTGTGTCCAAACTCATGCAAGGCGAGAGAGACAAGTTGCTAAAGATGGAGAGCTTTTTGCACCAAAGGGTGGTTGCCCAAGAAGAGGCCATCTCGGCCGTTGCGAATGCGATCCGTCGCTCCAGAGCAGGGCTAGGGGACCCCAATCGACCAACGGGCTCCTTTTTGTTTCTTGGTCCAACGGGCGTGGGTAAAACAGAATTGTGCAAAGCACTCGCGGGCTTCATGTTTGACAGCGAAGATCACCTGATCCGAATTGACATGAGTGAATTCATGGAAAAACACTCCGTCAGCCGCCTGATCGGTGCGCCTCCCGGCTATGTTGGCTACGATGAAGGGGGCTACCTCACGGAGGCGGTTCGCAGAAAACCTTATTCGGTCATTTTGCTCGATGAGGTTGAAAAAGCGCATCCCGATGTCTTTAACATCTTGCTTCAAGTTCTTGATGACGGTCGGTTGACCGATGGTCAGGGCAGAACCGTGGACTTCAAAAACACGGTTTTGGTGATGACCTCCAATATCGGTTCTCGTTTGATCCAGCAAAAGGTGGGGCACGATCCACAGGAAATCAAAGATGCGGTCAATGAAGAGTTGAAGCTGCACTTTAGACCTGAATTCTTGAATCGGATCGACGAAACCGTTGTTTTCCATTCTTTGAGTGCAGACCATATTTCGAAAATTGCAGATATCCAACTGCAAATTTTGTCAACCAGATTGGCAAAAATTGATTTGACCTTGAAGATTTCTGCGCCTGCTTTGGCCGAGTTGGCCAAAGTTGGCTTTGATCCACAATATGGCGCAAGGCCTCTCAAGCGAGCCATTCAGCAACGCATCGAGAACCCACTTTCGAAATTGTTGCTTGAAGGGTATTTCCATCCCAAAGACGAGATCTTCATCAATGTCGATCCAGTGAGAAGTCCTGGCGAATTTTTCTTTACCAAAGAAACCTCGGTCGCATAGACATTTGTCGCACCCACAACGGACCGTCCAAGGCCGTTGTGGGTGGTGCAAGCTCAAGAGGGGTGTCTTTGGGGGAATCAAAGAGACCTATGCAAGCGCGCTCAGCTTGTGGGAAAATACCCTTCATTGGGCTTGAGGGTTTGGAGTTTGCTTGCGAATGCTGGGCAAAGACCACACGTTGAGTCTCCTGCACTTGACAACCTACAACGACCACGCCATGAACACTGCCTCATTTCCCCCTCCTGCAACTGAGGTCTCCCTGAAAGAGGACGCCAAGGTCATTGGCTTGGTGGGCTTGGCCCATTCGAGTTCCCATTTCTCGCACCTCATATTGCCCCTCATGTTCCCCGCTTTTATCAAAGCATTCGGCTTGAGCTATTCTGAGCTGGGTTTTGTGATGAGTGTGTTTTTTTTGATCTCAGGCGTGGGACAAGCCTGCTCAGGATTTGTCGTGGACAAGATTGGGGCTAGGCCCGTGATGTTCATCTCCTTGCTCTTTTTGGCTTTGGGGTGTTTTTGGTGCTCCAACGCGCAAGGTTATTCAGATTTGATTTTGGTGGCCATTTTGTTGGGATTGGGTAACTGCGCCTTTCACCCCGTTGACTACTCCATTTTGAACCAGCGCGTGTCTGCCCCGCGCATTGGGCACGCCTATTCGGCGCATGGCTTGACGGGTAATTTGGGCTGGGCTGTGGCACCCGTTTTCATGGTGGGCATCACACAGATGAGCAGCTGGCAAACTGCATTTGTTTGTGCGGGCCTGGTCTTCTTGGGGATCATTGCTGTCTTGGCGGTTTTTAGAGAGCACCTTTTGACCAAGTCGCATTCCAAGATAAAGGTGTCCGAGCTCGAAGAGCAGACCTCAATTTTGAAGCTTCCCATTGTCTGGTGGTGTTTTTCTTTCTTTTTCTTCTCTACGATGACCCTGGCAGTTGTGCAAAATTACTCAGTGATCATTCTTCAATCTTTGTACAGCGTGAGTCTTCAATCGGCCACAATGACCTTGACGAGTTACATGCTCTGCGCGGCCATGGGCATGCTCAGTGGTGGGTTTGTGGCGGCCAAATGGCCCACGCATAGCGATCGCGTTGTGGCTACTTGCATGACCTCTGGGGCACTCTTGCTCGCTTTGTGCGCTTCAGCCTGGCTCAGTGGTCTTTGGGCCATGGTGGCATTGGCTGCGACGGGTTTTGCCCTAGGTATCGGTGGACCTTCTAGAGATATGATGATCAGAAAAGTGACTCCTAAGGGTGCGATTGGTCGAGTCTATGGCGTTGTTTACTCAGGTTTGGACGCAGGGTTTGCTGTTGCGCCGACTTTGTTTGGTTACTTTATGGATCACACTTGGTTCTCGGGTGTGTTTCTGTGTGCTGCGCTTACCTTGATGGTCAGTGTTTTCTTCGCGTTTGCTGTCGGACGGCAAGCGATCAATCCGGTTTGAGATTCATATGGCAAAACGTCAATTGGCTGGTCATTTGTTGGTGGAGTGCTTGCTCGAGCAGGGTGTGACCCATGCCTTTGGTGTGCCAGGTGAGAGTTTCTTGGCCGTTTTGGACGGTTTTCACGCCTACCACGACAAGATTGAATTTGTGATCAACAGGCAAGAAGGTGGAGCTGCCAACATGGCAGAGGCGGCGGGCAAGTTAAGTGCGCGCCCGGGCATTTGTTTTGTGACTCGTGGTCCGGGAGCTACCAACGCCTCCATTGGTGTGCACACGGCCTTTCAAGACAGCACGCCAATGATTTTGTTTGTGGGCGACGTGGGCAGCGATTTTAGAGACCGCGAAGCTTTTCAAGAGTTGGATTACAACACTTTTTTTGGACCCAATACCAAGGGAATGGCCAAACGGGTTGAGAGAATTGACGACGCCAACAGGATTCCAGAGTATGTTGCCAGGGCGTTTGCGTTGGCGATGAATGGCCGGCCTGGACCAGTGGTTGTGGTTTTGCCAGAGGACATGCTGCGTCAAGAGGTCGAAGTTGCCCCATTGCCAAAAGTGTTCCCCACCCAGGCGCACTGCGATCCGCAGTCTTTGCTCGTCTTCAAGCGCCTGCTCGAAGGTGCCCAACGACCCTTGGTCATTGCAGGCGGGGGCGGGTGGACGGTTGAGAGTGCAAAAGCACTTGAGGCTTTCGCCAATGCTTGGCATTTGCCTGTGGGATGTGCATTTCGATTTCAAGATACATTTGACAATTATTCTCCTTTGTATGCTGGTGACGTGGGCATTGGCATCAATCCCAAGCTGGCGCAAAGAATTCAGCTCAGTGATCTGATCATTGCCATAGGCCCACGATTGGGGGAAATGACCACCAATGGCTACACCTTGATCAAGGCACCCAAGCCGGATCAAACTTTGGTGCATTTTCATGCAAGCGCCGAGGAGTTGGGCCGTGTCTACCAGGCCGATTTAAGTTTCAACACGACCATGAACGCAGCGGCCTTTGCCTTGGAGGCGCTACCCGCCCCAAGTCCAGGCGGCATTGTGTGGCGAGAGTGGACAGACGCCATCCATGGAGAGTATTTAGACAATTTAAAGCCTCAGGTCTTGCCCGGCACGGTTGACATGGCCCTGGTGATGGGCGTTGTGACTGATAAACTGCCCCCTGACGCTGTTTTGAGCAATGGGGCAGGTAATTTTTCATCTTGGCTCCATCGCTTTCATCGCTACCATGGCTTGTCCAAGGGGTATAAAACCCAATTGGCCCCCACTTCTGGTGCCATGGGCTATGGTGTGCCGGCAGGCATTGCTGCGAACATATTGTCGCAACGTGTCTCCTTCACGATTGCGGGTGACGGCGACTTTTTGATGACAGGTCAAGAGCTGGCCACAGCTGTGCAGCACGGCGCTAAATCCATTGTCTTGCTGCTGAACAATGGTTTGTATGGCACCATAAGAATGCATCAAGAGCGAGAGTACCCAACGCACGTCAGTGGCTCAACGCTTAAAAACCCTGATTTTGTGAAGTTGGCGCAAGCTTATGGCTACGTCGGTGTGCGGATGAGCAAGACCGAGGAGTTTGAGGACTTGTTCATGGACGCACTGGCTAGAGAGCAAGGCACCTTGATTGAAGTCATGCTTGATCCCGATGTGATCACCACTCGGGTCTCACTGAGTCAAATCAGATCGACTGCTTTGGCCAAATAGGGCAAAGAGTTCTGCAACAATCCAGTATGATATCTTTGAGCGCATGGCTCAGCCAGAGGTTGAGCCCAATATTTGTCTTTTTAGCGAGTTTTTCTATTCATGAGCACCATCAACGAAGTCTTTGAAATTCACCTTCATGGGCAAGTTCAACTTCGTCAAGATGTGACGGACAAAGAGATCAACGAGGCCTTGAAACCCTTGTGGAGCCAAACGGGTGAGAGCACGTTTAAAAAAGGCTCGGCCAGCATTTACGAAGATGAGCCGGGCATTGTCGTCGACCGCAAGGAGGGCATGCTAAGAATTTGCTGGACGGTGGTCGGGGAAATGAAATTTCATCAAAACTTGGACGAGTTTTGCATGGGCTTGAATGAATTGACGGCGATTGGTGCCGCCTTTGAAGTGACTTTCTACAACGAGCAATTTGAGTCCGGGGACCAAGAGGACTTTGTGCCGGATGAAGAGGAAGAAGGTGAATTCTTCGAGGAATCAACGCTCTTATTTGTGGGGCCTACTCCTGCCGCCATCATGGATGTTCAACGCGACGTGATGGTTCAAGATGTGATTCATGTTTTGGAGCGCCATTTCGAGCCTGATAAACTAGAGGGTGTGATTCGAGAGGTTGACAAGTTGTTCATCGATAAGTTTGAAAATTTGATCGATTCTTTGGAGCGCATGCCCCACTCTAGTCCTGGGAAACTTTCTTCTGCAAGCAGTGCCAAGGGTTCGATTAAAAACAAAAATTCAAGGCGATTGCACTAAGCCTTTATTGCGCGAGCCCCAGCTGCAAGGCCCTTTTTAGGCAATCCAATTGAGTTCTGTGAAAAAAAGGCGTGCTCAAAATTTAAGCACGCCTTCACAGGCAATTCATGGAAACTTCAAATTGCGCGGATCAACTCTTGAGTTTGATGCCCTTGAACTCGCCCGTGGCAATTCTTTTTTTCCAAATTTCCGGTCCTGTGATGTGCGCGCTTGTGCCTCCTGAGTCGACGGCCACTGTGACAGGCATGTCGATCACGTCAAACTCGTAAATCGCCTCCATCCCCAGGTCGGCAAACCCGACCACTTTGGCGGTTTTGATGGCCTTGCTGACCAAATAGGCGGCACCACCCACGGCCATGAGATAGGCACTCTTGTGTTTTTTGATCGCTTCGATGGCCACAGGACCACGTTCTGCCTTGCCAATCATTGACAGCAAACCTGTCTCAGCCAGCATCATCTCTGTGAACTTGTCCATCCTTGTGGATGTGGTGGGTCCCGCTGGGCCCACGGCCTCATCACCCACTGGGTCGACGGGGCCCACGTAGTAGATCACTCTGTTTTTGAAGTCAACAGGCAAAGGTTCCCCTTTGGCCAGCATGTCTTTGATGCGTTGATGAGCTGCATCTCTTCCGGTGAGCATGCGACCATTTAAAAGCAAGGTTTGTCCTGGCGTCCATGAGGCCACTTGCTCTTTGGTGAGGGTATTGAGATCGACCCGTTGGCTTTTCTGGGTGTCTGCCTTCCATGCCACTTGAGGCCAAATGTCCAAGGATGGGGGGTCGAGGAAGACGGGGCCTTCGCCTTTCATGACAAAGTGTGCATGGCGTGTGGCGGCGCAATTGGGAATCATCGCCACGGGTTTGCTAGCGGCGTGTGTGGGATACATTTTAATTTTGACATCCAAAACGGTGGTCAGTCCACCCAGACCTTGAGCACCAATGCCCAATGCATTGACTTTCTCGTACAGCTCCAGTCTCATGTTTTCAACTTGGGTGAGCACTTGACCTTTGGAGGATTTTTCGAGCAACTGGTACATGTCCAAGTCATCCATCAGGCTTTCTTTTGCCATCAAGACGGCTTTTTCAGCTGTGCCACCAATGCCAATGCCGAGCATGCCAGGGGGGCACCAACCCGCCCCCATGGTGGGGACCGTTTTTAAAACCCAGTCCACCACACTGTCGCTGGGGTTGAGCATGATCATCTTGCTTTTGTTCTCGCTGCCACCCCCTTTGGCCGCGACGGTCACCTCAAGCGCATCGCCAGCCACGACTTCGGTGAAAATCACCGCTGGTGTGTTGTCTTTCGTGTTCTTTCTGGCAAATTCAGGATCGCTCACCACACTGGCGCGAAGCATGTTGTCCGCGTTGTTGTAGCCTTGTCTGACGCCTTCGTTGATGGCATCTTCTAGGCTAGAAGTAAAACCTTCTAGCTTGACGTTCATGCCCAATTTGATAAAGACATTGACGATGCCTGTGTCTTGGCAGATGGGGCGGTGGCCTGTGGCGCTCATTTTGCTATTGGTCAAAATTTGAGCGATGGCGTCCTTGGCTGCGGGGGATTGCTCCCTTTCGTAGGCGCTTGCCAAGTGGGAAATGTAGTCAGCTGGGTGGTAATAACTGATGAACTGAAGTGCGGCTGCGATGGATTCAATCAAGTCGTCTTGTCGAATGATGGTCATGGGATTCTCTTTAAGTTGTGGGGTGTGCTCACATCTGTTGAAGTGCTTGAGGTGAGTCAGGTGCATAAGTTTACTCTGAGCGAGATCATTATTTGGACCCGTAGGCAGACAAAAAGCTCAATTCTCAGCAGGAGGGATGCCGCAGCAATGGGGAGGGCGCGGCAAGCGCGGGCTGTTTTCTGGGATTTAAAAGGCGCCACGCTTGGGTAAAACCAAAAAAAGGAAATATTTCAATCAAATCTGATCAAGATCAAAGGACTGTTTATTTTTTAAATACAGGGTTTTTCTTGTCAGTTTTGATTAAGAAGTCTCCCTAAAATGAAGTTTGAATGTGGTAACTACCCAAAATAAGTTAATCAGGAGACTAGACGATATGAGCGAATCCCATACAGACCATCCCATCTATTACCCACCCAAGGCTTTTTCTGAGAAGGCGGCGATTCCAAGCATGCAGGCCTATGAGGCTTTGTGTGCCCATGCACAAAGAGATCATCAAGGTTTTTGGGCTGAGCAAGCAAAGAGGTTGATCACTTGGAAAAAACCCTTCACCAAAGTGCTTGATGAAAGTGAAAAGCCTTTTTTCAAATGGTTTGACGATGGTGAGTTGAACGTCTCTTACAACTGTTTGGATCGCAATATCGAGCGCGGCCTGGGGGATAAAACCGCCTTGATTTTTGAGGCCGATGGTGGTGAAGTCAGCAAGATCACTTACCGGGATTTACTGGGAAAAACTTGTCAGTATGCGCATGTTTTAAAGTCCCATGGTGTAGGGAAAGGCGACCGTGTCATTATCTACATCTCCATGTCCATTGATGGGGTGGCCTGCATGCAAGCGTGCGCGCGCATTGGCGCCATTCACTCTGTGGTGTTTGGCGGTTTTTCAGCCCAATCCTTGCGTGACCGCATTGAGGACACTGGCGCCAAATTGGTCATCACAGCGGATCATCAAATCCGAGGTGGAAAACAGTTGCCATTGAAGTCCATTGTGGATGAGGCATTGGGGATGGGCGGATGCGAAAAAATTCAAAGCGTTTTGGTGGTCAAGCGCTCTGGTGCTCAAGTCGACATGAAGGAAGGTCGCGATCATTGGTTGGAGCCTTTGGCCAGTGCTAAACCCAAGCACATTGAGCCAGAGTGGGTGGGTTCAGAGCATCCTTTGTTTTTGTTGTACACCTCTGGCTCAACAGGCAAGCCCAAAGGGGTTCAGCACGCGAGTGCTGGTTATCTCTTGCATGCTGCGCTCACCACGGAGTGGACCTTTGACTTGAAAGCAGATGATATCTTTTGGTGTACAGCAGACATAGGGTGGGTCACGGGACACACCTACATCACCTATGGACCGTTGGCACTCGGCGCGACGGAGATTGTCTTTGAAGGTGTACCGACATTTCCCAATGCTGGGCGCTTTTGGAGCACCATCGAGAAACACAAGGTCAGTGTCTTTTATACGGCCCCGACAGCCATTCGCTCACTGATCAAGTCTGCCGAGGCCGATGAGGCCATCCATCCCAAGCAATACAATCTCTCGAGTCTTAGACTGCTGGGCTCTGTTGGCGAGCCGATCAACCCGGCGGCTTGGGAGTGGTATTACAAACACGTGGGCGGCTCCAATTGCCCCATTGTGGATACCTTCTGGCAAACTGAGACTGGCGGCCACATGATCACGCCCATGCCCGGTGCAACACCCATGGTGCCAGGCTCTTGCACCTTGCCGTTCCCTGGCATTGATGCAGCCATTGTGGATGAAAGCGGTAAAGATGTGCCCAATGGACATGGTGGTATTTTGGTGGTGAAGAAACCATGGCCCTCCATGATCAGAACCATTTGGGGCGATCCAGAGCGCTTTAAAAAGAGTTATTACCCGGATGACTTCAAAGGGGAATACTATTTGGCAGGCGATGGTGCCATCCGCGATGAAAAAACAGGCTATTTCACCATCACAGGCCGCATTGATGATGTCCTCAATGTCTCAGGGCACCGCATGGGAACCATGGAGATTGAATCTGCTTTGGTCAGTTGCACAGAGTTGGTTGCCGAGGCGGCTGTGGTGGGGCGGCCCGATGACACAACGGGTGAGGCGATTTGTGCCTTTGTGGTTTTGAAGCGTCCAAGACCCATGGGCGACGAGGCCATCAAATTGGCCAAAATCCTTAGAGACCATGTGGGCAAGGAGATTGGTCCCATTGCCAAACCCAAAGACATCCGATTTGGAGACAATTTACCCAAAACGCGCTCTGGCAAAATCATGCGGCGTTTGTTGCGCTCCATTGCCAAAGGGGAGGCCATTACGCAAGACACCTCAACTCTAGAAAATCCTGCGATTTTGGAGCAATTGTCTGAGAGGAGTTTCTGAGGCGACTCAGTCCTTTGGGCTTACAAGCCTTTGAGTTGAAGGACCCATGCCGCTAAGGCTTGGGACTCCTCTGGGCTGACTTGTGGGTTGGCAGGCATGGGAATCACTCCCCACATGCCAGAGCCACCTTTGATGATTTTTTGCGCCAAGCGCTCTTTGGCTTGAGGGTCGCTGCGGTACTTGGCCGCCACATCCAGGTAGCTTGGCCCCACCACTTTTTTGTCGATTGCATGACAAGACAAGCAGTGCTTGGCTTTGGCCAAGGCCATTTGCGCGTGAGCCAGTGGCACGATCCCCAGTGCACCGAGGCCGAACACAACAGCGGAAAAAGCCCAACCCAAAGCTTTGAGTTGGGGCCGTTTGAGTGCATCGTTCATCTGGAGATCAGGCGCTCGGTGTTTTTTGCAATGCTCAGAAATTTCTATTTTCAAACAAGTCCAAGACTGCGCCTTTGCTTGCACTGGATGCATTAAAAGCAAATTTGGCTTGTACGCCTCGCAAGTACCTCGCTGCAGGCGGTGTCCATCCCACTTTTCTTTGAGCCAGCACCTCTTCGCTCACATTCAACTGCAAGAGAAGTTGATGGGCGTCAATGGTGATCGAATCCCCCTCGTGGATGAAGGCAATGTTGCCGCCTGCCGCCGCCTCTGGCGCCACGTGTCCAACCACCATGCCCCAAGTGCCTCCAGAGAAGCGGCCATCGGTGATGAGCCCCACGCTTTCACCAAGCCCGGCGCCGATCAATGCCCCAGTGGGTGCGAGCATTTCAGGCATGCCTGGGCCGCCTTTGGGGCCCAGGTACCTCAAGACCATGATGTCGCCGGCTTTGATGTGACCATCAAGAATGGCTTTTAAGGCAGATTGCTCATCGTCAAAGACGCGCGCAGGGCCGGTCATGACAGGGTTTTTCAGGCCTGTGATCTTTGCGACACAGCCTTCTGGGGACAAGTTGCCCTTCAAAATGGCCAGGTGGCCTTGCGCATACAGCGCCTTGTCAATGGATCTGATGACCGTTTGTGTGCTTTCGGGTTGATCTGGAATGTCGGCTAAATTTTCAGCGATTGTTTTGCCTGTGATGGTCATGCAGTCGCCATGCAAGAGGCCAGCTTTCAAGAGTGTTTTCATGACTTGTGGAATCCCGCCGGCTTGATGCAAGTCAACGGCCAAGTACTGTCCTGATGGTTTGAGGTCACAGATCACGGGTACTTTTTTGCGAATCATCTCAAAATCATCAATGGACCATGGCACATCTGCCGCATGCGCAATCGCTAAAAAATGCAACACGGCATTGGTTGATCCACCGGTTGCCATGATCACAGAAACCGCATTTTCAATGGATTTTCGAGTCACAATGTCTCTGGGTTTGAGGTCTTTTTTGATGGCTTCAATCAAAACTTTTGCCGCAGCTTTGGCCGAATTTTTGGTTTCATCGTGGGGGTTGGCCATGGTCGAAGAAAAAGGCAATGACATGCCCAGGGCCTCAAAGGCGCTGGACATGGTGTTGGCGGTGTACATGCCCCCGCACGAACCCGATCCTGGGATCGCTTTTTGTTCAATTTCTTTGAGCTCAGCGTCAGACATGTTGCCTGCTGCATTTTGTCCAACCGCCTCAAAGACGCTCACAATGTTTAAATCTTGGCCCTTGTGGCGTCCGGGCAAAATGGTGCCTCCGTAGACATAAACAGCCGGCACATTGGCCCTCAGGATGCCCATCATGCCGCCGGGCATGTTTTTATCGCAACCGCCAACGACCAAGACGCCATCCATCCACTGACCCTGAACACAGGTCTCAATACAGTCAGCAATGACTTCTCTTGACACCAAAGAGTATTTCATCCCTTCCGTGCCCATGGCCATGCCATCAGAGATGGTGGGTGTGCCAAAGACTTGTGCGTTGCCACCTGCTTCTTCAATGCCTTGGATGGCCGCATCAGCCAATTTTTGTAAACCGCTGTTACAGGGGGTGATGGTGCTGTGGCCATTGGCGACGCCAACCATGGGTTTGACAAAATCGCTCTCTTCGTAGCCCATTCCGTAATACATGGATCGGTTGGGGGCTCGAGACTTGCCTTGTGTGATTTGAGCGGAGCGGCGATTGATTTGAATTGTTTTGATGTCCATGTTTTTGGTATCGAGAATGGGTAGGGTTACTTTAAAAATACAAGCCATGTCGGAGAAACATTTTCTCCTAAGTCAGTAGTTTAACGCTTTGTTCGGGCACAATATAAACCATGTTAATGCATCCACAATGGGATCCTGTCGCGCTGGTCCTTGGCCCCTTATCCATTCACTGGTATGGCATCAGTTATCTGGCGGCTTTTGCGCTTTTTCTTTACTTGGCCAATCGACGCCTGAAGACCAAGCCCTACCTATTGAGCGTTGAAACGGGTCAATGGTCCTCTTCGATGGTCGAGGACTTGCTCTTTTTTGGCGTCTTGGGCGTGATTTTGGGTGGGCGACTGGGCTACTGTTTTTTCTATAAACCACTTTTGTACTTGGCGCATCCTGAGCAAATTTTATTCATTTGGCAGGGGGGCATGAGCTTTCATGGGGGCATGATTGGTGTGATAGTGGCCATGGTGGTTTGGGCCCGTTTGAGAGGCAAACGGTGGTTAGAGGTGACAGATTTCATTGCGCCTTGCGTGCCCACTGGACTGGCCAGTGGCAGAGTGGGCAACTTCATCAATGGCGAACTGTGGGGTCGCCAAGCCAGTGAGGATTTGCCGTGGGCCATGGTTTTCCCACAAAGTGGTGTCTTGATTCCCAGGCATCCATCACAAATTTATCAATTTTTGATGGAGGGCTTGTTGTTGTTCATTGTGCTTTGGTTCTTTTCCAAAAAGCCCAGGCCCACGGGTGCTGTGTCGGGTTTGTTCCTTTTGGGTTATGGTTTGTGTCGTTTTGTTGCCGAATATTTTCGAGAGCCCGACGCTTTCTTGGGCTTGTTGGCTGGCGGTTTGAGCATGGGGCAGTGGCTGTGTGTGCCGATGGTGCTGCTCGGGGCGGGTCTACTTTATCTCTCCATGCGCTTTGCAAAGTCTCAAGAGCAGGCGCTTCCCCCCTAGCAAGGCCAAGTGATGTATTTGTGTGGAAACACCAAACAATGCAGTGGATTGCTGAACTGTGCTTCATGGGATTTACCTATAATAAATATCAGTGATTTAGCTCTCTTTTTTTGAGAGTGTGGCATCCGGCGCACCCTTCTCGTTCAGCATTGAGGATCTTGTTGTCTTGGCGCTTTTCAGTCACCCAAGCGGCCAGTCGGCCAGTCGGTCACCTGAACCAAGAAGAGGTGTGTGAAATTTGGATGTAGAGGGCTCAAAAATTGAGACAACGGGTTCAAGTCAACCTGCCCAAGGGCGACAAAAGACCGATTGAAAAGAGGTTCGGGTGAGGGTTGAGTGGGTGCACAAGGCTTGTTTGATTCAAGTTATTGACCCTTCAAGACGATTACAAAGAGAGTCCCGATGCTTTTAATTTTAGCGGCCCGATTCCTAGGAGAGAAGTTTCCTAGCGCATGTTGATATTTTTGAAATCGCAGAGGCTAAAACCACTTGAGTGTCTCAAAATGCCATGAAAGAACAATTGAACACAGCTGCGCCAAGTCTTTAAACACTTGGGCAATGAATTCCATCAACCCTCCTTGATACTTAACTCATGAACAGACCCCAATGGTTAGAGCGTGGCATGAAATTGCTGCGGGCCAAATTAGATCAACCCTCCAAGCCCGTGACAACGAAGCCAGAAGATGACCGCTCGACAAGGGAGAGAATTGATGCATCCTTAAAACATCGCGACGAGGCCTTGTCGCCCAGGTCGCTTAGAAAGATTCTTACCCAACTCAATGACATCATCGACTCCAAAGTCAGTGAAATTGAAGGTGGGCGTCGAGCCAAGGTGTTTGCCAAATGGTATGAGCTGAGTTTGCCAGACGTGAAGTTGGATGTTTGGTTGCTGATGAGTGAGCACTTTGGGCCTGATGCAAAAAAAGTCATGGCGGCCAAAGAGGAATACACCCAGGCTTTTGGCACGCAAGAGGAGGGGTCAGCTGAAATCAAATTGCGTCGCTCCTTGGTCTCTCCTAGAACTCGGCTCTTTCAACGCTTCGCCGCCTTTGAAGGAGGGCTGCGGTTTTTGTTGAATCTCAGGGCAGAGTTGATTCCCCACTTAAAAACCAATAAACGATTGGTGGCCTTGGACGCGGAGTTGGAGAATTTGTTCTCAACCTGGCTGGATGTTGCCTTTTTGGAGCTCAAGCGGTTGAGCTGGGATTCACCTGCTTCATTGATTGAAAAGTTGATTCAATATGAAGCCGTGCACGACATCAGGAGTTGGGCCGATTTAAAAAACCGACTCGACAGCGACCGGCGTTGCTACGGCTTCTTTCATCCGAATTTGCCAAGTGAGCCTTTGATCTTTGTAGAGGTTGCATTGCTCAGTGAAATCGCGGACAGCATCACGCCCTTGTTGGACGAAAATGCCGCGCCTGAGAACTTACAAAAAGCCAACGTGGCCATTTTTTACTCCATCAGCAACACCCAAGCCGGACTCAGAGGGGTCGGATTTGGAGACTCCTTGATCAAGCGGGTGGTGCAGGTCTTGAAGGACGAGTTTCCTAAACTCAAGACTTTCGCCACCTTGTCACCCATTCCAGGCCTGAAAGCGTGGGCCACCAAAAACATGGACAACTTGATAGATCGCATTGGGGACAAAGAAAGCAAGGCGCTGCAAAAATCTTTGGGACTGATCGAGCTCAATTCGGCGGAGTTGATCAAAGCCATTGATGGGCTTGAAGACTTGACAAAGAATGCGGTGCTTGAGAGTTTTCTCAAGCAAGCTGCTGCCGTTTATCTTGGTCAAACGCTGGTCGATGGTCACCCAGTGGATGCGGTTGCAAAATTTCATTTGCACAATGGAGCGCGGATTGAGCGCATCAACTGGGGTGCCGACCCATCGACCAAGGGCTACAAGCAGTCCTGGGGCATCATGGTCAATTATCTCTACGACTTGAGAAAGCTCGATCGCCATCGAATGCTTTTGGCCAAAGGGAAAATCACGGTCTCCTCAGATGTGGAAGACTTGTTTTTGCCTGTAAAAAAGGACTAGCAAAGCCTAGAAATTTTGCGACACGCGTGTTCTGGCGTTGGGGCGCGCACGGTTTGCGCTTGCGCCAAGAGTGTCCTCATCAGGGCGCATGATTCCATGCCCAGCTTGGTGGCTTTTTTTGTTTGCGATGCCAAATCCAATAGAAGCCCATTAAAATGCCCTCTTCAGCAACCTACCCCCCAACATCAGAGGATCAACATGTCTGGCCCACTTTCTCATATCAAAGTTCTTGATCTATCGCGGGTTTTGGCGGGACCTTGGGCCGCTCAAAATTTGGCCGACTTGGGCGCTGAGGTGATCAAAGTCGAACGCCCCAAGAAGGGGGATGACTCCAGGGCTTTCGCACCCCCCTTTTTGCGCGACGAGGCTGGCCTGGTCACCAAAGAGTCGGCCTATTACTGTGCGGCCAATCGAGGTAAAAAATCAATCACCATCGATCTCTCCAGCGCGCAAGGTCAGGCCTTGGTGCGTGAATTGGCCAAAGAGGTGGACGTGGTGGTGGAGAACTACAAGGTGGGTGATTTGGCGCGATATGGTTTAGGCTATGAGGACATCAAGGCCATCAATCCTGGTGTTATTTATTGTTCCGTCACAGGTTTTGGTCAAACAGGCCCCTACAAGGATCGACCTGGTTATGACTTCATGGCGCAGGGCATGGGGGGGTTGATGAGTGTCACAGGCGAGAGGGACGACTTGCCAGGTGGTGGTCCACAAAGGGTGGGGGTGCCCATCATTGACATGACCACAGGTATGTATGCCAGTGTGGCCATTTGCGCGGCCATTGCTCACCGTGCCGTGTCGGGTCAAGGTCAGTGGATTGATGTGTCCTTGCTTGACTCGTGCGTGGCCATATTGGCCAATCAAGCCATGAATTATTTTGCAACAGGTGAGTCCCCTTCTTCGCTTGGCAATGCGCACCCCAACATTGTCCCTTACCAAACATTCAAGACATCGGATGGTGCTTTGATCTTGGCCTGTGGGAACGATAATTTATTCAATAAATTTTGCGAGGTTGCTGCGTGTGAACATTTGGCAAAAGATCCAAAATTCTCCACCAATGGCGAGCGGGTCAAAAATCGCGAAGAGATCACAGAACTGCTCAATGCAATCTTTTTGAAAAAAACCACCAAAGAATGGGTGGCTTTGCTTGAGCAAGCAGGCGTTGCGAATGGTCCCATCAACAAAATTGCCGATGTTTTTGAGGAACCCCAGGTCTTGGCTCGGGGCATGAAATTTGAGTTGCCCCATGCTGTGGCGGGAAGCGTGACCTTGGTGGGCAGCCCCATGAAGTTTTCACACACGCCCATCAAGCACGAGATTCCACCGCCTGCATTGGGTCAACATACGCATGAGATCTTGAGGGACGTGTTGAACAAGTCTGAGGCAGACATTCAAGCACTTCAAAGCGCTGGCATTGTCTAAGCACAGGCGCGTTGTGGCAGGCTTAGCGCCCTAGGGAGGACTTGATTTCTTTTGCCAGCTCGATCACGGCCAAGGCGTAATAACTGCTCCAGTTGTATCGCGTGATGGTATAAAAGTTCTCTGTGCCTAAAACATAGGTGGGTTCGTCGTCACCATTTTCTAGCATCACCAAAGCCAATCGTCCTTGGTGTGATTGCGCGTTGGTTGAAAGAAGAAGGCCCCATTTTTGAAGTTGATCGCTTGTGAAGCTGGGCAGAATGTCGGGCAAAAGCATCTCTTCCAGGTGCGTTTTGTCAAAATTGGGATCCAATTCAAAGTGGGTCGGCACACCGCCTTGCCACCCAAATTTGGCCAAATAGTTGCCCACCGATCCAATGGCATCTGCCTCGCTGCTGTTGAGGTCGATGCGCCCATCGCCGTCTAAATCAACTGCAAATTTTTGAAAATTTGAGGGCATGAACTGGGGCAAACCCATTGCGCCAGCAAAACTTGAAAACCAATGCTGCTGCTGAGTCGTGTGCATCATTGTCAGCAAGGCGCCCAATTCTTGCCGAAAAAATGCTTCTCTCTCCTTTGCTCTTGGGTGAGATTTTGGAAAGTCCATGCTCAAAGAGGTGAGGACATCCAGAGTCTTAAAGTGACCCATGTTTTTGCCGTAAAAGCTCTCAACACCGATGATGGCCACGACGATTTCCCAGGGCACTTGGTATTGCGCTTGGACTTTTTCAAGGGAAGACCAATTCCTAAGTGCAAAATCTCGTCCACCTTGAATTCTTGATTCACCAAGGAAACGCTCTCTATAAGCGGCCCAATTTTTCTTCATGCCTAAGCTGGCAGGGAGCACGAGTTGTTTGATTTTGCTCAGGCTTTTGGCTCTAAGCAGCTGGGACGTGACCCAATCTTTTGGCAGGTTGTTGTCTACAGACAGCTGTTGGGACAAGGCCATGAGCTCAGGCGTGGCCTTGAAGGCGGGTCCTGTTTCGCTGACAATTTGTTTGCTTTTGGCGCGAGATGAAAGCGAGTGTTTGGCATGTTTGGCATGTTTTTGACCCGATGCCAAGGGCGCGGCTTCATGGACATTCTTGAGCTGTTGATTCGGCGTGGCGGCCATTGAGGCACTGCTCACCCAACTCAGCCCCGTGAGCCCCAGCAAGCAAAGTTGTTTTGCGGTCAATCGATAAATGCTCAAAATCAGTACTCCCTTGAGTACCATTCTAATGGAGGCCTTAGAATTGTCTTGGCTCAAGGTGCTTTTAAATTCGAGGCTTTTTGACGATGAACAGAACAGGGTTTTATTCAAATGCCAATTGTCGCTTGCATGAAATGGGCGAGGGGCATCCCGAGTGTCCACAAAGACTGGATGCGATTGCTGACCGCTTGTTGATCTCAGGCGTGGATGTGGCGCTGAGCATGCGCGAGGCGCCCTTGGCGCGTGAGCAAGACTTGACGCTCGCACATGACCCAGCCATGGTTGCACTGATCAAGAGCAAAGCTCAAGCGTTAAGGGTTGATGAGACCTTTATGGGTCCACAGTACATCCACATTGATCCTGATACATCCATGAATGCACACACATGGACGGCGGCCTTGAGTTCTGTCGGCGCTGCGCTGGCTGCGACCGATGCGGTGATTGATGGTCAACTTGAAAATGCTTTTTGTTGTGTGCGCCCACCTGGTCATCATGCAAGTAAAACGCAGGCCATGGGATTTTGTTTTTTTAACAATGTTGCGATTGCTGTGAAGCATGCTTTGGATGTTCGTGGTCTTCAACGCGTCGCGGTGGTTGATTTTGATGTGCACCATGGCAACGGCACGGAAGATATTTTGGCCGGCGATGAGCGGGTCTTGATGGTGGGATTTTATCAGCACCCCTTTTATCCCTACACGCTATTGAGCCCACAGCCCAGCAACATGCTCAATGTCCCATTGACGGCCTACACCAAAGGAGATGAGGTGAGGCGTGTGGTGCAAGAGCAATGGATGCCTAGACTCGAGGCGCACCGACCTCAGATGGTTTTCATCAGCGCTGGATTTGATGCGCACAGAGATGACGACATGGGACAGATGCTTCTTAAAGAGGCCGATTATGCTTGGATCACCCAGAGAATTGTTGAGCTTGCACGCAAACATGCACAGGGGCGCATTGTTTCATGTCTGGAGGGCGGGTATGATTTGAGATCTCTATCAACCAGTGTGGAAGCACACTTAAGGGCATTGACCGACTGTTGATCGGGTGTTTTTTTGGCGCATTTTTTCTAAGGGCAACCATGACCGATTTCTTCAGCGCTTCCTCTTTGGTCCAATGCGCGGCTTTGGCCTTGATGATTGGTCTGTCATTCTTGTTCAGTCAATGGTTGACCAAGCGCGTGAGTCACGAACAGTCTGTTTGGCTAGGGGAGCCGGTTCACGAGGGCTTGTTGCTTCCCTTTTGCGCATTGATGTTGTGCTTTTTTTTGAAGGTCACCTTTCATCTGTTGCACCAACCAATTGATTTGATTTTGATGGCTTTGCCACTCTTGGTTTTTTCTGTGAGCGTTCGCCTGATTGCCCGAGTGCTGTTGTTTGTCGCACCCAATTCCCCTTTGATGCGCGCATTAGAGAAGGTTTTCTTTTGGTTGGCCGGTTTCATCTGTGTTTTATGGGTCACCAATTTATTGCCTGATTTTTTGAATGAACTTGAATCGATTCATTTGTCCATTGGCAAGAGTCAGATGAATTTGAGAGCCCTTTTGGAGGGGCTTGCCTCGATGATCTTTGTGTTGATTTTTTCTTTGTGGTTGTCCGCTGCCATAGAGCGTCAATTGATTGCGCCAACCGTACAAGATCTTTCAATGAGAAGAGTGCTCTCCAATTTGCTTCGCAGTGCTTTGCTGGTGGTGGGGATTTTGGTGACCATGTCTTCTCTTGGTGTTGATCTAACGGCGCTGTCTGTCCTGGGAGGGGCACTGGGGGTTGGGCTGGGATTTGGTTTGCAAAAGTTGGCTGCAAATTATGTCAGTGGGTTTGTGATTTTGCTGGAGCGCTCTATTCGCATTGGGGATTATGTGAAAGTGGATAATTTTGAAGGGGAGATCACTGACATCAAGACCCGCTTTACGTTGATTCGCTCCTTCAGTGGCAGAGAGTCCATTGTGCCCAATGAGTTGTTGATCTCGCAGCCCATTGAGAATTACTCGCTAGAAGATCCGCAGGTCATGCTCAGCACCTTCATTGCTTTGGATTTTCAAAGCGATGAGCGAACGGTCAAGGAGGTGTTGCTTCAAGCCGCCTTGTCTTGTGAGCGTGTTTTAAAGCAGCCTGCACCCACGGTGCTGCTGCAATCCTTTGAGGATGGGGCTTTGAAGTTCAAGTTGAACTTTTGGATCAACGACCCCGAGTCGGGGCAGCAAAACGTGCTCTCAGAGGTCAATTTTGCCGTTTTGCAAGCCGTCAGACAAGCCCAGCTTCAAATCCCCATGCCTCAGCGCCAATTGTTTTGGGCCTCTGGGCAAGAGGGGGCAGTTCAGTCGTCCAAAAATTAATGCTTATCAGAGCAATTAGGCCCTTTTTTGAGGGTTTCAAGCCCCTTTTATCCAAGCCAGGTGCTCGTTTCACCTAAAATGGTGCACGGCTTTGTATAGGCCTTTATTATCTAATGTGGAGTAATTGATGAAGATCTTGGTCCCCGTAAAAAGAGTGGTTGATTACAACGTCAAAGTGCGCGTGAAATCGGATCAAAGTGGTGTGGACATTGCCAATGTAAAGATGAGCATGAACCCCTTTGATGAAATTGCCATTGAGGAGGCTGTTCGGTTGAAGGAAGCCGGCGTGGCCACCGAGGTGATCGCCATATCGTGCGGTGTTACGCAATGCACAGAAACACTTAGAACGGCCATGGCCATTGGTGCAGATCGGGCGATTTTGGTCGAGACCACGCAGGAGTTGCAACCCTTGGCTGTGGCCAAGTTGTTGAATGCCATTGTGGCCAAAGAAGCACCTTCATTGATCATTTTAGGCAAGCAAGCCATTGATGACGATTGCAATCAAACGGGTCAGATGCTTGCTGCTTTGGCCCAACTGCCGCAAGCCACGTTTGCTTCAAAGGTTGAAGTGGTGGGTCAACATGTCAAGGTCACCAGAGAGATTGATGGTGGTCTTGAAGTGGTGTCACTTCGTTTGCCAGCAGTGGTGACCACTGATCTCAGGTTGAATGAACCCAGATTCATCACCTTGCCCAATATCGTGAAAGCCAAGAAAAAACCCTTGGAGACCTTCAAGCCAGAAGACTTGGGCGTGGATGTCACCCCTCGCATTAAAACCTTAAAGGTCAGTGAGCCTGCAGTGCGTGGGGCTGGTGTGCGCGTGAGCGATGTGGATCAACTGATTGATAAATTGAAAAATGTGGCCAAGGTCATCTGAAGTTGTCTGTAAATATATAAAAGTATTGTTGAAGGAATTTTAAAATGAGCGTATTGGTCATCGCAGAACACGACAATGTGTCCTTGAAAGTTGCGACTCTCAACACCATCGCGGCAGCCCTCGCATTTTCTAGCGCCGTTGATGTTTTGGTGGCGGGCAGCATTTGTCAAAGTGTGGCAGCCGAAGCGGCCAAAGCCTCGGGTGTGGGCAAGGTGCTGGTCTGTGATTCGCCAAGTTTGGCCAATGCATTGGCTGAGAATGTGACAGCCCTGGTGATGAAGATTGCTAAAAATTACACACACATCCTTTTTGCCTCAACCGCACAGGGCAAGAATGTCGCCCCTCGAGTGGCCGCACTGCTGGACGTTGCTCAAGTCTCAGATGTCACCCGTGTCATTGATGCACAGACTTTTGAGCGCCCCATTTACGCGGGCAACGCCATCGCCACTGTGGAGTCGTCAGATGCCATCAAAGTGCTGACCATTCGGACCACAGCTTTTGATGCGGTGGCCTTGGGCGCGGGCACTGCAGCGTTGGAGAATTTAGAGGCGCCAAGTGACAGTGGCATGAGCGAATTTTTGAGCAAAGAAATAGCCAAAAGCGATCGCCCCGAGCTCGCCGGCGCCAAGATCATTGTGTCTGGAGGCCGTGCGCTAGGCAGTTCAGAAAAATTCGCGGAGATCATGACGCCCTTGGCCGATAAATTGGGCGCAGCGTTGGGCGCGAGCCGAGCTGCAGTTGATGCAGGCTACGCCCCCAACGATTGGCAGGTGGGTCAAACGGGCAAGATTGTGGCCCCTGAGTTGTATGTCGCTTGCGGCATCAGTGGTGCCATTCAGCACTTGGCGGGCATGAAAGACAGCAAAGTCATTGTGGCCATCAACAAAGACCCTGAGGCGCCGATTTTTAGCGTCGCCGATTTTGGTTTGGAGGCAGATTTGTTTCAAGCGGTGCCCGAGTTGACCCAAAAATTGTAAGGCTCTATCATGAGTTTCAAGGCTCCTTTAAAGGACATGTTGTTTAACCTCAAGCACATCTCCAATATCGATGCGCTCACAAAGCTGCCCGGCTTTGAGGAGCATGGTCTTGAAACAGCACAAATGGTCCTTGAGGAGTGTGCGCGATTCAATGAAACCGTTTTGGCGCCTTTGAACGCTTCTGCAGACAAAGCGCCAGCGGTCTTTGCAAACCAAGCGGTTCAGACCTCTGAGGGTTTCAAGCAAGCTTATGCGCAATACACTGAGGGTGGCTGGCAGAGTCTGCAGCATCCGTCTGCATATGGGGGACAAAACCTTCCAAAATCAGTCGGCGCCTTGTGTTCTGAGATACTGAATTCTGCCAATTTAAGTTTTGCCCTGTGTCCCCTCTTAACGGATGGCGCGATTGAGGCCTTGCTCACCGCGGGCTCGACAGAGCAAAAGGAGACCTACTTGCACCGACTGGTCAGTGGTGAGTGGAGTGGGACGATGAACTTGACCGAGCCTCAGGCGGGCTCAGATCTTTCCTTGATCAGAACCCGTGCGGAGCATGCCCCAGACGGCTCCTACAAGGTGTTTGGGACCAAAGTGTTCATCACCTTTGGTGAGCACGACCTGGCCAGCAACATTGTGCACATGGTTTTGGCCAGGGTCTCTGGCGCACCAGAAGGTGTCAAAGGGATCAGTTTATTTCTTGTACCTAAATTCATGCCGTTGGAGAATGGGCAACTGGGGGAGAGAAATGATGTCTATTGTGTTAGTTTGGAGCGCAAGTTGGGCATCAAAGCGTCCCCAACTGCCGTGATGCAATTTGGCGACCACGGAGGAGCCAAAGCCTTTTTGGTTGGCGAGGAAAATCGCGGGCTTGAATACATGTTCATCATGATGAATGCCGCTCGCTTTGGTGTCGGCATTCAAGGTGTGGCACTGGCAGAAAGGGCCTATCAAAAGGCCGTGAATTATGCCAAAGACCGCGTTCAGTCTAGACCGGTTGATGGCTCACAAAAATCAGCGGTTGCCATAGTGCACCACCCCGATGTCAAGCGCATGCTCATGACCATGCGCGCATACACGCAAGGCAGTCGATCCTTGGTATCCTATGCTGCAGCGGCCTTTGATCTCGCGCACAATGACCCTGATGAGCACATGCGACAAGCGCACTTGGCGCTGTATGAGTTTTTGGTGCCTTTGGTCAAAGGATACAGCACAGAGATGAGCCAGTGGGTGAGCTCAATGGGTGTGCAAGTGCACGGCGGCATGGGGTTCATTGAGGAGACTGGGGCGGCTCAGTTTTACCGCGATGCCAAAATATTGACCATCTATGAAGGCACAACGGCCATTCAGGCCAATGATTTATTGAGCAGAAAAACACTGAGGGATGGGGGGCAGTTTGCGCGTCGACTCTCCGGTCTTATCGAGGAGACTTTGGGTGTCTTGGGTCTTGAATCCCATGAAGATTTGCGAGCAATGCATGCGCAATTGACCGTGTCCAAAGGGCATTTCGATCAAGCTGTGCGCTTCATGCTGGAGCATGCCAAGAGTGCGCCCAACGTCGTCTATGCGGGCAGTGTGCCCTATTTGATGTTGACTTCCATGGTGGTGGTGGGATGGCTTTATGCCAAGTCGATGTGTGTGAGCCGCGCTCAAATTGAGGTGCACGAGGACGATGCTTTTTACCAGGCAAAGATTAAAACAGCCCGGTTTTTTGCAGACCATCTCCTGACCCAAACCCGCAACGCTTTGCATAGCATTGTGAGTGGCGCTCAAAGTGTGAATGCGTTGGCTGCAGAGGACTTTTGATGCCCAGAAGCGCTCGCCAAATGCCCCCGCTTTTAAAGAAGCTGCGATTGCCAGTCATTGGCGCACCTCTTTTTATCATCAGCACACCGTTATTGGTGATTGAGCAATGCAAGGCGGGTGTTGTGGGTGTTTTACCCGCATTGAATGCCAGGCCATCGGCGATGCTTGGTGACTGGATCGTTGAGATCAAAGAGGCTTTGCTCGCGCACGATCAAGCGCACCCTGAGGCGCTCAGTGCCCCCTTTGGGGTCAATCTGATTGTGCACAAAAGCAACGATCGGCTTGAAGAGGACTTGCGCATTTGCGTCAAGCACCAAGTTCCTTTGGTGGTCACCTCCTTGGGTGCGCGAAGTGATGTCATTCAGACCATTCACACCTACGGCGGCTTGGTGCTGCACGACGTCATCAACAATGAATTTGCAAAGAAGGCCATTGACAAAGGCGCCGATGGTTTGATCGCTGTGGCTGCAGGTGCAGGCGGGCATGCTGGCGTTAAAAGTCCCTTTGCCTTGGTCCAAGAAATCAGAGAATGGTTTGACGGACCGCTGGCCTTGTCAGGTGCCATGGCCACGGGTCAAGCAGTGGTTGCAGCTTTGGCGATGGGGGCAGATTTTGCATACATGGGATCGGTCTTCATTGCCACCCATGAGGCCAGAGCCAGTGAGGCCTACAAGGCCTGTGTGGTTCAAAGCACATCGGATGATATTGTTTATAGCAATTTGTTCACGGGTGTGCACGGCAACTATCTGGCCCAGTCGATCGTGAATGCGGGGCTCGACCCCAAGCACCTCCCTCAAAGTGACCCCTCTCAGATGAATTTTTCAAGCGAGAGTGTGAAGGCATGGAGAGACATCTGGGGCTGTGGCCAAGGGATTTCTGTGGTCAAGGACATCACTTCGACAAGCGCCATGATTGAGCGCTTGTCCAGCCAATACCAAGAAACACTGGCCAGGCTTTCTGAACTCAAGCGGTGGTGAGGCGATTGTTCTTGAGGGCGGCATGTTTCACGCTGAACTCTTGTCGGAGCTCTCTGCGGATTTTTGCGCTCTCATGGCGTCTGATTTCATCTTTGGTTTTGGGCGTGAAGGCTTGAATTTCCACGGGTTTTCTTTGCTCATCGACGGCAATCATCGTAAAGAAGCAACTGTTCACATGCCGAACTTCCCGGGTGATGATGTTTTCAGCCAATACTTTCACGCCAATTTCCATCGAAGTCTTTCCCGTGAAGTTGACCGAGGACAAAAAGGTGATCAGCTCGCCCACATGAATGGCTTGCTTAAAGGTGACTTGGTCCACCGACATGGTGACCACATATCGGCCAGCATACCGACTTGCACAGGCATAGGCGACTTGGTCAAGCAACTTGAGGATGGTGCCACCGTGCACATTGCCTGCAAAATTGGCTGTGTCGGGAGTCATGAGCACGGTCATGATCAGTTGATGCGAGGGAAGGCTCATGGTCATGAATGGATTGGGGGTGTTTTGGGGGAGCCATCGTCATTGAAAAAACGTGTGGCCATGACTTGGCATCGCTTGATGTAGCGGTGCTCGTGGGGCAAGTAATCGGCCACGGCGTTGTGGATGGTGCCCAAATTGTCCCACATCAGCACATCCCCCTCTTGCCAGTGGTGTTTGTATTGAAAGCGCTCTTGGAGCTGATGGGCAAACAATGTCTGGAGGATTTCCTCGCTCTCTGAGGCTTGCATGCCATCAATGTGCATGGTGTAACCCGGGTTGGCGTACAAAACTGTCTTTTGAGTGATGGGGTGGCGCAAGGTCAAAGGATGTGAGACGGGGGGTTTTGCAAGTTTTTGAGCTGGGGTCAAGGGCGGACGGGTGCTGCCTTTTTCTGCACGCATTTTGTCCCAAAACTTGCTAAAGTCGTGAGTCGCAGATTGACCTTGGATCTTTTCTTTCAAAGTTTGCGGCAGTTCAGCGTAGGCTTGGTGCATATTGCAAAAGACGGTGTTGCCTAGGGAGACCCCGTTGCGAAATGGAATTTTGATGCCGTAAAGCACATTCGTGAAGGCGACCATTTTGCTGTAAGACATGTCGGTGTGCCAATCTTGTCCCGCATCTGCTATGCCGAGAGGTTTTCCATTCTCTACCATGTTGGACAAAATCATCACCTGAGGCATGCCAGGTTCTTGGTAGCTGTTGGCCACATTGATTTCTAGTTCTCCAAATTTAGCGCTGAAGCGGGTGAGTTCACTTGCATTTAAATTTTGTTTGGGATAACTCAACACGCCATAGGTGCCAAGCGCCAAAATCAAGGCGTCAATGCAATCACGGCCAAGATCTTTAGACAAGTCCAAGCCTAAAATGCGCGCACCCAATGTGTGCGTGCTGGGCTGGATGTCAAAATGAGGTGTGGACAGGATGGTCATGGTGTGTTTGAAAAATGTTGCATGAATTTAGGGTTGGTCTTTGATGTCTGCAGCCTTGATGAGCTGGTTCCACCTTGCGTAATCGTCCTTCAGCCATTGTTTGTACTCGGTGGGTGTGGAGGCCACCACGATGCTGCCGAGTTGACGCAATTTTTGCTCAATGCTGGGCTTGGTGAGGGACGCACGAATGGCAGTTGAGAGTTTGTCCAAAATCACCTGAGGTGTGCCCGCTGGAGCCACAAAGCCCACGGGCCCTACGTATTCTTCAAATCCTGGGAAACCTGATTCAGCCATGGTTGGAACATGGGGCGTGTCCACATAGCGCTTGGGCGTTGTCACAGCAAGAATTCGGATTTGTTTTTGTACTTCATGTTCAACCACGCCAATCATGGGGTAAAACATGAAGTCGACCCGCCCCGCCATGACCTCGGTCATGGCGGGTGCATTGCCTTTGAATGGCACGTGAAGCATCTTGCTTTGTGTCCTTGACTCTAAAAGTGCTGCAGCCAAGTGCGCAGAACCCCCGTTGCCCGCGGAGCCGTAACTGAGTGCCTCTGGTTGAGATTTGGCTTTTTGCACCAAGTCGGCCAAGGTTTTAAAGCGACTGTTGTAGCCCACGATCAGGTACTGGGGCAATGCAACGGCCAAGGTGATGGGGGAGAAATCTTTGACAGGGTCGTACTTGACACGCCCTTGCGCCAAAATGGCATTCACATTCAAGGCCAATGTGTTGACGAGAAGGGTGTAGCCATCGGCCGGTGATTGAGCGACACTTTCTGTCGCAATGTTGCCATTGGCACCAAGACGGTTCTCTATCAAGATGGCCTGTCCAAGCGTTGCGCTCACGTCTTGGGAGACAATTCGTGCGATCACGTCGGTGGGGCCGCCCGTGCTGTAGCCCACAATCCATTTGATGGGCTTGTTGGGGTAATCCGATTGAGCTTGCGCGCTCAATGCACCGATCAGCACGCTGCCGATCAGAAAGGCACGCTTGATCAAATGGGTGGTTTTCATGGTGTCTCCTTATATTTTTTTAAGAAAAGTTTCATTGAATTGATTCAATTGTGTAACGCCACACAACTGCATGGTGCGCTTCAATTCTTCAGAGAGAATCTCAATGGCTCTTTGTGCGCCTTGATCCGATTGCGCCACGGCACCGTATAGGCTTGCTCGGCCGATCAACACACCGCTAGCACCCAGCGCAAGCGCCTTTGCGATGTCACCACCGTGTCGAATGCCACTGTCCATCAAGACTGGAATTTTGTGATCAATGGCTTTGACGACTTCGGGCAATGCGTCCAGTGTCGCCATGGCCCCGTCCAATTGGCGTCCTCCGTGGTTGGACACCACAATGGCATCGCAACCCAGCGCCATGATGCGTTTGGCATCATCGGGTCTTGAGACGCCCTTGACAATGAGTTTGCCCCTCCATGTGTCGCGCACCTTTGCAAGGCTTTCGAAATTGAAAGCGGGATCGTAATTCTTACCAACGGTTGAAGCCAGCTTTGTAAATGATGAGGCTTGGGTGGTGGCGGCCTTTTCCAGTCCTTTTAAATTGGCAAGTGTAGGAACCCCATGTGTGAGCAGTCGCATGAGCCACGTGGGTCTTCGCGAAAAGTCCAAGAGGTTGCGAGGCGTCAACTTAAAGGGCAGAGAAAAATGGTTGTGAAAATCTCGCACACGCTTGCCGCCTACGGGTAAATCAACCGTGATCATCAGCCCTTCATACTCACAGGCCCTTGCACGCTCAATCATTTGCCAAAAAAACTCTTTGTCCTTGAGTACGTAGGCTTGAAACCAAAGACGACCCTGTGCTGCTTTGGCAATGTCCTCTATGGTGGTCGTCGCACTGCTGGACAAGGTGTATGGAATACCAAATTGAGAAGCTGCTTTTGCAAGCGCCAAGTCTGCTTTTGGGTGGCCAAAACCTGCGCCTCCAGTCGGACCAATGCCAAAGGGCAAGGCCATGGATTGATCAAAGAGTGTTGTGTGGGTTGAGACCTCACTCACGTCGTTCAAAACATGCGGCAACCACCTGTAATGAGTATAAGCATTGAGGTTGTTTTTAAGTGTGCTTTCATCTTCAGCGCCACCATCGATGAAGTCAAAGACCGCTCTGGGCAGTCTGGATTTGGCCAGCTGTCTGAGATCCGCAATGGTGTAGCAATGGGCTGCGTCTTTCGGTGTGGTGAAGTTGTGCATGTCAGAATTCGTTGGTATATAAAAAACCGATGTGTTGGAAAGGCGGAGTGAAAGCACCGGTTGGGCACTGCGTTGTGTTTATTTGAGAGAATCGCTTTCAGGGTTTGAGTTTACGTTGACTTTGATGTTTTTTCAATTTAGAGGATGTGTTGGTGTTCACTTGAGCGCAAAAAATGATAAGGGTTATTCATTAGTGAATCTCAATCAAATTCTATTTTGTAAGCGAATGAACTGAAGTAATATGAAGATCAAAGCGGCACCGCAGATTCAGGTCATTTTTTAAAATGCATCTTAAAACCAGGAGATAAGCATGAACGACGCCAAGGACAAGGAAGCTCAGCGACGACAACTTTTGAAATGGTTCAGTGCGAGTCCATTGCTGTCTGCGATGCCGATTCAAGAGGCTTTGGCGCAAGAGCGAGGTCGAAGGCCAGACCCCATGGTCTGGACATCGAATACGAACTTAGACGATCTCATTAAAAACCCATCTGAGGCTGTCAATGTCTTTGATTTTGAGCCCGTGGCTTTTAAAAAGGTACCCCCCGCGCATTTCGGTTATATGGCTTCTGGTATTGATGATGAAGTCACATTGAGGGCCAACCGTCAGTCTTTTTTGAAGTACCAATTAAGACCCAGGCGCATGCGTGATGTCAGCAGCATTGATATGTCTGTGAATCTGTTTGGTACCCGTTGGAAAACACCGATCATCATCGCTCCGACTGGTGGCAACAAGGCCTATGACCCTGAGGGCGAGATTGCAGTTGCACGTGCTGCAAAAGCAGGTGGGTATTTGAACATTCTCTCAAGTGCTGCATCCTCCACCATTGAGGATGTCATTGCTGCTCGCCAAGGCGAGGTGTGGTATCAGTTGTATGCCACTTCCAGTGTCGATGTGTCCAAACAAATTGTGCGGCGCATGGAAAAAGCGGGCGTACCTGTGTTGGAAATCACAGTCGACCGCAACGGCGGGCGCAACCAGGAAACGTTTTTTAAACTTCGCAAGCAAGATCCTCGTGCTTGTGTGTCTTGCCATACGCATGGCTTTGGCACCGCGGAAGCCAGGCCCAATTATTCAGGCATTGATATGACTGGCGTCAAAAGCATGCAGTCCTCCAACATGACGTGGGATTTCATTCGACACATGCGTGACACCACCAAGATGAAGATTGTCCTCAAAGGCATCTTGACCCATGAAGATGCAGAGTTGTGCTTGAAGTATGGTGTGGATGGTATTCATGTCTCAAACCATGGGGGGCGCTCAGAGGACACAGGTCGAGGGGCTATTGATTGTTTACCAGAAATCGCCAACGTGGTGAAAGGTCGAGTTCCCATTGTGTTTGATTCCGGCATTCGTCGTGGCTCTGATATCTTCAAAGCTTTGAGCATGGGGGCAACGGCTGTTTGCGTGGGGCGGCCTTACTTGTGGGGACTTGGCGCTTTTGGTCAAGCGGGTGTTGAGCGGGTGATGGATATTTTGAAGACGGAGTTGTATGGCGTGATGCAGCAAATGGGCACACCCAACACGGCTGCCATCCAAAAAGAAATGGTCATTCAGGCCTAAGAGGATTGAATTATTTTTTGTGTATGAGGGGAGAAATGTTTGTGACTCAACTTTTATCGCGCTTGTGTGCCATCTGTCTTTTGATGGCATCCCTTGGCGTCAACGCCGAAAGCATCAAAGTCCTCACCACGGGGGCCTACAAACAAATGGTTTTGGCGCTCATCCCGATTTTTGAGGCACAAACCGGGCACAAAGTCAGCATGGACAACGAAACCGCTGGCGAGTTGATCAAAAGAGTCAATTCTGGGGAGGCCTTTGATGTGTTGATTTTGACGCCACAAGCCTTGAAAAATTTTGCTGAGTTGTCTGTGGTGGATGCCAAGTCAATTGTCTCGATTGCCAAAGTGGGTATTGGGGTCGCGGTGAAGCAAGGCCAAGCCTTGCCAGTGATTCAAACGGTGGATGATTTTGTTGATGCATTAAAAAAGGCAAAAAAAGTGGCCTACATCGACCCTGCCTCGGGCGGGTCAAGTGGCATTTATTTGGATCAACTGTTTAAAAGAAAAGGCTGGAGTGAGATGGTCTCAGCAAAAGCATTTCTGGTCAATGGGGGCTACGTGGCCAATGCATTGGTCAGCGGAGATGCCGATTTGGCCATCCATCAAATCAGCGAAATCGTGCCTGTCAAAGGCGCAACCTTGGTCGGACCATTGCCTGAGGAATTGCAAAATTACACCGTTTACTCAGGAGCGATCAGCGCTAAAACCCCTCAGTCCAAAGTTGCAAAAGATTTCCTGGCGCTGATGTCTAGCGCGCAAGCGGCGGCTTTGATGAGAGAAAAAGGCATGACGCCGCTGTTTTAGGCGTAGTGGCAAATGTAGTGAAAGCTCTCGGCGACTTTGATATCAAAGGAGGAGTTTTCGCCAATCGAGAACTGCTCTCCTGCTTGAACTTCGTGCCATTGTTCTTGGCCCTTGAGTTTGTATTCACAAGCGCCAGCAACGCACTCCATGATTTCTGCTTTGCCCGTGTTGAAGGTGAGTGTTGCACTCAACACCACGCCCACACTTTTTTCTTCGCCCGTTGCAGTCTTGAATGAGTGAGAAACGCAACGTCCATCAAAGTAAACATTGGCTTTGGTTGTTAAGGTCACTGCGTTGATGGTGGAAGTGGTCATGATGAAGAATGGTGTTGAGTGAAAAATGAAAATACACAAACCTCTCCAATTCAGGAAAGGCTTGCGGTTAAAAAGAATTATTTCTTTCTGGCCGCTTTTGTTGGAGTTTTGGCTTTTGCACGACTGGCCTTTAAGTTGCCAGCAATGCGCATTCTCAATGCATTGAGCTTGATGAAGCCTCCAGCATCGGCTTGGTTGTAGGCGCCACCGTCATCGTCAAAAGTAGAGATTTTTGCATCAAACAAGCTGTCCGTGGCGCTTTCTCGGCCCACGCACATGATGGTCCCTTTGTAGAGTTTGAGTCGCACTTTACCGTTCGCCGTGGCTTGGGAAGCATCGATCAAACCTTGTAACAATTCACGCTCTGGGCTGAACCAGTAGCCGTTGTAGACCAATCGCGCGTAACGGGGCATCAAATCGTCTTTGAGTGCCAAGACTTCGCGGTCAAGGGTGATGGATTCAATCGCTCTGTGACCACTTAAAAGAATGGTGCCGCCAGGCGTCTCGTAGCAGCCGCGGCTTTTCATGCCCACATAGCGGTTTTCTACTTTGTCCAATCGGCCAATGCCATGCTTGCCACCGATTTGGTTCAGGTGGGTCAACACTTGTGCCGGGGACATCTTTTTGCCATCGATGGCCACCACATCACCTTTTGCATAGGTGAGCTCAATGATCTGTGGTTTGCCTGGTGCTTTTTCAGGGCTCACCGTTAAGCGCCACATGCTGTCCTCTGGTGCAAAGTTGGGATCTTCCAAGATGCCACCTTCGTAGCTGATGTGCAGCAAGTTGGCATCCATGGAGTAGGGGGCGCCGCCTTTTCTCTTTTTGAAGTCCACTGGGATGCCGTGTTGGTCGGCATAAGCCAGCAGTTTTTCCCTTGAAAGCAAGTCCCACTCTCTCCAAGGCGCAATCACTTTCACATTGGGCATGAGTGCATAGGCGCCCAACTCAAAACGCACTTGATCGTTGCCCTTGCCTGTTGCACCATGACTGATGGCATCGGCTTTTGTTTTTTTGGCGATTTCAACCAGCCTCTTGGCGATCAAAGGACGTGCAATCGATGTGCCGAGCAAGTATTCGCCCTCGTAAAGTGCATTGGCTCTGAACATCGGGAAGACAAAGTCACGAACAAACTCTTCGCGCAAGTCTTCAATGAAGATGTTTTCTTTTTTGATGCCCATTTTGATCGCTTTGGCTCGCGCGGGTTCGATTTCTTCACCTTGACCAATGTCGGCGGTAAAAGTCACCACCTCACAACCGTACTCATCTTGGAGCCATTTCAAAATGATAGAGGTGTCGAGTCCCCCTGAATAAGCCAATACGACTCGTTTTGGAAGAGCTTGGGTGACGGATGTTTTTGATTTGGACATGGCGATTTAGAGGGCGTGCAAAGTGGGGTTAATGAATAAAAGAGCTATTTTAACTAACATTGGCAATCTGGACTTTCCGATTGTTTGGCCTGTGCTTGAAGCACTCAACAAAAGACTGGATGCAATCACAGTTGAGATGAATTTGGACCTTGTGTCAAAACACGTTCAAGTTAAATTTAAAGACCGTGCATGCGAGCCCAATGTTTTTTGAGCGACATGATGATTGCGGGGGGAAGAAAAAAGCCACATCAAAATTTTGATGCGGCTAGGTCACGATGAGCGATGGGAGTCGATCAGTTCATGACTGGTGAGGGCACCATCGCGGGAGGTGAGTAGTTGGGCGCTGATCCAGCAGGAGGCGCTAGGGGTGAGTAGGTGGGAGGGGACGCAATTGGGGTAATTTGAAGTCTTACATATTGGCCTGGATCGTTGGGCATTTGTGCGGTGAATTGCTTTCCACCGTACTCATAGACCACGTTGTACGCCGTGACCCGGCTTTCATAGATGACTTGGCGGGTGCAGTTTTGGACGTTCCTGAGCTCTGATTGAGGATTGCCTTCGACTTTGTCGCCCAAAATGGCCCCGCCAAAGAGACCCAACATGGTCGCAACGGCACGCCCATCACCTTTGCCCACAGAGTTGCCAATGGCGCCTCCGGCAATGGCTCCCATGGCGGCGCCAGCCCCAGATTTTTGACCATTGACGGCCACTTGCTCATTGCTACAAACTTGCCGTGGCACGCCCACTTGCTGGACGATGGGGGTGGAGGAAAGGACGCGACCCATTTCCTGGGCAAAAACGCCAAATGTTGCCAGCCCAAGGGTGGTCAGTGCGGCCAAGTGAAGGATATTTTTTTTCATGAGAGTCTCCAGGGGGAAAGCGGTGGTGACAGTTATTTTAGGTTGAACTTGTGATTTTCAAGTTGCCCAGCTGCAAAGCCATTGTCAATGGTCAATAAACCTTGTAAAGATGTCTGCCTGATTTGGATTGGTCAATCATCTTCTTATAACGCTTGACCAGGCATCTGGGTTGACGCCAACACACAGATCGCGCTTGCCAAACGAGATCACCGGGCGTTTGATCAATGATGTGTGCAAGATCATGGCCTGGATGGCGGTTTTTTCATCAACAATTGCGTCTTGAGCTTCTTTCGGCAATTGGCGCCAAGTCATGCCCTTTTTGTTCAAAATCACGTCAAGGCCGACCTGGGCGATCCATTTTTTCAAGTGCACCTCGTCGATCCCGGCTTTTTTGAAGTCATGAAAGTCGTATTCCATGCCCTGATCGCTGAGCCAATCGCGTGCTTTTTTGACCGATTGACAATTTGGAATTCCAAAAACTTGAATGTTCATTTGTTTGCTCATGGGGTGCTTTTAAAAAATACGCAATGACCAAGGGGCCAAAGGGTGCATGGGCATCTTGGAACTCTTTATACTCCTTGTGTTGTCAAGCACAGAAGCCAACCCTCACAATTATCTCAAAATTTGACTTTGAATGGGTCGGTCTCAAGTCTGTGCTTTTGATGTTGGGGTTGTTTTAGGGTTTTTATAGTGTTTTGTGCCCCTGAGGGCCGATTTTGAGAATTGATCAATGTCATTGCAAAAATGGTTGGAAAAAATAGAAGGCTTTCACCCTGTTGAGATCGATATGGGCTTGGCCCGTGTCAGGGCAGTGGCCAAGAAAATGGCTCTGGCCTTTGATGTACCTGTCATCATGGTTGCCGGCACCAACGGAAAAGGCTCGACGTGTGCGCTGCTTGAGGCCATTTTGGGTCAATCTGGCTACAAAGTGGGCTTGTTCACATCGCCTCATTTGGTTCATTTTCAAGAGAGATGTCGACTTCAAGAAGAGAGTGTTTCAGACAAGCGATTGATTGAGGCTTTTGAGTACGTTGAGTCTTGCTGCGAAGAGACCTCGTTGACCTATTTTGAATTCACAACCTTGGCCATTTTGCATCTGTTGTCCAAGTCCGACTTGGATGTGGTGGTTCTTGAAGTGGGACTTGGGGGGCGACTCGATGCCGTCAATGTCATTGACGCGGATTGTGCCATTTTGACCTCCATCGATATGGACCACATGGATTACTTGGGGGACACGCGCGAGAAGATCGGTTTTGAGAAGGCAGGGATCATGAGAGGCGCTCACATCGCAGTGGTGAGCGATCCGGTGCCACCTCAAAGTGTGATTGACCATGCAGAGCAAATCGGGGCTGATTTGTGGTTGGTGGGGCGCGATTTCAACTACTCGGGGGACGCGCAACAATGGGCCTGGAGGGGGCGAGGCAAGGGCTACAGTGGTTTGGCCTACCCAGCCCTTCGAGGAGCGAATCAGTTGATCAATGCCTCTGGTGTTTTGGCGGCCTTGACAGCCCTGCGCCAACGCTTGCCTGTGACCGCTCAAGCCATCAGAAATGGGTTGGCGATGGTGGAGTTGCCCGGGCGTTTTCAAATCATTCCTGGTCGTCCTCAACTGGTGTTGGATGTGGCGCACAATCCACATGCGGTGGCAGCGCTCACGGAGAATTTAGATGCCATGGGATTTTTCCCCAAAACCCATGCCGTTTTTGGTGCAATGAAGGACAAAGACATTTTGGCCATGATCAAGCGTGTATCGGTGGTCGTGGATGAGTGGTACTTTTGTGATTTACCCACGCCTCGGGCGATCAGCGCTGAAGAATTGGCACAAATCAGTTCAGCGTTGCCCAAAAATCTACAAAAGCCCACCCATGTTTTTGCAGATCCAGTAAAAGCTTTGAACGAGGCGCTCGCAAAGGCGGAGCCCACTGATAGAATCGTGGTCTTCGGATCTTTTTACACCGTTGGCGCAATTTTGTCTCATGGGATACCTAAGCTAGACGCGCCTCACTTGGATAACTAAGGGCATGGCTTTTTTTAAATTTCGCTTTCCCGGACACGATGAGCAAGCTCACCACGCCCACGACACGCCCCACGAAAGTCTGGATGCCCTGAGAAAGCGCGTCAAACATCGTTTGATAGGCTCAGGCGTCCTCGTGCTGATTGCCGTGATTGGTTTTCCTTTGGTTTTTGACACGCAGCCTAGGCCTGTTGGCCTGGATGTACCCATCGATATTCCAGACAAAACGAAAACGTCTGTGAATGTTGCCCCAAGCCCTTTGAAGTCAGATAAAAAATTTGTCGCCTCTGAAAAGCCCCAAACACTTGAGTCTTCAGCTGCATCTGGCACAGAAAATTCTGTAAAAGCCCTTGCAGAGCCGGTTGTTTCTGCCTTGCCCGCACCTGCCCCAAGCGCTGCGCAGGCTAAAGTGCCAGCACCTTCACCTGCATCTGCATCGTCACCCACTCTAAAGGCGGCCCCTTCGACGGCGCCCATTGCACGAGCGACAGACGTTAAAAACACTCAAGTGAGTGCTCACACTGCCTTGGACGCGAAGGAGGAGATCGTCTCTCCCTCAAAGTCTCAGAGCACTGTCAGCAAATCTGCGTCAAGCGAAGCCTCTTCTTCACAAAAGGAAGACCGCTTTGTCATTCAAGTGGGCGCCTATTCGGATGAACAAAAGGTCAAAGACATCAGAGAAAAACTAGAGAAGGCGGGTTTACATACGTATACTCAAATTGTGGACAAGGACGGGAAAAAAATTCGGATTCGAATTGGTCCCTTCACATCCAAGGATGAGGCGAATCGGCAACTTCAGAAAGTGCGAAGTTTGAATCTTCAACCCAATTTGCTCACGCTATAAGCAATGAGTACGCTTGATTGGATTTTTTGTGCGTTTTTTTCGTTTTCAGTTTTGCATGGTTTGTGGCGAGGTCTGATCAAAGAGGTCCTGGATTTGGCCGCTTGGGTGATTGGTTTTGTTGCTGCCCAAACATTTGCCACAGAGTTGGGGGAGCTTTTACCTGTGACTGGCGCGAGCCCGGAGCTCAGGTATTTGATGGGTTTTGTGGCTGTGCTGATGATTTGCTTGGTGGTGGTCTCCATCTTGTCAAAGCTGCTCAGCACGTTCATCAGCTCCATTGGACTTGGTTTTTTGAACAGTTCGATGGGTGCTGTTTTTGCATTGACAAAAACGTTGGTGCTGTGCTTGTGCTTGGCCACCATTGTGAGGTCAACTCCCTTGCAGGAGTTTGAACTGTGGAAACAGTCTGTGGTTGCAGAATATTTGGTGGTTGCATTGAATGCAATCAAACCCTTTTTACCCCAAGAATTTGGAAAGTACTTGACTTAATATGTGTGGCATTGTCGGCGTTGTGAGCAACGCACCCGTGAATCAGTTGATCTATGACGCCTTATTGCTTTTACAGCACAGAGGACAAGATGCCGCTGGCATCGTCACTCAACAAGATCAAAAATTCTTCATGCACAAGGCCAAAGGCATGGTGCGCGATGTCTTTAGAACACGCAATATGAGGGCCTTGCCTGGGCCCTTGGGCTTGGGGCAAGTGCGGTATCCAACTGCAGGCAACGCCTTCAGTGAAGAGGAGGCACAACCTTTTTATGTGAACGCTCCTTTTGGACTGGTGTTGGTTCACAACGGAAATTTGACCAATGCGCAGGCCTTAAAGCAAGAGATGTCCTCTACCGACCATCGGCACATCAACACCGAAAGCGACTCTGAGGTGCTGCTCAATGTGCTCGCCCACGAGTTGGAGAAAACCACAAGAGGTTTGCCCTTGATGCACCAAGACGTCTTTGACGCTGTTAAGCGGGTGCATCACCGAGTCAAAGGATCCTATGCTGTTATTGCAATGATCGCAGGTCATGGCCTGTTGGCTTTTCGCGATCCCTATGGCATTCGTCCACTTTGCTATGGCTTGGGCCCCAATGGGGCCATCATGGTTGCGAGTGAATCGGTCGCGCTTGAGGGAACGGGTTATGCGTTTCAAAGGGATTTGGCGCCAGGGGAGGCCCTTTATGTGGCCTTGGATGGTTCTGTTCACCATGCACAATGTGCGCAAAAAGCGAGTCTTCATCCTTGTATATTTGAATACGTGTATTTGGCCAGACCTGACTCGACCATGGATGGCATTTCCGTGTACCAAGCGCGTCTGAATCTGGGTGAAAGTTTGGCCAAACGCGTGATTTCAACTGTTCCACCCCAAGACATTGATGTGGTGATTCCCATTCCAGAGTCAAGCCGCCCAAGTGCCACGCAGTTGGCACATTTGTTGGGCAAGCCCTACCGAGAGGGCTTTGTAAAAAATCGCTATGTTGGTCGCACCTTCATCATGCCTGGTCAGGGGGTTCGCAAACGCTCAGTGAGGCAAAAACTCAATGTGATCAAAAGTGAGTTTGCAGGAAGAAATGTTTTGCTCGTCGATGACTCCATTGTGAGGGGCACGACGAGCAAAGAGATTGTGATGATGGCTAGGGACGCAGGTGCGAAGAAGGTCTATCTAGCCAGTGCTGCGCCTCCCGTTCGGTATCCCAATGTGTATGGCATCGATATGCCCACCAGTGCTGAGTTGGTCGCCTTTGATCGAAGCGTTGAAGAGGTTCGTGAAATCATTGGCTGTGACGCCTTGATTTATCAAGACGTTGAAGGCATGAAAAAAGCCATCCTGGCCGCTCAGCAATCGGATTCAAGCCCGATTGATGGTTTTGACGCTTCGTGCTTTGATGGGTTGTATGTAACTGGAGATATTGCACCAGAGGACATAGCCCGTTTAGGTCAGTCGCGTGTCAATGGAGACGAGAACGCAGCAGACAACTCTAGGCTTTCATTGCCTAATTTTAAGGATGAATAAGGAGCGCTCTCAATGAGTCAACAAGGTCCCCACAACAAGTCTTTGCCCCAAGGGCTGCATTTAGAAACATTGGCTGTCAGAAGTGCTGTTGAGAAGTCTCAGTATGGTGAGAATTCTGAGTCTTTGTATTTGACCTCAAGCTTCACACAGCCTGACTGTGAGACGGCTGCAAGACGTTTTTCGGGTGAAGAGGATGGCTTTATATACTCCCGATTCACCAACCCAACGGTGGCCAGCATGGAGATGCGTTTGGCCGCACTTGAGGGGGCGCAGGCATGCATTGCAACGTCAAGCGGAATGGCTGCCGTATTGCTGCTGTGCATGGGGCTTTTAAAGAGTGGAGACCATGTGATCTGTTCTCGCTCTGTTTTTGGTTCGACCATCAAACTGTTGTCCTCAGAATTCGGTAAATTTGGGGTTGAAACCACGTTTGTATCCCAAACAGATCCTCAGGAGTGGCGCGATGCGATGACGCCCAAAACCAAGCTGCTGTTTGCTGAGACGCCCACCAATCCATTGACCGAGGTGTGTGACATCAAAGTACTGGCAGAGATCGCGCATGCGGGCGGCGCTTTATTGGCCGTTGACAATTGTTTTTGTACGCCAGTGCTGCAGCGGCCCATTGATTATGGTGCCGACTTGGTGATCCACTCTGGAACCAAATACTTGGACGGTCAAGGCCGAGTTGTTGCAGGTGCAATTTGTGGCACTGAAAAAATCATCAAAGAAAAGTTCATTCCTGTCATGCGAAGCGCTGGTATGACCCTCTCCGCTTTCAATGCTTGGGTGGTTCTCAAAGGCATGGAGACGCTAGGTATTCGCATGAAGGCGCAGTCTGAGCAAGCCTTGACTTTGGCTCAGTGGCTGGAGGCTCATCCAAAGGTTGAACGGGTCTATTACCCAGGACTTAAGAGCCACCCTCAGCATGAATTGGCCATGAAGCAGCAACGTGCTTTGGGCGGTGCTGTGCTCGCCTTTGATGTTTTTGGTCAAACGCCTGAACAAGGCCGAAAAAATGCTTTTCATGTGATCGATCGCACGCAAGTCATGTCCGTCACAGCCAATTTGGGGGATGTCAAAACGATCATCACGCAACCAGCCAGCACCTCTCATGGGCGACTCTCGGAGGAGCAGAGACTGAAGGCGGGTATCCGTCAACACTTGATCCGTGTGGCCGTCGGTTTGGAGCACATGGATGATCTCAAACATGATTTGGCTTTGGGTTTAGATTCTTTATAAGTTTTCAATATGTCTGTCGTAAGAACTCGGTTTGCACCGTCCCCCACGGGCTTCATCCATTTGGGCAATATTCGCTCGGCCTTGTATCCATGGGCGTTTGCCAAAGCGCATCAAGGTGTTTTCATCTTAAGAATTGAAGACACCGACCAAGATCGTTCAACGCAAGCGGCGGTGGATGTGATTTTGCAAGGCATGAAATGGCTTGGGATGGTGCCAGATGAAGGACCTTTTTATCAAATGCAGCGCATCAAGAGATACCAAGAGGTGCTTGAGCAATTAAAGAGTGCCGGTGCGGTTTATCCATGCTACATGAGTATTCAGGAATTGGATGCGCTCAGAGAGGCGCAAATTGCAAACAAGCTAAAGCCCAAATACGATGGCACTTGGCGACCAGAGATTGGGAAGACGCTGCCACCCATTCCCGCGGGTGTTCAACCGGTCCTTCGGTTTAAAAACCCACAGGATGGTTTCGTCTCATGGGATGACAAGGTCAAGGGATTGATAGAAATCTCTAATGAAGAGTTGGATGATTTGGTGATTGCGCGTCCTGATGGCACGCCCACTTATAACTTTTGCGTTGTGGTGGACGATATTGATATGGCCATCACGCATGTTATTCGTGGGGACGATCATGTGAACAACACGCCCAGACAGATCAATATATTTAAAGCCTTGGGTCATTCGCATCCAACGTATGCCCATTTACCGACTGTGCTCAACGAGCAAGGAGAGAAATTGAGCAAGCGCAATGGTGCAAAAGCGGTGACTGCCTATGAGGCCGAAGGCTACCTGCCTGAAGCCATGATCAATTATTTGGCCCGTTTAGGTTGGAGCCACGGAGATGATGAAATTTTCTCGGTCGAGCAATTTTTAAGTTGGTTTGATTTAGATCATTTGGGGAAAAGTGCCGCTCAATTTGATGAGGCCAAACTCAAGTGGGTCAATTCACAGCACCTCAAAGCGCTGTCTGGGGAGGTGTTGGCTCAGCATGTCAAGCCATTCTTGAGCTCAGTGGATGTTGTGCCTGATGCTCGCTTGCCTGCATTGTGTCAACTTTTAAAAGACCGCTGTGACACCTTGCAGGCTTTGGCCAAATGGGTGAGTGTTTTTTATGTGCCTGTTCAACCCAATCCAGAGGAGCTCGCCAAACACGTGAACGATGTCTCTAGGCCAGCCATAGCGCTGCTCAAAGAGCGACTTGAGGGGGCGAGTGCATGGGATGTTCCAACCATTGCGCAAATCATCAAAGATGTTTTGACCCAAACGGGCTTAAAAATGCCTCAATTGGCCATGCCAGTGCGTGTCCTTTTAGCAGGCACTGCACAAACGCCCTCATTGGACGCGGTAATTTCACTGTTTAATCAAAAAGAGGTGCTTGAAAGGCTTTCAAAGGCCTAAATTTCTGGTTATAATATCCCTCTTGATACCTTTTGGGGGTATAGCTCAGCTGGGAGAGCGCTTGCATGGCATGCAAGAGGTCAGCGGTTCGATCCCGCTTACCTCCACCAAAAGATATCAGTTGTT
>CANBTT010000002.1 GCA_947372465.1 Burkholderiales bacterium | reverse complement strand
CAGATGGGCAACCCAGACTCAATGCGTCTCAAAATTTTTACCGAATTCAGCCGGCACATCCGGGCCCCAAAGGTAAAAAGAATCTTGAGGGGGATGGTTCTTAGAGGGCCAGTCGTGGTCATGTGGCACAAAATCGATGTCATACGAGTATTCGACATAACTGCCCCATGGGTCTCTTGTGTAGCGAAAATAATTGGACCCCAGCACATGTCGACCCACACCCCAGCCATAGGTGTGACCGGCCTCGTCCATCTGCTTCATGCCAAGACCGACCTTGTCTATGGACTCCACTGTCCAACTGCTGTGGTGAAAGCCGTAGTTCGCGTCTCCTAGGAAGGCGAGCAAATGGTGATCGCTGCCATGAGGGGAGTGCATGAATGCGATGCCCAACTTCTCCTCACCCGAGGAGTCCGATAAGCGCAGACCCAAGACCTCAGCATAAAACTTCAAAGATGTTTCAACGTCTTTCGTAAAAATCAAAACATGCGACATGTACAAGGGGTGGACCTTGTCCACCTTGGAGCTCGCAGGCGCTCGTCCTGAACCTGAACAAGCCGGCTCAAACACCCTGGGCGCATGGGCTGAAGGGGACGATTTCTCTGCCACCTTGATCTCCACAGAAAAGCCGTCGCTCGACTCGATCCAAATGCTGTCTTTTGAGTGCCCCTGCAGTGGCGAGACACGTTTGACGCCCAAGCGATCAATGTGCTCGTTGAAGGCCTTCAAATCTTCTGCGTAAATCCCAAATTTCAAACAAAGAAGACGCTTCTTTGGGCCCTTGATCAAGGTGGCATAGCGGTGTGGGTTGTTGTGTGCGTAAAGCGCAACTTGCTCGCCTTCATCCACGACCTTCAAGCCAAAATCTGTGTAAAACTTTTTGGCATCCTCTAAACTGGGCACCTCAAGCACATACTCATCCAAAGAGTGAACAGCAAGCACACCAGGTCTTTTGGTTTGAGCCATCAGAGATTGCGTCATTTTTTTCATCTTTCAAAGCTAAATGTTGTTCATTCCAGGTCAGGCAAAAGACTGCATTCGCCCAACATCCATCACCGTCCAAAGGGCCAAAGCCAAAGCCCTTTTGTTAAAGGAATGAATATATCGTCACGAGGGTCCACTTGCCCCTAGGACTTACCTTAGGACGCAAGGGCATGGAAGGAACTTGGGTGAACGGTAAGCCCGAAAGAGGTGCACGAGCATCCGTCCTAAATGCTTGCAAAGGAATGCATGAGTTCTTCGTTTTGAGCAAGTTCTTTCATTGAAGAGCTGTGAACAATCGCACCCCTTTCGAGGACATACACGCGATCGGACACCCAATTTGCAAATTGAAAATTTTGCTCACTCAACAAAACACTGACCCCTCGGCGCTTCAAGCTCAAGATCATCTCCCCCATTTGCTCCACCATCAAAGGCGCAACCCCTTCAGAGGGTTCATCCAGCAAGATCGCCAATGGGTTGCCCATCAAACTCCTGGCCACCGCAAGCATTTGCTGCTCGCCCCCACTCATTTGAGAACCCAGACGCCCAGGCATTTGCGCCAAATTTGGGAACAAGGCACCCAAACTCTCGATGTCCCAAAACGGGGCCTCTTGACCACCGGGAAAATGTCGCCTGTCTTGTCTCGCAACGCTCAAATTCTCAAGGACCGTGAGATGGGTAAAAATGCGTCGATCCTCAGGGACATAGGCCAAGCCCCGTTGTGCAGCCTCGAAAGGCTCAAGCGCATGGTGATCTCGGCCTAGAAATTTCACCGTGCCTGATTTTTTGGCGACCAAACCCATGAGCGTCTTTAAAGTGGTGGATTTACCCGCCCCATTTCGTCCCATGAGCGCGACCACTTCGCCACGCTTGATGTTCAAATGTACATCAAACAAAATTTGCGCCGAACCGTACCATGCGCACAAGTTCTTGCATTCAAGCAAGACCTCCTCACCAGGGTGTGCCGTGTGCTCAATGTTCGTCTTCACAATGCGCTCTCACGATCAACAGGGCCACGCCCCAGATAAACCGATTGGACCAAGTGGCTGTCTCTGATCTCTTTGGGTGGACCTTGGGCAATCAGCTCGCCTTGGGCCATGACCAACACACGGTTGGCGTATTCAAAGACCACATCCATGTTGTGCTCGGTGAACAAAACAGCAAGGCCCTTTTCGCTGTGACGTTTTTCTTGGACCAATTGTTGGGTCAAGGCCATGAGATTGTTTCTCTCTTTCTGAGCCATGCCTGCTGTGGGTTCATCCATGAGCAACAGTGTGGGGGCACTGGCCAATGCAATGGCCAGCTCCAATCTCTTGACATCGCCATAGGCCAAATTTGCACATGTTTTGTCCGCCTGGCTGTGCAAGTCCACGCTTCGCAAAAGATCGATGGCCTCCTCACGTTTGTAATGCTTTGCTATTCGCCAAAACGAAAACAACTTTGCATCTGCTGAGAGCAAGGCCATTTGTACATTTTGCGCCAAAGTCAAAGACCCAAAGGTTTGAGCCACCTGGAAGGTTCGACTGATGCCCGCCTGCCAAGTTTGCCTAGGAGAGCATCCAATTAAGGACTTCGCATTGAATTGAATGTCACCCCGATCGGGAAGAATTTGACCATTGAGCATATTGAAGGTGGTGGATTTCCCAGCCCCATTGGGTCCAATCAAGGCCAGCATTTCACCCCTCTCAAGACAAAATGACAAGCCCTTGACCGCACGGTTGGCACCGTAGCTTTTTTCAATCCCCTTGACAACAAGCAAACTCATTTTTGAGCTCCAATTGGCTTTTGACGAGGACCGACAAGCCTTGCTCTAGAGAAGACCCCCATCAAACCATTTGGAAACACCAAAACGAGCAGCAAAATCACCGCACCAAAACAAGCTCGCCAATATTGAGTTTCTCGCACAATGATGTCTTGCAACCAAGTAAAACTCAGCGCGCCAAGTATGGGGCCCAAAAAGGCATGCAAGCCCCCCAAGAGGACCATCACCAAAGCATCCACAGATTTAGAAATGCCCAAACTGTCTGGCGAAATGCTGCCCTTTGAAAACGCAAAAAGAGCACCGGCAAGGCCCGCAAAATAACCAGACACGGCAAAGGCCGTCCATTGCAAGGTTTTGACATCCATGCCAATGGCTTGCGCTCGAAGGCTTGAGTCACGAGCACTTCTCAGTGCAAACCCAAAAGGTGCTTGAATGATTCGCCCAAGGATCCACAAAGAGCCCGTGACCAAACACAGCGTGAGGTAATAGTAATGGGCCTTTTCAGAAAACAGGGCACTTGGCCAAATGCCCGTCAATCCGTTGCTGCCGCCCGTAAAACTCTCCCACTGAAAACAAATGGACCACAAGATCTGAGCAAAAGCCAAGGTGAGCATGGCCAAATACACCCCAGTGAGCCTGACACAAAACCACCCCATCATGGCCGCAAAGAGCGCTGTGATCAAGGGCGCCAAGACCAGGGCCCATGGCATGGAAAGGTGAAGCTCAATCACCAACAAACCGCATGCGTACGCACCCAGGCCAAAAAAAGCAGCCTGTCCAAAGGACAGCATCCCACCCGGGCCCATCAAGAAATACAAACTCATCGCAAACAGCGTTGCCGTCAATACATCGATGCCCAACACCGTGTTGTAGGCCGAGTCTTGCGTGAGCGTGGGGATGAAAAACAAGAAAACAACTCCGATCGACCAGACCCAAAGGGGCGGCGAGGCCTGCAAAGCCAACGAGCCGTTGATCGGTGTTTGCTCCCGACTTTTTAAGTCCTCGCTCCCCATCAAGCCCCAGGGCTTGAAGACCAAGACCAAGGCCATGACCAAAAATTCAGCCACCAAGGTGAGCTTTGAAAACGCAAAAGAGAGGCCTGCAATCTCAACGCTTCCAATGGCAATGCAAATGGCTTTGATTTGCGCAATCAACACCGCGGCTGCAAATGCGCCGGGCATAGAACCCAAGCCCCCCACCACCACCACCACGAATGCTTCCACGATGGTGAGCATGTCCAGATTCAAATTGGCTGGCTCCCTTGGCAGCTGCAAGGCACCGGCAAGGCCGGCCAAAGCACACCCCAGTGCAAAAACAGCCGTGAACAAGGCCCTTTGATCAACACCCAATGCACCCACCATTTCCCGGTCTTGGCTGGCGGCTCTGATCAACACACCCAAGCGGGTTCTTTTGAGCATCCACCACAATAAACACAAGACAAGGGGGCCCATCAAGATCAAAAAAAGATCATAACTGGGTACACGGCGACCCAAGATTTCTACCGCACCCACTAGACCAGGTGCCCGAGGCCCCAGCAAGTCCTCAGCCCCCCAAAGCCAAAGAGAGGCGTCTTTTGTGATCAACACCAAGCCAAAGGTGCACAAGAGCTGGTAAATTTCAGGCGACTTGTAGATGCGACGCAAGAAAAGAACTTCTACGCCCGCCCCCAACAAACCCACGATCAGGCCCGTTAAAAGGACCAGGGGCCAGTAACTCCAATTCAGGCCCCATCTGCGTCCAAGCCCCTCGGTCAAGGCATAAGCAATGTAGACACCCAGCATATAAAAGGAGCCATGGGCAAAGTTGACAATTTTCGTCACGCCAAAGATCAGCGACAAGCCCGCCGCCACCAAAAACAAGGTGCTGGCTTGTGCCAAACCATTCAACAGCTGTACCGCAAAAGAAGACGCATCCATTGCCAACTCAGTACAACATCAGGCAGCGATAAAAAGAATCTTTTGCATTCAATCAGGCGCACGGAGTTTTTTGATCTCATCCATGCTTGGCTGAAAGCGCGCACCGTCCATGTACCGGTAATCGACCATCACCCCTTTACCGTGGTCATTTTTGATTTTGCCCACAAAAGCACCCATGGTGGATTGGTGGTCCTCAGATCGAAAGGTCACTTTCCCAAAAGGCGAGTCAAATTGAAGCCCTTTGAAGGACGTGATCAAGGCCTCGGTTTGAGCGCTTTTGGCTTTTTTGACGCCCTCGGCAATGGCCTTGATGGTCATGTAACCCACAACCGAACCGAGTCTTGGGTAGTCGCCAAAACGCTTTTGATAAGCACTTGAAAACGCTTTGTGCTCGGCTGTTTCGATGCTGCTCCAAGGATACCCCGTCACGATCCAACCATTGGGCGTTTCGTCCTTCAAGGCGTCCAAATACTCTGGCTCGCCTGTGAGCAAACTCACGACGTCGCGCCCTTCAAACAAACCCCGTGTATTGCCTTCTCGGACAAACTTGGTGAGATCCGCCCCAAAGAGAACATTAAAAATGGCCTCTGGTTTTGTGTCCGCCAAGGCTTGGGTCACAGGTCCAGCATCGATTTTCCCAAAAGTCGGGGCTTGTTCACCCACGAACTCCACATCGGGTTGCGCGCTTTTTAAGAGCTGCTTGAAGGTGCTTGCAGCCGATTGTCCATATTCATAATTGGGATAAACAACAGCCCAGCGTTTTTTCTTGAGCTTGACCGCCTCGGGAATCAACATGGCCACTTGCATGTAGGTCGATGCACGAAGTCTGAACGTGTACCGATTGCCCCCTTGCCAGACCATCTTGTCGGTCAAGGGCTCGCTGGCCAAGAAGAAGACACGGCGTTGTTTTGCAAAATCTGCAACGGCCAAACCAATGTTGGACAAAAAGGTGCCCGCCAAAATATCCACCTTTTCTCTAGAGAGGAGCTCCTCGGCGGCTCGCACTGCGTCTCCTGGGTTGGCGTTGTCGTCTCTTGTGATCAATTCAAACTTACTGGCGTAACCCGCCGCAGGTGCATTGATCTCCTCCAAAGCCAATTCCATGCCCTTTTTATAGGGCTCTAAAAAGGCGGGTTGCGCTTTGTAACTGTTGATCTCACCAATTTTGATCGTGCTTTGAGCAAGAAGGGTCGTGGAGGTGATCAAGCTGGCCAAGGCCAGCATCGTCTTAAAAGTCGCTTGAAGTAAATTCATGTTTGGAACTCAAAAAAAATAAATTTTAAAAAGGCTTGTTCATGTCAATGGCATCCCCCAAGGACTGTCCATCATGGGTTGCTTGCAAAGGGGGGCTCAAGAACTCAAGGCGTCCAACAATTCGGTTTCCATCTCGATTTGGGTCTTGTTTTGCTGCAAAGCAGCGCCATCGATCAAAAAGGTGTCCTCCACCCGCTCGCCCAAGGTGCTGACTTTGGCCAAAAGCAAGTTGATTTTGTGCTTGGCAAGAATCAGCGCCACGCTGTAAAGCAGCCCCATGCGATCGCTCGCTGATATGTTGAGCAACCAGCGCTGCGCTTTCTCATCAGGCATCAAGGTCACACGAGGCTGGATGGGAAAGTTTTTCACACGCCTGGACACGCGTCCTTTGCTCACCCGAGGCAAGTCCGTGACATTGATCAAGGTCTGCGTCAAATCATGCTCGACCATGTAAATGAGTTCACGGTAGCGCTCTTCAAGCATATCGCACACGACTTGAAAGGTGTCCAACGCAAAGCCGTTTTTGGCCGTGTGCACTTTGGCATCCAAAATGCTGAAACCCGCTTGGTCAAAGTAGCCACAAATGCGTGCAAACAAATCAACTTGATCGGGCGTGTAGACCATCACCTGCAGGCCTTCGCCAGCGGTCGAGAGCCGTGCACGAACGACGGTGGAGGAGGGCAGAGATTTGCTGGGAACGTCCTCATTGTGTGTCTGAGCCCCTTTGGCCAACTCTTCTTGAATAAAAAGGTTTCTACTCAACTGCCTGGTGTGCCAAGCAATATCGGGCGCATCGTGGCGCATGAAATAACTCACATCCAAGTTGTTCCAAAGGTTCTCATGGGCATCAAAGGGCAGGGCATACAAGGCCAAGAGGGCCAGGGCTTCTCTTTTGCGGGTCTCTACTTCGGCGCTGGCGTCTGGCGCTCTCCCGCCCAAGGCCCTCAGCGTTGCGCGGTACAAATCCTCCAAGAGTTTGCCCTTCCATGCATTCCAAACCTTGGGGCTCGTGCCTCTGATGTCGGCCACGGTCAAGAGATACAGCGCCGTCAAATTGCGTTCATTTTTAACGCGCTTGGCAAAATCAAAGATCACATCTGGATCGCTCAAGTCAAGTTTTTGAGCGATGTGGCTCATGCTCAAGTGCTCGCTCACCAAGAACTCGATGAGCTTCATGTCTTCTTTGGCGATTTGGTGATCTCGACAAAACTTTCTCACCTCCACCTTGCCCAGCTTGGAGTGGTCTCCCCCGCGACCCTTGGCAATGTCATGAAAGAGCGCGCCCGCGTACAAAATCCACGGCTTGTCCCAGCCCGAGGCGAGTTGGGAGCAAAAGGGGTACTCGTGGGCGTGCTCAACAATGAAGAATCGCCTCACATTCCTGAGCACCATCAATATGTGCTGATCAACGGTATAGACATGAAACAAATCGTGCTGCATTTGTCCCACGATGCGCCTAAAGACCCATAAATAGCGGCCCAAAACGGACGTTTGATTCATCAAACGAAAGGCGTGGGTGATGCCTGCGGGCTCTTTCAAAATTTTTAAAAACCGTTCCCGATTGACCGGGTCTTTTCTAAAAGCGGGCCCCATCACATCGCGAGCGTTGTACAAGGCCCTTAAGGTTTTGGCCGATAGGCCCTTGATACCCACGGTCGTTTGGTACAGATGAAAGGTCTCCAAAATGGCATGGGGCTCGTTTTGGTAGAGGTCATCCGTATTGACCTCCAACATGCCGGCTTTTTCCGAAAACCGCTCATTGATGGGTTTTGGCACATGCGACAAATCGTTGGGATTGAGCTTTTCTTCAATGTTCAACAGCAAAATTTGATTGAGTTGCGTCACCGCTTTGGCACACCAGTAATACTCCTTCATCAAAGCTTCACTGGCTGCGCGAGCATTTTTCGCTTCATCGGCAACGCTGGCCAAGCCCAAATCACTCGCCACTTGCGCTTGAAAGTCAAAGATCAAACGATCTTCACGTCTCTTGGCCACCAAATGCAAGCGCGTGCGAATCAAATTCAAGAGCATTTCGTTTTTCTTGATTTTTTTCGCTTCCAAAGCGGTCGCCAAACCATTCTTGGCCATTTCATCCCAGCTTTTACCAAACCCACAAGCCTTGGTGAGCCACAACAGTATTTGCAGATCCCGAAGTCCACCAGGCGACTCTTTGCAATTGGGCTCCAAGGCGTAGGGTGTGTTTTGAAACTTGATGTGCCGTTGGTTCATCTCCAAGGTCTTGGCAATGAAGAAGGCCTTGGGGTCGATGTCTTTGAAAAAGTGGCGCTGAAAGCGCTTGAACAGCGCTTCACTTCCAAAAATGTGGCGCGCTTCGAGCAAAGAGGTCTGAATCGTGATGTCGCTTCTCGCCTCGCTCAAACACTCTTCCAAAGACCTGACGCTCGAACCAATCTCAAGCCCACTGTCCCAGCACAGTCCAATGAATTTTTCGACTTTGCTGAGCATTGCTTGGTGCACCCCATCGTCTTGGGTGCCCTCAAGTTCGCTCGGCAACAACACCAAAACATCCACATCAGAGTAAGGAAAAAGCTCGCCCCGGCCATAGCCCCCAACGGCCACCAAAGCCAGTGTTTCACCCAGATCGCACTCGGCCCACAAAGCGCGCAAGGTCTCATCGGTCAACTTGGCCAGATCTTGCAATGCTTTTTTGACCACAAGGGCCGATCTCAACTGAGCTTGTTGTCGCAACTCATCCAGGAGACGGGCTTTGTTGACTTTGTAAGCGGCGGGTGAGTTCATGGCGGTCATTGGATTGGAGCGCTCGGCAGACTAGCACTTGGTGCTTGTGACAAAGGAGGGCAAGGGAGGGTAAGCCGCAGACAAGGTGAGCACTTCAAAGCCTGTGGGCGTCACCAAAATGGTGTGCTCCCATTGTGCTGACAAAGAGTGATCGCGGGTCACAATGGTCCAGCCGTCCCCAAGCTCTTTGATGTCACGCTTACCTGCATTGATCATGGGCTCGATGGTGAAAGTCATGCCCTCTTGCAAGACCTCCAAGGTGCCCGGCCTGCCGTAATGGAGCACTTGGGGCTCTTCATGGAAATTCAAACCAATGCCGTGTCCACAAAACTCCCTCACCACAGAAAACCCATTGCTTTCAGCAAACTTTTGAATCGCAAAGCCAATGTCACCCAGATGAACACCCGGTTTGACATTCACAATCCCGTGCCACATGGCCTCATAGGTCAGTTGGCAAAGCCGTTTGGCCGCGATGGAGGTCTCCCCGAGCAAAAACATGCGACTCGTGTCCCCGTGCCAACCGTCCTTGATGACGGTGATGTCAATGTTGACAATGTCCCCCTTTTTCAAGGCTTTGTCATTGGGGATGCCGTGACAAACCTGGTGATTGATGGACGTGCAAATGGACTTGGGATAAGGCGAATAGCCCCCAGGCGCGTAGTTCAATGGCGCTGGGATGGCCCCTTGGACTTGCGTGATGTAGTCGTGCGCCAATTGGTCGAGTTGGTTGGTCGTGACACCTGGCACCACGTGGGGCGCCAAATAGTCCAAGACTTCTGAGGCGAGTCGACCTGCAACTCTCATGCCCTCAATGCCGTTTTGATCTTTGTATGTAATAGCCATAGCTCTATTATCTCAGGCTTAAAAGCCCTTTTTGTGTCGCGGCATTAGACATTTCGGGGTCTCGAAGTCTTTTTTTCAAAGAAGGGCGAGCGGTCAATGCGATAAAATGACCCCAAGCAAGGGGCACCCATGCCGTTTTGAAGTCTTTTCCCGCGAAACGCAACACCTCAAGTGGGTTGCCATTGATTGGAATGATTTGCAACAAGACCCAACCCTTTGACCCCCATTTTTCTTTAAGGTCTCCCTTTGACTCACCATTTAACTGCCTTTGAGAGCTTGAGCGATGATCAAGCCTTGTCAAACCACAGACGACTTCAACGCCTTCAAGAGCTGCAAGCGATTGACCCCAACATCACCGATCTAGTGGTGAGCTCAATCGACTGGGTGCTCACCGATCAAAGCGCCAGTGCTGAACTCAAAGCCTCACTGGCCCAGTTGCTCAATGCCCAAGAGCTCGAGCACACAACACCGGCCTTCAAGGACCGGTTTTCAAACGAACTTTGGGTCTGTCCACGCATTGGCACGGTTTCTCCTTGGTCCTCGAAAGCCACGGACATTGCCAAAAATTGTGGTTTTGATGTGCAGCGAATTGAGCGCTTCACCACCTACAAATTGAGCTTTAAAAAACCGGCCGTCTCCAAGGGACAAACCCTGGCGCTCGACTGGCCACACGCTCGTCTTGTCATGCAAAAGATTCACGACCCCATGACACAGAGTGTGTTGAGCAACGCACAGGCCATTGAGATCTGTTTCCAAGAGCTTTTGACGCCGGCCACTTTGAGCATTCCCATTTTGAGTGAAGGCTGCGCTGCATTGGAGCGCGCAAATTCTCAATACGGCTGGGCTTTGGCGCCCGATGAAATCGAGTATTTGGTGGCGGCTTTTCAAGCCTTGAGACGCGACCCCACTGAAGTGGAGCTCATGATGTTCGCCCAAGCCAACAGCGAGCACTGCCGCCACAAAATCTTCAATGCCCAGTTCACCATTGACAACGAGGCGCAAACGCAGACCTTGTTTGGCATGATCCGCAACACGCACAAACTCAACCCCGACTACACCGTCGTTGCTTACTCGGACAATGCCTCTGTGATGCAAGGCCACCAGGCCCTGAACTTTGAGGCCAGCTTCAAAGGGGCAGCTGGGTCAAAGGTGCCGAGCCTTGCGTCTCCCCAGTACAAAGGCGAGCAGCAGCTCTTGCATGTTTTGATGAAGGTGGAGACGCACAATCACCCGACCGCCATCTCTCCCTTTGCCGGGGCTGCAACGGGTGCAGGAGGAGAAATCAGGGACGAAGGCGCCACAGGACGAGGCTCCAAGCCCAAAGCCGCCCTCACAGGTTTCATGACCTCCAAGCTTTGGAACTCGCAACTCCCCGTGGCCCCTCATTTGGCCACACCGCTACAAATCATGATCGAGGGCCCCCTGGGAGGCGCGGCTTTTAACAATGAATTTGGTCGACCCAATTTGCTCGGTTTCTTTAGAGAGTATGAGCAACAGATCGACGGTGTTCAAAGGGGATACCACAAACCCATCATGATTGCAGGGGGTTTAGGCCGCATAGACGCCAAACTGGTCCAAAAGGAGCTTTATCCAACGGGAACTTTATTGGTTCAGATTGGAGGACCCGGCATGCGCATTGGTCTAGGCGGTGGGGCGGCTAGCTCCATGAGCAGTGGCATGAACGACCAAGCCTTGGACTTTGATTCTGTGCAGCGAGGCAACCCCGAGATTCAAAGAAGGGCCCAAGAGGTGATCAACCAATGTTCAATGTTGGGCCTTGAGTCACCCATTTTGGCGATTCACGACGTGGGCGCGGGAGGGCTCTCCAACGCCTTTCCTGAATTGGTCAATGATGCTGGCAAAGGGGCCATTTTTCACCTCGACAAAATACAACTCCAAGCACAAGGCATGTCGGCCAAGGAAATTTGGTCCAACGAGAGCCAGGAGCGCTATGTCATGGCGGTGGATCCGCTTAAGTTAGAGATCTTTAGCGACATCTGTGAGCGTGAACGTTGTCCGTTTGCGGTCATCGGTCACGCCACCAGCGAACGCGATTTGGTCTTGAAGGACCCCATGAATGAACACTGTGTGAACATGCCCATGGATGTCTTGCTGGGCAAACCTCCAAAGATGCACCGCAATGTCTCGCGCAAAGCGCGACATGGCCAAGACTTTGACATGGGCACGCTCACCCTGCAAGATGCGGTCATTCAAGTGCTGGCCCACCCCAGTGTCGCCTCCAAGCGCTTTTTGATCACCATTGGCGACCGCACGGTCTGCGGTCTCACACACAGAGACCAAATGGTGGGCGCTCGACAAATACCCGTGGCAGACTGTGCCATCACCATGAGTGACTTTGTCGGCGTTTCAGGCGAAGTCATGAGCATGGGCGAAAGAACGCCGCTTGCCAGCATCAACCCACAAGCCTCTGGCCGCATGGCCATTGCAGAGGCCATCACCAACTTGTTGGCCGCCCCCATTGAGCTCAAACGCGTCAAATTGTCTGCCAATTGGATGGCCGCGTGCGGACAAGAGGGCGAAGATGCCGCGTTGTTTGATACGGTCAAAGCCGTCGGTCTCGAACTTTGTCCAGCGCTTGGCGTGTCCATCCCGGTGGGAAAAGACTCTTTGTCCATGAGAACACAATGGCAAGATCCAAGAACTTCGCAAAGCGTGAGTGTCACGTCTCCTGTCAGTTTGATCGTGAGCGCCTTTTGCTCACTCGATGACGTCAGAGGAAACCTCACGCCCGAACTCATTGCAAGTCCTGAGGACACCACCTTGATTTTGATCGATCTAGGTCGAGGACTCAAGCGCATGGGTGGGAGCATTTTGTCGCAAGTGATGGATCAAAATGTCCAAGACACCCCTGACCTTGAGGACCCCAAAGATTTGGTCGCATTGGTTGATGCGATCAATGCGCTAAGAAGCACTTCAAAAATATTGAGCTACCACGATGTGAGCGATGGTGGGGTGCTCAGCACCGTTTGCGAAATGGCGTTTGCCTCAGGTCTTGGTGTGAGCTTAAATGTGGACATCTTGGTCACTGAAGGCGACGGCATACAAAACTCCTTTGCAGACCATGGCGACTCTAAAAACTGGGCGTCTCAGGTGAGCGTGCGGCGCGATGAATTGACACTCAAAGCCTTGTTCAGTGAAGAACTGGGGGTCGTGATCCAGGTCAAGACGCCTGACAGAAACGAGGTCATGCAGACCCTTCGAGCACATGGCTTGTCCAAGCACAGCCACTTCATTGGCAAAGTTCGCCATGAAGAGAATCCCAAGATCAGCATCTGGAGAGATACCAAAGAGATTTTCAACGCTCCGGTCAGTGACTTGTTGCTGGTTTGGGACTCTCTCAGTTGGAAAATCACGCAACTCAGAGACCACCCAGATGCAGCCCATCAAGAGCATGAGTCTTTGGGGCAGATCCATGAAGCCCCTCTTCATGCCCACGTGCCTGAGGCTCTTCAAACGCAGATCAAAGCACCCGTCTCGGCCTCTCTCATGCTCACCCGCCCAAAGATGGCCATTTTGCGCGAGCAAGGCGTGAACTCACACGTTGAGATGGCTTACGCCTTTGATGCGGCTGGATTTGATGCCCATGATGTTCACATGAGTGACTTGCAAACACAAAGAACTTCACTCTCGCACTTCAGCGGTCTGGTGGCTTGTGGCGGCTTCAGTTATGGAGACACCTTGGGTGCGGGGATTGGATGGGCGAGAAGCATCAGCTTCAATGCCGCCTTGCTCGAACAATTCGAGGCCTTCTTTGAAAGACAAGACACCTTTGCCCTGGGGGTGTGCAATGGTTGCCAAATGTTTGCTGAGATTGCGCACCTCATTCCTGGTGCACAACATTGGCCAAAATTCACACAAAACAAAAGCGAGCGATTTGAAGCCCGCCTCTCCATGGTAGAAGTCTTGCCCTCAAAGAGCATCCTTTTTGAGGGGCTCGAAGGGCTGCGTTACCCCATTGCTGTGGCCCATGGAGAAGGGTTCGCCAACTTCAAAGCCCAAGGCAACAGCGCCAAAGTTGGCCGCGTGATGCGATTCGTCAATGCACAAGGACAGGCCACTGAAAATTATCCAGCCAACCCCAACGGCAGCGAGCAAGGCCTGACCGCGGTCACTTCAACGGATGGACGATTCACCGCCATGATGCCCCACCCGGAGCGAGTGTTTAGAGATTTGCAATTGAGTTGGAGTCCCGTGAGACAAGCCCCACAAAAGTCTTCTCTTGAACTCACACCCTGGTTTGAAATGTGGAGAAATGCAAGACGGTTTGTGAACTGATGCCCTTGCGATGCAATGAGCACGAAAAAAAACCTCGCAACTCTTGGCAAAGTGCGAGGTTTGTTTTTTTAAGTCAAAGCTTATTCAACTTTTGCTTTGCTTCTCAAATCTTGTTGGTAGTTGTTCATCTTGGTTTGCGTCAACTGCTGAGCGATTTGGGGTTTGACGTCATCAAACTTGGGCAGTTGCGCTTCTCGCAAGTCGTCCAGACGAATGATGTGGTAGCCAAACTGCGTCTTGACAGCCACATCGGTCATTTGACCTTTTTTCAAGCCCATCATGGCTTCCGAAAACTCTTTGACAAAGTTACCAGGCGAGGCCCAGTCCAAGTCGCCACCATTGGCACCTGAGCCAGGATCCTTTGATTGCTTTTTGGCGATCTCTTCAAATTTCTGACCCTTTTTGATGCCCGCAATGATCGCTTTGGCTTGGTCTTCTTTTTCAACCAAAATGTGACGTGCTCGGTACTCTTTGCCAGAGTTGGCAGAGACAAATTTGTCGAATTCGGCCCTGATGTCGGCCTCGGTCACAGGGTTGTTCTTTTGGAACTCAGCAAAGAGCTCACGAATCAAAATGGTTTGGCGTGCCAGTTCGAGTTGACTGCGATAGTCATCGGTGGCGTCAAGCCCTTTCTTTTGCGCTTCTTGCATGAAGACTTCACGAGCAATCACTTCATCCTTGATCTGACTCTCAACTTCTGGTGTCACAGGGCGACCTGAGCGAGCCACTTGTTGAGCCAAGGCCTCCACTCTGGATTTGGGCACTGCTTTACCGTTCACAATGGCCACGTTTTGGGCGAATGAAGAGGTCAGGGCACCCAAGGTGATCATCAAAGCGAAGGGGAGATGGTTTTTCATGTCGTTCTCTTGAAAAGATAAGTTCTAATAGATCGTAATCAGTTAAGGGGAAAAGTCAAATGGACGCTTTTTTAAGCGTTTTTGTCAGTCCTCTACAATTTCAATGGCCAAGGCATGCAGACCTTTTTCCATAAAATCTTGCACTGCATCATACACAATTCGGTGACGTTGAACCCGATTTGAGGTAGAAAAAGCCTTGGATGCTATTTTTACCCTGAAATGCGTGCCGCTTAAAGAGGCGTTGGCACCCACATGGCCTGCATGCTGCGCACTTTCATCGATCACTTGCACACGATGGGCACCCAAAATCGACTCCAAGCGCAAAGCAATCTCTTGGGACGTGATGTCAAAGCTCATGACAAAGACCACGCTTTCCAATGAAACATGATCCCAATAGGCTTGGGCGTTGTCAACAAAGTGTCATGAAGAGGGGTCATCAAAGCCTCTTGCTTGAATCAAGCGACTCAGGTGCAGCAGCCGTGTCGCCAGCAGCAATCTCTTGGGTGTCTTGCATTTTCATGTGCTTGGCCAAATAAACCGCTTGACCCAAGACAAAAACAAACATCAGCCCCATGCCGCCAAACATTTTGAAATTCACCCACGTGTCCGTGTCAAAGTGATAGGCGACCCATAGGTTCAAGGCACTCATGCCGATGAAGAACAGCCCCCATGCATTGACCAACACACGCCAGACGCGGTCCTCGACCTGAACTTGAGCGGACATGAGTTGTTTGAGAAAGTTCTTGCCAAAACCGTACTCTCCAATCAACAAAGCCAAAGACATGACGATGTAGAGCACGCTTGGTTTGAATTTGATGAAGGTCTCATCATGGGAGATCAAGGTGGCACCACCAAAGATGACAATCACGCCAAGACTGACCCATTGCATCGTCTCAACTTTGCCTATTTTGTACTTGAGCCAAGCAATTTGTGCAACAGTTGCCAAAATGGCAACGGCTGTGGCCGTAAAAACGTCACTGAGTTTAAAGACGATAAAGAAGAGCACCACAGGGAAAAAATCTAAAAAGGCTTTCATCGCTTCAGTCCTCCTTTTTCTTGAACAAAAGAGATGCAGAATTCATGCAGTAACGCAGTCCCGTCGGCTTTGGCCCATCTTCAAAAACGTGACCCAAATGGGCATCGCATTGAGCGCAAACGGTCTCAACACGTCTCATGCCGTGGCTCACATCGACGCGTTCCTCTATGGCCTCTTTGTTTTCTGGCTCATAAAAAGAGGGCCAACCACAACCTGCATCAAATTTGCTCGAGGCGTCAAAAAGTTTAGCGCCACAGCAAATGCAGTGGTACTGCCCTTTGGACCACTCGCTTTCGTACTTGCCCGTAAAGGGCCTCTCGGTCGCGGCATGGCGGGTGACCTCAAAAGCCACAGACTCTGCCCCCTTGGAGGCCAAGATGTCTTTCCACTCGAGATCGGTTTTTTTAATTTTCATGATGAACAAGATATGGATAGAGATTGAGCCCAATGGGGCGGGTGATCGGCGAAGGATTCAAAACCAGGGTGCTCATCAAAAGGACTGCTCAAAACTTTCATCAAACGCTCGATCTCTGAATTGTCACCTGCTTTGGCCGCTTGAATGGCGATTTCACACAAATGGTTTCGTAAAACAAACTTTGGATTGCTTTTGAGCATGCGCTGCGCGCTGGCCTCAACGTTTTCTGATTTTAGTCGATCCAAATAGCCGTCCAACCACAACTGAAAGCCCCTTGCATCTAGAAAGAGTTCGTTGACACCGTCAAACGCCGCTCTTGCAAGAAGGGGGTAATGGCCCACGGCCACAGAAAGCTTGCGCCAAAAAATACTGTAATCCACCCGCTCTTGGGCCAAGACTTGCAAGATGCCCTCAGCCAAAGAGCTGTCTGGCTTGTCTTGCTGTGCACTGGAGAGCTCAAGCAAACCGAGTTTGGATTGATAAACGCGCTCAATTTCAAGGGGCAAATGTGTCTTAAAGAGGCTCAAAGCTTTCACAATTTTGTCCGTGTCTTCAATCAAACTCGCAAAAGCCTGTCCCAAACAAAAGAGATTCCAATAAGCAATTTGAGGCTGCTGAGCATACCGATAGCGCCCCTCATGATCGGAGTGGTTGCAAATGTGCTGAGGATCAAAGGCGTCCATGAATTGGAAGGGACCGTAATCGATGGTGAGACCCAAAATACTCATGTTGTCGGTGTTCATCACCCCGTGACAAAAGCCCACGCCTTGCCACTGGGACATGAGTTTTGCGTAATTGATGGCTGTCAACTCTAAAAAGGCCAAGCACTTTTCTTCAAAACTCAAGCCATCCAATGCGCTCAAATTCGTGTGCTTCATTAAGTTTTCTTGGCTCAAATCAAGGACAAACTGAGCCAGAGTCTTCAAGGCCGCCTTGTTTTGAACAGACGCAAAATGCTCAAAGTGTCCAAAACGAACAAAACTCGGTGCAACGCGGGTCAGCACCGCTGCACTCTCAAGCTCTTCACGGTAAACGGGCAGGGGAGAGCTGACCATACAAAGTGCACGAGTGGTGGGAATGCCGAGACCGGCCATGGCTTCGCTGCATAAAAACTCTCGCACCGTGCTTCTGAGGACGGCACGTCCATCAGCTCGCCTCGAATAAGGTGTGGGCCCGGCTCCTTTGAGTTGAATCTCCAAGGGGCCCACTCGGGTCAAAACCTCCCCCAAGCAAAGTGCTCGACCGTCTCCCAATTGGCCCGCCCAGTGGCCAAATTGATGCCCGCTGTAAACGCTAGCAAGAGGCTCAGACCCCTTAAAAACAGCGTTGCCGCTCAGCGCGTCTAAAACACCAGGCTCATGCATCCAGTCGTCTTGCAAGCCCATTTCATGCGACAAATTGCTAGAAAAAGCCATCCATTGAGGATTTGGCACTGCTGTGGCGGTCAATCGGGTCGAAAAAGCGTCTCCCAATTGGGCAAATCGATTGATCCAATTGAGCTCGCTGATCTTTAAACTGGATGGCTGAGGCTTGGACATGGTTGTTCTTTGTTCAGATCGCGCTTGGAGCAGATGGCACAAGACGCAAACAAGGGGGCATCTGGGATGTTTTGAGGTTCACAGGTTCACAAGGCCACAAGTCGACAAGAACCCATGGCTTTCATGCAGGCGCTCATAAAAATATTTTTTTTGAATGCGGCTTTTTCTTTCATTTTCTCAAATCCTGAGTATCCTTGGTGCCCTCTAGGGTTTACCTTGGTATTTTAGCTTTACGAGATGCGCACAATCAGATAAATTAGCTCTCACAATGAGCCCTGTGCCTTGGGTTTAAAACGATGACATTGATGTTTTTTTGAGGTTCTTATATGTTTGGTTTAATGCAGCAGCAAGAGTTGCTCATCTCGGGATTGATTGAGTTCGCGGAGCGCAACCATGGCGACACAGAGATCATTTCTCGACGCGTGGAAGGTGACATCCACCGCTCCAATTGGCGTGAAGTGGCCAAGCGATCAAGACAAATCGCCAATGCCTTGAAACACTTGGAGCTTGAGGCGGGCGCTCGCATTGCAACCATCGCTTGGAACGGCTACAGGCATTTAGAACTTTATTTCGGGGTGAGTGGAACCGCACGTGTGCTGCACACCATCAACCCCCGACTCCATCCGGATCAATTGGCTTGGATTGTCAATCACGCCGAAGACAAAGTGCTTTGTTTTGACATCAGCTTTTTGCCACTGGTGAAAGCGATTCACTCGCGCACACCAAGCGTTGAGCATTGGATTGCCCTGTGTGATCAAGAGCAACTCCCAAGCGACACCGGCATTCCCAATTTGCGCTCCTATGAGGCGTGGATCGCAGAACACTCCAGTGACTTTGAGTGGCCCATTTTTGATGAAAACACCGCCTCGAGTTTGTGCTACACCTCGGGCACAACGGGTCACCCCAAAGGGGCACTGTATAGCCACCGATCAACCCTTTTGCATGCCTTTGGCTCGGCCTTGCCGGATGTGATGAACATGTCAGCAACCGACAGCGTCTTGCCCGTGGTGCCCATGTTTCATGTCAATGCCTGGGGCTTGCCCTACAGCTCGGCCATGGTGGGTGCAAAGCTTGTCTTTCCAGGACCCGCATTGGATGGCAAATCGGTGTACGACTTGATCGAACAAGAACAAGTGACCTTTGCCGCTGGGGTGCCCACGGTGTGGCAAATGCTCTTGTCTCACATGAAGCCCTTGAATGCCAGATTTACAAGCCTCAAGCGCACGGTCATTGGCGGCTCAGCCTGTCCGCCGGCCATGATTCAAACCTTTAAACTCGACTATGACGTGGAGGTCTTGCATGCTTGGGGCATGACCGAACTCAGTCCCTTGGGCACCTTGTGCTCCTTGAAAAACAAACACAGGAATTTGGCGCCCCAAGAGCAGCTCAAACTCCGGCTCAAACAAGGTCGTACTTTTTACGGCGTGGACCTGAAAATTTTGAACGACCAAGGCCTGCCCCAAGCCCATGATGGCAAATCCTTTGGGGATCTCTATGCCAAGGGGGCTTGGGTGATCAAGAAGTACTTCAAAGAGGAGAACCACGCCTTGATTGACGGCTGGTTTCCAACTGGGGACGTCGCAACCATCGATGAAGACGGCTACATGCAAGTCGTCGACCGCACCAAAGACGTGATCAAATCGGGTGGCGAGTGGATCAGCAGCATTGACATCGAAAACATTGCCGTCGCCCACCCCCATGTGGCCATGGCCGCTTGCATTGCCGTGCCAGACCCCAAATGGGATGAGCGGCCCATTGTGGTGGTGGTTAAAAAGCCAGATCTGCCTCTTAGCAAGGAGGAACTGTTGGCATTTTATGAGGGCAAAACGGCCAAATGGCAAATCCCCGACGATGTCATTTTTGTGGACGCCATTCCCATTGGGGCCACAGGAAAGATTCTTAAAACGAAATTAAGAGAAGACCTGATCAAGGCATGAATTTTAAAAGCAGGATGCCGTTTTTTTGATCCAGATCATCTTTGGACCGGGGTCATGGCGGCATGATTCAAACATCGACAAAGCCCTCAGCACGAGCACATGTGCTGGTTCAATGGATGGCCCTTTTCATGCTGTGCATGGATCTTTGATGTTTAAAAAGCCTTTCAATTTCCCCCTTAACACCACGCTCACTTTCTCATTATGACCACCACCTACAACGTTCACGACGAGGTCGCACTCATCACCTTGGTCAACCCGCCGGTCAATGGCTTGAATTGGCAAACACGCCAGCAGTGCTTGATCCATCTTGAGCAAGCCTTGGGCGACCCCCACATCAAAGCCATCGTGCTCACTGGCGAGGGCAAAGCCTTTTGCGGGGGGGCAGACATCAAAGAATTCGGCACGCCCAAAGCGCTGCAAGAGCCCAATTTGCACACCTTGATCACCGCTTTCGAAAATGCGGACAAACCGATCGTGGCCGCCCTTCATTCGGTGGTCATGGGCGGCGGACTTGAGCTCTCCTTGGCTTGTCACTACAGGGTGTCTGCCCCGGGCTGTCAAATTGCATTGCCCGAAGTCAAGCTCGGTCTCATACCCGGTGCAGGTGGGACACAACGTTTGCCCCGAGTACTGGGTGTTGAAGTGGCCTTGAACATGATTGTGAGTGGTGAGCCCATCCTGAGCGAGCGCCTGAACATGGTGCCCGCTCAAAAATTATTTGACAAAATGGCCACAAGTGCAGAGGACTTGATCCCTGAGGCCCTTGATTTTGCCCGTGAAATCAGCACCGATCGCCCCTTGCCCAGGGTGCGCGACTTGAGCCTCAAACACCCTCAAGCCGATGCTTACTTTCAGTTTGCCAAGAACATGGTCAAGAATTCGCCTCAAGCAAAGAACTTGCCCGCCCCTTTGAAAGCCATAGAGGCCATCCGTCAAGCCACTCTTTTGCCCTTTGCTCAAGGCTTGGCCTTTGAACGCGAGACTTTTCTAAATCTCATGTGGACGCCTGAGTCAAGGGCATTGAGGCACCTCTTTGGCGCCCAAAGAAACGCGGCAAAGGTGGCCGACCTCGACAAAGACACACCCATCAAGAACATTCAGACCGTGGGCATTGTGGGCTCAGGCACCATGGGAGGCGGCATTGCCATGAATTTTTTAATGGCGGGATTGCCCGTGACACTCTTGGACACCAGCCAAGAGGCCTTGGACAAAGGCGTCTTGACACTGACCCAAAATTTTGAGGACCGGGTCAAAAAGGGCAAATTAAAAGCAGAGAAACTTCAATCGATGTTGAAAGCCTTGAGCACCACCGTGCACTATGCCGACTTGTCCCATTGTGATTTGATCATTGAGGCCGTGTTTGAGGACTTGGCCGTCAAAGAAAAGGTCTTCAAGGCCTTGGATGCGTGTGCCAAACAGGGCGCCATTTTGGCAACCAATACCTCCACCTTGGACGTCAACGCCATCGCTTCATTCACCCAACGTCCAGGCGATGTCCTTGGGATGCATTTCTTTTCACCCGCCAATGTGATGAAACTGCTCGAAGTCGTTCGCGCAGAAAAGACCTCCAAAGAGGTGCTGGCCTCGGTCATGAGCGTGGCCAAGAAGATCAAAAAGATCGCGGTGGTCTCGGGCGTTTGTGACGGTTTTATTGGCAACCGAATGATCGAGCAGTACTCTAGACAAGCGGGCTTTCTCCTGGAAGAGGGCTGCTCACCCGCTCAAATTGATCAAGCGCTCGAGCGCTTTGGCTTTGCCATGGGCCCCTTTAGGATGAGCGACCTGGCTGGCAACGACATCGGGTGGGCCATCCGAAAGAGGCGATACATTGAAAGGCCCGAGATGAAATACAGCCCCATGGGGGACTTGATCTGCGTGCTTGGGCGTTTTGGTCAGAAAACGGGGGCCGGTTGGTACGATTACAAGAGCGGCAAAAGAGACGCCATTCACTCCCCCTTGGTTGAAAAACTGCTAGAGGACTACCGCACTGAGCACGGGCTCAAAAAGAGAAACGTCACCGATGATGAAATCGTTCAACGCTTGGTCTTTTCTTTGGTCAATGAGGGCGCCAAAATTTTAGAAGAAGGCATTGCGTCCAAGTCAAGCGACATTGACATGGTCTACATCACAGGCTACGGCTTTCCCATCTTTAGAGGCGGCCCCATGCACTACGCACAAGAGTTTGGCTTGCTGAACGTGGTGGGTGCGATGAAGCGCTTTGCTCAAAACCCCAAAGACGATGCGCAATTTTGGCAACCGGCTGAGAGATTGCTTTCACTGGCCAAAGAAGGCCGAGCATTCTCTGAGGCCTAGATCCTTGTCTTCAAGCCCAAGGCTCTTCAAAGTCAAAGCCTCACAACGTTCAACCCCTTTGCCCCTAGGACCCTTTCATGACACAAGCTCTCATTGTCTCCACCGCCAGAACACCCCTTGCAAAAAGCTGGCGTGGCGCATTCAACATGACCCATGGTGCTGTGCTTGGAGGTCATGTGGTCAAGCACGCCTTGGCGCGAGCGGGGATCACGGGTGACATGGTCGAAGATGTGATCATGGGGTGCGCCAATCCTGAAGGGGCCACAGGCTGGAACATCGCTCGACAAAGCGCCATTTCTGCAGGCCTGCCCATGAGCGTCTCGGGCATGACGGTCAATCGATTTTGCTCATCAGGCTTGCAAACCATTGCCTTGGCCGCCCAACGGATCATTTCAGGGGAAGCTCAGGTGTTTATCGCTGGTGGTGTTGAGAGCATCTCCTGCGTGCAGCAAGAAATCAATATGCACATGTTCATCGACCCACAGTTGCAAAAGAAGAAGCCAGAAATTTACTGGAACATGCTTCAAACGGCAGAACAAGTGGCCAAGCGTTACAACATCGATCGAGAGGCCATGGACGCCTATGGCGCTCTAAGCCAACAAAGGGCCTGTAACGCTCAAGAAAAGGGCTTGTTCGACGATGAAATCGTGCCCATCACCACGCACGCAGGCGTGCTGGACAAGGTCATGGGCTTGATGACGCAGCAAGTCACACTGAGCAAAGACGAGGGCACACGCTTGGGCACCACCCAGGAAGCCTTGAGTGCCATCAAGCCTGCAACACCGGGTGGACGGATTGCCGCCGGCAACGCCAGCCAATTCTCGGATGGGGCAGGGGCTTGTGTCGTCATGGATGAGCAAAGAGTGGCTCAACTTGGCCTCAAGCCCTTGGGCCGTTTTCTGGGTTTTGCCGTTGCCGGATGCGAGCCCGATGAGATGGGCATCGGACCCGTCTTCGCGGTGCCAAAGCTCTTAAAACAGTTGGGCTTGAAAGTGCAAGACATCGATTTGTGGGAGTTGAACGAAGCCTTTGCTGTGCAAGTGATCTATTGTCGGGATCAATTGGGCATCGATCCCGCTTTGCTCAATGTCAATGGAGGCGCAATTGCTTTGGGTCACCCTTACGGCATGAGCGGTCAGCGCATGACTGGACACGCTTTGATCGAAGGACGTCGAAGAGGGGCTAAACGGGTTGCAGTGACCATGTGCGTTGGCGGGGGCATGGGGGCTGTGGGCCTCTTTGAAGTGCTGTAAGTGGACATGCGCTTTTGGAGCTGACTTTTGATTTTCATTTTTAAGCGATTCATTCTGTTTACAATGTTTAAAAATGCAATAAATTTGTCGTTTAAACTCACCTCTATTTTCAATGCCTCAACATGTCGCCACTAGATCATCCCACTGAACCCTCGGTCACGCCCCATGCCATTGATGAACAACGCTACGCGGCCTTTGTCAAAGACTTTGGCTTGTACATCCCCTTTGCTGACTTTTTAGGCTTTCAATTTGTAAGCGCCGAGGGCGGGCAATCTGTTCTTGGGTATGAGGCGCAGGACGCACACATGAACTCATTCAAAGTCACCCACGGTGGTGCGTTGATGACGCTCATGGATGTGAGCATGGCCAATGCGGCGAGAAGTGTTGAGACTGGCTCAAGAGTGGTCACCATTGAGATGAAGACCACCTTTTTTAACCCAGCCAAAGGGCCACTTAAAGCCCTTGGCCAACTTTTACATCGAACCAAGAGCATGGCCTTCATGGAAACCCGCGTGTTTGATGCACAAAATGTGCTGTGCGCGCATGCCACAGGCACCTTTCGCTACGTTAAACCCTAATACGCCGGGGCTTCGTTTGCGTTTATTCTTCTCTTTGTACTTACTTCTTTATAAGGAACTCTAAGATGACCCCTGTCACCCTTCGCCAGTTGATGATCTCTGTCGCAAGCGCCTTGGCCTTGAGCTTTGGCGTGCAAGTTTTTGCTGCAGATGCAAAGAAAGACGCGCCCGCACCAGCGCCTGCAGCTGCTGCAGACCCTGTGGTCAAGAAGTCTGACGCTGGTATTTGTCACGACAAAAGCAGCCCAAGCTTTGGCAACACGAAAAATTTCACACCATTCAACTCCATGGACGAATGCGTCAAAAGTGGCGGCAAACCACCGGCCAATGCCAAAGCACCTGTGGCTGAGGTGAGCATTGTGAAGAAATCAGACTCAGGTATTTGTCACGACAAAACCTCACCCAGTTATGACAAGACCAAGAACTTCACTGAGTTCAAGTCAATGGACGAATGCATCAAGAGTGGCGGCAAAGCGCCTAAAAAGTAAGCTCCATTGGACGCCATAAAGCGCCTTTTAAGGCGCTTTTTAATTGCGTCACTGAAAAGGGCTTCAGTCTTTCAAATGCAGCATCATTTCAACGTGTTCAATTCCCGCTTCGATGAACGTCTCGCCCACTGTTTTGAAGCCGTGTTTGGCATAAAAGGACTGAGCGGGTCTTTGTGCATGAAGGCGAATGTGTTGATCGCCTCTTCGCTGGGCTTCATGGATCAAGGTGTTGAGCAGGGTCGATCCCATACCATGGCCTCGCAATTGACGGTCCACGGCCATGCGACCGATTCGAGACACGCCATCCAGCGCAGGCAAGAGCCTGGCGGTGCCTACGGTGAAGCCAAGCGCATTCTTTAAAACAATGTGTTGACTTCGGTCATCGTCCTCGTCTTGCTCCATCTCAGCGGGCACACCTTGCTCATTGACAAAGACCTCCATACGCAAAGGCAATGCCTGGGGCTTGAGTTCAGACCACGGGCCCATGACCGTTTGAATCACAGGCCTGTTTGCTTCAAAATCTTCGAGCAATTGTCTCACTTGTGAGGGCACGGTCATCGACTGCTTGGTCTGAGGGTTCGCAAACACGTAGACCATCTCAGCACGGACCAAACAGGTTTGATTCTTAAAAATGCCACCTGAAATCAGCACCGAGGAGTTGCCCACCTTGTCACACTTCAGACCGATGTCTAAGATGTCATCGTACATGGCGGAGCCATGGTACTCAAGACTCGACTTCACAACAAACAAGTCGCCTTTGAGGGCTTGCATGGTTCTCTCATAGGGCAAACCGAGTGCACGCCAGTAGTCTGCAATGGCCGTGTCGAGGTACATCAAGTAGTGTCCGTTGAAGACAATTTTCTGCATATCCACTTCCACCCATCGCACCCTGAGCTTGGTGAAGAAACGGAAATTTTCACGAGCATGTGTCATGGCATGGACTCCATTTGAAAGAAATACATTTGTTTTACAGGTGAAAAAACAAGTGTTTTTTGAGATGCATCAGGGTTAAGGAGGGTCGGGTTTAGGAGGATGGGGTTTTACTGAAGGGACTAAGACCCAAAAATATGAAATCATGAAGTTCAATCATAACCGCCCCTCTTGATTAAGCTGTTTGACCCGAACTTGAATGAATCATATCCATTATTTGACCCGCATTTTGATTGATTTTGGCGCTCTATCAGCGCTCAAAAATGAATGTGCACTGCTTGACATCCATCGTCCCTTGATTGTGACCGATACGGGCATTCGTTCTTTAGGGATTTTGAGCAAATTGATGGCTGAAATTAAAGGGCTTGAGGTGGCTGTCTTTGATCAAACACCAAGCAACCCCACAGAGAGTGCGGTGCAAGCTGCCAAAGAGCTCTTTATCAAACACAAGGCCGATGGCATCATTGCTCTGGGAGGTGGCTCCTCCATCGATTGTGCCAAGGGTGTTGCCATCATGGCCTCACACGCTGGCGAGCTAAAGAACTATGCGACCATTGAGGGGGGAAGCTCCAAGATCACGGAACTCGTGCCCAAAATCATCGCCATCCCCACCACCGCAGGCACGGGCAGCGAGGTGGCAAGGGGTGCGATCTTGATTGTCAAAGATGGACGCAAATTGGGCTTTCATTCATGGCATTTGATGCCCAAATTGGCGCTCTTGGATCCCTTGCTCACCATGAGTTTACCGCCCCTGCTCACAGCAGCAACGGGCATGGACGCCATTGCACACTGCATGGAGACATTCATGGCGTCGGTTTTTAATCCGCCTGCAGATGGCATCGCCTTGGATGGTCTGGAGAGGGGATGGCGCTTTATTGAAAAAGCGTGTTTGAACGGAGACAACAAAGAGGCTCGACTTCAGATGATGAGCGCATCCATGCAAGGTGCCATGGCCTTTCAAAAGGGCTTGGGATGCGTGCACTCTTTGAGTCACAGTCTTGGTGGCCTCAACCCCAAGCTCCATCATGGGACATTGAATGCGCTTTTTTTACCGAGCGTTGTGCAGTTCAATCAAACGGATCCAACCCTACAGAGTCAAAACAAGATGCAGCGCATGGCCTATGCCATGGGCTTGGGTCATCCGGCCAATGCGGGGCAGGAGATCGCTTTAGCGATTAAAGAGATGAATGAACGCTTGGGACTGCCTAGAGGTCTTAAAGATTATGGCGTGAAGGAACAACAATTTGATGACATCATCTCAGGAGCCATGAAAGACCACTGTCATGCAAGCAATCCCGTTCTGGCCAAGCCTGAGGATTACAAGGACATTTTGCGCCACAGCTTTTAGGTCAAGGCGTCTACGCTCAGCCCCCTTAAATTGGCGTGCGGCTTTAAAAAGAAGAGTGGGGTAGCGCCAAGAATTCCAACTCCTGGGGCGAAGATTGACGCCCCAGGTGCTGATTTCGATGTGGATATCGACCAAAACGCTCAATGATGGCTTGATGCTTGAGCTCTGACTGCAGACTCTTTTCAAGACCCGTCGCTGCAAAAAGCTTCAAAGCCACCGCGTGAATGGCCAAAGACTCGCTGTGCATAAAGGGCATGTACAAGAACTGCTTCATTTTTGCACTCATCGCCTTGTCGACTTCTAGCTCAACCGCCGTTTGCGCCAAGGCCAAAGCCAAAGCATCATGGGCATAAGCTTGGGGCTTGTCGCGGGAAATGTTTCTAGAAAACTGATCGAGCACGATGATCTCGGCCAAACGGCCCTGCGGTGTTTCACGCCAAGCAAACATCTCACAGCTCGCGACTGACCGATGCAAAGCACCAAATCGATGGGCAATCAGTTGGTCGAAATCTGGGGATTTCACCCACCACTGTTGAGGGGCAATCTCTTCAAACCAAAAGGTGAGGACGTTTTGAGGTTGTTGCAGCATGGTAGCCATCCGGTCAAGCTTGCGCTTACCAGCTTAATATTTTTGGACCCAAATAAGCACCCAGTCCCATGGGAAGAAGGATGCCCAATGAATACCAAATGACAACAAAGGGCAGGGCCGACTCGGGACAATGAAAGCAATACACCATTGCCGCCAACGCACCCGATAAGAACCCAGCGCAAGCGCCTGTTAATTGAAGCTTTGTAGGGGCGAGTGACTTGGCAATCCAAAGTGAAGCACTCAACAAAGGAAGTGATAGCAAGGTGATGTTGAATGGGCAAGAACGCCAAGTCTCACCCAACACCATCGCGCTTCTTTGAGAGACATCGGCATGCATGACCTCTTGAAGTGCCATCAAACCCATCGCCAAAAAGGGGATGGCCATGAACCACCAGAGCCATTTGATGTGCATTCCTGGGCGACCCAGAGAGATTAAAAGCTGAGACGCGGGAACAGCAAGACTGATGGAGAACATCAATTTCACCCAGAAGTTCGCCTGCGACATGCTCTGTAAGAGATCGGGACGAACTCCGTAGAGAGCTTTCATCATGAGCGATGAGATCAAAAGTCCACCAATCAACAAGGCGACAGAACGCAGTCGCCAAAAACTTTTGGGCAAGACTTGAGGCTCGATGGATAAAAAGTCAATCAGGTCATTTGTTTTCATATTTATTTCCTCAATTGACTGGCAAGCGCTTTTAAGCCCCTGTGGATACCCACTTTGATCGCCGAGGGCGTCATCCCAGTTAACTTCGCGGTTTGTTCAACGGTCAAACCTTCAATTTTGACGTGAACGATGGGAAGTCTTTGTCGCTCGGGTAAACCACTTAATAAAACATGCAAATCTCTTTTCGCTTCGAACATGTCTGTCTCTGAATGCGCAAAAATCTCCATCTCATCGTCCAAGGGGTCATTCAATGCGTCCTTGATCGATCTAGCGCGAAAAAGATCAATCATCTTGTAGCGAGCAATGGCATAAACCCAGGAGGTGATCACTTGATCACGCTCAAAGGTATGTCTTTGGTTATGCACGGCCAACAAGGTCTCTTGAACCAAGTCTTCTATTTCATCAGGAAGTTGAAAGAGCCTTTTTTTAAAAAAAGCTCTCAAATGAATGCTCACAGAGGTTAAGAACTGTTTGTAAAGCAGTTGATCTCCGTCCACTCCGCTTAGAAAGGAACGTTTCAGTGCATTTTCAATTTCAACGAATTTAGGGTCACTCTCCTTTATTCGTTTCATATGGCGATTGGGTTACAAATTGAATTAAAAAAAGATTCATTTAAATACTTGAAACAATTGTAACCTTCCACCCTTTGAATACGAATTACTGGATGTAGAGAAAGAATTGACGCATCAAAATGAGTTAAAGCACCGACTCCATGGGTGTTTTCATGTCAATGACTGCTCTACAAAGCGTTTCCAAAGCTTAAGTGAGGTTCTTCTACCCTTTGTGTTGAACTTGAGGGCTTAGGAAATTCTTATCCATCGATGATGACAGCAGCAATAGGCAATTTGGCCCATTGCGCTGGATAAACGGCATTTCGCCATGTACGACGTTAACGGGAGCATGACATGAAATTTTTAACCACTTTTTTTGTAAGCACAAGTATTTTGTTTTTTGCAAGTGTGGGTTTCGCACTTGACGCCATGTCCAAAGAGGACATGGGCAAAGACACGATGCAGAAAACAGGCATGGCAAAAGACGCTATGGCCAAGGACTCCATGGCAAAGGACGCTATGGCAAAGGATTCCATGGCAAAGGATTCGATGGCAAAGAACTCGATGGCAAAGGAGGCCATGAAAAAATAAAACTCAATGCCTATCAGTTAAACGCCTTCACGACCCCGATTCTTGATCAGACGGGGTCGTCTTCACTTAGATATCCTCTAGCAAAGCGTAGGGCAGTGGATAAAATCCCAGATCCACAAGCTCATTCATCCCAGCACCAAGTCCAAAGCAGTGGGTCCAAAATGATTCTTTCTTTAAAAAATCACTGAACATGTCTGGCCTACTCTTTGGATCAATGGCTCTCATTAAACTGTCTATTTGAAAAGAAGCCAAAGCCCAGTGAAAGCCTTCAAATGGACTGACCTGCAAGATCTCTGCACAAGACTCGGTTGCATGTAAAGCGCTAAAGATCTCCATGCCGACATGCAAAGGCTCTTTAGAAAAAACGATGCTTGTTCTTCTTTTGAGCGTCCCTCTGAATTGACTCCTGGCCACGACCTCTTGTCCTGGGTAACAACCTTTTTTAAAACTGACTGCACCTGTTGACTCAAAGTTGAGCATTTGAGGCACAAAATGCTCAAAGGTTTTTTCTTCCACCCAGGCCACACCACTTAAAATTTCACAAAAGAGCCATTTCTCCTGTGTCATGGTTCCCTCATTGAACAGGGCATGAAATTTGTTTTGATCAATGCTTTTGGGGAGCGCCAAAAGTGTTCGACTCAAGCCCAAGACCGCTTGCAATGGCGCCTTGATTTTAAAGTCCCCATTTGAATGGCTTTGATTCAGTTCATGCTCCCCCATGGCGCCAATTAAAGAATAGGCGGCACTCACGTCCATCAATTTCACTTTGGCACGCAACACAAACATGGACAAACGCTTAAGCGTTCGTTCAAGAAGATCCTTTTTCATGATCAAATAAAGCCGCTCATTGGAATCCTTCACGACCACCATAGAGGCTTGCAAACGACCCTTTGCATTGCAAAAACCAGCCATGGTGCTCGAACCTGGAGGTAACTCCATCATCTCTTGGGTCAACTGTTGGTGAAGAAAATGACAGGCATCGGCGCCTTGGCATTCAACAATACCCAGATGACTCAACTCAACCGCACCATTAAAGTGCTCGGGCTCAAAAAAAGGAATCTGCATCAAAATTTTGAAACTCTGTAAGGAAGATCATAAAAAAAGGGGGGCTTGGCCGGATATTTTAAGAGCGCGCCTAAAAGATACCTTATGATGGCATCATAACAAAACTCATCTCACGATGAAGCCCTTGTGCCTTTTCATGGCTAGACTTTCCATGTGTCAGCCCACCATTTCATTTTAAATCTGTGATGAAATCCAAGCCCCCAAAATGGGATCCTAAAAAAGGCAGTCAGCGGATCCCTGCTTCAAAGCGTGGCACTCAAGAGAGTGGTCGCGTCATGCGCAGCTTGCTCTTGAGCCTCATCGCTTTGCTGGCGCTGTGCGCTTACCTTTTGGGCTTGGCGCTCTTGCCCATGGCGCACCAAGCGGGTCGAAACACCGTGGATTTGGACATTGAAGCGGGCGCCACTGTGCGTCAAATCATTGCCTTGGCGCAAGAGGGCGGTCTAGAGATCAATGCCACCTATGTCTATTGGCTCTTTAGACTCTCAGGTCAAGCCAAGGACATCAAGGCAGGAAGTTATGAAATTGCCCAAGAGGTGAGCCCTTGGGATTTTCTGCAAAAAATCACGCGAGGAGATGAAAGCCTTAAATCCGTCACCTTGGTTGAGGGATGGACCTTTCATCAATTTAGAAACGCATTGAACAAATCGGATGGATTAAAGCACGACAGCGCTGCACTGAGCGATGAAGAAATTTTGTCTCGCATTGCCACAAATGGCAAAACGGCAGAAGGTCGTTTTTATCCAGACACCTACACTTTTGGCAAAAACACCTCGGACCTCAAAGTCTTGGCCAGAGCCAAAAAGGCCATGGACCATCAGTTGCAAAAGGCTTGGAATGAGCGCTTGCCCAACCTTGTCCTCGCCAACCCAGAGGAAGCCCTGATCTTGGCCTCCATCGTCGAGAAGGAAACGGGGATGGCCAAAGACCGCCCAATGATTTCAAGCGTTTTTCACAACCGACTTCAAATTGGCATGCCCTTGCAAACCGATCCCACAGTGATCTATGGCTTGGGGCAAAGCTTCAATGGCAACTTGACCAAAAAAGATCTTAAAACCGACCACCCTTGGAACACCTACACCCGCCGAGGTTTGCCACCAACGCCCATTGCCATGCCAGGAAAAGCCGCCTTGAATGCGGCCCTTCATCCCCAAAGCAGTCGCGCGCTTTACTTTGTAGCCAAAGGCGATGGCTCAAGCTATTTCAGCGAAACGCTTGAAGAACACAATCAAGCGGTCAATCGCTACCAGCGACATTTGCACTGATGCGCAGGCTCAAAAATGTGCGTCTAGGCGTTCCAAATGAGTCTGAGCAACTGAATGTGCCCGTCTCTTAAAACAATTTCAAAGATCTGAAGCAAGATCAGCAAAAAGAAAACCGAGAGGTCCAAGCCCCCCACCGATGGCAATTTTCTTCTGATGGGCACAAGCAAAGGCAAGACCATTCGACTCAAGAGGTCAAAAACTGGCGTGTCTCTTTGTATCCAGGAGAGCAATGCATACGCAATGGTCAAACTTGACAAACATGACAAGATCAAACTTAGAAGGGCATACACCGAGTCGATCAAGAGCGCCAATGGCTCAGCACTCAACTGCCCCAAAGCCACCAGGGCCGCACATTTCAGCACCATCACAAGATAAGCACCCAATAGACTCGCGATGTCCAAACGCCCCCAAGTGGGCGTCACTCTTCTTAAAGGGATGACCAGCCAATTGGTAGAGGCAAACAAGAACGGCGCAAAAGGATTGCCTGACTTGAGCGACAAGGGGATGAAGTGAAACTGCAAATACATCCTTAAAAGGGCTGCGCTCGCCACTACGCTTGCCAAAACCTCAATCAAAAGACTAAAAATATGACCAAACATGAATGCCTCTCAATGGGAGGGCACAGTTAAAAACAACTCAACTGCACCCGTTTTCATCCATTGTAAGGAAAAGTGCGGTTTTTTATCGTTCGTAAAAGCACTTAAAACCAACTAAAATCAAACCCTTCCATGCGAACAATTTCTATTTACCCCTTCAACGACCAAGCAACACAATGAGCCAGGGACTATGGATCAGTTTTGAGGGCATTGATGGTGCGGGCAAGTCCACCCACATCGAGAGCTTGGCCAAAACATTTGAACAGCAAGGCCGCACGGTCACCATGACCCGGGAACCTGGGGGCACGCCCTTGGCCGAATCTTTGCGAGCTCTTTTGCTCAACGCCCAAATGGACCCCCTGACGGAGTCATTGATTGCTTTTGCGGCCCGCAGGGACCATTTGAAAACGGTCATTGAGCCCGCCTTGGCCAAAGGCCATGTGGTCTTGTGTGACCGTTTCACCGACGCCACCTTTGCCTACCAAGGCGGGGGCAGGGGGGTCTCTTGGGAGGTTTTAAAGCAACTCGAGCAGTGGGTTCAATCAAAAGAATTGGATTCCAACACATTGAGCGAGCCCGATTTGACGGTGTGGTTTGATCTCGACCCCCAGGTGGCCGCTCAACGGCTCGTTCAAGCACGAACGCCGGACCGTTTTGAGTCGCAGAATGCCGAGTTTTTCAGCTTGGTTCAGGCCGCTTATGGAAAACGCCAGGCAGAGTCACCGGCCCGATTCTTAAAGATTGATGCCTCCAAAACCAAGCACGAGGTGTGGCAGCAACTCACCCGTGGCTTGCTTGCCAAGGGGTGGCTCAGCATCGTGGTGCCCACGGTCGATTTGACCACTTCGCCATCGGAGAAAAGGACTTGAAAGACGCAATCTATCCTTGGCTTGGCCGACAACTCACCCATTTGTTGGCGCAAAAGGGACACGCTTGGTTGATCCAGGGCCCATCCGGTCTTGGTCAATATGAATTGGCCGTTCATTTGGCCAAGGCCTGGTTGTGTGAAGCACCCAAGCCGACAGGGGCCTGTCACCAATGCAGCAGTTGCCACGGCTTTGATGTACGCACCAACCCCGATTTCTTTGCTTTGATGCCCGAGGTTGACATGATGGAGCTCGATTGGCCTTTGAATGAAAAGGTACAAAGAGAGCTTGAAAAGAAAGAAAGAAAACCCAGCAAAGAGATCAAGGTAGAAGCGTGTCGTGAGTTGATCACCTTCAGCCAAAGCACGCGCTCTGGCTTGAGCGGCAAGGTGGCCATGGTCTATCCTGCAGAACGCATGAACCATGTGACCGCCAACACACTCTTGAAAACGCTGGAGGAGCCGCCCGAGGGCTTTAAATTTGTCCTGAGCACCAGTGCCTCTCACATGCTCTTGCCCACCATCCGATCGCGCTGTCAAACCTACACCATGGCTTGGCCCAGCCATGAAGAAAGTCTTCAATGGTTGATGGACAAGGGACTCAGTCAAGAGCACGCGCTGGTTTGGCTTCAAGCCACGGGTCAACGTCCCGTGGACGCCCTAGACATGGCCCACCATTCAGGTCTTGGCCCAGAGGATTGGCAGCGTTTGCCCACCTCAGTGGCCTCTGGCAGTGTCAGTCTCTTAAAAGAATTCAGCGGTCCGCAAACGGTGACGCTCTTACAAAAAATTTGCTATGACATGATGTGTCTGGCTCAAGGGGCCGAGCCAAGATACTTTGCACCCAAAGCCTTGCCCAAGAAAGCCACTTTTGAGGCCTTGAGCGAGTGGTCAAAATCACTGATCACCTCCGCACAAACGGCCAACCACCCCTACAACCTGGGCTTGATGCAAGAGGCCCTGGTCTCCCAAGCAAAGCACTTTTTGATGAAGCATTGACAGGCTTTAACATTCCAGTGTTTTTTGCCGCACTTTTGTTCATTGACCCCCCTTAGACGCCTTTTATCACCATGTTTGTCGACTCACATTGCCATTTAAATTACCCAGAATTTGAACCTCAAATGGCACAAATTCGACAAGACATGCAAAATGCACTTGTCGACAGAGCGTTGATCATCAGCACAAAATTAGAAACATTTGACTCGGTTCAGGGCTTGGCGCAGGCGTACGACAATTTTTGGTGCACCTTGGGCGTTCACCCCGATGAAGATGAGGTTCAAGAGCCCAGTTTAGAGGACTTTCGCGCCCGCGTGAACCGGGGCAAAGTGGTCGGCATTGGTGAGACGGGACTGGACTACTACCGCTTAAATGGGCGAAGTGTTCTAGACATGCACTGGCAAAGAGAGCGCTTTAGAACGCACATTCGTTTTGCGCAGGAAAGCAAACTGCCTTTGATCATTCACACCCGTGAGGCCTCAGTCGACACCTTGAGCATCCTCAAGGAAGAGGGCGAAGATGGTCAATCGGGCAGCGTTGGTGGTGTCTTTCATTGCTTTACAGAGAGCATGGAGGTTGCAAAAGCGGCCCTTGATTTGGGCTTTTACATCTCCTTTTCTGGCATCGTCACGTTTAAAAATGCCAAAGAGATCAAAGAGGTCGCCAAATGGGTGCCCTTGGAGCGCATGCTGATTGAAACCGATAGTCCCTATTTGGCGCCCAGTCCCCACAGAGGCAAGACCAACAACCCCAGTTATGTGCCCTTTGTTGCGCAAGAAATAGCCCTTTTAAAGGGCGTCAGTGTGGAAGAAGTTGCACACCACACCAGCAGCAATTTTGAGAACTTGTTTCAACTTGCTCGCTGAGATGACGAACACGAACCATCTTAAAGTAATTGATTAAGAAAAGAAATAAACCTATTTAAATTCAATGGCTTATAAAATGCTCTTAAAGTTAAAAAATTCATTTTTTTTAGTGCTCGTTGGTCTCTTGGCCTGCGCCTCACTGACTTGCCAAGCCGGCTCCTATGAGGACTATTTCAGCGCCATCGCGAAGGACGATGACTGGTCAATTTCCAACCTGTTGAACCGAGGTTTCGATCCAAGGACGCCCAATGAGAAGGGCATCAACGGCTTGTTTGTGGCACTGAACGCGGGCGCCTTGAAGGCGGCGAAAGTGCTGATCTTAACGAAAGGCATGCCCATCGATGATCGCAATGAACACGATGAAACGCCCCTCATGATCGCAAGCATCAAGGGTTACCTGGAAACCGCCAAACTCTTGATGGATCAAGGGGCAGACGTGAACAAACCAGGTTGGACACCCTTGCACTATGCCGCCAGCAAGGGAAACATAGAGATGATTCGTTTGTTGTTGGAAGCAAACGCCTACATTGACACAGCATCTCCAAACGGAACGACCCCATTGATGATGGCCGCTGGGTATTCAAGCAACCCCTTGGCTTGCAAAGTCTTGCTTGAAGAGGGCGCCGATCCCAGCTTGATCAATGACAAGGACATGTCTGCCATGGATTTTGCGGCTCGAGAAAAACAAAATGAGAGTTTTGAATTGATCAAGGCCTATTTGAAGGCTTGGCGCGAGAAAAACAAATGAACCGTGGGAGCGCAAAAACTCACCTGATCAATCTAAATTGTTGAGCTTCATCGACAGTGAAAACCCCATCAGAACGACCCTGGATGGTGCCCTTGCCAAACCACTCAAAGGACGTCTGATGCAAGATGTGGCGTTGCTTTTCCCAAAGCATAAAGTGTGAGGCACAGTCAACACCAACGAACACCTTTTGCTTGGATGAGATTTGATCGTAGACAGATTTTCTTTCAGCCAAGCGGTCAAATTCACCGACAACAACGAGCGTTGGGGTGACCACTTTTTGAGCCATCTCGGGTGTCCAGTTGAATTGACTGGCAATTCGTCCTCGCATGACACCTACATCTTTGGGGCCCCAAACGGCGCCCGTTGAATCCCATTTCATCACTTCAGACCAAACTGCATCACGCGCCTTTTGTGTGACCTGATTGGAACACCGAACATCTGGATCCCAGCGCTTGAGCTCAAAGTCTTCGCGCGACTGCAAGGACACAGCATGGCCAAGAGGGGCTTGTTTCTGTGGATCTTTGTTCAATGTGGGACTGGGTGCATAAAGCATGGCCCGAGCAACTTTTTCAGGGTGCTTGGCCAAATAACCACCCACTCTAGGGCCACCAGCTGACCAACCGACCATGTCGATGGTCTTAAGACGATTGGTGCGCCTGAGATGGTCGACCACCGTGTCGATTTCAGCCCAATCGTCGTGAATCGTGTTGAATTCGTGTCCTGAATGGGTTTTACAAACGACAGAGGCCACCTCCTGATTCAAACTTTCACGGTACTGAGGAGCCACTTGGCAAGGATCATCCATCAAGGGCCTGGGCGATACGCCATAACCACTTAAATCCATTGCATAGACCCTAAAGCCTCGGCGGGCCAAGTAAGCCATCCAGTTGTAATCTTCAAAGTTCAAATCAAAATCCGGGACGCTTGGGACCGTGGCACCGTGAACGAATAGAACGACAGGCCGCTTAGAGTTCGCATAACGATGCAAGACTTTTTCTCGAACAAAAATTCCCACTGGCTGATTCAAATTTGAAAGCAAGGTGGAACGATGCGTGACGAAGTGATCACGGCTGATGAATTCTTGGGCGGCTTGACTCTGTGCTGCGGGTGGATGGATCTGTTCAGTGGCGAAGGCCTGGACTTGGGCGATAGAGGACAAACAAAGAAAGAAGAGAAACCCTTTGAGAGCCTGTGTACAAAGAGGGTTCATGCTTTCAATCCTAAGTCGCGGGTGTTTTTATAACTTAACATAATATACATCGTATTAAATAAATAGCGCATGGATTTGGGGAAAATCTAAAGTCCATGTCGATCAGTTTGGTCAACTCAAAGTCAATATCAATCGGCTTTAATGTGCGCGCTTTTAACCACCTGGCTCCAACGGCTCATCTCTGTCATTAAAAGATCCCCCAACTGAGACGAAGAACCTCCCGCAACATCAATGCCATGGTTGGCCAATTGGGAAGTGACGTCCGCCGATTTCAAAATCTGATTGATTTGATCGTTGAGTTGCTGAGCCGCACTGGCACTTGTGCCTTTAGGCGCAAGCAATGCGTACCAAACATCGACCTGTAGTTTCGGATAGCCTTGCTCTTTAAATGTCTGAACGTTTGGCGCCAGTGCTGAGCGCTCTTTGCTCATCACAGCCAACATTTTTAGTTTCCCAGCCTTGTACAGCGGCAACACCGTGTGCATGGGGACAATCATTGCTGAGACATGACCGCCTGTTAAATCGTTGATGGCATTGGAGGCCGCCTTAAAAGGAATGTGAAACAAATTTAATCCCGCCTCCAGTTTGAACAACTCCATGGACAGGTGTTGAGGTGTGCCATTACCAGGCGTTGCATAATCAAGTTGGCTGGCTTTTGAGAGATTGATAAACTCACTGAGCGTATTGGGCGCCAAACTGGTTGGTGTGACCAAACACAAGGTTCCTGTTCCCAGCAAGGCGATGGGTACAAAATCTTTGATCGGGTCGTAAGATTGATTGGGATTGACCGCTGAATTGAGTGCAAAGCTGGTGGAGGCAACAAGCAAAGTTGAGCCATCGGGCTTCGATCTTGAAACGTACTCGTTGGCAATATTGCCGCTCGCTCCAGGCCTGTTGTCCACCACCACAGTGGTCCCAAAACGAGCAATGAGCTCCTTGGCCAAAATACGCGCCAAGATATCAGGCCCTGCTGCAGGCGTGGTGGGCACCACCAAATTGAGGTTGGCCGCCTCGCACACGAGGCCCATCAAAGAAAAAAACGCCAAGCTCAGAAATTGAAACTTGAGTCGCACGAATGATCTGGACATGTGAAAAAACCCGCAAAAAAACAAAGAGCTTCCAAGAGACTTGAACTCTAACTCAAAGCATTCGCTCTACATATCAGGTAAAACCAAGCCCACCAGGGGTCTCCAATTTGACCTTTGCTCAGGGAAATGCCCGTATGAATCAAGCCCTAAAACAGGTATCATTCGCGCTCTTGTTTCATTGCTAAAAGAACACCCACACGGGATACAAAAACATGACCACAGACAAAATTAACGTTGACGGCACCCTCCTTGAGCGCCCTTTTCAGATCAGACGCCTTGGGCACTTCGGCATCAATGTCAAATCCCCCAACGAGTCCATGGACTTTTACGGTCGACTCTTGGGCTTTGAGGTCTCTGATCATTTGGATTTTGGACCCCGAATTCCTGAACCCATTCGATCAAAAGTTGGTCCCACGATAGGTCTTTTTACCAGACACGGCACCGATCACCATTCCTTTGTGCTTTTCCCAAAAGAGGCCGTCTCCAATGCGAATCCGCATTACAAAGACTATCCTGATCTCACCATCAATCAAATCACTTGGCAAGTCAGCACACTCAGAGAAGTCGTCAATGGACACGACTGGGCAAACAAAAACAACATCAAGATTCTTCGCGCAGGCAGAGACACCCCTGGATCGAACTGGCACTTTTACCCAGTCGACCCGGCAGGACACATCAACGAGCTTTACTACGGCATTGAGCAAATTGGCTGGAGTGGTCTGTCCAAATCGGCAGAAATGCACACCATCAAACATTTAAAACCCCCTCAACTGCCCCACCCGTCCGAATTTTCTGAAGTCTCTCATGCCCTTGAACAAGGCATCGACATCCACTCAGGCTGGAGAAAGGATGTGCACGGACCCGAGACCTTTGATGTGGGTGGCGTTCTCTTGGCCAGACCCTTCAAAATATCTCGCGTTGGCCCATTGAGAATTTTTGTAGACGATCTAGAAGACACCTTGCATTTCTACACGCAAACCATGGGCCTTAAAGTGACAGAAGAGGCCATGGTTCACAATCACCGCTGTGTCTTTTTGCGAGCCAATACAGAGCATCACTCCATCGCTTTGTACCCCAAAGCCTTGGCCAAAGATCTTCATCTTCCCAACCCCTCCACCCTCTTGTCCTTTGCCGTGCAAGTGGGCAGCTACAAGCAGCTTTTGGACGCCGTTGCACATCTGAAAGCCAATGGGGTGAAGTTCATGGAGCTGCCCAGCGAGATCTCTTGCGGCATAGGCCACCACGTCTTTGCCATCGATCCTGATGGATTTTTGATTGAACTTTACTGGGAAATGGAACAAATTGGCTGGGACGGAAAACCCAGGCCAGCACATTTACGACAAACCTTCAGCGCCAACCCAAGCCAGTGGCCTGAGCACATTGAGGCAAGCGCCGAGGCCTACAGTGGTGAGGTGTTCTTGGGCCCATTGAATTAACCTTTTTTTAAAACTCTTAACTATGTCCCTGACCTCAATCCTTAAAAGCGCCTTGTGTGCTTTGCTCATGGCGTCTTCGCTCAGCGTCCTCGCACAGAAATATCCCTCCAAACCCATCACGCTGATCTGCCCCTTTGCAGCGGGCGGGTCTGCCGACATCATGGCGCGCTTCATCGCTCAAAAATTGTCTGAGGCCATTGGGACACCCATTGTTGTGGACAACAAAATTGGCGGAGGTGGTGGTGTGGGCTCCAATTTGGTGGCCAAAGCCAAACCCGATGGATACACATTGCTCTTGATCACGGGCGGCTACCCTGCGCAAGCCGCCCTCAGCAAGAATCCCCCCTTTGATCCGATCAAAGACATTGCGATGGTCTCCACCCTCACCTTCTACCCCTTCATTGTTCATGTGAGTGCAAATTCACCCTATAAAAACTTGAATGAACTTTTGGCACAAACCAAAAACAATCCCAACAAATTCAATTATGCAAGCTCAGGTTTTGGCTCCATTCACCACCTCTCCTCTGAGCTCTTGAACGTCATGGCGGGCACAGATTTTGTACACATTCCAACCAAAGGCGGCAACAACGCCTTGACCGAGTTGCTTGGAGAGCGTGTGGACTTGCTGATCGAAGCACCCACATTGTCTTTGCCCTACATCAAAGCGGGAAAAATAAAGCCATTGGCCGTGACGTCCAAAGAACGACTCAAGGCTTTGCCAGATGTGCCCTCCATTTCCGAGTTCCTACCTGGCTATGAGGTCAAGTCTTTCATAGGCTTAGGTGCGACAGGAGGAACCCCCAACGACATCATCAAAAGGTTGAGTCTTGAGATGAAGAAAATCATCGATGACAAAGACAATTACAACCGTTTGGCCGAACTCGGCGGAGACCCTCAGTCAAGCACCCCAGAAGAGATGCGCCAATTTGTTGAAAATGAATACCTCAAATGGCAGCGTGTGATTGACCTCAGAAAAATCGAAAGACAATAAAACCATGAGTTCAAACTCAAAGGCCCCTAACAGGGTCAGCGCAACAGCTTTGAATGCATTTTCTAAAGCCTTGTTTGTGGCCAAAGGCGTCTCCCCTGAACACGCTCAAACCATGGCCAATGCTTTGACCTGGGCCGACCTCAGAGGCGTCGACACGCATGGCATCAGCAGAGTTCCCATGTACTTTCGCTTGCTCGACAGCAAGGAGATGAACGCCAGCCCAAAGCTCAAGGTTTTACAAGAAACACTCGCGCTCACCGTGCTCGAAGCCGATCGCTCAGCTGGCCCCATCGCTATGCAAGAGGCGAGTGACATCGCCATGAAAAAAGCCAAATCAACCGGCATTGGCTTGGTGATGGTGCGCAACACCACCCATACGGCTTCATTGGGCATTTACTCCGAAAAAGTGGCCCAAGCGGGCATGGCATGCATCGCCCTTGCAGCGTCTAGGCCCAATATGGGCTATTACGGCGCCAAAGCCGCTGGCGTGTCCACCGCCCCATTTTCTATGTCGGTGCCTGGCCCCAAGGGACAGGCCATTGTTCTGGACATGGCCTGCGGCATTGTCTCTTTGGGCAAACTGCAGCAACTGCGTGCAAGAAATGAGCCCCTCGAACCGGGTTGGGCATTGGATGCCGAGGGCAATGAAACCATCGATCCACAAAAGGCGTTGATTCCCTTGCCACTGGGTGGGCCCAAAGGCTCTGGCCTGTCGCTGATGTTCGAGCTGATGGCCAGTCTTCCCGTATTGAACCCGCTCATTGGACACTTTTTCTCCGACAAAGAGGATGCGCAAAGGCATTGTCAAAATGCTTGGATCATTGCCATCGACATTGCACAAGTCTGCCCCCAAGCCTCCTTTCAAGACGAGATGGAGAACACCATCAAAGCCTTGAAGGCGCTTCCTGTGGATGAAAAAGTGGGCACCTCTGTTTTGATGCCCGGTGAGCGCGGCTACATCGAACGCCTCAAACGCGAAAAAGACGGCGTCCCCATTCCCGCAAAAATGCAAGCAACCCTCATCGAGTTGGCTGAAAAATTCAAAGTACCCTCCCCCTTTTAAAACCGACAAACTCAGGTCTCCTCCATCATGAAATGCGATCTTTTGATCAAAGGCGGACAAGTCTTTGATGGCACAGGCGGCAAGTCCCAAGACGCAGATGTTGCCATTCTTGGTGAGTACATTGTGGCCATCGGCAAAGATTTAGAGGTCTCCGCCAGTCGCGTGATCGATGCAAGTGGTTTGGTCGTGTGCCCTGGATTTATCGACATCAAAACCCACTCCGATTTCACCTTGCCCATCAACCCCAAAGCGGAGAGCAAAGTGCGCCAAGGTGTGACGACTGAGATCATTGGGCATTGCGGTTTCTCCGTGGCGCCTTGTCTACCCGACAAAGTCAAATTGTTGGCCGACTATTTGAACCCAAGTGCGCCTTGGCTGCCTTTCAAGGCCATGAGTTTCAAAACGTACATGGACACGTTTCCTAAAACAGCTGTGAACGCAGGCATGTTGGTGGGCCACAATACCCTCAGACTCATGGCCATGGGCATGGACCAAAGAGCGCCCACATCTGAGGAGATGCAGCACATGCAGGACATGCTCACCGAGGGCTTAGAGGCCGGCGCCTTGGGGATGTCCAGTGGGCTCTTTACCTCTCCTGGCTCTTATGCCCAAACCGACGAACTCAAAACCCTGGCGCATGTTTTAAAAGACCACCAAGCGTCCTACTTCACGCATTTAAGAGACGAGTCCTCGGGTGTTTTGGATGCGTTGAAGGAAGCCATTGACATTGGCCGCGCTGCTCGCATCCATGTGCAAGTCGTGCACTTCAAGTGCTCAGGCATTGACAATTGGGGCAAGACCACAAAAGCGCTCGAGATGATGGATCAAGCACGCCTTGAAGGCATCGACATTGACTGCGACGCCTACCCGTACACGGCGGGGAGCAATCCCTTGAAAAACATCCTCCCTCAATGGGTACAAGCAGGAGGCGTTGACGCCATGCTTGAGAGACTCCAGTCTGCACATACCCGTCTCAGAATTGAGGAGGACATTGAGCGCGAGGGCTTGAACAACTGGGGGCGCATTCAATCGTGGGACGCTGTGCGCATCTCCATCACACCCAATTTGCCTGAGCATGCCGGCAAGACCATTGCTCAGTTGGCCAAAGAACAAGACAAAGCACCCATCGATGCCCTGTGTGACTTTTTAATCCTTGACAAGGGTGCAACCCGCGTTTTGATCACCTCCATTGCCGAGTCAGATATCGTGGCCTTGATCGCCTCCGAGAAAGTCTTGGTGGGCTCTGATGGCAACTGCGTGGCCGATTACGGGACGGTCAGCCAAGGCATGCCTCACCCACGGTTTTACGGCACATTTCCTCGGGTCTTGGGGCGATACGTTCACCGTGAAAAAGTGACCTCCCTTGAGCACGCCATCCATAAAATGACGGGTGCCACAGCCAAAGCCCTGGGGCTCAAGGATCGCGGACTCTTGAAAGTGGGTCTCTTTGCAGACATCACACTTTTTGAACCCGAGGTCTTTCTCGATCTGTCAAGTTATGAAGAACCTCATCGCTATCCACAAGGCAACAAAACGACGGTGATCGTGAATGGTCAAGTTGTGGTGGAGAACGCCGTGCACACAGGCGCTTTGCCTGGCCACGTGTTGAAACGACTTACGCACTGATGGCTTTCATTTTTCCCCGTGTGCCTATGGGCAAAGGGGAGCGGGACTTCAATGCACAGGCCAAAGCAGCTTGTTGAGTTTTTTCATATCCAGTCGAGAGGAGATGCGTTTGCCAGCTTCCAAGACCTCAAGCATCAGACTCTTGTGATCGATCTTGGTGAGCTCTCCATCTTTGAGGACTTGCTCGCCTGCAATGAAAACATCCTTCACGGTGTTGCCCGTCGCGCTGTAGACCAAATTGGAGACAGGGTTGTAAAGCGGTTGCCACTCGGGCAGTGTGGCGTCAAAGAGCACAAAGTCTGCTTGTTTACCCACCTCGATAGAGCCTATTTGGTCGGACAATCCAACACCTTTGGCGCCATTGAGCGTTGCCATCTCAATCGCATGCTCGGGGGGCATGACGCGGGGATTCATTCTGACCTCTTTGTACATGCAAGCGGCCATGCGCATTTCTTGAACGATGTCAACGACGCCTGATGAGGCATGGTCCGAGCCCAAGCTCACATTCACACCCATGGCCATGAGCTCAGGATGTTTGCCTGCAGCCAAATAGCCGTATCCATTGTGCAAGGAAGAAGAAGGCGAGCACACCAATGTGGGCTTTCTTTTGACCAAGAGCGCCAATTCCGCAGGTTCAAGCCAACCCGAATGCACCAAGATCATGTTCTCATCCAACACACCTAGAGACTCAAGTCTCTCGATCTCAGCCTTTCCTGTGCCAGACACACTGGCATCATGCGTTTGATAAGAAAAGCAGGCATGCGTTTGCAACTTCACTTGGTGCTTGTTGGCAATCTCTTTCAAGCCCACGATCAAGTCATCGGACGCATTGTTCATGCCCCTGAAAGAAGCCGACAGGGTCAGCTTTCCATGGTGCTTGCCCAAATAGCGCTCAAACAAACTTTCCGTCTTCTCTAGACAAGCGCCCGTTGACTCGATCATGCTTGGGGGCAAGAGACCCATGACCGATTTGGTCTTGTCAAAACACGAACACGCCGCCACCAAGCGCATGCCCGTTGACATGACCGCCTCGATCGTGGCATCGGGGTGGTAGTTGCCGGGATCGGTAAAGCAGGTAACGCCGTGCCTCAAGAGCTCAAGTGCAGCAAACGCAGAACTCACACGCACATCCTCTTGGGTATTGGCCGCTTCGTACGGATACATGTGCTCGTACAAAAATTGCTGCGCATTGGCCTCATCGGCCAGACCTCTTGAGAGTTGAAAGGAGGCGTGCAAATGGTTGTCTATGAAACCCGGTGTGACCACCCGCCCTCGCCCACTGATCGTCTGCACGGCCTTCCACTTGTGGATCAAATCCTGAGTTTTACCCACATCAATGAATTGACCCTTCGCAATCGCCAAGCAAGCATCCGTAATGACTCGGCGGTTTGGATCAACCGTGATCAACCAGTCGATGTTCGTGATCAAGAGATCACAGTGTTGAGGTGCAGCGTCAAAAGAGTGTTGGGACATCGTGGGTCTTTAAATCATTGAAAAATCAAGGTGCAAATTAGAAATTGAGATCAATCGGCCTTGATGTTGTTCTCACGAATCACCTTGCCCCAGCGCTCTTGATCCCTTTTAACGGTTTCAAAAAACACATCTGGCCCCATGCCTGAGGGCTCCAAACCAAGCTCCTTGAGTTTGGACCCCATTTCATGGCCATTGACTGCTTTTTTAATCGCCTCGGCAAGAAACGCAACCACCTCTTTAGGGGTTGCGGCAGGCGCAAAGATGCCGTGCCAGCCTTGAATGCTAGAGCCTGGGTACAAACTCTCCATGGTGGGCACACCAGGCAAGGCCCCAATCGGTTTGGCACTGCTCGCCATGAGGGGTTTTAACTTACCCCCTTGCACTTGGGGCAAAATACCCAAAGTGGTGTCAAAAATCAAATCCACCTCACCGGACAAAAGAGCCTGCATAGCGGGTCCATTGCCTTTGTAAGGAATGTGCTGCAACTGAATGCCCGCCACACTTTTTGCCAACTCCATGTACATGTGCTGCCCAGAGCCCGTTCCAGCACTGGCGTAATTGAGTTTACCCGGCTGCTTTTTGGCCAATTGAACCAAGTCTTGAACGTTTTGGATGCCAGACTTTGCGTTGACGCTCAGCACATAATCAAAAGTGCTGACTTGACTGACGGGCACCAAATCGCGCAACAAGTCGTAAGGCGTCTTTTGCAAACTCACAACGGTCACCATGGGTGTGGCTGAGTTGAGCACCAGGGTGTACCCATCGGGCGCGCTTTTAGCAACGTAATCCACGCCAACCACGCCCCCGGCTCCAGCTTTGTTGTCCACAATCACAGCTTGACCAAAGGCTTCTGAGAGATTTTTACCCAGCAAACGGGCCACCACATCCAGTGTGCCACCGGGCACAAAGGGGACGACCAACTTTATGGGGCGATTGGGATAGGCATTGGTCTGAGCACAGGCCCCTACAGTCCAAAGCAGACCCAAGATCAAGCAGCAACTCAAGTGCAATCGTTTAAAAAGTTCGGCAGTTTTCATGTTCATAAAAAAGGATAAAAGTTCACAATCAAACACCTTCAAGTCATTCATCCATTTAAAAGACTTTGACCTTGGAGATGGCTTAAAGAGGCAAATTTTTCTTTAACCAACTGCTCACAAGTTCGATCACCATGGTGTTGCCTTCGCTCAAAATAAAATGATCGGTGTTGGCAAACAAGTGAAGATCTGTGGGCTGACCTGCATGGGCAAACAACTCCACCGATTGCTCAGTGGGGGTGACCGTGTCCTTGGAGGGATGCAAAAGCAAAAGAGGTCTTGGGGCAATTTGGCCCACGACTTCATTGGCTTTGAAGTTGTACATGCTCTCCACCACCTCATAGGGAAACTCGGTGATAGAACCGGGCGAGAGCTGGTCGCGCAAACCGGGTTGAATGGGCACGATGTCGTAACGCGGGACCATCATGGATTCACCTTTGGCCAACTTTGAACGCCCCAAAGCCATCATGTCCGTGAACTTCTTCCAAGCGGCATCTGATGCGTGTTGTTTTCTGAATTTCTTCTCTCCATCGCCCCAGCCCCCCGTGGAAATACAGGCCGCCACTCTTTTGTCAACGCCCGCCGCATAAACTGCCACGGCCGCACCAAAGCTGTGCCCCATGACGCCGATTTTTTGCGGATCGACCATTTCTTGAGCAACCAAAAAGTCGATCGCTGCTTGCGTGTCTTTGACTTGCTCAAGACAAATCACACGCCCACGCTCTCCTTCAGAGTCGCCACATCCACGCATGTCAAATCTGAGCGTGATGTAGCCAAGGGAGGAGAACAGCTCAAACGCGGCTTTGGATATGCCCCCATTCTTGTTGCTGCCAAAACCGTGAAGAACCACCACGGCCGCACGCTTTTCTCCCGCTTTCAGATCATCTGGGACATGTAAAACTGCTGCCAATCGATGGTTTTCAGATGAAAAAAAGACGTCCTGTTGCATGCGTTGCTCCGTGGATAATAAATGGTCAATGGTTTAAAAAATCAGGTTCTGATTTTGCTTTAAAAAAATGCTTTTTAGCTATTGTGCAAAATTAAATTTGCAGTCGAGGGCGTGGAAAAAATTCAGTGGTGATTGTGCGGCCAAAGTAAAAAACACTCATTGTTCTCCCGGGTCAGGGTGACACGTTGACCCACAGGCAAACAAATTTTGACGGGAACATGCCCAAAGGGCAAGTCCGTCAAGACCGGTGTTTTGATTTGTGAACGCAGGAATGCAAGCACTTTGCTGAAGTTGAATCCCTTGTCATGAGCGTTCAAGGCATAGCGATTGAACTGCCCCAAAAGAATGGCTTTTTGATCCTTCAAAATACCAGTCAGCAGCAATTGATTGAGCATTCTTTCAATGCGGTAGGGATGCTCGGCCGTGTCTTCCAAAAATAAAACGCCCCCTTTGATGCTTGGGCAATACGGGGTTCCGATCAAGCTGCATAAAACGCTTAAATTTCCACCCCAAAGAACCGCGTCCTTTGCAAGCGTCAATGCACTCGAACATTTGGGGTGCGATTGCTCTAAAAATGAATCAAGCGCACTCTTTTTTAGCGCCCAACCCGAGCCCTCAACTTGTGCACTGAGCAAGTCCTCTAGGCAGCCAAGCATGATGTCATCGGGTTCATCCAAAGCCAAATCATCCATCACACTGGGGCCACTCCAAGTCATTTCACCCGTTTTGCTGAGCACGGCCAGTTGAAAAGCAGTGAAGTCGCTGAATCCCACAAACTTGGTGCCACCTCGAATAGCTTTTTTGATTTTTGAGTAATTCAGTTTCGGCAACAACCTTGTCAATCCGTATCCACCTCTTGAGATCAAGGCCACATCACAGCCACTCTCACAGGCACGGTCAATCGCTTGCAAACGCGTTTCATCATTGCCAGCAAAGCGCTCATGCGAACTCAACGCATCGGGATCGACTTGGACATTGTGGCCCAAAGCTTTTAAGACTGAGACGCCCTTTTTAAAAGCTTTGCGGTCCCTCACGGCGCCACTGGGGGAAAATATGTAGATACTGGACATGAGAGCTGGCCTTTGGGTCTTTTTTTACATCATAATTCATGCAAGAACATCGACTATCATAACTCGATAGTCATTGGCGAATCATTTTTTCACCCTCTTTCGATGACCAAAACTCTCTATCAAGTGCTGGGACTGGATCCCTCGGCCGAAGACATTGTGGTTCGAGCCGCCTACAAAGCGCTGGCCCAAAAATACCATCCCGACAAATTAAAGTCGGGCGCCGTTCAGGGGACTCATTTGATGGTCGACATCAACTTGTCCTATAAAATTTTAAGCAATTCCATTTCACGAAAAAAATACGACCAAGCCCTCAACGAATCCTTGGGTCAATCGCACAAACCCAACCATGCATCTTCTCCGGGCAACCAACGTCCTCAATACCACCCTGGTGCTGCACGACCAACGCCAAACGCCCAACAATCGCACCCTTCAAGCAGGTCATTTGTTGAGCCCCAAGAGCATGAATATGTAAAACTCATCTCAAGAATCAAAGCCAATGCGGTTGATGAAATTGAATTGGTGAATCTTTTTGAAAAGCTGTTCAAAATCCCCTTGACCATCCGCCATGGCTATTCAAACACTTATCAGTTTGAGGAAAAGGAGAAGCGCTATACACACGACTTTTCTTCCCTCAAGGAAGTCATCGTTCAAAAATTAAATTTCGAAGTCAATCAACCGCATTGAAAGCCTGCTCAAACAAAGGCTTTGATCCACTTGCCCCTTGACGTGGACAGTCACCCATCCGGGCGCGCCATGCGCTTTGCCAAAAGCCCACTAAGGCACCACGCAAGGTCCTTCAAAATTGACTCGCACGGTGCTTTTTTTTAGTGCCAGATCATGAAAACCATGCACCTGAGCAGACTTTCGATCGATGGTGATCTCTGACTGCAGCCCACTTGCTCGGTCTTTGATCCTTGCGCCAATTTTGTACTCATTTGACAAATTGGTGCACAAGAACTTTTCAGTCTCGATGCTGTTGACCCGCATGGCGTATATTTTGGGCTCTTTGACCAAAAAATAAATGTTCTTTCCTATGACTTGAACCTCCATCTCAATGGGGGTCGTTGTGATCACCTTGCCGTTCAAAACAGGAACAACACCATCTATATCGCAGTGAACAAGATAAGTTTGAGAAAAGGCGCGGGGACAACACAGGAGGCAAAGAAACACGCTCCATGCAACAGCGCGACAGAAATAAAAAGAAGCTTTGCCCATTTGAAATCAAAGTGATTTAAATTGACCCCAAAAAAAAGGCCCGAACAAGTCAGGCCTTTGATTTTAAGGAAAGAACCTTAAAGATGTTTTAATCGGTCTTTGATGTCGTCTTCGCTCAAGCGTTCAACTTGCTCTGCTCTTTCTTGGCTGATCCAGTTGCGCTTGACCATCAAATTAATGATCGTGTCTCTTTTGGCCGCTGGCTCGTCTTCGGACATTTGCTCACCAAAGAGCATGACCATGATGGTTTTACCCACGATGTTCAACAAAATACCAAACAGTACCAAGCCAAGCAACATGGTGAAGCATGCAATGACTCGCCCGGCAGCCGTCAAGGGGAACATGTCACCATAACCCGTGGTGGTTAAAGTGACCATGCACCACCACATTGCGGCGGGAATTGAAGTGTAGAAGCGTTTGTCGGCAGGTATGGGGTTGCCACTCAAGGGGTCCACAGGCATGAACACAGAGGCCTCAGGTGGTGAGTTCTCAGGCAATGGGTTGGCTTTGAGCTCTGCATCCAGAGCTTCTTGTCCCGCAGCCAAAGACTCAGCCGAATACAAACTGCCTTCAACATAGTACATGAGGGTGCTGGAAATCATCACCACAGAGAACAATGCAATGAAGTAAATCTTGAGATTCGTCAAAATGGGGTTCTTGCTGTGGCCCGCACTCATGATCTTTTGCACTGCAATTCTGGCCATTTTCAAGACCCGAAGGACCCGAACAACGCGAAGCACTCTAAGCACCTTGGTGCCTTGTAAGCTTGAGAGGTTCAAGAATTGCAAGAAAGTGGGAAGAATGGAGATCAAGTCCACCAAGCCCCAGAAACTAAAGAAGTATTTGACACGGTCTGAGGCGAAGTACAAATTGCCCAAATAATCAAACGTAAAAAACGTGACCGCAATGATTTCAATCCAATGAAACACAACTGCATGTTCTGTCGCGTAAGGCTCTAAGGTCTCTCCAGCCAAGGACAAACAAGAAACAAAGATCCAAAAATTGATGATGTTCACCCAAATATTGAAAACAGCACTATTGGGATCTGTAAAAATTTGCTTAACGAGACTTGGTTTCTCGTTGGATGTGGCCGTTGAATTCATTGATACCTCTTAAAGATAGATTCAATTACTGGAGTAATAAACAAAACGCGTATTTTCTCTCAAATGACATTCTTGTCATCTAGAGAAAAACGATTAGTGTAAGGCAAGATGTGCTCAAACTGATCAATTTCTGCGCCAAGTAACATGTTTTGTGATCAGAGGACGTTGATTTTGATCATTTTTGTTGAAAATCAAGAGACTCATCTAGCGATCAACAAGGAGCCCCCAAAAGAAGACCAAGCGATGATCAATGGAGACAAGACAGCAAAAACACAGGTAGAGACCAATACAGCAGCTGCAGCGGTGTCCCCGTACTCGGTCATGCGATCGGTGTAAATGTAGTTCACCACGGCTACCGGCATCAAGAGCTGCAGCATGATCACTTCACTGATGAGGAGTGGGAAATTGGCAAAATAGATCAAGATGGTCCCACCCAATGCACCAACCGTTAGCCTCACCAGCCCAAGTTTTGAGCCCTCCTTTAACCTGGACTTTTGCAAAACGGACAAGGCATACCCCAAGCTGATCAACATCAAGGGCACGGCAAGTGAGCCCACCATCTTGGCACTGCCCAAAATAGGTGCAGGTACTTCTACGTGAAAAGCTCGGACCAAGACCGCCGCGATCCCCACCAAAGCGACACCATAGGGAAAATTTTGCTTGCCCGACGCTTTTTTGTGATTGGCCCAAGCTAAAAAGCTGACCCCCACGGTGTGCTGCATAAATGAAAAAATAGCAAAGAAAGTCACCGCAATGACCATGCCGTCATCCCCGTACGACAACTGCGCCATGGGCAGTCCCAAATTGCCTGCATTGGGAAAGGTTGCACAGGGGAGCAAAAACAAAACAGGCAAGCCCGTGAGCCTGAGCAATACACAAGCAATTGAAGCCATCACGATGACAGACACCACCGCTGCAGCACCCACCCTCAGCAGCAACTCGTTGTCCATGCTGGTCGTCACCAGAGTGTAAAAAACCAAGGACGGGGTTGCAAATGAAATCGCCACATTGGAGACAAATTCACTGGGAAAGATTTTGCCCATTCTGCCCCAGTAAAAGCCTATTGCAGCGCAGCAGATGACGGGTAGGAGCTGCGCCAAGAGCGCCGGATAGGCGGACAAGGTATTGAGATCACCCATTCTTTTGCTTTGAAAAAGGCTCAGTCGGCCTTGATGCGGTTTTCAAGCGCGACATCCTTCCAAAGTGAAATCTCCGAGCTGATTTGTCGAGACAACTCTTCAGGTGAACTGCTAGTGGGGATCACATAGAGACTGGCAAATTTGCGCTTGACATCGGGGTGGGCCAAGACTTTGACCATTTCCTCGTTGAGACGCTTCACAACCTCTTTGGGGGTGCCAGAAGGCGCCAACAAACCCGTCCAAAAGGAGACTTTCATGTCCACACCCAACTCGCTCATGGTCGGGACACTTGGCATTTCACCCAAGCGTTCGGCCGACGTCACGGCCAACACCCTAGCGCGAGCAGATTGAAGTGCGGGTGACGCGGCACCCGCATCCACCAAAGTCATGGTCACGTCGTTGCTGAGCAAGGCAGCGACAGAGTCGTTGCTGCCTTTGTAAGGGATGTGAGCAAAGCGCGTACCAAACTTTTTGTTGAGCAACTCAGTGACAAGTTGAAAGGCCGAGGAACTGGCGCTGTAATTCACTTTATCAGGATTTTTCTTGCCGTAGGCAATCAAATCATCCAGGGTTTTAAAGGGTTGATTGGCTGAACTGAGCAGCAAGAGTGGGAAGGTACAAATCAATGAAATGGGCGTAAAGTCTTGAATGCCATAAGGCAACTTGGCATACAAAGCGTGGTTAAACACCATGGGCCCACTCGCCCCCATCAAAAGCGTATAACCATCGGGTTTGGCGTGAGAGACGAAAGTCGCCCCCACAATCGAGCCCACGCCTGCTCGGTTCTCAACCACCACAGGCTGAGCAAGCCCACTGGAGAGCCTTTCGGCAACGATTCGGGCGATGACATCGCTGGACCCCCCCGCAGAGAAACCCACCACAATGGTGATGGGCTTGACGGGATAGTCAAGGGCTTGAGCACCTAGGCAAAACAACAAAAATCCGCCAAAAAATGCTTTTGTCACGGCTACAAAGAACTGATTCATCATAAAAAAAGGACTTTTCCCCTCAAAAAAACAAAAAAGCAAGACCGAGGAAGAACAGTTAAAAGAATTGTGAAGCGTGGCTCAAGACGAGCACTGCGCCTTGCGCAGCGGTAGAATGGATCCAAAGACCTGTGCTCAAATGAGCCATCTCTCAGATCATAACCCAAGCCCATGTCTTGATTTTAATGTTAACGTCCTGCCCAGTTTGAATTCTCCTATACAAGAAGACCAAAGCATCTTTACCCCCTTTGAGCAGCCTGTCTTTCGCATGCTTTGGGGGTGCTGGTTGGTTGCAAACATTTGCATGTGGATGAACGATGTGGCTGGAGCCTGGATGATGACATCCATGAATGTCACGCCCATCTGGGTTGCCTTGGTGCAGTCGGCCTCTACCCTGCCCGTCTTCTTGCTCGGCTTGCCCTGCGGTGCCTTGGCAGACATACTGGACAGGCGCAAATTTTTGATTTTTACCCAAATCTGGATTGCTTTTATTGCCGTTATCTTGAGTTTGCTCGTGTTTTTTGGGAATTTGTCCCCCATGATGCTCATTGCTCTGACCTTTTGCAATGGCATTGGACTGGCCATGCGCTGGCCAGTTTTCTCCTCCGTTGTTCCTGAATTGCTTCCCAAGACACAACTGGCCTCTGGTCTGGCCTTGAACGCCGTGTCCATGAACACCTCTCGAGTGGTGGGCCCCTTGCTTGCCGGAGCCATCATTGCCTCAATGGGCAGTGCATGGGTCTACGCTTTGAATGCGCTGATGTCCGTGGTATCGGCCATCATCATGAGCACTTGGAAAAGAGAGAAAGTGGCCAACCCCTTGGGCCGTGAAAAGCTTTGGAGCGCCATGCGGGTCGGCGTTCAATTTATTTCTCAGTCCTCACATTTCAAGGGCGTTTTGATTCGCATCGCCATTTTCTTCTTTAGCTCCACCGCACTCATCGCCTTGTTGCCCTTGGTGGCAAAAAATCTAGACGGTGGTGATGCAAGCACATTCACCATCGTTTTGGCCTGCATGGGCATTGGTGCCATTTGTGCGGCCCTCTACATCCCAAAGCTGCGCATGATGTACTCCAGGGATCAGCTGATCATCAGAGGCTGTATCCTTCAAACCATCGCCATGGTGATCATCGCCTTTAACCACATTCCTTTCATCACCATGGCCTGCATGTGCTTGGCTGGGGCCGCATGGATCTCAACAGCCAACACACTCAGCGTCTCGGCTCAAATGGGGTTGCCCGACTGGGTCCGCGCGCGAGGCATGTCCACCTACCAAATGGCCATCATGGGCTCATCCGCTTTTGGGGCTGCACTTTGGGGACAAGTCGCCACGATCAGTTCCGTGCCGATCAGCCTGACATTGGCGGCCTTGGCCGGACTCATTGGCACCTATTTGGTCAACCACTTTAGACCCGATGCAGGCCTGGAAGATGACTTGACCCCATCTCACGCCTTGATTCCGCCTTCTCACCCCAAGCCAGCGGAGGTGGGTCACATCATGATGACCATTGAATACATCATCGATCCCAAAAAGTCCAAAGCCTTCACAGAATTGATGCAAGAAAGTCGCAGGAGCCGCTTAAGGCATGGCGCGCTGAGGTGGGAGTTGCTTCACGATGTGGCGCGCCCAGAGCGATATGTTGAAGTGGTCGAGGATGAGTCATGGAACGACCACCTCAGGCGATTTGACAGAATGTCTGAATCCGATGTCACCATCAGGGACCGCAAAATGGCCTTTCACACCCTAGAATCCCCACCTATCGTGAATCGCTACGTCATGAAGAGCACAGAGAGCGCTTGAAACCATCTTGGAGCAAGGCGCCCATCAATCTAAATTGATGTTGGCTTTTTTAACAATGGGCCCCCACATCGCCAGATCGCTGGCAATTTGTTCTGTGAATTGCTCATGGGTGTTACCGGAGGGCTCGATGCCCAAAGTACCCAGTCGCTCTTTGACACTGGGCACCATCAATACCTTTGACAGCTCGACTTGGACTTTGTCAATGATGGCTTTGGGGGTAGAAGGTGGCGCAAATATGCCAATCCAAGTCGATAGCACGAAGCCAGGCACCCCCCCTTCAATGAAAGTCGGGGTGTCGGGCAAGGCACTCAGTCGTTTGGCACTGGTCACCCCCAATGCATTGAGTTTGCCCGTTTTGATGTACTGCTGAACAGTGGCCAGGGTCGTAAAAACCATGGGAATTTGCCCCCCCAAGGTGTCGATGGTGGCTTGGCCACCGCCCTTATAAGCAATGTGCTCAAGCGACACATTGGTCCTTGCTTTAAAGAGTTCACCCGCCAAGTGCGGTGTGGAGCCCAGACCTGAACTGCCGTAAGGCAAGGGCACTCCCTTTTGTTTTGAGTACTCAATGAGATCGGCAATATTTTTGACGGGCAATGAGGGGTGAGCGGCCAAAATCATGGCCGAGTCCCCTATTTTAGAAATGGCTGTGAGGTCCTTCAAAACATTGAAGGGGGGTTTTGACACCATGAAGGGATAGGTGATCAGTGTGCCATCAAAGCCCAGCAAAAAGGTGTATCCGTCAGCAGGTGCATTGGAGACCGCCATCACCCCAATGACACCACTCGCGCCGGGGCGGTTTTCAATGACGATGCTTGTCCCAAGACGAGTCCCCAAGCCCTCACTGATGGCCCTGACACCAGAGTCGGCAAAGCCTCCCGGCGAATAAGGAACAATGATTTTGATTGGCTTAGAGGGGTAAATTTGAGCTTGCACAGCGCCCACGGCAAAGGCACAAGACAACAAGAGCAATTTCAAATGCATTGTTTTCATGAATGCGGGTCCTCCATCAATGAGCGCTTGAATTTCGTCTAACAAGCCAAGGAATGATCACCGTTTTAAGGATTTCAATGTCAGGCCAACCGGCTCCTCGACCAATATGCCCCCCTTGAGGATTGACCCAGGCTTCCTTGGGTGTTCCAGATTTCAAGAGTGCGTACAAATCCTCAATCGGAACTTGGCTGTCCTTCTCACCGTTGACCAGCAACATGGCCGTTGAAGGGTTTGAGATCAAACCGCTTTTGATCAAGGACATTTTGGGCCCATATTGATAGAAATCTTCCAAATCATTGACCCCGTAAACAGCAGCTCTAGCGGCAAACAGATCGAACAAATACTCCTTTGTCGAAAGCGCTTTGGCTTGCCACTCCCTTGCAAAGTAACGATCGACTGGCCCACCCCATACGACAGCCCCTTTTAATCGATCTTTCTCCAAGAACCCCAATCTCGCAGACCAGTGCCCTCCCCACGACACCCCCATCACAAAGAAATTTGATTGAGAAAGGTCCGCCCGGGTCTTTAAATAGTCAAGGACCTTGGAGAAGATCTTTTCTGCGCCAACGTCGACTTTGACCACCGCTTCTCCTGTACCAGGCATATCCAGCGCCAAATATCCCAGCTTTGCATTGATATAGTGCGGGCCATACTGCTCAACGACAAACTCCTTGTAACTGTCAAGCCCACCGATGCTAAGAACAACGGGGGGGTTCTTCACCCCTTGGGGCAATTGCAAATACCCAATGATTTCTCGTCCCTCAAAGGGCACTCTGATCACTTCAATGCGAGGGTTTTGAAGGGCAGCATAGGACCTGAACGCTTGTGTTGAGCGCTCAAACGCTCTTTTCTTTTGCAATGAATTTTGCGTGGGCCACGCACCAAAACTAAAGTAACGCCATGCGTTCAAAAAGTCCTCGCTGGCCAAAACAGGCTCGTTTGAATGAGACAAGGCTTTGTGCATGTACTGCTCACCCTGAATCATCCATGAATTGGCCCATTCATCGCGGTCAAGAGATTGGATGCGTTGCATGACCTCTTTGACATCGGTTTGAGCAAAGCCGGTTAGAGGATAAGCATTTCTTTGAACCCGGTCGATAACAGCATCTCTTAACTCAGGCCAGGTTCGAACCGGCGCGAGTTGCGCGCAGACACCAAAGGACAAAGACAAGACGCTCAGAAAAAACAAATTTTTGGTTTTAGATCTGAACATTTTTGAGCTCCTTAAAAAAAATGGGTGCCTGCACCCCTCCCTCAAGGGAGAGTCTAATTAATTGTCCAACTTCAATTTGGCATCGTTGACCAAGCGCTCGAATTTGACCGACTCCGAAGCGATGTAGTTGCTGAATTCTTGGATGTTGTTGGAAGGGACGGCCAAGCTGTCCTTTTCCATTTGAGCTTTGACGTCTGGGAGTGCCAAAATTTGATTGATTTCCTTGTTCAAACTCTGAATGACATTCCTTGGCGTGCCAACAGGTGCAAACAATCCTCCCCACAAGGAGTAATTGAACCCAGGCAACACTGTCTCTGCAATGGTGGGCACTTGTGGCAATGAGTTCATTCTGTGAGGCGTGCTGACAGCCAAGGCCTTGAGCTTCCCGCCCTTGACCTGTGGCATGGCAGCAGAGGCGCTACTGAAGAAAAAATCCAAGCGCTGGGACATCAAATCGGCCATCAATGGCCCCACACCTTTGTAGGGCACATGGACCATTTCTGACTTCAAACCCAAAGAAAGTGCCGTCGCCGCAAGATGGCCAGGAGTACCCGCACCAACGCTGCCAAAGCTCAACCGCCCTGGTTTTGATTTGGCAAGCTCCACCAACTCATTGACCGAGGACAAAGGCGAATCGGAGGAAACCAACAGCACCAAGGGCGCGTTTCCAATCAATACAACAGGAATGAAATCCTTCACGGGATCAAAACCCAAATCTTTCATCATGGATCGGTTGACAACAATTTCCCCTGTCTGGCCTAAAAAAAGAGTGTAGCCATCGTTTTTGGCCTTGGCGGCCAAACGAGTACCCACAACACCAGAAACACCGGGGCGGTTGTCGACCACGACCGACTGCTTATAAATTTGGCTTAAGCGCTCAGAGATGATGCGGGCAAACGCATCCCCTTGTCCGCCTGGCGCGTAGGCCACAATGATGGTAATGGGCTTGCTGGGGTAATCCGCATCGTTTGCCATGGCCAAATGCGTGGAGCAAGAAAAGGCCATGCAAAGGGATGCGAGCAAATGGAGGGACAATTTAATTATATTTTTTAACATATCAAACCTCGTTTTCAGTGTAAACAATTCATTCGTCTTCAAACACCCTATTTTTGCACACAATCCATGACACAAAGGGATTCAGTCTATTGCCAAGTTTTAGCTTTCATGATCAGGGTTATTGGCCTATTCAAAGCGCAAAGCTTGTTGTATAAATGCACACTTGATCGAACGGTTTGGTTTGGCTCATTTTTTAAAGTCAAGCAAACCACTCAACAACCGCATATTAAGGAGAACAGGTTTGAAAAACTCGCAAGGTCATTATCAATTGATCACCCATCGCATTGAAAAAAGCTTACACGCCGGCGTGGTGGTCGACTCTTTGGTCTACGATGCGAGCAAACTGTTGGGCAACCCACAGCTCAACTCTGTCATGGCCATCATGGACACTTGGGCCTCGTCCAATAAAGTATTGACCCAAAAGGCCAAAGCCATTCGCGCAAAAGAAATCAGACCCAAAGGCATAGAGCTGAAAAAATGCAAGCTTTCAGCACCCTTGATGTACCCGGGTGATATTTACTGCGCGGGTGCCAACTATTCTGATCACATGCAAGAAATGGCCCGCGTGACAGGCTTGCCCCCAGGCCCAAATATGAAAGAGTTGGGTGAAATGCCCTGGCATTTCGTTAAATCATCTCGCTCCACCATCATTGGCCCAGACTCAAAGGTCAAGATCCCGCACTATTCCAAGATGCTGGATTGGGAGATCGAATTGGCTGTTGTGATTGGGAAAACTTGTAGCCGTGTCTTGGCAAAAGACGCCATGAAATACGTTGCCGGTTACACCATCGCCAATGATCTCTCCGCAAGAGACGCCATGCGGCGTCCTAAAAATCCGCCCACATCGCCTTTTCACATGGACTGGATTGGTCAAAAGTGTTTTGATGATGCATGCCCGCTTGGCCCCTGGATCGTGCCCGCCGATCAAGTCAGTGACCCCCATCAACTCGCCATGAAGCTTTGGGTCAATGATGAGTTGATGCAAGACTCCAACACCAATAAGTTGATCTTCAACATTGCTGAACAAATAGAAGCCCTGTCCACTCGCATCACTCTGCACCCAGGTGACTTGGTACTTACAGGAACACCCTCTGGCGTTGGAATGGCCAGAAAGTTATTTTTGAAACCCGGTGATCGCCTTAAACTCTGGATAGAGGAAGTTGGTGAGTTAAACCACACCATGGTGGCATAAGGAAAAAAAGGGATTCCTGATGCGGTCTAAAACCCGGCGTTTTAGATCGCTCAGTCAAGGCGAATATGGCGCTGTTGAACAATCAGCCCGAGTTGCTGCGACTCCTCTACAACTCTAGACCGCAATTGCTCTGAATTTGAGCCAACTGCCTGCCAGCCCAAAGAAAATAACTTTTGACGAAACTCATCTGATGCATAGATCTGAGCAATGTCAAGAGCCAGTCTTTGCTTGGCAATTGAGGGCAAACTGGCTGGCGCCACCAATGCATTCCAAACTTCCAGCTTGAAGTCCTTGATGCCAAACTCACTCAATGAGGCAATGTCGGGCACCAGCGCTGTCCGCTGGCTTGTAAGTCCGATGGCTTTGATTTTCCCGGCCTTGACCTGCGCCATAACGACACTGGGTGCCATCAAAGCCATTTGTATTTGGCCCGACAACATGGCCGTGATCACCTGAGGGTTACCAGGGTAAGGCACGTGGACTGCATCAATACCGGGCACCTTGGATTTGAACAGCTCCATGCCCAAATGTGCAACCGAACCCACACCAACAGACGCGTAATTCCATGCATTGGCATTTTTCCGGGCCGCTTGAATGAATTCAAGGCCATCCGGTAAATTCATTGGTGCAACCAATAACAAGGGCGCTGTGGCCAAAAGCGATACAAAGTGAAAATCGCGAGCAGGATCAAAAGGCAGCTTCGGATCAAGCATCTTGGCTGATGTTAAATTCCCATTGATCACCAAACCCAGGGTATGCTCATCTGTTGCCTTGGCCACCACATCAGCTGCAATGTTGCCTGAAGCGCCCACACGGTTGTCCACAACAACGGGTTGACCCAAAGCCCTTGACAAGGGCTCAGCCAGTGCTCGAGCCATGATGTCAGGAGAGGCGCCACCAGGAAAGCCGACCACCAACCTAAGCGGCTTAATGGGCCACGCAGATGCGCTTTGATTTGTTTGCGCAAAGACTGGGGACATGAGACAAAAAACCAATCCCCATAAAAGGCTTTTGAGAACGAAACAGATGGTCAAAGGCTTGAAGATCATGAAGTTGACACCTATATAAACATCTTGAGAAGACCAAAGAATCTCCAATTTTAACTTGCAAGGCAAGCACTTTGGCGTATTTTTAGTTGTATCCAGACCCTATCTTGAATACTCGTGTTGGCTTATACTTAAAAAAACGAAGATAGACCTCGTTAACTCAGACTCAGCATCGAACTCGTGCTTCAACATCGCCTAGTGCATACCTTAACCATTGGCCCCAATAAAGTGAAATCGCTTTATGGCTTGGTCTTGTTTGCCCTGCTGTTTTGTCAATCACTGGGATTGCTGCACCGAATACAACACCATTGGTCCATGTCTCAGAGGATACAAGTGGTGCAAAATTGGAGTGAGTCCTCCACCAAGGATGAGGCCAACACAGTCCAAGACCATCAATGCGTGCTTTTTGACGCATTGAGTGTCTCAAACTGTTTGAGCACACATGCTTTCATGATCGACACTTTGGTCGCTGGCATGCAAGAAACCATCCGTTTGAGCTTGGTCTCATTTGAACCCAGAGAGCCACATTTCTTCCAGCCCAGGGCTCCGCCCCTACTTATTTTGTAAATCTACTTGTTGGGGCTTGCCTTTTTGCCACCAACCAGATTCATCAAATACGTTCAATCGAAAAGCCCAGCGATCTGCTTTTGGTCACCCTACAAGAGCATCAAGATCAATGGGCAGAGACATTGAATGGGTCCAAGACAAAATACCGGTCTCTCTCACAATGAAATTCATCTTCACACAAACACATAGATGTTTAAAGTTAAGTCATTTTTTTGGGTACAAAAAGATTTCTTGGCAATTGTTTCTGACGCTTCACCTGCCTTTGATCTTGTTGGTCGAATGGCCTAAAAGCGCCATTGCTCAAGACGACACCAACGTCGACAAAGACATCCAATCGATCACGATAAGTACAACAGCAATCAATGCCTCCAAAGCACTTCAACCCACTAAAACGCTGCGTGGTGATGAACTGAGAAACAAACTCAGCACCTCGCTTGGGGAGACGTTGAACAGTGAATTGGGCCTGTCCGCCTCAGGTTTTGGTGCGGCGGCCTCAAGACCCATTGTTCGCGGAATGGACGGTGCTCGCGTTCAAGTCTTAGAAAACGGCATGGCCATGGGAGATGTCTCTGCTTTGTCCATGGACCATGCTGTAGCCAATGGACTTTCTCACACCAAAGAAGTTGAAATTCTCCGCGGCGCCGCAGCACTGATGTATGGCTCGGGAACAAGTGCTGGCGTCATCAATATTGTCAATGACAAAATTCTCACTGAATTGCCAAATACCCTCAGTGCAAGCATTGACTCAAAAATTTCATCTGCCGATCATGGTCAATCCAATGGCATTGAATTGAGCACGGGCTTGGGGCCCTTGGCCTTTCATTTTGATGCTTCAAAAAATACAGCTCAAAACTATCTCATTCCCGGCTACAGAGAACTTGGTGGGCCCAAGTCCAATTGGAGCAGCAAGGGCAACACCCTAAGCAAAAATATATTGCCTAACTCATATGCCAACAGCGACACTTTGGGCGCTGGCGTGTCTTACATCAGTTCAAAGGGTTACACGGGCGTCTCCATAGAACAGTTCAACCATCTATATGGCATCCCATCTTTTGATGGCTCTCAAATCAGTCAACATCAAGATAAATTTGATCTCCAGCATCTTTCCACTCATCCAATGATTGGCATTGATTCCATCAAATTCAAATTCTCAAGCAATCAGTACAAACATACAGAGTTGAGCAACACCGCGATACCTCAAAGCCGATTCAACAACGATGGCTACACCGCCCGCATTGAAGTGGCACATCAACCCTTTGATCAGTTTATTGGCGTGTTTGGCTTAGAACACAGCAAAGGTTCTTTATCAGCATACGATTTGCTCAGCACCAGTCGCTTGGCCATATTGCCAACCACATCGAACTCATCGATAGCTGCTTTTTGGATCGAAGAAAAGCGCTGGCAATCTCTGAGCGCAGATGTTGGGATTCGTTTAGAAAAAATCTCGAAAAAACCCAGTGCATCCACCCCCTACTCTGACCCACTGGGCTCAATCTCAGCAGAGCAACCCATCGCTCAGGACAAAGCTTTCAATCTCCTGTCTTGGTCCAGTGGATTGACATACAGGAATTCAATTGATCAACAACTGGGCATCAATTACTCTGTTACGCAAAGAGCACCTGCAACAGAGGAGTTGTTTTCTTTTGGCGCTCATGACGCAACTGCGACATTCGACATCGGCAAAGTCAACCTTGTACCTGAAACGGCTCATAACCTAGAGATCTCGATGAGGTCTACAAATGGTCCTGTTCAATGGAAAACAAATATTTTTTATAACAAAATTGATCACTTCATTTATGCAAGCCAAACTGGACAACAAGACCCACAAAGTGGCTTTGACATCAGGCAATTCAACCAAGCCTCAGTCACACAAAAGGGCATTGAAGCTGAGATCACCTACCACTGGAACCAGGAGGGCTCCTCCTATCGCGTCTATGCTGACCACAGTCAAACCCAATTCGTCAATGGTCAATACACGCCTTTGCAAGCTCCCGTGAGATTGGGTCTTGAGTGGAGGCTTAAACAAGGCCCTTTCAAGTCAGGTTTCTCTCTAAAACATGCATTCAAACAAACGCATCTTGCTTCAAGCGAGCTGGCCCAAACGCCTGCCTACACGGATTTGAGTGCCGTGTTGTCCTATCACCAAGGCTTTAAAAACAGCGATGTGGACTGGTACATGATTGCTAAAAATTTACTCAATCAAGATATCCGTTACTCCACCACCGTTGAGACCTTGCGACTGTATGCTCCCCAAGCCGCAAGGAGTCTGTCTGTGGGTGTAAAATGGAATTTTTAGAGAAATTGGTGCAGTCTCAAGACGCCTCAACTCAAACAATCACTGAAACCTAAATATACCAGTGCAAGTGTGACTCAAAATGACCCAATTCATTCCCGCTTTTGAGCAAGAACTAAAAGAAATCGCTGCCGAGTCCATTGGCTGGACACCTTTGGTCGAAGGGGCCTATTTTCATCTGAGCTGCGAGGGCAAGGAAGACCGTGTGATCATCACGGGTGTGCCTGATGTGAGCATGGACACAGAGAACGTGCTTTTATTGCTTTGAGGTTCCGCCAGTCGTCCTGCAAGAATGATCAAATTTAGATTTCAACTTCTTCAACGTTGTAGCGAAAAAGCCATTCATACCTCTCCTTGACCCTTTCCTCGCTCCACTCTTTGGAGACGTATTCAGAGGCGCCAGTTGCGTCAGCGAGCGCAGGATTATGAAACCTTTTGGCGTTGGCGTTCGAGCCGTCTACCACACGTGAGGTTCTCTCGATGCGAGCATGCTCGTAACGCCCAAGCGCCAAAGGCAACGAGTGCTTGTATTTCTTCAACGCACGTGCCAAGATGTAAGCATCTTCCAGTGCCATACCAGCCCCTTGTGCCAAGAATGGCAACATCGGATGACATGCGTCACCCAGCAAAGTGATCGAACCCTTGGTCCAAGATGGCATGGGATCCCGCACCTTGAGCACCCACTTGTAGGGCGTGTGAATTGCTTTTATGAGTGTATGGATATCTTCATGCCATCCTTTGAAATCCCCCAAACACTCCTCAGTTGTGCCTTGCTCCGACCAAGATTCTATCTCCCAGCGATTTCCCTCAATGGCGCCGACAAAATTCATCAATTCACCACGTCTCAAAGGGTATTGAACCACGTGAGCGCCTGGACCGACCCAATTGGTCGCAACCATCTCGTGCATATGGGGGGGGAGATTTTTACAATCGATGACACCTCGCCAGGCCATGATGCCAGACTGACGGGCCTCGTCATGACCAAATAGAGCTTTCCTGATGACCGAGTGAACACCATCGGCTCCTATGAGCAAATCACACTCTATGGCCTCTTGGCCATCGATTTTGATCTTGACCATCTCTTGGGTTTGCTCAATGCACAAAACTTTTGAATTCAAAACAATACAGTTGGGGTCGAGCGTTTGAATTTTTTGCGCCAAGACTCTTTGCAAATCAGCACGGTGAACGGTCAGATAAGGAAAACCATACATCGCAACGGATAAACGGCCCAAATCAAAAAGTGGCCAAGACTGACCTGTATTCCAAAGTCGAACCTTTTTGCCCTGAGTATCGGTCGCAATCTCTTGCATCTGAGTCTCTAAACCCAGCCGGTAAAGTACACCCACTGCATTGGGACCCAGTTGAACTCCCGCACCAAGCTCTTTGAGTTCTTTGGCTTGCTCATAAACAGTGACCTTAAAGCCCTGTTGCAACAAAGCGAGTGCAGCCGTTAATCCACCCAAACCACCACCAACGATACAAATTCTCATCTTAAAACTCGCAATGACAAAACAACAGAAAAAGGCAGCTCTAAAAGACCTTTTAAAGCATCGATTGTAAATATTTAAAGCCAAGGCCCAGCAATGAGGAGCAAAGAATAACCCTAATGACACTTTGCTTGAAAGCAATTAAAGCCAACAATGAGACAGCAAAAACCAGAACTGCAAAAACATTGATGCTGACCCACAATTCACCAGGCATTAAAACATGGAGCCCCAAGTAAAAGGCCAGATTCAATATCACGCCAACAATGGCCGCCGTCATCGCATTTAAAGGCGCTGAGAGACTCATTTGTTTATGCGTTGACTCAATGATTGGGCCTCCAAGAAAAATAAATACAAAAGAAGGTAAAAAAGTAAACCATGTCACAACAGTTGCAGCAATGAAACCAGACATCCATTGCGAATCGGGGCCTAAAAAAGACTTTACATATCCACCAACGAACCCGACATATGTGATCACAATGATGAGTGGTCCTGGTGTCGTCTCCCCTAAAGCCAAACCATCGAGCATTTGACTTGGCGTGACCCAAGAAAAAGCACTCACTGCACCATCGTAAACATAAGGTAAAACGGCATAGGCCCCCCCAAAAGTAAGAAGTGCTGCCTTGGTAAAGAACCAACTCATTTGAGTCAATACATGATCAAAGCCCAAAGACCAAGCCATCCAAGCAATTGGCAATACCCAAAGTAAAAAACCTATCAAAGCAATGCGAACAGACTTGCTTGTAGAGAGCATGGCGTGATCTGGTGCAGGCGTGTTGTCATCAATGATGGCCTTCTCTTTGGCCAATGTACCCCTTGAGCTGTGCGCACTGGAATGAAAGAAGACAGGGAAAAGCCTTCCCCCAAAAACACCCAGCAAGGCTGAAACGAGAAGAATTGCAGGAAAAGGTGTTGAAAATCGGTTGATTGCAACAAAGGACAAAAGCGCGATGAAAAGCAAAACCCAATTCTTTAGAGTTTTAAGACCAATTCGGTACGCCGCTTGAAAAACGATTGCACTCACCGCAGGCTTTAAACCATCCAATAGGCCAGCCACCAGTGACAAATGACCATACAGCATGTACAAAGTTGATAAAGCGATCAGTATCAAAAAGGAAGGCAGAAAAAACAGCAACCCAGCAGTCAGGCCCCCTAATGTCCTGTGCATCAACCATCCCAAATAAATTGCCAATTGCTGCGCTTCGGGCCCGGGCAAGATCATGCAAAAGTTCAGCGCATGCAAAAACCGTTGGTCCGAAATCCATTTGCGCTTTTCTACCAACTCATTGTGCATGATTGATATTTGGCCAGCAGGACCACCAAAGCTTATAAAACCCAGTTGCAACCAAAATTTAAATGCCTCCCAATAACTGATGGCGGCATCGTCTAGCTTGGTGATCTGTGAAGGTTTGTCTTGCATGGCTAACAATTGATGATCAATAGAGTCGGTTCCAATGATCTCAAAAGGTCCTTGGCAATATAAGCGCAATCATATACGGTTTGGTCTATCAAAGATTCAAACGACCTTGCAAGCAGATGAAAATAGGCTTGGAATTGAGTCCGAGAACTCAAACTTGAAAAAAACGCAAGGGCTCTGCTGAGATAAGTTTGGCAAAAGCCGCAACGTTCTCTGAACTCAACTTAAAAATCGAAGACCAATCAGAGGCAAGGGGCACACCAAGTTCAGTTGACTTGGCATGACAAACTTGGGGCCCCCTTCTTCGTTAAAGACAAAGGACGTCACACAAATTGAACGCAGACGCTGCCCAAAGGTCCAAAATCACCAAAAAGAGTGTCCCCTTTTTGAGCAAAAACCACTCGGGTAAATGACCCTGCCAATATGACGTGACCGGCCTCTAAAGTGACGCCGTGCTGCCCTAATTTATTGGCCAACCAAGCAACGCCTAGGGCAGGATGGCCCAAAACACCAGCGGCCACGCCCGTCTCCTCAATATCCGAATTTCTATACATCAAGGCACTCACCCACCTCAAATCCACATCCATGGGCTTGATCGGACGGCCTCCTAAAACCAATCCCGATGCGGCACCATTGTCAGCGACTGTATCAAATATTTTACGCTGATCCACCAACCTCGCATCCACAATTTCTAGCGCGGGAACGACGTAATCCGTGGCCCTTAGAACATCCACTAAACCAATCCCGGGACCTTTTAAAGGCTGCCCTAAAACGAATGCAAGTTCAACTTCAACCCGAGGCTTACAAAATCTATTGTGAGGAACTTTTGCCCCTTCAGCAATCATCATGGTGTCAAGCAAATGACCATAATCTGGCTCGTCTATTTTTGAAGAGGCTTGCATGGCTTTAGACGTCAGGCCAACTTTGTGACCAATCAACTTGGCTCCCGATTTTATTTTCCGTTGAGCAACAATCGAGGAAATGGCGTATGAGTCATCAATTTCAATGTGAGGAAATGTTTCCGACAATAGTTTGGCTTGAATGCATTCCTTTTCAGCTTTGATCAAGATGTCAGCTGCTTGTTCTCTTTCGATTGGGGACATCATAAAAAATACTCCTTGTTCTTAAAAAAAATCTCTTTGCCCAACGAATCAAATGCTCGTTTGGTATCTGGCATTGATTATATTCAGCCCTATTTGATGCCACGTACAATTTAGGATATTTCAACAAGAAAGACCACCAAACATAAGTGTTAACCCTGACGCATGAGTTGAGCGCTTTGATTTTTCCTCAATGGTTGCCAAACCCATTTAAGGTGATATATATTCAAGATAAAACCAGCTGATCGCTCATAAAGCCACATTGAACGAAATTGATACAAACACATGACATTTACAGTTAAATTAAGTCCAAGCGGCCATACATTTACATGTGAAGCAAACCAGGAAATCTTGAAAGCTGGTCTCGCAGCAGGGATTTTTTTACCCTTCAGCTGTCGATCCGGCATGTGCCTTACCTGTAGAGGAAGCATTTTGAGTGGCGATGTTGATCATGGAGATGCTCACACCAAGTACTTAAGTGTGCATGACCGAGAAAATGGCCTAGCACTTCTGTGCTGCGCAAAGCCCAAAAGCGATCTTTTGATAGAAATAGAAGAAATGGACCCTGATCATGGCAGTCAAGCCAAAGCGATGCCCTCAAGAGTTTTAGAAATTAAAACTGTTGCCCCTGATGTCAAAATCATCACCCTTGGATTGCCAGCCAATGAACCCATACACTTTCGAGCTGGACAATTCCTTGATATCAAACTCAAGAATGGGGAAAAAAGAAGCTACTCTATCGCAACAACGCCAAAAGCTGAAGGGGTCAGGCAATTAGAACTCCACATTCGCCACCTACCAGGTGGCTTGTTCACGGACCATGTCTTTACAGACCTCAAGGCTAGAGACTTACTTGAAATTGAAGTGCCATTAGGAAATTTTTATCTCAGGGAAGAACACTCAAAACCCATCATCATGGTGGCCTCAGGGACTGGATTTGCCCCCATCAAGTCCATCATCAACTATGCAAATCTTAAGAACATCGACCGCCCAATTCATTTTTATTGGGGAGCTAGAAAAAGGATTGATTTGTATGAGTTGAATGTAGCCAAGCAAATGGTCAAGGACCATTTAAACCTAGATTTCATACCCGTCTTAAGCCAACCCACCCCAAGTTGCGAATGGACTGGTCTTGTTGGCAATGTTCATGAAATCGTGATGCAACAGCATCCCAACATGGTTGGCTATGAGGTCTATGCGTGTGGAGCGCCTGTTATGGTTGAAAAAGCGAAATTTGATTTTGTAGAAAAATGTCATTTAAACCCCAAAGATTTTCATGCTGATGCTTTCATCAGCATGGCTGATCAGAAAAAATAAATCTCTAACCCAACCCAAAGGATAAAAAATGTTGCCAGAAAATTGTACTGTCCAGCCTAAAGTTAGAAACTCAATCATCAAGCCCTATTGTTTGAGTCACGGCACATTAGAAGTTTTTAGCTTAAAACAGTCAAGACGTTTTTACGAAGAGTTCTTAGGACTAGAGGTTGTTCGTCATGGAAAGCCTGCGATGGTTATTAGACTTGGAATGCGATTCCATGTGGTTTGCGTTGAGGTTGGAGATCAAATCCACCCAGTCAGTCTTCTTAACCACTGGGGCGTTGATGTAGCAACAAGAGCTGAGGTTGATGAAGCACACCAAAAAGCGATTGAAAACAAAGATAAGTATCAAATTAGACAGGTCTTAAACCCTCAAGAAATGCATGGTGTTTATTCATTTTATTTAGAAGACTTGGATCACAATTGGTGGGAAATTCAGCACTATCAAAATGGTTTTCAGCACGATGATTTTTTTGATTTTGGTGACCGTTTTTCATCCGATGAAGCAGGGGATGCTGCAAGCTTGGACGAATTAAAAATCAACAATTAAAATATTGTGAGTGCATTAAACATTTCCCCCAAATCAACGCCCAATCAAGAACGACTAGTCCGACAATCGGCCAGAGCCTTGGCTCGTGCGAACCTGGTCACGGCCTTTGGTCACTGCAGCCTTAGACTGGACGAGGACCATATGCTGGTGTGTGCTCCCAAGCCCATGGGTCACCTCAACGAAAGTCATGCTGGGGATGTTGTCAATATTCACCAAGCACTTGCACCCCATGTGCTTGGCGAAGTAAGAATGCACCAAGCAATCTATAAAAATCGCAAAGATGCGAAAGGGATTTGCAGAGTTTTCCCTCCCAATGTCTTGGCATTGGCTGCAATGGGCTTATCACCCAAAGCAAGGCATGGGTTTGGATCATATTTTTATCCAGAAGTACCGATGTGGACGGACCCAGCGCTCATCCGAAATGATGAGGCAGCAATTGGTGTTGCAAAGACACTTGGGCAAGCAAGTGCAGTTGTGGTCAGTATCAATGGAGCTGTAACAGTTGCAGACTCTTTAGAAAAAGCAACCGTACTCGCGTGGTTTTTAGAGGATGCAGCCCGCGTCGAGCTTGCTGCTCTATCATGTGGCTTAGAAAAAAAAGTTGTTTTTAGTTCACAAGAGCAAGCTCAAAACCGAGCCACCTGGGTCGGAGGCATTGCAGAAAGAAAGTGGCAGTTCATGACCCATGGAGACATTGAGTCCATTTGAGCGGTTTGTCCTTCAAGATGAAATGCTTTGATACCATCTGTGCATCTGCTAATATACGAATAAGGACACAATGCTTTAAAGCTAAAAATCTATGAAAATACTAGTACTCAATGGCGTTAATTTGAACATGTTCGGCAAACGTGACCCTAACCATTACGGTAGTGAAACACTCGAAGACATCAATGCAGCTCTTTTTGAATTGGCCAAAGAACTGAAAATTTCTGTAGAGACGCATCAAACCAATATTGAAGGTGAAATGTGTGAAAGAATTCATGCCAGTCACACAGATGGCTCCAGTGCGATTGTCATCAATGCGGGCGCATGGACTCATTACAGCTATGCCATAAGAGATGCGCTTGAGATTTTATCAATTCCGATCATTGAAATACACATGTCCAATGTCCATGCACGAGAAGAATTCAGGCATCAATCCGTCTTTTCCTCTGTTGTTAAAGGACAAATTTGTGGTTTCGGCGTAGAGAGCTATCGTCTCGGGCTAAGGGCTGCATTCCATGCGGTCAATCAATTGAAGTCCAGCTGACTCAATTTTTTTTATCACCTTTATGACCAGCAGTGACTTGCAAAATGTCTGGTTTTTAAATATGATCGGTTCATTGGTGCTCTACAGATTATTCATATCTGTAAGTTAAACGGGAAGTTGTAAAGTTCATCAAATCATTTGAAGATCTCAACCAACGCTGCCCCCGCAACGGTAAAACAGTCGAATTAATCATTCAATTTTATTCAAATCCACTGATCGCAATCATTGCAATTGGGAAGGGGAATAAAGTAATGTCTGTTAGCCCGGATACCGGCCAGTAAAGCGCAATTCAATTTATTGAATTGTTTACCATGTTCTTTCGGGGAGGATTGAACAGGGGTTTTACTTTGGTATTTATCATGTCAACTTTTCGTACAAACGTGAAAGTTGCTCCTAGAGAGCGACAAACACTTCTTTTATCTTCACTAAAAATAGAATTACTTCTCTTAGCACTTGCGGCTTCTTTGAGCCTTCAAGCAAATGCACAAAACGTGATCAACGAAGTCATTGTCACGGCCTCCAGAACCACGCAAAGTATCGATGATGCAATGCATTCCACAACTTTAATAACAAGACAGGACATTGAAAGAAGTGTCAGTGCAGACTTGCCAAGCCTATTGAAGTTAATTCCTGGCGCTGAAATATCTCAGGCAGGTGGCACAGGTACTGTTTCAAGTATATTCTTAAGAGGAGCAGAATCAAGGCACACCTTGGTCTTGGTAGATGGCATTCCAATCAACAACTTGAATTTTGGAACCGCACCAATTGAAAATTTATCACTTTCAAATATTGACCATATAGAAATTGTACGGGGTAATGTATCCAGTCTTTACGGAAGCAATGCCTTAGGCGGTGTCATTCAAATTTTCACAAAAGAGATGACTGGGAAAAATCCAACGGCCCTATCCTACCAAGTCAGAAATAATGGACTAATGAATGTGCAAGCCGGGAGATCATTGAGTTTGAGTGAAGATACACGTTTGACACTTCAAACACAAATATTAAAAGACGCTGGGTTCAATGCTACAAATCAAAGTCAATTTTTGTATTCAAATCCGGACAAAGATGCCTATAGCAAGAAACATTTCTCTACAGGACTAACTAAAAAAGTTGAAAATGGTCAGCTAAATTTCACCTTCTCTGACTCCCATTCAAACACTGAATACGACAGTCAGTACGGGCCATCATCGCAAAGGGATCTTTCAGAAAACACACTTCGACAATCTGCATTTTCAAGTCACTGGTCTATTGCATCCGATTTGAAGATTGAAACACTGCTTAGCCAGTCTTTGAATAGATTGAATGCGAATGTCACCGCATACCCGTATTTTGTTGACTCCAATACTGATCAAGCGAATTTAGGACTTGAGTGGACTATCAACGATGGGCAAAAAATAACCTCTGGCATTGAAAACACGAAGCAAAGTCTTCTTAGTGATACACAATATAAGAAAAACAGTCGTGTAAATAACGCATTTCGAATTGGCTATTTAATCAACGCGAACAAACACCAAGTACAACTCAATATGAGAGAGGACCACTATTCCGATTTCGGGCAAGCACGAACGGGGCTTTTTTCCTATGCATACAAAATAAATGATTCATTGAGAATCAATGCCTCCAACTCAAGTGGCTTCATGGCACCTACTTTCAATGATCTTTATTATCCATACGGTGGGAATCCAACACTGCGACCAGAAAAGTTGCATTCCAACGAAATTGGATTTTCACTTAAAAAGAGTATTCATTCATTACAAATCACACGATTCAAGAATCAATATACTGATCTGATTGACAATGATTCCAATTATGTTAGAACCAATATTTCAAAAGCTCAAAACATTGGTTTTGAAAGCATCTACTCAGCGAATTATAAAAATCGTTTGATCAATGCAAGCTATACACAACAGAACCCCATTAACCTAAACACCGATCAACAACTTTATAGAAGAGCCAAATATCTTTTTTCACTGAGTATTTTTGAAAAATTAAATACTTATCTCCTTGGAACAGAGATAAAGCACTCCAGCTCAAGAATAGATGGCGCCAACCAAAGTTTAAATGACTATACATTGATCAACTTTTCAATTTCAAAGAAAATTGATCCAAATTGGACAAGCAGTTTGAAGTTAAATAATGCCTTTGATAAAAAATACGAAACAATTTATGGATATAACCAATTGGGGCGTTCGTTATTTTTTGAAATGAAGTGGCAAGATAAATAATATAAATATTTCCTCCTCTAATTTCTAGAATTCAAGGCCATTAGAGGAGGAAGAAAAGTTATTTCTTCAAAAGATTCGTTGCATTTTGAAATCGAATTTGATCTAAGACGGATTTCTCCAAACCCAATTGAGACAATGCTTGAGCTTGTGTGTCCATTGGTACATATGGATAGTCGCTACCGTAAAGCACTTGACTTGAAGGAACCAACTTTAACAAACTGGCCATAGGCGCTGGATGCGTTGCATTTGCTGTATCGTAATACAGTCGTTTGAGTTCAGCCTCAATACCATTGGGAGCGATCTCATTGATATTTTTCTGCAAGCCGTGAAAGAAATTGATTCTTCCTGCAAGCATGGGAATGGTTCCACCACCATGCGAGAAGATCCATTTGATATCACGGAATTTCGCAAAAGAACCACTTAACAATAAATTTACAACTGCTCGTGTCGTATCGTGAGGAACTTCAATAACGGCTGGATATGTTCCCGTATTTAACCTTGCACAGCATGCCGCGACCAAGGGGTGGAAATAAACCACAGCTTTTCTACGATTAAGTTCAGCAAAAATAGGAGCAAAATCTGGATGACCAGGCCATTTGTCACCATAATTGGTTTGTATACCAACCCCATCTGCTCCTAAAACATCAAATGCGTATTCAATTTCTTTTAATGTGCTAGGCACATCAATCATGGTCAATGCTGCAAATAATCCAAATCGACCAGGATATTCTTTGACCAATTTAGCGCCAAAATCATTGACCAAACGAACCATTTTATTAACTTCAGGAACGGGCAGATCAAACCAAGTTCCTGGTGTAGAGGCCAATGAAAGAATCGCTTTGGAAACACCGGCCTTGTCCATTGCAGCAATCGCATTTTGTAGTGTCCAGTTTTCCTGTTGCGCAAAATGTGGGATTTTTCTTTGATTTTCCCATTCGAGCCAAGCTTTATGATATTCGGGCGGATAGAAATGGTGATGAGTATCAATCAAAGGACTAGCGGACTGGGCGTGTGCAATCAGCGAAGTGATTGAAGCACCTAAAACACCAAGACCACCAACTGTCTTGATAAATGATCGTTTCTTGTTATCCAGATCGCTGTCATCAGCGTGCTCACAAGAACACGACAAACGGCTTGAAGAACTGTGTTGGCATGCAGGTGACAAAAGTCTTTGAAACATTAAAAACTCCTAGGTAAGAATTTTTCAATGTATCACTTCAAGCCCTCCTCTAATAGGCGGTAATTACCCTCATGGCAGTATTTACCCTAAATCCAAAGATATTAAGCCTTATAAATTATGTCATTGCGCTTTGATGCCTGACTTTTTGACAATTGCACCCCACTTCTCACTTTCAGATTTGATGTATTTGGACGTTTCATCAACAGAAGTCGGAAATGGTATTAAACCTGATTTTCTTAGTTGTGCAGATACGACTGGATCTTTTAAAGTTGTCGTTATCACTTGATTGAGTTTGGCAACCACGTCGCCTGGTGTTTTAAGGGGTGCAGTAAAAGCATACCAATTCACGGCCTCAAAACCAGGATAACCTAATTCAGCAATTGTTGGGGTTTGAGGAAGAACCTCCAATCTTTTAGATCCTGTCACAGCAATCGCCCTTAATTTGCCAGATTGGATAAACTGAACAGCATCTGTTGGGCTTGAAAAAATTGAAGGTAAAACACCTGACAAAAGATCATTCATTGCAGGAGCACCTCCGCGGTAAGCAATGTGTTGATTGTTCAAACCAGCTGTAATTTTAAAAAATTCACCAGCCAAGTGTCCTGCGCTACCAATACCAGAGGATCCAAATGATAACTTAGAGTTTTCAAGCTTGCCCAACCTAACGTAATCTTCAATCGTCTTGATCTCGCTTTGCGAATTTACTACTAGAACATTTGAAAAAACAATTGCCATTGACAAAGCCTGCAGATCGGTAGCTGGATCATAATTCAATTTATTAATATGCTGATTGACAGCAAGTGACCCAATGGTACCCAGCATGATCGTATAACCATCCGGTAGCGAACGAAGTGTTTGTTCCGAAGCTATGTTTCCTCCTGCACCGGGATGATTTTCAATTAAAACATTTTGTTTGAAAAGTTCTGACATTTTTGGAGCCATAGCTCTTGCAACTGTGTCAGCACTACCACCTGGTGCAAATCCGATCATAATTTTTAAAGGGCGATTTGGAAATGATTCAGCACTTAAAGAGATTTTTGATGAAAAAAAACATAAAACCAAAAGGGAGTAAGCTAAAAACTTAGATATGCTTAAGATTGAAGATTCTGAGTAAATTTTTGACATAGAAATCACTTGTAAAGGTCGCTAAAGCGATATGGATAGGTGCATATATTTTATAATAGTTGCAGTTTACAACGGACTTAAAGACATTTTTATTGGTCAAACAATAAATCATCGTCCTTTATTAAAGAAATATGAAGTCAAATTCAAATAAATTTACTAAACCTGACGACTTAAAAAACCTCATCAGTAAGCGCAGAGTGCTTGAGGCTACAGCTTTATCGATGTTGAGTGGTTCAATAATTGGTTTAAGCAGCCTTATACCTAAAACAAGTAATGCTCAAGTCAGTTTGAATTACCCTATAAAACCAGTACGATTTATAGTACCGTTTGCGGTAGGGGGATCGGGAGATTTAATCGCGCGCGTAGTTGCTGAACAGCTAAGCAGGTCAATGGGGCAAGCTTGGGTGATTGAAAACAAGGGGGGAAATGGGTCTGTTCTAGGAACTGAGATTGCCGCAAAATCGAATCCCGATGGCTACAACGTGGTGCTATCTAATGGTGCCGCAATCACCATTGGACCATTGATGGGACAACAAATGGGGTACAAACCCATGGATGATTTTACTCACCTATGCTTATTAGGTACTTTCACAAATGCCCTCATTGTTAGAGCAGATCATCCAGCTAAAAACTTTAATGATTTTTTAAATTTAGCAAAATCAAATCCTGGAAAAATTAGTTACTCATCAGCTGGGGTCGGATCTGCAGGCTATTTAACTGGCGAACTTTTAAAACATTTAGCCAAGCTTGATATGGTACACATTCCATACAAAGGTACAGGACCAGCAATGACTGATCTACTAGGGGGTCAAATTGATGCCATGTTTAACGCTCTCATTGCAGCATCACCATACATAAAAAGTGGCAAAGTTCGTGCACTAGCAGTCACCTCACAACAAAGAATACAAGAGCATTATGAAATACCAACCATGAACGAATCAGTTAGTGGTGCAATAGGAGATGCGTGGTTTGGAATTTCAGTTCCGTCAAAAACTCCCATTGCAGTGACAGAAAAGTTAAAAAATGAAATTCTAAAGACAATGGAGCAAGCCGAGGTTAAGCAAAGGCTTCAAGAAATGGGTTTAAATATAAATGTACTCGGGCCAAAGGAATTTACTCTCTTTTTGAACAATGAAAATAAAAAATGGGCCCCAGTTATTAAATCTAGCAATTTAACAAACAATAATTAAGCACTACTCTATTTTAAACGACTCCACTAGTCCAGAAATCATTGAAGTTTCTAACAAGTAAGCCAAACATAAATTTTTATCTTCACTTTTCTTTTGTAATTCACGTAATGTGAAAAGTCTTTTATCCATAGCCTTTTCTTGCATACGAGCACGATTTTTTGCTGACTGTTCTATAACGTGCTTAATGGCAATTGGTCTTCGTTGACGCTCATATTGCATAAGCAAGTCCATACTTTCTCCATTCAAAATGCTGTTTAATTTTTCAGCCAAGTTAAATGCATCATGAACACCGCCATTCATCCCCATTCCACCGCTTGGTGAATTAATATGCGCAGCATCGCCAGCCAAAACCACACGGCCAACAACATATTGATTTACAACTCGTTGGTGAATCTTATAGGGCCTGACCTCAAGTACTGGACTATCTCCAAAAGAAGGAGAAATTTGGTTGATCTTTCGGCGAACAGAATTAATCTCAACAGCAGATTCAATTGACTCATCTAAAGAGGGATAAAGACTCACCCGCCAAAGATTTTTTAATCTTAAAAGACTAAACGTTCCGCCCTCGGTCCAACAATAATTAATAAATGATAAATGATGAAGATGATCTTGAAATGGAAAAAGGGTCGTTGCAAGTATCGTAGTTTCTGGAAAGGTTTGACCTTCAAAATCAAGCTTCAGATTTTTTCTTACAATACTTCTAGAACCATCACAGCCAATTAAAAATTTACATGTAAAGTTAATTTTTTCTAAAGCTTTATTTTCACAATGAATCACTACATCATCTTGATTTTGAACAATTGATGTACAAGGATGCCCCCAAAAAATTGATACATTAGGAGTATTTTTAAGGATAAAGTCTCTTAAAAAACCGCTTAAGCGCCACTGCTCGCACTGAAGTCTATATGGATGATTTGTATGATCTTTCAGAATAGACAAGTCAAATTCAGCAAATTCATTCGTATCATTCATCCTTACTTGCCATGTTGGAGCAATAAGTCCTGCTTCAATCAATTGGCTTGTGATCCCTTGCTCATCAAACAAGTCAAGCGTGGGAGGATGAAAAGTGGAAGCACGAAGATCTGTTTCAATACCTTCTTGCGACTCTAATACACAAACCTTGTGACCATGTAGGCCAAGTCGCATAGCCAATGTCAATCCAACGGGTCCAGCACCAACAATTACTACATCAAAATCTAAAAATTCGTTGTTCATAAAAACTATTATTGAATGGTCAAAAATCTTTTAGCCCATATTGGATCTTTGATCCATGGAAGTACATCGTTAAAATTTGCATCAATTTGACTTACTGCATTCCAAACGGTTGCCAACATACAGGAAAAAATAGGTTTTGATCCAACTACTTCGTTTCCTCGAAGCAAGGGCATTAGTGTCGGCATACCTGTCCCCAACATAACAATTGAGTCGATATCACATTGATTTAAAGCATCTAAGCTATTCAGCGCATTTTGAGCTGAAATGCCATAAATAGGATGAAAGTGTTGATTGGCTTGGGCAATACTTACAACATTGCAAACCTCAAAACCAAAGGACTCCCAATAATCAACACTTAATTTAGTTAACGCAGGAGGATATGGAGAACAAAGACCAATTTTCTTGGCTGACAAACTATTCAAAGTCCGTACGACTGAAACACCCGAAGTTATAACCGGCATTCCTAATAAATCGCTAATTCGATTTAAAATTTCTGCCTCTTTCTTGCGACCTACCAAGTAAGAACTTCCAGTGCAAGCAACAACTAAAATTTTAATTGGTGCATTACCAAATTGGAAAACAGAATTTTCTAAATTTTTTATGTAATCTAAAAGTCTCTCTTCGATCGTATTGAATGAACTGATTAAGCGCGCATTGATCAAGCTAAATCCGCTTGGTAGGAGTGTCCAAAATTCAGGCTCAACTGTAGTATTTGCCTGGGGTGTTAAAACACCAATTAACCCTTTTGATCCATACTCAATTTGCATCATAAAATTTATACAAAGTGGCCACTTTTTATTTTTTTTGTATTCATGTACATTTGATTGAAGGGATTAGATGGAAAAATATGGGAAACTCTCTCAATGACTTTAACACCTAAATCCTCTAGCGCCCTAACCTTTTCGGGATTATTGGTCAATAGCCTGATTGCATTGATATTCAGAGACTCTAATATTTGAGCTGCAACAAAATAGTCTCGCTCATCAACATCAAAACCAAGTGCTAAATTTGCATCAACAGTATCAATACCTTGGTCTTGTAATTGATAGGATCTTAGTTTATTTACCAAGCCTATACCTCGTCCTTCTTGAGCAAGATAAATTAAAATACCATTATGATGGTTACACATCATCTCAATCGCACCCTTTAATTGGGAGCCACAATCACATCGTAAAGATGAAAATAAGTCACCTGTAAAGCACTCAGAATGAACCCGTACAAGTGGAATTTCGACAAGTGATGGATCGCCAATAATAATAGCGATATGTTCTTGACCACCATCATTAGGTCTAAATGCTATAAATAGCGCATCATTTGTTTGAGTGATGGGAACGCGTACCTCACTAACTCGCTCTAGAACAATATTCGAAAAACTCATCTGTACATTTAGCTTATCAATATCAATTAAAGGCAATTCAGCGTTAAATTCAGTTTTACAAAATAAATATGAAGGTAACAATTTAGAACTCTTAATCAACTTCAGAATCACTTTTAAGTGAGGACTAAGTGGCTTCAACGAATGTGGGATATCTGCTTTATCAAACGATTTTGATAGGGGATTAATAAGAAATTGAACAAAATCAGCTCTTGAATCGGTCAAGATAAATTGTGCATCCTCACTGAATGAGTCAGTGGAATCTAATGCTGATAAACGATTTTTAGTGAGCACTAAATGAACAGGTTCATTTGACTTCGAATCAAATAAATTCAAATTACCTACAAATTTTTCACTAGCTAAAAATTTATAGCAAATACTACCCGAATAAAATTGAATCCATTTCCCACTGCGAACAGTTTGGATTAGATCTTCAAAAGAAATCATAATTATTAGTGATCAAAATAACGATAGATATCGGTATTAAACTTCAAGATGCATCTTTTTGTTTAGAGGGTGCCGCATTGATAAAGGCAGGCAAAGACAAACACATTTCATCAATGGCCTGTATCTTTGGCCATCTACAAATATCAATCTTAAAGCGACGAGCACTCTCGACTTGTGGCACCAAGTAAATATCTGCCAAGGTTGGATGATCACCGAAACAAAATTTACCTGATTTCCTGTCATTGGCTAGAATTGTTTCTAAAGCATCAAAGCCACTTACGATCCAACTTGCACACCACAGAAGAATTTGCTCTTCGTTGGCGTTGAAGTTACCTCTCAAATACTCCAAAATTCTTCTGTTGTTCACAGGGTGAATATCGCATCCCACCAATGAAGCAAGAGAACGAACATACTGCCTATCAAATAGATCTTTGGGTAAAAAAGACGGTTCTGGATAAGTTTCTTCCAACCACTCAATAATCGCTGGTGATTGAATTAGTACTTTTTGATCAACCTTAAGTGCAGGAACCAACCCTTGAGGATGTATTGCAGTATAGGAGGCTTTCGAATGTTCCTCAGTCCTAAGATCTACTGGTATGTGATCAACATCCAATCCTTTTAAAGCTAAGGCAATTCGAAGTCTGTGAGATGTTCCACTTCTAAAGAAAGTAAAGAGTTCGATCATATTAAAACTCTAAGGTTTGCCCTTCAACCATTGGAATAACTTTGGTTGGACTTGATTTCATGGCTTCTTGAAATTCAGCCAAAGTCCCTTTTGCAAGTGGATTAGAGTTGTAATGAATTGGGATGACCATTTTTGGTTTAATCATCGTATTGATTGCATAAGCAGCATCAACGGGATCCATGGTGAAATTACCACCAATAGGAATCAACACCAAATCGGGTTTGTAATATTCACTGATAAATTTCATGTCAGAAAACAATCCAGTATCACCCATGTGCCAAATCTTGAACCCATTTTCAAGTTGAATAATATATCCAACGGCTTCGCCTGCAGGGTGGGATTCATTTTTAGTCGTAACAGGGTTGTTATAGACTATTAAGGAAGAGTGTTCTGCTTTAACAGCTGTAACTTTAATACCAGGAGACGGTGTAATAGAGCCTGATTTGTTAAATCGATGGGTCAAATTAGATGGCACAAGTCCTAAGGTAATCAAAGGCGTGATCATGTCTGCAGGACCATAAAGAATTGCATTGTTTAATTTTGCAATATCGGGTGCATCGCCTAAATGGTCTACGTGGCCATGAGTTACCAAAACAAAATCAACCTTACCAAGAGCCGATAAATCCTTCTTATACACAGCAGGAGCTTTAGGACCACCTGTGATCCATGGATCAATAATAATATTTTTACCAGATGGACTTGTTAACTTAAATGATGCTTGCCCCAACCATTGAAGTTGAGCTTTCCCAGAGTTGACGCCAGTCTGAGAAATAGCTAATGTCGATACAAAACAAGAGATAAGAATAACGCAAAACTGTTTTACAGATGAAATTTTAAACATGGGCTCTCCTACTAATAAGCTTTTAATCATACCGCAGTGTAAGGAGTAGATTTCAAAAAATAATTAATTAAATAGTACTCATCTTGTGGTGAAAAAAATAAGCGCCTTGTAAGCATAAACAAATAAAAATAAAGGTAATAAAGAGGGATGTGCATGATGAATTCTTACAATTTCTCTAAATAGGTCAGATAGGAGAATAAAGATCTTTAAATGATTCAATTTATTTTCACCTTGTTTTAGAGGAACTCAATTGACCTAAACCAAAAGTTGAACCAGATATGAGACTGGAACCAATTTCAAAAGATTTAGAAATCAATAAAGAAAACAGTAAAGCTAAAAGTGCAATCGTTGCATAGACAAAGGCAGAATTTACACCTTGAGTAACTGAGTCCGATAAATTGACTAAATTCGCAATCGAACTTCGTAGGAGACTTTCAGTAGAAAAAACACAAAGTGAAACAAAAGAGGACTTAAGTAAAAAAGAAAGCCACCCTGAAAATATAAATTCAGTAGGTTTCCAGATAGCCCAGGGAATCATGACTGGACCAAGAGAAATTGCTAATGCAATTTGAAATTTAGCAATCAATAGATAAGTTAGACCAATCGCAATTGATGATCCTATAAAAAAAATAGCAATTATTTTTAATAAAAATGAAATCGCGGCTTCAATTCCAAAGTTAAAGGGGTCAATCGAATTAGGCGCACTCCAAATAGTTAACATTGACCTTAAAAGGTTTTCAGCGAATATTTCACTAGATGTACCGCTCACTTGATCATTAGATGAAATCAGTACTGTAATATACTGAACAGAATCAACAATAATTTGACCAAGATTCCCATCTAAAGAAGCGAATGCTAAACCAAGAACGATAAGTGGAAAAACCAGATCGACCACAATTTGGTTGAACACAGGCTTAAGCAGCATATTTTTAATAACAGACCAAATAAAAATAACCATAAAAAGTGAAACAATAAGTTGTTTTCCAAGTCCATTGAATGGTTGCTTTTTTCTTAAGTCATCAATTTGATTTTCAAGAGAGTTAATCACTAATTTAAGTTGATCAGTAGCATTAATCGCTAAATTTTGAGTTTTTTCAATTGATTCGTTTGAGTTCAGGCAATTATTAACATTTGGGTCGCAAGTTTGTGCGGGTAAGTCTAAATTAAAAAACAAGATCAGTATAAATATCGATGACTTCAATATATTCATTTAATTCTTTTAAAATAACCTGAGCCTAGTAAATTAAAAGCTTTTAATTCACCATCGTATCGCGCCTGATCTAAATTTTGTCTCGATAATTTAAGATTTAAATCCAGTTGATCCTTAAAATTACGCTCCAAAATATTTGACGCACTATTTTGATTATTAATTGAGACATTAAGTGTTCTTAATAAATCTGCATTTTGCGTAATTATTCTATTAATCTGAACATTTAAAATTTGCATAGCCTCATGAATGCCAGAAGATAAACCGATTTTTAACTCTAAATCTTTAGCAAATTCATAGTCTCGCTTTAGTCTATTCATTGAAGAAAAATCGTTTGTTGAAATTGCAATTGCATCGCTTTGTGATTTATCGATTCTCTTTCTTTCAAATTCGATATATTGATTCCAATCAAGGCTAAGTAATTTTGCAGTATCAAGTCTTTTATTAAAATTTTCATGAATTTGATTAATTGATCCATAAAGAAGCTGAAGTCGAGTATAAAACTCGTTAGAAGCCAGAATATCATCTTGATTTTTACTTAATAGGTTACTTATCGTGGAAATCGGTAAGTTTTTAAGTTGTAATATTTGCGTCTCAAACTGTTTTAGCTGAGCATCATACTGAGAAGACAAAACCATGATTTGTTCAGCTGTTTGTGCAGCTGTTAAAGAATTTTTTGCAAAATTACTTGGATCAAAAACCACAAATGAAAAAGCGGAAGAATGAAGAAAAATGAAAAGAAGAAAAATAACTATCAATTCATTTCCTTTAATAATTTCAAATAACCACGGCTACCAGTTAAATGAAATGATTTCTCAAAGATTTTTAGCGCTAAAGAGTCCGATCGAATAAATGCAAGAACGTTAAACGGGAATTGGGCGTTAAGAACTCGAACGCGTGAGTCCTGCCAAATTAAATAATTTTTCTTAGGTATCATATTTCTTATCATTTGAATATGATCATCCCTCAGCCCAAAAAAATCCTCATAAACACTGTATGAAGAATCAATCATCAAGTTTGGCAAAAAAATCTTTGTCTTTATGTTATCGTTTATGATTGAGCTTATCTCCATTTTTTTTATGTCTCCTACTGATTGGGTACTAAGTCCGACAACAGCCATTTTTTTTCGCATGGTTCGTATCCAGTTTTCAAACTCCAGACTAAACCGCTTATCTTTTAGCAAATACCACGCCTCCTCCAAGTAAATAAATGAAGGGGTTTTACCATCAACATATATATCGATACAGAAAAGTAGATACTCGATAATTGGTTGAAATATATTTATATCATCCAGAATTGAACTTATATCAACACAAATAATTCCGTTCTTATTAGAGGAAAAGCTCTCATAAAACGTGTCAAATTGATTATCAAATAAGTATCCGTAACCAAGTCCAATATTGTTATCATTCGTCCAAGGGGCAAGTCTTGCACCTAAATTTTTATCTAATCCATCTAACATTTGTTTCAAATGCGAAAGTGTTATATTCCCATTTATTGACGTGACTAACATTCTTATCGACTGATTTAAAGTGTCAAATTGAACTGGAGTCAATGGCGCTTGATTAAAAGTAGAAAATAATCCAAGCAGCCAGTTAGTTATAGCTGGAATTTTTTCAGGAGTTTTTAACCAATGTAGTGGGTTCATTCTTATTTTTTCATTTGATTGCTTTTTTAGTCGTATGTATTCTCCACCAAGGGCTTTAACTGTTAAATAACAACTATTGTCTTTATCCAATATGATTGTTTTGCAAGGAAAGTATTTCTGCCACATCGCTATATTAAAGTTAATAAATGTTGTTTTTCCTGAGCCACTTTGTCCAACCAATAAAAAATGACCAACGTCACCAACATGAAAATTAAAATATTCCGGAACGCCAGATTGAGTTGGGAATAAACACAAGCAACTTAAATTTTCACCGACTTGATTGGATAGATAGACATTTTTATTCATTCCGGAATCAACACTTCTCAATATCACAAGATGTGCCAAATTTGACAGGCTAACCAATGAACTCCGGACAACAACATCAAAAGCGCCAGGAATTGAAGTCATAAAAGCACCTATTTGATGAATCACTTCTTTAATGACACCGAATCCAAGATTATTCAAAACTTCAGATATTGATTTTCTTGTAAGATTTAAATCATTTATGTTCTCAGACATAACTAAAATTGACAGTGTATGAAAACCAAAATTATTATCGACCTCTGACATTGAAATCAATGCATCTCTTGCGTTATTTGCGAAAGATAATTGACCAAGATCCATACGAGTAGATTCTGTTCCAGATATTTTTTCAAACATTTGCACGAAAGGACTTTTAATTTTAGATCTGTAATATTGTTCCTTTTTCATAAGTAAATTTTTTGATTCTTCTTTTGATAAAAATTTAAATGTATTAATAACCGTAAATTCGCCCTCTACACTCAACAACTTCTCAATATCAGTATTGTCAAGAATTCCTGGAAATCCCTTTATAGTCAGCATCGAAATATATTTATTTTCAGCTGATCCAATAAATTTTAAAATACCGTCATCAACTCGTTGAATTGAATCGGATACTAAATAGTGACTTAATTTATTATTTATAATATTAGGCAATATGACTTTAGAATCAAATGCAGTCAAATTTATTCTGTTAGATAACTGTGAAAGTAAGTCAATTTTTTCTATTCTTTTAATTTTTATTGACTGCAATATTTTTTCAAATGAATCTAATTGATTTTCAAATTCAAAAATTAATTTTTCCAAAAAAAGTCTTTCATTTTCTAGACTATTTTTTTTGGAATTTGAAAACTTATAAATATCCTTAATTTTTTGATATAAATTTGTCCATTTATTTAGAGAAATACTTTCAGAGTTTGATGTAGAGTATGAAATAAATAAGAAAATTTTATAAGTCGAAAGTTTTTTCTCACGCATGTGAGTTAACCACTCAACCTCCAAGAAGTTTCCTAAAGGATTATTGATTTGGCTTTGAACTTTAATTTCAATTTTGCGTTTATCAAAATAACTCCAAATAGTATTTCTTTCATTTAAAATTTTAGTTGCATTCTCAAAGTGTTTTGTAGACAAGTTAAATTCTTCGATTGAGCATGACGACTTGTCTAAGCCATCGATTTCAAAACCTGCCATTAGTGCACCGTCATTGTTTAATATTAGACGATCAGTTAATAGTTCAAACCAAGGTAATAATTCCGTAACAGATCCATTTACAGAGTGATAGTTATTGAATATTTTTTTTAAATTTATCATTTTTTAAAAAATTAAATCCAAGGATCCCAAAAATCTAGTTCATTTGAATATTTGCTATAAATTTCGATAAACATTTCGTCCTTATTGAAAATATATTTCATGAAGCTATGCACAACAGGAACCATCAAAAAAAACAGATAAGCTTTTAAAAAAAACAGAATGAAAATCAAAGATATTTCTAAAGTGAAAATTGTTTGACTAACACCCATAATTGTATTTTTTGGAATCAAGCTTAAATATACGATTGATCGGCTCATTGCAATTTCCAACTTAATTAAACAATGCAACTAGCTGCTGATCCTGTCACGCTTGTGATTATTGAACCAATGCCCATAATTAATCCAAGTCCTATTGAAATGTATAAAAGAGCTCCCCATATTTTTGTTATTCCTAACCAATGACCTATAACTGTGATAACTACACATATAACTGCAATATACGGAGCTAATTTACTCTTTGAGTAAACTATAAATCCACACATTAACTGATCTATTACGGGGAAAGTCAACGCAGTTGATTGTGCAAATATTGTTTCAGAATATAAGCTAATAATTAGGACGATAATAAATAGTGAGCCTGTTTTTTTCATTTGATCTTAATTATTTCTTTAATTGAATAATTCTTATTTGTAAAATTTTCAACTTCTATCAGCTCATTAATTTTCGAAATTTTATCTTTTCCTTTTTTGAATATTTTCAAATAAATAAAAATTGGCATTATGTTTCCAATTCTTTGTTTTACATTATTGGTGTTTAATGTTTTCTCACTCATGCAAATCATTTCCTCAAGCCTTTGAATTGCATCGAATGCAGAATTTGCGTGGATCGTAGTCATTGATCCTGGATGTCCAGTATTAGCAGTTTTAAGGAATCCTGATGCTTCATACCCTCTTAATTCGCCAATAATTATTCGATCTGGCAGTCCACGCAATGCCGATATTAATAATCGATCTACTGAATATCCTTGTTCTTCATCTGTTTGTAAATACAATACATTTGGTAAATTTATTTTTATTTCCTGGATATTTTCAATAACTATTAATCTTTCATTTCTATCAATTCTATTTATAAGTGCGCTGCAAAATGTCGTTTTTCCTGATCCTGTTGATCCACAAATTACGATATTTCTTTTAGTGTTTATATACTCAATTAATTTTTTATAAACTACTTCGCTTATCGTCCCATTGCTTAAAAATTGTTCAAGCGTCAATGACTCTTTAGGTATTCTTCTAATTGTTACTGAGGGACCAAAAGGGCTAACAGGTGTATTCCAAGCTTCAAACCTATACCCAGGAATACTGGCACTAATTATTTGATAATTTTCTCTTACTGTATTTTCGTTTGTAATAATCTTTTTTGAGGCACTCGCCAATAATATAATCAATCCTCTTATTTGATCTTCATCTATTGAAATTTTACATTTTTCACATTCTGAGCCAAACTTACGCGACCAAACATCGAACGGCCCATTGATCATTATTTCATTCACACTCTCATCAAGCATTAATCGCTCAATCGGTTTTAAAAAATCGTTTATTGCTTCAAATTTTGATTCCATGAATCAACTGTAAAAGCAAATATAGAATATTATTTATTAAAAAAACACTCCTTTTTTCACGTTTTTAAAAATATGGATTGGTAATACATGGTTACACCAGATGCACTTACCATTGACTTCCTGAATAACATTTGAAGTTAAAATATATTTTCCACCACAAGTAGTACAAGATAAAACCACCTCTATACCACAATCAATATTTTTTGAAGTTGAAAACCAAGTTGACGGCTTAACGTTCTGAATTTCATCATTACCATATTCGCGCCAATGTAATCTATATACTGAAAGCATTGCTTCTTTTTTTTCTATGTCGTCATTCAGTAACGCCAAATATTGAGATGCCATTACAGAGAATTGCATCTTTTTTTCAATTCTTACTGTTTTCGCTGTTGATGATCCCGGTAATCCATTAGGTGGTCTTGATCCACTTTTTTTATACAAATGCTTTGCATAAAGTTCTGTTTTTGGAAAAGCGACGATCCAAACTATATCCTTGATTTTTGTTCCCCATAAAACCAACTCCTCTATTAAAGCGTACTCTTTTGAGGTCAATGATTTGGATTTAAACCCTGACATGTCCGCTCCTTGTCTTTGAGCTGACAAAAAGCTTTCGTTGATCATCTGTTTCGATCCTAGAAATACGCTCTATTGTTGAGTTATCGACAGCAGGCTTTAGTAAAAAGCACTCGGTTAAATATACTCGCTCTAAACTAGGATGATCCAAGCCTCTTATGGCTCTCAAAATTGAGATTTCACAATTCAGTTTTATCGATATTTCGATGAGCTCATTCTCATCCGCCTTTAGACAAAGAGTAATAAAAGAGCGGTTTATTAACTTGATGCTTTCGTTAAGTAGTTCGGTTTTCATGCTTTACCTTTTCGATTAATTAAATCGTTTTCGGGTATACAAACCCAAAAAAGCAAAGCAATATTAACCTATTTATACTAATAATTTATAATTTAAACATTAAAAAGTACTATTTACAGATGAATTTTTGTTATTCCCATGGATTAATACAACAATGAATTGCTTGAGCCTCGCCTTGACCTCCAACCGTTCTTAGCGCCAACTCAAGTTCAGCCAATTTAAAAGTATGAGTGCATAATTTATCCAATGGGTAGTTATTGGATTCCAATATTGAAATTGCCATTTCAACTGCTTGATAGCTATGACCGCGCATACCCCTAACTGTTAAATGTTTTTTAAACAAAAGATCGCTGTGAAACTCTCTGATAGGCACACCCTTTCTACCGCATAAAAGAACCAAGCCACCTTTTCTAGCTAGATTAATGGCTGATAAAACTGTCTCCTCTCCACCCGAAGAACAGTCAATCACAACATCAGCGAACATTCCACCAGTTAGGTCCGCAATGCTTTCGAATAAATCGACTTCATCAATGGCAATTGTATGATGTGCTCCAAGTTCCTTGGCCAAAGTCAAGCGATGTTTATCCGACTTAAGCCCAGTAACAATGATTAGTGATGCTCCGGCTTGGTGAGCCGCCACAGTACATGCCAGACCTTGCTGCCCAGGCCCTTGAATAACAACACATTTACCCAATCCAGCCTTACCTTGTAAGTTAGCCCACTCAACACCATTACCCAAGGGCAGAGCAAGACTTGCCAATTGGGCAGGCATATTAGAGGGAACTTTATGAAAAACAGTATTGCTATGAAGATATTGATATCTTGCGTAACCACCCCAAAGTGAAGGCTTTAATGAAGTGGGCGTTGAGCCATAACGCACGCCATTGCCCAGCAGGGTATCAGTTTCATCGCACAATCTGAAATCCCCAGTACGACAATAATGACAGTGTCCACAAGGTAGGTATTCTTCAAGGGTAACACGATCGCCCTCTTTTACTCCCCATCTCGAAAAAGCCTCAGTTCCCACTTCTTCAACACGCCCAACAGTCTCATGTCCCAAAATCATTGGGCCCTTGGTCTTGGGATAGTTTAAAAAGTATGGCCAATCACTTCCACACATACCAGTCATCTCGATTTTTAAGAGACCTGTCGTTGGCGTAGTTACAGGAAAATCAAAATGTGCCAATTCGATTTCTTGGTTTTCCTTGGCAACGGCTGCCAATACTTGCTTGTTTTTTAACGACATGATGTGTATGAAATAGTTTAGAGAAAGATTTAATCTATTGAAATGTCACCTTTTTTAACAACCTGGGACCATATCTTAATTTCATGTTTGATCAGCGAGTCAAGCTTTTCAGCTTTACCACCAGATGGATCAACGCCCATTTTTAATATTGCAGCTCTTGTTTCTGGCATACTCAATATCAAATTTATTTCAGAATTAAGTTGATTAGCCAAAGCTGGTGGCAAATTCGCCGGCGCTGAAATCCCAAACCAAGCACTAATTGGCGGAATTTGAACGCCAGACTCAGCCATTGTTGGAGTTGAAGAAAACTGTGTGATTCTTGATTGGCCCAAGACGGCTAAAAGACGCATTTTGCCGCTTTGAACCATCTGCGATGCAGTTTGCAAAACAACAAAAGCAGATTGAATATGACCGGCCACAATATCATTAATTAAAGTTGCAGAGGCCTTGTATGGGACGTGTGTTAACCGTAGGCCAGTCTCTTGGAGAAACATTTCACTTGTAAGATGATGAACACTTCCAACGCCAGGGGATGCATAATTGACGGACCCACTTGGTTGTTTGCTGACAAAATCTATAAACTCTTTCATATTTTTAACAGGCAAAGAGTTTGTAACGACAAAGACCAACGGACTTGTGCCCAATAAAACAATCGGGGTAAAGTTCTTAATTGGATCATAAGGCAAGTCATTTCGTAATGCAGCCAAAGTACTAAATGCAGTTGCAGAGAACAACAGCGTTTTACCATCAGGATTGGATTTAGCAACATAGTCTATACCAATCAATCCACCAGCACCAACCTTGTTCTCAACAACAATTGCGGCATTAATTTTTGTTCCAAGCTTTGCTGAAATCAACCTTGCCAATTGATCTCCCGTTGTTCCCGCAGACGATGGAACAACAAACTGAATAGCACCTAAATTATTTAAACTGGTTTGAGTTTGCGCATGTGTTTTTAAAACTAAAAAACACAAAAATATCAGATAGAAAATACGCATGATCATTTACACCGAATGCTTTGAAACATGGCTTTTACCAGGGTTTGCTTTCAAAATTTCTGAGGCACCCTCTTTAAAAGGTGTACCTATCGGCAATTGAATAGAAGCCGACCTTACAAAATGTGAATCTGGATGTAATGCAGGTGCCTCAATACCTTTTTCTAAATTTTTAGCCGCTTTTAAGAGCCGATTTCTTGCCATAATAATTGCATTATCAGTGGACACTAAATTCTCTAAACTTCTGTCCTGAAGTGGCCCCATGCTTTCCTGCAATGACGCATCCTGCATACCAATGCCTTTGATACCACTGAAGTAGCGACCAGACTTTTGCAAGTCTCGATCAATCAAATAGTCATTTCTTTTATTAGCAACTGGTTTATAGGTTCCGGGAATGAGTTCTGCATACATTCCTTCTCCATTGTCCATAGAGTGAATTTCTTGTGCAGTCAGGGCATCCGCTGGCTTGTAAGTCGTGCTCCAAACCCAACAATTTTCATCATCAATTGGAACAAAAGCATGTCCATTTAAAGCATTATCGCCATAAGGTGGGATCATTGTGTACCAAGGCATTATCCATTGAGAGATCCTCCAATAATACGTTCCTTCTTCAGCATTTCTACGTGCTCCAATTAACAAACCGCCATCTGATTCTTGAACATCAAACACAGGTTTTTTGTCGCCTTGAAATTTAGCGCCCTTAGTCCCTTTGTGCAAAGGATCTGTATGTAACTCTCCACTGTGCAAGAAAGATACATGACTGGAATCAATTCCACCCTCCATAGCTTGAAGATAATTGCACTCTTGAAATCTTTTTGAAACATATCGATTTTCACTTGGAACCAAACTCCATTCAAATTTGGGTAAGGGAGGGATATCTTCTTTTTTGCCCATATACGCCCAAATGACACCACCTTGCTCAACGCATGGATAAGAGGTGAGTTTAATTCGTTCGCTAAATCCATTCGACTCCTCAGATGGTACATCGACACATTGGCCATTAACATCGTATTTCCAACCATGATAAGGACAACGAATACCAGCTTCTTCATTGCGACCGAACCAGAGTGAAACACCGCGGTGAGCACAAAATTCATCAATCAGACCCACTTTACCATTCGTATCACGGAATGCTAATAATTTTTCGGAAAGTATCGTCACTCGAACAGGGTCAGAGTCAGGATTTGGAATCTCACTAGAAATCAAAATTGGAACCCAGTAACGTCTAAAAAGATTACCCATTAAGGTGCCGGGACCAGTTTGCATTAACTCAAGATTAGTTTGTTTGCTTAATGACATTTTTCATTTCCAAATAGTATAAAAAAATTAGTTAAATATGAATTCAGTGAAGTCCATTTTCTATTGAAAACTGCAGAGACCATTTTTTTAATGAAATAACTTCACCAAGTTTCGAGATTTTCTCTAAAGTAAGCTCATGAATAAGCTCATCGGTCATCGATAAATCAAGTGGCTCTAGGTAGGGTTGAGAAATATGCCAAGGTGTATCAAGATAAACTTCTATTCGATTGAGCTCAGGATCTCTGAAATACAAAGACCAAGAATTTCCATGATCAACCGATTGAATTAATGAAACATCTTTTCTATTACAAATAATTTCATTCATCAGCCTTAGATCACCCAAAGTTTCAACCTGAAATGAAATTTGTTGAATCCCTAAACCAGGGCCACTGCCATAAGGCCTACCTGTTTCCATAACCAATTGATGGTGGGAGGAAGCGTCTCGAGTAAGAAAAACAACTTGACCTCCACGAACTTCGCCACGATCGGTTTGTATAAAACCTAAGACAGTTTTGTAAAAATTTGACATGACGTCAATGTCAGAAACGAAAATGCCTAAATGTCTCAACTTTAAATTTGGCAATTTCATTTTTAATTACTTTGAACATTGAATGCTTGCGAATTCAACCGAGCTTATTGACCTATATTTGATTAACCAAGTAATTTACCACATTTTCAAAATAAAAAAATCGCTAAATCTACTTAGATTTTTAATGAAAAAGAATACCTACGAAACCTAATTTTGTATTATGTTGTATGACTTAAGAGGCTATTATAAAAAGGAAATAGATGCGCGCCGTAAAAATTAACTTTTCAATCTTTAAAATTCAGTGTATTTCACTTTTTTTTCTTGGAACTTTCTGTGGAAGTCTCACAGCTCAAAATCAACACCCCAGCTCTGAGTATCCTGCTCGACCTATTAAAATCGTCATCCCACAAGCTGCCGGAGGCGGAACTGATCTTTTGGGTAGAAAGGTTGCTCAAAAGTTAGCCGAATTATTAAAGCAACCCACAATAGTAGAAAACAAAACAGGAGCCGGATCACTCATAGGAACTGAATACGTCGCCAACTCGCAACCGGATGGCTATACTTTAATGGTAGGTGGTCTTTTCAATATGGTGATGAATAAAGCTTTGATTAAAGATCTCAATTACGATCCCGAAAAAAGCTTTATTCCACTCGGTTACGTTTCTGCTTACTCTTTCATACTTTTAGCAAAGCCCGATATGCCTGCAAATTCACTTGCTGAATTTGTTAAGTATGCAAAAGAACGTCCTAACGGACTAAATTTTTCTTCTGCTGGCATTGGGACGCTTCAACACGTTTGGGGCACCATCCTCTTTAATGGTATGGGTTTAAATCTAATACACGTCCCTTTCAAAGGTGCCGCACAAGGCTACCAAGAGATGCTTGGCGGACGAATTGATGTGATGTTTGATAACATGTCTGCATCTAAGCAGTACGTACAAAGTAATAAATTAAAGGGTTTAGCAATCTCATCTATTGAGCGCTCAAGTCTTTTGCCACAAGTACCAACATTTACAGAAACAGGCATAACAAAATTCACAGGCGAAAGCTGGTTTGCACTTTTTACTCCAAACAATACCCCAGTTCAAATAGTTAATAAACTTCGACATATTTTGGAGTTGATCAACAAAGACCCTGAATTTATTGCGCAAGTAGAAAAAGATGGAGGAAGAATTTTAAATATCCCGGCACAGGATCAGCAACAATTTTTGAAAGACGAAATAAACAAGTGGGTTGGACTTGTTCATAAAAATAATATCAAGGCGGAGTAAATCTATTCAGGCTTGATATTCGTTAGACCAATGACCTTTGCCCACAAAGCAGACTCAGCCCTAGTGAAAGCAATCAACTCGCTTGGGCTTGAAGTCTTAATGATTAAGCCTTGTTTTAAAAAATTTTCTTTAATTGCTGGCTCAGTTAGCGAAGAAATAATTGCATTTCTATATGCATCAGCCATAGATTTCGGCATGTTGGGTGGCCCCCAAATTGAATACCATGGATCAACATTAAAATCTTTAGCACCTAATTCATGAAGTGAAGGAATATCTGGAAAATTTGGATGCCTTTCCTTCAAAGTACCACCAATTATCCTTAATTTACCCGCTTGACTAAGTGGCACTGCAACTTGAATTGGCATAAACATGGCGGGTATTTGCGAGGATAAAAAATCGTTAAAAGCAGGCGCCGATCCTTTATAGGCAACATGCTCTATTTCGGCACCAGTCAATTGCTTTAACAACTCCATAGACAGGTGGTGGTGCGTTCCATTCCCAGGGGATGCATAAAATAAATTTTTATTATGCTTTGTCCATAAAACAAATTCGTTAAGATTTTTAACCGGAATATTTGTACCGACCACCAAAACAAAGGAGGTTGAAGTCACTTGTGTAATTGGCGTGAACCCATTGATAACATCAAAATCAATATTTTTATACAAATAAGGCAAAGTAACAGTTGTCGCAGGAACAACCATCAATGTATTGAGATCGTTGGTCTTCGCTACATAACTCATGCCAATCATACTGGACGCTCCAGCACGATTGTCTACAGTGAAATTGATATCTAATTTCTGAGCTAAATATGGTCCGATTGCGCGAGCAATCAAATCTGGCGTAGTACCAGGAGTTAAAGGCACAACAAGTTTAAGTAACCTTTGCTGCGCCAACGCGCTGAGGCTCGAACTCGCTGAGTAAATGGCAGTGGCATTAATTGCTGTTTGCTTTAGAAAATGTCTTCTAGAACTTCGCATTCATTTTCTCATTCAAAGTATAAAACTTACTAAACCCATCGTACCTAATTCATATGCATCTAAAAAGACCTTCCTTTTAGAGAACAAAAGTTTGTCATCAATACGCTTAACTTCATTTTCATATCTTCCAACGTAAGTTCTGATATCACCATCTCGTCTATGACGGTAAATAGCGAAATTCGCATATACAACATATGTTTCCAACGAATGATCGCTATGGTTAACAAGCTCACAAAATTGAACATTTGAAATCATTCTTCTTGTTCTTGAATGTGGAAATTCCGCATGCGCATTTTTATCTTTTAGTCGATTAACACGTTCAGTGATTCTTCGATGATCATCTGCAATCAAATAGAGCGCATTGTTAGGTTCACTAAGTGGAGCATCATTAGAAGGAATATGATAACTACAGTCCTCTGTTAACAGGGTCAGCCAGTCATCTAGTTTCCATTGATCTAATAGAAAAGCCTCGTGATACAAAAAGTCCTCAATCACATTACGTGTTATATCACCATTGATTTTCATAGTATTCCCAACTTATTTTTTTCAGACATTAACTCACTCCACCTGAGCCAAAATGCTCGAAGATGAAGCTCATCTGTATTTAGTTGCTCGCCCTCTTTGGCCATTCCTCTAGACATGACTGACCACTCAACCTCTTGATATGTCGCCATTCCCTTTTGAACTGATTCGAGAGCTTCTACGTCATCAGGTGTAGCGAATCCACCAGGCCCATAAAAAGTTAAAAAACTATCAAGTCGGATCGATCTTGCTTGCGCAGATTCATTCTCTGGCCCTAGCGCCCAAGCAGTAACTTTCATGCGATCAGGTGCAATGGGGAAAAAAGTTCTTATAGTGACGGCTGAACCATCGTTGAGGACCAAATTGGGAAAAACAACCAAATTTCTATTTGTGTCTGCTACTCTTGTGGCTCTTTCTTCGCCCAAGCGAGTCACCAGCTCATCTCTGATTTTTTCAATGACAGGCTTTGCGGCCTCACCGTACAAAGGTATCCATTTAGCAACGGGTCTTCCACGGAAATTCACATTGTCAATCACTGCATGTCCATTGCCTAGAGCTTTGCCGATGCCGTGGGATGGCATTAAATGGCCTTTTTCTGGCTTTTTAATTTCAACGCCAGATCGCTTCATATAGTTAAGCCATGTCGAGTGTGTTGTGATCAAATGATAATCATCAAAACTATTCTCAACCAGAAGCTTCCAATTGGCCTTCATATCGTATTCTTGAGTGCCCTCAAGAACTTCCATTTTCCCATCCGGAGATTGGTCAACAATAAGATCTATGTATTCCTTCGCACCAGCTAAGTAGTCTGGCAATGATTGTGCCTTCGGATTGAATGTTATAAAAACAAATCCTTTGTAGCTATCTACCTGCGCAGGCTCTGCCAGCCCTAGTTTTGATTGATCAAAGCTGCTTGGGTAACTCGCCTTTCCCGGAACGCCATCCAATTCACCATTGATGTTGTAACTCCAACCATGATAGAAACAAAAGAATCCCTTTGAGTTTCCCTCAGGCTCGCGACAGACCACAGCCGCGCGATGCATACAAACATTCAAATAGACTCTGATTTTTTCATTTGCGTCTCTGCACAAAATAATGGGTCTACCGCATACATTTCGAGTTTTAAAGTCGCCTTTATTCCTGATTTCAGATTCGTGACCTGCATAAATCCAACACTTGTCGAATATAAGCTTCATTTCATCATCTAAAACCTCTTTTTCGACAAGGGCTCGCCTGTTGACCTGAAAATTTTGATTGGCGGGGTCATTGCGCACATATTTATTGAACGACATTTAAATCCTTAAGTACTTATTCAAAATTTGATTCCGAAAGAATTTCTTCTCTCCAAAATCCAAGAGCTTGTTGAGCCGCTCTATCAGAAAAACTAAAAATCATCGATTCTTTATCAGCTTCAAAGCTATAAGTTTCCCATGAGGGTATGACCATGACATCATGTGCTGATAAATCAACTGTACGATTCTTCAAATAAACTCTACAGCTGCCATAGGCCAGATTAAATACAGTATTTTCAGTAGTTCTGTATTTTTGACCCCTAAAACCGAGCGGTAGCATCTGCATAAATGCAGCCATTGTTTTAAATGGATATGATCCATTCAATGGATTGGTATATTTAAGCTTGTAACCTTGAGCTTTGTCGATTTGTAATCCTGTATCTTTTGACATTGCCAGGAGAGCATCACGCGTCTTATCAAAGGAATAATGCAATAACGAACATGGATTCGGGTCGTTTAGATTGTTATCAGCCAAAGGAAGTAAATTCGAACCATAAAGGGCATAACCAATTCCATTTTCCTTGGTCACAGGAAAAATATCCTCGGGATAATTTTCTCGAAAATGAGCACCAAATAAATTTGTAAACGGAGTGTCTAACCCGTCCATCCAGACAACAGCACTTTTACCTAAATTTCCGTGATCATGCCAGGACCAATTCGGAGTAACAATAAAATCACCGGGATAAATTGATACTTTTTCGCCGTTGACAGATGTATAAGCCCCTTCCCCATCCATGACAAATCTCAACGCATTTGGTGTGTGCCGGTGTGATGGAGCAATCTCACCGGGTAAAATTATTTGAAGTCCAGCAAATAATGAGTTGGCTATGAAAGAACTCCCTCTAAGCGATGGGTTTTCCATCATCAAAACACGTCGATCAGCCTCCTTCTTTTCAATGAGAAGTGCTGACTCATCTAACAAGGGCCTCATGACTGAATAGGGCCATACGTGTGGGACGCATTGAGAGCCAGGAATCATTTTGATTTTTCTCTCCCAAAGAGGAGAAATACTCAGTGGATTGATGCGATCCGAAAAGAGATTTAAAGGTGTTTGGGACATAACAAGAAATTTTCAAAAAAAGTCGGATAGCTGAGACAATGAACAAGATTGGTGATTTATTGAACAACCAGGAATTGGTAGTAACCCTAAGTCAAAATTAATGCTCATTTATCTCATTCATATTAGCATAACTCAATAAAATTTCTTATAATTTCAGACTCACCTAGTCAATTATTAACAAGTTATTATTCTAATTTTTTCTTCATGAAATTGCATCTCTTCTCGGTATACAGATTGGTTTTATTTGCAACATTCTGGTATGCGATCCCGCTGGTTGTTCACGCGCAAATTAATCAAAATCTTAACTATCCATCAAAATCAATCAACTTCGTTGTTCCGTATACATCTGGAACAACTGCTGATGTTTTGGCAAGATTAATTGGTACGCGACTATCTACAAAGCTTAATGTACCTATTGTTGTTGATAATAAAGCTGGCGCCGCCGGCATAATAGGCACGGACAATGTTGCCAAGGCCCAACCCAGCGGATATTCGTTTCTATTTACTGCCACCTCGCATGGAACAACCCCTGCAATTAAGAGTCAACTCCCTTTTGACCCCATCAAAAGCTTTACCCCTGTGATATTGCTGGGAACAAGTGCTCTTGGATTTGTAACATCACCGGATCTTCAAATAAATACGTTAAAAGAATTCGTTGAATACTCTAAAAATAAACCCAACCAATTGGATTATTCAACACCTGGAGCCGGCGGAATTCAACACTTGGCTATGGAACTGTTTCTTCAAGAAACTGGACTCAAATTAACACATGTACCCTATAAAGGATCCTCAGGTGCGATGACCGATGTCATTGCTGGACATGTTAAAGCAACTATTGTTTCGCTTCAGACTGCCAGTCCTTTTATCCTCAGTGGACAGCTCAAAATGATTGCGGTCATGAGCGATGAACGATCTCCCGCATTCCCCCAAGTACCTACCTTTAAAGAGCTTGGATATCCTGGTCTGGTCGTTGACACCTGGTATGGCGTTCTTGCACCACTTAACACGCCAAAAGAAATAATAAACACAATCAATCACGAAATAAATTTAATTCTTTCTCAAGCGGACGCTAAAGAATCTATGTCCAAATTGGGACTTCACGTTAGTGGAGGAAAACCGGACAAATTAGAAAAATTATTAACAAAAGAAATTCCCAAATGGGCATCAGTTGTTCAAAATAGAAAAATTAATGTTGAGTAATTTAAATCAAAAGGAAGAAGATGAGTATTATTGAAGACTTGGTTATTGCATCAAGGATTTGCGCTGAATATGGCGTCATTGATGCATATGGACATGTGACAGTTCGAAGTGAAACAAACCCTAATCACTACTTCATGTCTAGAGATGTAGCCCCAGAATTAATTAAAGAAGAAGACATTTTGGAGTTTGATCTGGATAGCAATCCAGTTAACCCCAACTCACCCAAAGGATACAACGAACGCTACATTCACGGTGAGATTTATAAGGCTCGGCCTGATGTAAATTCAATTGTTCATAATCACTCTCATGCGGTTGTTCCATTTAGCTGTACACCATGTGAGCTAAAACCTATATTTCACATGTCATCCTTCATTGGATTAGGCATTCCAAACTGGGATATTCGAGATGCGCAAAAAGGAACTGACATGTTGGTTCGCAATAGCATGCTTGGAAAATCATTGGCAGACAAGTTAGGCAAACATCCTGCTGCTTTAATGCGTGGGCATGGCTCTGTGGTAACAGGCAATAAAATTCAAACAGCCGTTGGACGGACAATCTATCTTGATTACAACGCAAAAATGCAATTTCAGGCCATGATGATGACTGGCTCTAGTGACTCTGTTGTCTACATGGACGATGATGAAGTAGCCGCGAATGTTTCATGGCAAGAATATTATCGATCTTGGGATTTGTGGAAGAAGAAGTGGCTTAAAAAATTAGCCATCGAGAAAAATGAAAAATCTTAACGCCTAGCAAAAAGCCCCGATACGGGGCTTTTTTGTCAAATTGGTCTGGTCATTGATCTACTTTGATCGAATTTTTTTGGATGAGTATCTTATACTTATTGCTCTCTGATCGTATAAAAGCGCCTGACTCTTTAGGTCCCAAACCAATAGAAGCGTGTCCAATTTCAAGTAATTTAGACTTGATTTGACCATCAGCTAGAATAATTTTTAATTCAGCATATAACTTCTGTATGATCCTTGGATCAATATTTTTGGGGGCTGATAAAAGCCACCAATTTGTAATAGTGAGATCAGAATAGCCAGATTCTTTAGTTGTTGGAACGTTAGGTATTTCTTCAAATCGCTGAGAGCCAGTTGTAGCCAAGGCTTTGATTTTCCCCGCTTTAATTTGAGTACCAACAGCTGACCACGAACCAAAAGCCAACTGAATATCACCTCCTATCATTGCCAAAACCATTGGAGGTGTCCCACGGTATGCAATGTGCTCAATGGAATTACCTGCCAATTGCGAAAAAAGAGCACCTGCCAACTGAGGTGGCGAACCAGTACCTGGAGACCCATAATTAAACTTGCTGGGATTACTTGACGCTTGTTGAGCAAAGTCTTTCAAATTGCTTGGTCCGTTCATAGAAGTAACGGCAATAAGTGGTGCTTCAGCAATCAGGGAAATGGGTTCCAAAAGTGCGATGGGATCGAAACCTAAATTATTAAATAGATGCTGGTTGACAGAATAATTCGCTGTTGGGGCCATCAATAGTGTATAGCCATCCGGTTTGGCATTCACAACCTCTAAGGTTCCAATTTTCCCATCAGCACCTGTTTTATTGTCAACAATGAAACGTTGACCAAACTTACTCTCCAATGCGGGTCCAATAACTCTAAAAATGGCATCGCCAACACCTCCAGCAGCATACGGATAGACGATTCTGATGGGCTTACTTGGCCAATCTGTTTCCTGAGCGTTAACAGAAAATACCTGAATGCAAGTTAAAAATAAAATTGTGGGTATAGTTTTAAACATAACAAAAAAATAAAAAAGAAGCTAAATAAAAAACTCACTCAATAGCCATCAGTGATCGGAGATTGCAAATAGGGATGATGTCCAATGATATTCTCTTCCCACTTAGAAATTAAACTTTCCTCACCTAGTGTTAACCCGATATCATCAAGACCGTTCAGTAACATGTGCCTCTCGTTGTCTTTGATATTAAAGTGGCATAAAACTTGACCATCATCAACTATCTCTTTATTCAATAAATTCACAGTCAATTTCTTTGCGTAAAGATTGGAAACGATTTTCAACACAATGGCATATGACTCGTCATCCAAAGAAATGGTTAAAACACCATTTTTTAAGCAATTTTCTCTAAATAATTCAGCAAAACTTTTGCCAATTAAACATTGAATACCAAATTCTTGGAGCGCCCAAACTGCATGCTCTCTTGAGCTCCCACAACCAAAATTATTCCCAACCAGCAAGATCTTGGTTGTTTTAAAGGACTCCTTTTCTAAAACAAATGAGTCAATAGCTTCTCCATTAGGCTTTCGTCTTAAGTAAGCGAATAAACCCTCCCCTAGGTTTGCGTGCACATCCTTTAAATAAGCCGATGGAATTATCTGATCGGTATTCATATCATCGTCCAAAATGGGCGACACAATACCCGTTAATACTTTGAAAGGATTCATATCTATTTACAAGTAGTTTCTAACATCAACAATACGACCAGCCAATGCCGCTGCAGCAGCCATTTCTGGGCTAACAAGATGTGTTTTAACTCCTCGGCCTTGTCTATTTTCAAAGTTCCGATTTGTTGTGGATAAACACCTTTCACCTGGTTGACCAATATCGCCGTTTGCTCCAGCACACATTGAACAACCTGAGCGGTGCCACTCAAAACCTGCGTCTAAGAATATACGGTCTAAGCCTTCAAGTTCGGCTTGTTTTTTTATTTGGGTAGAACCTGGAACTACGATTGCCTTTACGTGTTTTGCAATTTTTTTATTTTTTAATATTTGAGCAGCAGCTCTTAGGTCAGAAATACGACTGTTTGAACATGAGCCAATAAAAACACGATTCACTTCAAGACCTTCGATGCGCTGTCCAAAATCAATATCCATGTAAGACATTGCTTTAGTAGCCAATGATCTATCTGCAGCGTGCATTTCTTGAGGGTCGGGAATTAAATCATTGATGCCTACAACCTGAGAAGGATCAGTTCCCCAGGTTAATTGCGGGCAAAGATTTGTGCAATCAAGTTCAATTTCAAGATCAAATTTTGCATCATCATCGCTTTTTAAGTTCGCCCAAAATGAATTTGCATTAAAACCAGGGTTTTGGAGCGGAGAGAACTGACGCGAAGAACACCACTCAATGGTTTTATCATCTGGTGCAATAAGACATGATCTTGCACCCCACTCTATCGACATATTACAAAGTGTCATCCTTGCCTCTACGCTCATCTCTTTGATTGTAGAACCAGTAAACTCAACAACATAACCCTTACCAGCGTTGACACCAATCGTCTTGATCAAGTACAAAGATACATCTTTTGCACCAACACCAGGCATTAAATGCCCATTAATGGTCACTCGTAATTGCTTTGGCTTGTCCAAAACCATAACTTGAGTGGCTAAGATATGTTCAAGCTCTGTAGTTCCACATCCAAATGCAAGACACCCAAGGGCTCCAACAGTTGAGGCATGGCTATCTGGACATGCAAGCGTATAACCTGGCATTGCAAAACCCATCTCGGCAGACACAATATGGACAATACCATGCTGTTCAGAAGCAACGTCAATCAATTTAAGTTGGTATTTTTTAGCATACTCACGAGTGATTTTTATATGATCAGAAATCAACTCTAAGCCAGGTTTCGTTGGCACAGTATGGTCTTGAACAATCACAGTTAAATCTGGTCTTCTAATAGCTCGACCAGATTGATCCATCCTTTTAAAAGCATGAGGGACGTGCAATTCATGAATCACATGTCGATCAATATAAAGCAAATGCCTGCCATCACTTCTTTGTCCTACAGAGTGCTGACTCCAAATTTTGTCAAACAAGGTATTTTTATTAATCATGGGAATTACAAATATATTAATTATTTGTTGGTTGACAAGAAGTACTGCTCAATTTCTAACCAATTGTTTAAATCTAAGACATCGTTGTATTCTTCAAATGTAGCCATTTTGTCTTTAACAGAACGTGTATTTCCATCAATCATCAATGCCTTATAAGCATCCATCAATGCTTTAACCACAGCATATCTGGCAATACCAGCATGCAGTGCTAAAGCACAACCAACTTCATACAGCAATGCGTCAGTTAAATCTGTCGTTGGCGCAGACTCTTGAATCACGCACACCAGGGGTGCTTTGACGATGGATGCGACGTAGCGAAGCTCTTCTGGCGTGTTCGCACCCATAATCAATGCCGCATCAGCTCCAGATTCAATATAGAGACGAGCCCTTTGAGCCGCATTCTCAAGACCATGCATTGATTTTGAGTCAGTTCTGGCAATGATTAAAAAGTCTTTAGATGTTCTGGCTTCTACCGCCGCTCTTATTTTTAACACTTGCTCTGTAGTCTCTACAACAGGAATTCCTTGAGGTAACAAACCACATCGCTTTGGGGTAACTTGATCCTCAATGTGAATTCCCGAAATACCCGCCAACTCAAACTCTCGAACCGTACGAATTACGTTCATGATGCCGCCATAGCCAGTATCAGCATCACAAATAAGGGGAATATTCAAATTTTGAGAAATTCTCGCAGCATGTGTAATATTTTCACTCATTCCAAGAACACCTAAATCAGGCATACCAAGCATGCTTGCTGAAACAGCATTTCCAGAAAATGCTACAGCTTTAAAACCAGATTTTTCAGCAATTTTGGCTGAAATACCATCGTAAGCGCAGGGTATTCTATGGACCGATCCGCTTCGAAATATATCCCTGAGCAATGGTTTTTTATCGACTATTTTTTTGAGCATCATAAGATTGTTAGATAAATTAAAAAACTACTGAATTATTTGCCGAATAAAAAAACTCGAAAGCTTTGTATCAGTTTAGGTGAAAAAAATAATGCAAAAACGAAATATAGCATCCAGGTCCAGCTCACCATAAAAATGCCATAAAACCCTACAAAAAATAAAAAAAGCATGCAAATCAATTGGAATTTTCTATCAGGAAGCCAATTTATATTTGGTGATTTTGTAGAACTCTCGCTTTTTGTTGCTGCTGATAAGATGGACTTATCGTTTGTAACTTTTTCTAAATCATCCATAATAGATCCTGTCGAATTTTTTTAAATTTGAATCAAAGCAAACGGGGTAAAAGGTACTTGCAATTAGCTAAAATCACCAATAAATTTAAATTAAAAACAAAATGAACAATCTCGAAAACAAGTTTATCCCAAGCTCATTACAGGAATTCATTGTCCCTCAAAAAACTGCATTAATTATGTGGGATATGCAAAATGGTCTCGCAGGAAAGGCAAGTAATTTGGAACAAATTAAAATGAATGCCAATATCCTCTTGGACTACGCAGATAGACACAAAATACCAGTTTTTTGGAGCAAGCACATTCTTCCGCCATTAGCATTGACAACCGAGCCTTTTTTACTTTTTTTAATGAAAAAACAAAAAGTGAACGATCCGAGGGAACTTGTAGAAACAATGAAAAGTGGCATGAAAGATGCTGAATATCTTGATGGCTTGAGCCCGAGAAAAGACCACATCATTCTAGAAAAAAGCCAACCCTCATTTTTTATCGATACGCCATTAGACTTAAGACTCAAGACCCTAGGTATTAAAACATTGGTTTTTGCTGGAGTTGCCACAGACATTGGCATTGAATTCACATGCCGCCACGCTGCCTCCTTGGGCTATTTTAGTGTTGTTGCGGAGGATGCGTGTGGCTCTTATACAGAAATTGCACACAAACGAAGCCTAGATTTTCTAAGAAGTTGGATCACTCCAGTTGTCAAAACCCAGGAAATCATTGATATTTGGACGTGATTTTCCTATTGATTCAATGCCTTGATAGCATTATCGTAAAAAGACAAATCAATATAAGCGTCCATTGTTTTCGCATTTTTTGCTGAGCCTGCTTGAATTTCATTTCTTAAATCAAGCATATTCTGAAAACCTTTAATATCCAATTTGGCGTCTATATTGAAACCAAAGCCAGCTTCATTTAGAAGCTCGTAAGTTCTAGTTGCAGCGTAATCAGTCAGACTCAATTTAGATTTGAGAACAGATACACAGTAGTCTTTGTTTTTAGGATCTCTGATCCATCGCAGTGATTCAATGTAGGACATCAAGTATCTCTTCAATAAATCTGAATGACTTTCAGCCCAGTCACGTCTAACAAACGTACCAACGGCTTGATATGGGCCGAGTAAATCTACCAAACGGCCTAGACTTCTCAAACCTTGTTCTTGAGCTTGAACATTAAAAGGTAAATTTAATATTGCAGCAGAATTATTCTTGTTTTCAATTAAAGCCTTGTATCTGTAAACAATTGCGCCCGCAGGTTTAACTGTGTAGTCTTTTCCTTCCACCAATCCATACCGTAACAAGATTTTTTTAGCCTGAAGCGCATAAGCAGTATCAACAGCATCAACAATAATTGTTTTGCCTTTTAAGTCTGCAAATGATTCAATATTTGATTGAACAAAGAACTCATTCATACCACCATCACCACCAGAAACAATGACTATGTCTTGCTTAGCAACTTCGATCATTGCCAGTGCATTATCAAGTGCTGAATGAACTATTTCAATTTTAGAATTGCTTAAATCCTGCCTTTGTTGATTTGAGCTTTCAGTTAAATTCAATTTAACATCTATGGCATTTTTTTTGAAAAATCCTTTTTCGATCCCAATATATATTGGCAAAACTTTAGCATTTGGAAACCCACTAACTCGCAGCTCATCAAGATCTAAAGCAAAACAATTGCCAAATTTCAACAAAAGAAGGAAAACTAAATAGATTGAATTTTTAAAAATATGACTGTTATTCAAAAAATCACTCCGGTTTGATTTGCGCGGCATTGGCCAATTTCTTGAAGACGGCGATTTCATCAGTAATTAATCGATCCATCTCATCAGGAGAGTTTGAAACTGGATCAATTCCTAATGGTTGAAATTTTTGCTTAACTTCACTCAATTTTAAAATGGATGCAATTTCTTGGTGTAATTTCTCCAAAATAGGCTTGGGCGTTTTCGCTGGAGCCAGTATTGCATACCAAAAAATCCATTTGTATCCAGGCACACCCGACTCCGAAACAGTTGGCAAATCGGGAAAATCAGTAACTCGTGATGAACTGGTAACAGCAATCGCTTTGGCTTTCCCATCCTTAACCAACTGAACCGCTGTGGCATAAGGCGATATAAAAATATGCGTTCTTCCAGCTATCGTCTCAGTCAACGCTTCAGGAATTCCTTTGAAGGGTATATGAACCAAATCTATGTTTGTTTGTGATTTCAATAACTCAATTGCAAAATGTGATCCACTCCCAGTTCCGGCTGATGCAAAATTTAATTGACCTGGTTTTGAACGTGCAAGTGCTAAAAACTCGCTCATTGTGTTGACGCCTAATTGTGGCGAAACAATTACAAAAGCGGGTCCCGTTGAAGTTAATGTGACACCGCTAAAATCTTTTTGTGGATCAAAAGGTAATTTACTATAAATACTAGGTGCTATTGCATGAGCAGAAGATATAGACAAAAGAGTGTATCCGTCGGCCGTTGATGTGGACAAAATTTGGGCGGCGATATTACTACCTGCTCCAAGTTTATTCTCAACAATAACAGGCTGCCCCCATTTTTCAGTCAATTTTTGAGAAATAACTCTTGCTGCAATGTCAGGTACACCTCCAGGCGAAAATCCGACTAAAATTTTTATGGATTTGCTTGGATACGGTTGGGCAAAAACAATTAAGCAAAAAAAACCTAAAGTAAAAATTAATAATTGCTGGAAAAATGTTGTATTTTTTTTCATTTAAAGTACTGTGAATTGATGGTGATGAGTAAGTCAAATTTATCTAAGGCTCAAAAAATAACTCCATATATTAGATACCTCCTCAATGCTCAGTACATCTTCCCACGGAGGCATTGCATTCTTTCCATAGATAACACTATCCATAAAGCGCATTTTTTGATCAATAGGAAAAATCTCTAAGTTAAAGCCCCATTGAGGATTTTTCATGCCTGAACCATGACAAGTTGAGCAATTTTTTGCGTACAGACTCGCTCCATTTTTAACACTGAGAGAAGCCTCTTGTGCAAAAGAAAAGCTACCAATCATGGAAATAGCAACGACTTGAAATGCAAGAATATATTTAAGAACTGAGGTGATCATTTATGACCCGGCAATGCAAATGTCCAAACCGAACCACCACTTGGAATCAACTCACCAGCAAATCTCTTTGGATTACTTCCACCAATACCAGATAACACGGTAACGTATTGTTTTCCTTTGTGTGTAAAGGTAATGGGAGGCGCATTGATACCTGAGCTGGTTTTGAATGACCATAACTCACGACCATTGTTTTGATCAAGAGCAACAAACTCACCCGTTAATTTCCCAGTAAATAGTAAATCACCGCCGGTGGATAACACACCTGCCGAATTGAACATCTCATCAATGGGTGCTTTCCATTTAACCTGACCAGTTAAAGGATCAATGGCCATGTGGTACCCAAACGGCTCATCATTGGGTTTGTAATAACCTGATTCTACGCCTGTATATCCATTTCCAAGTGTCAATTCAGCTTTTACAAATTTCATCACACGAGCTTGGTTCCAAGAGTTCAAATATATGAGATTTTTATTTGGATTAAATGAAATTAAACTCGCATTGGTTCCTCTAGATGGGTAAACCTTTACTGTTTCACCATCGATAGCTTTTTGTAACAGGTCGGTAAGAACTGGTCTACCAGTTTTCAAGTCAATGTGCGATGCCCAATTGACTTTAACGTAGGCATTTGCAGAGATTAATTTGCCATTGGTTCTATCTAAAACATAGAGAAATCCATTTTTGTGTGCGTTGATAAGCACTTTTTTCTCTTCGCCATTGATCTTCAAATCAGCCAAAACACTCTCAGCTGTTGAATCAAAATCATAGCTATCGTTGGGTACACACTGATAGTACCAAACCAACTCTCCTGTTTTAGGCCTAATCGCCAAAATACTCGAGGTGTATAGGCTATCCGTTCCCTCTCGATAGTCAGGGTTATATGGCTCTGCATTACCTGTTCCAACATATATAAGATCAAGTTTGGGATCATAGCTTGCATATTGCCACGTCGCTCCACCGCCATACTTCCACGCATCAGGTTTGTTTTTATGTGGCCAAGTCTCACTTCCAGGCTCACCAGGAGCGGGTATGGTGTAAGTTCGCCAAAGTTGCTGCCCTGTTTCAGGATCGTAGCCTTCAATGAAACCACGTGCAGTGGTGTCGCCTCCCCCCATTCCATTGATCAACACACCGTTGGCAATCAATGGTGCAATGACGCCTTTTGTTCCATCTTTCCAGTCAGCGAACTTTTTCCGCCAAATTTCTTTCCCAGTTTTCATATCAAGCGCAAACAAATGGTCGTCCACGGATTGCCTGAAAAGTTTTCCGTTATAGATGGTCGCGGGCCCTCTCATCAACGCGCCTCCACCGGCAACTCTAAGGGAGGCTCGCTCGTACTGAACTGGAACTCGCCAAAGCTGCTTACCTGTCATTACGTCCAAAGCAAACGTCCAGTTTCCATTGACGATATACATCACTCCGTTAAATACAGTTGGCTGGGCGTGTTCACCAACCTCATTGCTCAAGCTTGTACTCCAAATCGGAACCAACTTTTTGATATTTTTCTGATTTATTTGACTCAATGGACTAAACATCTTTAAGTCATATCCCAAGCCAAAATTAGTGATGTTTTCAGTATTCTTAACACCCGCAAGTAAATCAGCTTGTGTTTGAGCTTTGAGACTAAAAGCTGCCAAAACACATAAAAGAGAAATAATTAATTTCATTTGTTTAATGAGCTTTCAAAAAGATTCAAATTTCAACAAAACTTTTAAGCAAACCAATTGATTTTAAAAACCAAGGCAAATCTATTTTTTGCTATTCACATCATAATTTTCATGTCACTTTTTATAAACGAGGTTAACCCTCAAATCAAGAATAAAATGTCCATCGTCAAAATTCAAAATTGACTTCGTCAAGCTTATTTTTGTTTGCGGAGGGCTCCAGTCCTGACAGGTTAAAGAGGTTCTAAATCCGTTTTCTCAATAAGCGGCTTGTAATTCCTTAAAGGTATTGATTTGCGTCTTTGGCGATGGATTGACCGCTCAATTAAAGCTGTTTTTATATACAGTATTCAATCATTTTACAAATACCTTGAGAGCGAAATGAAGGTAATTTTAGACAATCTTCGTTAAACTCACTTTTTTACGATTGATATTAAAAATTCAAATATTATTGCAAAAGCCGAATTTCTTAAACCGTTGCCTAGACCTATATAAATGAATAATCTTGACGCCTTGAACTACCCTTATGCTTCCAGAAGAAATGCCGTTTTTGCTAAAAATGGTATGGTTGCAACCTCTCAGCCACTAGCCGCACAGGCTGGTTTAAATGTCCTTCAAAAAGGCGGTAATGCTATCGACGCTGCAGTGGCCACTGCTGCCGCGTTAAGTGTAGTAGAACCAACTGCCAATGGTATTGGAGGGGATTGCTTCGCTTTAATTTGGCACAAAGACAAACTTCATGGTCTAAACTCAAGTGGGCCTGCGCCAATGTCTTTAAATCTTGAAAAAATTCAAAGTTTGGGCATACAACAAATGCCTAAATGGGGGCCCTTGCCGGTCACGGTGCCCGGAACTCCAGCTGCCTGGGCAGCGATGACAGAGCGTTTTGGCTCCATGTCCTTAACTGAAAACCTTGCTCAAGCCATTCAAATCGCTTCAGATGGTTTTCCTGTCTCCCCATCAATAGCTTATTCATGGGGCCAGCAATACGAAGAGTTTAAGAAAAATCTAACCCAAGAACACTTTAGCCATTGGTTCGATACCTTTGCTCCTAAAGGAGCACCCAAACCCGGTGAACTCGTAAGACTCCCCGATCACTCAAGGACACTTGATTCAATAGCACAAACAGGTGCTAACTCTTTTTACAGAGGAGAGTTGGCTCAAAAGATTGCAACATTTATGAGCAGTATCGGAGGATTTATCCAAGAAAGTGATCTGAATGCCTTCCAAGTTGATTGGTGTGACCCTATTTCCATTAATTACCGAGGTTTTGACGTCTGGGAAATTCCACCAAATGGCCATGGAATGGTTGCACTCATGGCACTTAACATCCTCAAAGGCTTTGAATTCACTGATCGGGATAATTTACATACTTACCATCACCAAATTGAGGCCATGAAACTGGCATACAGTGATGGATTTGCTCATATTGCTGAGCCTTCTAGCATGAAGGTCAGTGTGAAAGATTTGTTAAGCGAAGATTATGCCGCCATTAGAAGAAAACTCATTGGTACCAATGCACGTATTCCGTTGTCAGGTACTCCTCCCAAAGGAGGAACTGTGTACTTGTGTACTGCAGATAAGTTCGGAAACATGGTCTCTATGATTCAGAGCAACTACATGGGTTTCGGCTCGGGTCTGGTTGTACCCGGCACTGGTATTTCTCTTCACAACAGAGGAAATAATTTCTCTCTTACCCCTGGTCATCCAAATGTACTGGCTCCTGGCAAACGCCCCTATCACACCATCATTCCAGGATTTTTAACGAAAGCGGGTAAAGCTGTTGGACCGTTTGGCGTAATGGGGGGCTTCATGCAACCCCAAGGTCATGTTCAAATGGTCATGAATACAGTTGATTTCCACCTCAACCCTCAAGCATCTTTAGACGCACCCCGTTGGGAATGGAAAGAAGGTAACAAAGTTGCGCTTGAACGATCAACATCAGAACATTTGTTCTATGGACTAGATGGACTGGGCCACGAAGTCGCATGGAATACCAACCGAGTGGCCTTAGGTAGAGGCCAAATCATTTGGCGAAATGATGAGGGCATCCTTTGCGGCGGAACAGAACCAAGAACCGATGGTGCTATAGCGATTTGGTAAACATTGCTAAATAGTAATACATCAAAAAGATCGAATCAAAATTTCAGCCAGTTTTTCTGGTTGGTCAACCATCACGTCATGGCCGGTGTCTTCCATCACAAAGGTTTTCCAAGAACTATCTGCCTTGCACTGAGCCAAAGCCTGATCGAAAGCGGGTTGAGGATAACGAGGGGCTCTGATATAGGTTTTTTTTACAACTTTATCTCTTGCGCCAGTCAAGTAAATAGCTTGTGTTGCAACTCCATTCGGTTGAGGTGTCATCTTTGCTTCCAACCAAGGAATGTCTTTCGCATTCATGGTGAATGAATTTGCTGGTGGGGCTTTTCGGCCTGGTTCGCCCCTTGATAAAGCGTCAAGGAGCGACTTTCTACTAAACTCTGATGCATTATCAATGCCCTTTTGGCCATTTTCTGGTTTAAAAGCATCAACCAAAACCAATGATGAAACGCGATTATGAATTTGCTCCAGTGCGCCTGAAACAGGCCAGCCCCCATAAGAATGCGCAACAAGACATACGTCACTTAAATCCTCCCATTTAAAAAGGTTCACGATGTCTGCAATATGAGTATCTAAATTAATATCTTTGCTTAACAGATGGGATCGATCCCCATTTCCAGTCAATGAAGGGGCGTAAACTTTATGGCCTTTAGAAAGCAGAAGGTCGCTCACCCTAGACCAACACCAACCGCCATGCCATGCACCGTGAATTAAAACAAACGTCTTTCGCACGCCAACGTTATCCTCGATCTGTTTTGCTAAAGTTGCAGCAGACATTGCAAGCAATCCAGTGCCTAAAATAGAGCGTCTTTGTAAATTATGAGATTTCATGGTAAAAATTCCTTCTTTACGATATCCTATCAACTTCGTGTTAAAAAAAATACCTTACAAACCCCATAACCAACTGTATTTAGGAGTCCAAATAATCTTTTTTTACGTATGGTACTTAATGCTTGGGACTCAATAATCCAACAGCATTGACTTTGAGCAAGAAATCAACATGACTTAGAGAGGCCAAAATTAAAGGCACTCTATATTGCATTAAACATTCCTACCCTGGCTTGAAAAAAACTGGAATGTTTAGCTTACGCTTTAATTAAAGCATGGGTTTATCTTTAAAGTTTCCCGGTCAATCATCAACAAGTAAGAATATCTGACTACTTTAAAAAATTAAAGCAATCGCTATTGCCAAAAAATAATTTTTCAAATAAATGAAAACACACCATCAATGAACACCTTATTCAAAGACGAATTGATTTTAAAAACTTTAGTTTGGTTAGATGAACAAGATCCACTAACTAACCGATCTATTTTTCGACAAGCGCAACTTATCCTTCTAGATACTTTGGGATGTGTTAACGCAGCGTATCATTCATCAACCATTAAAGAACTTGAAGAGAATTTTTCTACTTATGACCCTGGACCACATGCCATCAATAATGGGCCAACAATGTCAACACTGTCCATTGCGCAATTGTTTGCTTATGCTGCTTGCTGGTACGAAGCGTGTGAGGGTCATGCAAGCGCACACGGAAGACCTGCAATAGCGACCATTTCAGCAATCTATCCATTCGCCAAGAAACTCAGCTACAGGCAGTTTTTAAAAGCACTAGTCTATGGTTATGAAATATCGGTCAGATTCGCACAAATGCTTCGGATAAAACCTGGAATGCACGTGGATGGAAATTGGCCATGCATAGGCGCAACTGTTGCAGTTGGAAAATGTTTAAATCTTAGCAATGAACAATTGGTGAACGCCATCAATATTGCTTGCACTCAAATTCCTATGAGCTTATATTTACCAATAAGCAAAGGAGCAAATAGCAGGAATTCTTACCTCGGACATGCTGCCGTCCTAGGTATACAAAGTGCAATAACTGCCAAAACAAGCATTGAAGCACCTGACTCAGCTGTAATTGAGTACGCAAACATAGCACTTGGCAACAAGTCACCCCAATGGATTGATTCAGAACATTTTGAAATCCTCAATTCATATATTAAACCGTTTGCAAGTGTTAGACACGTCCATTATGGAGCGTTGGCTGCGATGGAATTAAGAACTCGGGTTGACATAACTCAAATCCGAGAAATTGAACTAGAAATTTATGAAGAGGCAACTATTTATTGTGGAAATCGATCACCAAAAACAGCAATTCAAGCCCAATTTTCTCTAAGTTTTGGTATAGCTGCAGCATTGGTACTAAATCACTTAAATTTTGAAATTTACACCGAAAAAGTATTATTCGATCCATTGATTACACATCTTGAGGAGATCGTAAAAATCAAAATCAATACAGAACTAACGAATCTCGGAAAAAGAGGAGCTAAAGTTTCGATACTCGACCATACGCAATGGCATCATTCAGAAGTGAGTTCAATTCTTGGTGACTCAACATATCCAATGGATGAAAATCAAATTAGAGATAAATTTATACATTACTCCAAAGACACGATCGGTCAGTCAATGTCTAAGACAATATGTGAAAACATATTAACAAATGATTTAGATCAATGCTTTTCAAAGCTATTGAAAATGAACGAATGTTGACAGATCTAAGAAGCTGTTGCATTCGTATGTGCAACAGCTTCAGCCCAAATTTTTCTCTCACGCAACAGCATTGACTGAGCCTGATCTGCATTCATTGATGTGATTTGTGCATTTTGTTTATCTAGCTCAGCAATGTATTTGGAACTGTTGATGGCTTGAGCCATCTCGCTCCTGAGTAAAGAGATTGATCCTGGAGCGATCGAGCTTGGTGCAAGCAACGCAAACCAAACCGGCACATCAAGCATTGGAAATCCACTCTCAACAAGGGTTGGGATGCCAGGCAGGCTGTTCATGCGATTTTTTGAACTAACAGCCAAAGCACTTAGCTTTGAGCTCTGAACCAGTGGTAATGCGCTTGAGGCAGCCATAAGACTAAATGCAACTCGCCCAGCAAGCAAATCAGAAATTTGTGGCGCTACGCCTTGATAAGGAATATGCGTGATATTCAATCCTGCAGACTTGATGAAAACCTCAGTACATAAGTGTGTCAGTGATCCAATTCCATTTGATCCATATGAAAAAGTATTTGGTCTTTGCTTAATGAAATTAATCATCTCAGATAAATTTTTTACTGGAAGAGTGTTGGTGTTGATGACCAAAACATTCGGCAAACTACCAAGTAGACCGATCCATGAAAAATCTCGCTCTGGTTCGTAATTTAACTTCCCATAAAGTGGTTTATTGATTGCCATGATGGCTTGACCAGCCACTAGTAAGTGACTGCCATCCGCAGGCGCATTGGCGACAAATGAAGCCGCAATATTGCCCCCTGCTCCAGGTTTATTTTCAACAATGAACTGCCTTGACATTCTTTCAGACAATGCACTTGCTAAGGCCCTGGCCATCAAATCTGTTGGTCCCCCCGCCGCAAAAGGAACGACCAACGATATTGCTTTACCTGATGGCAGAGCAATTTCACTTTGTGCAAATGCATTCGCAGCAATTAAAGATGAACTAGAAACAATAAAATGACGGCGGGAAATATTGAAATGCATGGCTTAATGCTTTAAATGTGTGAACGGTTTTTGATATCCGTTCATCATATCTCTTTTGGTAACAAGCGGTCGACGGAATATTTTCCACCTCCCTTGATCACCAAAATCAAACATAGGATTCCCCAAAGTAGTGCATATTCCATCCCTTTTTTACCCCAACCCCAGGTGGGGTATAGGACAGCAAATGAAATAACAAACATTTGAATTGCAATCATGAGTGAAACAAGACGCGTCCCAAGCCCTAATACTAAAAAAATACCACCAAAAAACTCGACACAACCAATAAAGTAGGCCCAGATGATTGGATAGTCCCAACCAAAATTTACAAAGTTTTTTGATGCCGGTATCGCATCATCCATAAACAACTTGGGATATCCATGTGGTATCAGCCATAGGCCCAAAAGAATTCTTAAAAATGGCCAAACATAGGGATTAAAAAAATTATACAAATAACCTAATTTAGGAAATATCAATCGATCATTATCAATATGAGGTGTCATTTTTTTACCTAATTAAGTTTAAAAATCGTGAATTGAAAAAATAAATACTATCTATCATTCTGTACTTATCTGAGCTTTTTTTATTGCATCTGACCATTTTAAAATTTCTTCACGAAGAAAAGAATTCTGTACATCTGCGGCAAAATTCAACATATGTCCTCCATCACGCTCTATTTTGGAAACAAAGTCAGCGTCTTTATTGATGTCCGTCATGACTTGACGAAGTTTATTAACGGTGCTGCCGGGCGTATTGACGGGTATAAATAAACCAAACCAACTTTCGCCATTAAATTTCACAATGCCGGTTTCATTGATGGTTGGGATATTTGGGAGCATTTTGGCTCTTTCCAAAGACGAAATGGCAAGTCCCTTTAGTCTTCGATCCAATACATATTGCTTAGCGGCAGATAGGTTGTCAAACATGAAGTCAATACGACCACCAATCATTTCTTGATGTGCAGGCGAAGCACCCTTAAACGGGATATGCAGGACTTGTAATCCCAAATTATTTAGTAAAACTGAAAACCAAACATGCTGAAGTGTTCCAATACCAGCAGAGCCAAATGTTAATTTATCTTGTCTACTTTTAACGTAATCAACAAATTCTTGAAAATTACTGATGGGCAAATCAGCTCGCGCCATCAAAACAAATGGGTATGCTGAAATGTATCCAACGGATACAAAATCCTTTTCTGGATCGTAAGGCAATTTTTGTATGAGAATTTTATTCATCACCATATTTGCAATGGACCCCATCAAAATGGTGTGTCCATCCGCTAGTGAACGCGCAACAAATTCAGAGCCAACGATCGACCCACCACCTGTTTTGTTTTCAACAATGGTCGATTGCTTTAAAGCTGCACCTAATTTCTGAGCAATTGATCTTGCCAAAATATCCGTCCCACCCCCAGAAGCAGAAGGAACAATAATTTTTAATTGTTTGGATGGAAACTCTTGTGCAATTACGCAGCTAAGAGAAAAAGACACATACAAAAAAAGGATTGACTTACAAAGGCCAATCATTTTTAAATAGAGTGATTTAATAAACACTTGTTAATTATGTAAAGCAAGAGAGGCGCTGCTCTCTTGCTTTAACTTTAAACATTAAAAAGCCAATGGGTTAGGTCTAATCTGTACCTTAAACACCTTAGGTTTAGTTTCTTTGTTGCCATCATCACTGTGGAAATTGGTTCTAGTTCCAGAAGTGGTCCAAAGACCTCGACCTTTCCAACCCGTAGCGGGATTATCAATTCGCCCATCAACGTTTTTTGTAAAAAAGCCCAATGGGTAAGGAACACGCAAGTTAACCATTTTTCCATTAACCAATCCCATTAATGCCTCGCCACCACTTGATGACGCGATTGGTACATCCTTTCCAAGTCCTAAAGTATTGTATAAATCTACCCAAATATAGTAAGCAACATCAGCACTTCCAGGTGCTTCGGCATTTTTAAATTGTGGCCCAGGAAATTGATACAGTGTCCAACCTTCTTCACAATGTTTGCCTTCAACTGTCGTTGGTCCATTAAGAGGTCCTTTGCACTTATTTCGATCAAAACTGGCCATATGACCACTTGAAAGTGCTGTCCAAACAACTCCTTTAGAGTCTATGTCGATCCCACGAGCACCAAAGGTTCCTTTGGGTGGTTGGAAAATTTCCGCAAGTGCAGTATTGGTAGGATCTGAACCTGGAACCAATCGAATCAAATAACTGGGTTGTTCAATTCTGGAAAATCCCACATCCATCGATTGACCCCAAATGGAACCATCCAGTGGACTAGGCTGAACGCCATAGAAACCAGCTATCACCCTTTTATCTTTGGTCGGATCTAATGGCTTATTCACCTCAACAAACTCATCGCGCTTACCATTTCCATTGGTATCAATGATAAGTGGCGTCCAGCCCTGCGACTTTTTGTCATCCTTTGTCTCTAAAAAGAGTTTCGTATTGAGCCACCCAACTACACCAGTCGCTGCTCCCCCCGCACTTGTCCACAATGTATTGTCCTTGTCACGAGCAAAATATAAATGATGCGTGGTGAAGCAAGTGTTGATAAGATTCCACTCCTTGGTCTTTGGATCATAGACTGAAAGTTGACGAGCAGAGGTATTGAGTGGCACAACTTTGGCCGAAGGATGATCCGAGCCCTGCTTGCAAAACTCAGGATTTCCTTCAGATCTATTTCTGGCCGCAAACCAAATTTTCCCTTTGTCATCCCAGATCAGATTATGAATACTATTGTGACCATCCCAAATGGGTTCATCACCCCAGTAAGCAGAGGTTGATCTTGGCAAAGTCAATGAAGATGGCGTCTTTGGATCAGCAAAAGGCATTTTGATGGAAGAAGCTATATTGCGTACGGGGTCCAGAGTTGGAACCATATCTGTACTTTCTTCAGTGGCTCCATAAATCAAACCATTGGCATTGAGTGTAGGCTTTCGCTTATCGGTCGAGATAGCATCATGCAAGTAAGCCTTCGGATTTGACCAATCCCACATGGTATAAACAGCATTGCGCTCAAGACCCTGTGGTCTAGTTGGCTTAGCAAACGGGACCTCACCTTTCGCAATTCTATCGGTCCAATCCGCGTACATTTCCAAACCACGGTCTGGCCCCATTCGACCCAAGGCCAAAGCCATATTTCCCATCGCTTGACCTGCTTGGGTTCTCTCAGCCCAGGCCAAAAACGAATCGCCAGGATGCTTAGCTTTAAAATACTCAGGCACCTCACGAATTCCCTTGGATCCCAATGCATGACAGGATTGACAAGAATTTTTCATGGTGTCAACCCAGTATGACTGAGATTTCATGAAAGTTGGAATCCCATTGCCTTTATCTCCTGTACCCGGAAACTCACTCGCCTTTGGCAAATCAATCATTGAGTACCAATAAACACCAGGAAAATATTTCGCTTCAGCCTGAGGCGTTGGTGCTTCAACAGCTTGGAGACTTAGAACTTGACCCGTTTTAGCGTCAACTTTTGATGAATCAATAAGACCATATCCTCTGACCCAAACTTGATAATTAGCACTCGGAAGTTGAGGAATCACAAATCGACCTTGATCGTCTGTCACAACAACCTTTGCAAATTTAGTAGGTAGATCGGTCGTCTCTGCAATGACCCAGACACCAGCCTCAGGCCCCTTAACACCTTTTACAGTTCCAGCGATTTCATGTGCACCAATCTTGTTCCAAGTTGCTGAAATTGAAATACCAGTCGTTGCCAGCAAGCTCAAGCCAATCGAGCCCATGACGATTTTTTTTAACTTCAAAATTGTCTCCTAGTGATCATTATTTGAGTTTCTTTACAGAGAAATCTAGATATTTCTAACAGAGTATCACTAAAAAATAAAAAAGAAATAGTGAAAATCCGCGAGATAAGGGTTAACGAGAGGGATCACATTAAAAAAAGATTATTTTTAAAAGCAAGAACCCCATCAATGATTGTCGCAAGAGGTTTGATTGAACCAATTTGATCAAGGGGTAATGTAAAGTAGTCACGATCTAAAACAACTGCATCGGCTAAAAAACCAACTTTTATTTGACCTCTTTCATGCTCTTCAAATGAAAACCATGCACTTCCCTTTGTGTACAAATCAAGAGCCTCAAAACGATCAGGCCGCTGAGCTGCGTCCCCAAGTTGAACACCCTCAATGGTTTTACCATCAAGTAACCATTGCAGAGAGATAAAGGGTGAATATGACATGACACGATGAGCATCGGTCCCAGCACCAATCGAAACACCATTTTTTAAAGCGAGTTGGATTCGGGGAACAGATTGAGCTTTGTCCATTCCATTTTGTCGTATATATCGATCACCATTGAAATAAAATGAATTTTGAACCAACCAGCCAATGCCAAGACGACTCATCGTGTTTAATGACTCAGATGAGGCGTCCATTAGATGGGCAATGCTCCATCGAAGAGATCGCACGGAATGTTGTGAATCTACACGTTCAAGAACCTCTAGAAGGTGTTTGACTGAAAGGTCATTGTTCCAATGCAGGGTAACAGGTAAGTTATTTGAACCGGCCCACAACAACAAATTCAATAAATATTCTTTTTGTTTATCTGAAGGATCATCATTGTTGTACATTGACCAAGTGACATTTTCACCAATCCCATTAAACTTTAATTTACTAGTGTTAATTACAAGTTTAGATTTAAAAATAATACTTGAAAAATCTTCTAATTCAGTACCATATCTAGGTGCACAAATATGATACCTAACACGTAATTTAAGCTTTTTTTCGTCGTTCAATTGGATAATAGAACTATAAGAATCAAGCGATAAGTTATAGCCACCAGGATCAATAACTCCAGTCAAACCATTCTTAATTAATTCATTAAAAAATAAACTGCTAGATCTTTTTTGCTCAGAAAACGAAGGTTTTGGAAGCATATCGTAGAGTCGAGATATTGTTCGACTGCTACCCATATACCATCCACTTTGCGCACCGTTAGGTAATAATTCAATTTGAAGACTAGACAACAAGTCTGTGTTCTTTTTCAAGGATAACTTATTTAAACCATCATTCGATAAAAGAACACTCGAGTAATTCAGCTGAACATAAAAGGGGTGTCCATTAGAAACAGACTGCAACTCAAGTAATGTGAATCGTCTTTTTTCTTTGAACTGTAACTCACTCCAACCGCCAGCAATAACGATCCATTGATTAGGTAAAAGATTTTTTGATTCAATGTTAATTCTCTCTAAAGCTTCACTGATAGACTTTGTACCAAAAAGACTAATTTCATGCTTGTATGTTAAACCGGCCCTAATGGCATGAATATGGGAATCAATCAAGCCAGGAATGACAGTCTTAAACTTTAGATCACTGAGCACCGATTCTGAATTCTTATAAGCCAGGGCACCTGCATTCGATCCTACATATACAAAGCGACCGCCAGACACGACGAAAGCTTGAGCGAATTGTTGATCACCTGTATATACTTTAGCGTTGAAATAAATTTGGTTTGCGTAGGATATTTTTAAAAATAAAATGCAACTTAATATCAAAAATGAAAAATAATTTTTCATCTTGAATCTAATTTTTTTGCATTACACAATCACTCTCTATATACCGACCAACAGAAGCAGCTCTGTTGATTATTCGTATTTGTTTATATCCTGCTTTTTCACACAACAGCTCCACATCTGCGGGCTTTATATCTTTACTAAAATGACTTCTGTAAACGCCTAAAACATTTGACTTCAATTCAATTTTTTGACCATTTTTCGCCCTCAATATTACCTTTGCGTTTGGAATATTTGAACCTTTATCCTCACGAATAAATCCAAAATAAGCTGGTCCAGATTGGCCTGTGTCATCTGCAAATTCGTACTCCCCTCCTCCAGCATATACAGAATTAACAGACAAAAGCAAAATTAAATAAACTTGTATTCCAAATAATTTTTTAATCATTGATGGTTACTTCCAGTAAAACTTTAGCGAATGAATCAAAAATGGCAATATGCAAAAAATTGAAATCCAAATGAGATTTGAGAGAAAAACCAAATATTTAGTTCGAAGAGAAACCCAATAAGTAAAGAAAATACTAAAGATAGAACTCAGGATGGCAGACGCCAATATCCATCCATACCAATACATTGCTGGACCAGATTCCTCGCTAAAAGATCGCCAACCTAAAAAAAATTCACCTGTTGCTGGGAAATAGGTAATTAAAGGAAACTTATAAAGATCCGCTAAAAAATAGATCAATGGACCAAATATTCCAAAAAAGATCACAAATTTAAACTTTTTATGATCTTTTTTTTCAAATTGACCTTGACTGTTCATTGCGCAAATCCTCTTGTGTTATTGACAATATGCCCAATTAAAAAAGAGAACCAACATATTGCACAAAGTAAGTAAGTTAAATATTTTCTTGCAGAATTAAAATCACCCTCCGATTGCTTCCAAATTAAGTAATACGCTGGCAATAAAAAAAGACCAAAGGTCGAAAAATGTTCTTTTAGTTCAAAAAAACCTTGGGTTTTCATATAACCCATTTGCTCAAGTGGGATCCGAATATTTATTCTATATTTAGAATAAATCCATCCACCAAAAAAAAAGCTTAAAACCCATAAAACACAAATTGACTTTGTATAGATTGATGGATCAACACTTTTAAAGCGATCAATAAAGTTTTTTTGATTATGCTCATAACTACCCCTTATTGCGAATGCTTGGTGTGTCAATGCACCTAACAAAGCAACAGACATTAAGCCGTGAACAATCAATAAAAATGTCCACAATAGGTTTTCGTCAAAAATATCAGACATGAGGAAATTTAAAAATATTCAGTTTACATACGTGCAAAAGACAGTCACTAAGGTTAACCCTAGTTAAATCTCGACTCTAAAGTTTCACATCCAAGGAATTAATGACTTTACCCCATCTTTTATATTCCTCTGCAAGGTAAATTGTCATGGTTTCTGGCGATGACGGAGTGGATATCAAGCCTGCTTGAATTAGGTTTTTTTGAACTTCAGCTTGCAAAAGTATTTTGTTCACCTCAAGATTGAGTTTATTGACCAGATCCTTAGGCATACCAGCAGGCCCCACGAGAGCAAGCCAAACAGTAGCATCAAACTTACTCAATCCAGACTCCTGCATTGTTGGCACCTCTGGAAGTTGAGCGTTTCTCTCGCTTGAAGTGATTGCTATTGCTCGAAGTTGGCCTGTTTTAACCAAGCCAACAACATTTGGAATACCCACAAAACTAACATCAACCATTCCACCAACAAGCTCTGTAGTAGCACCCGCACTGCTTCTGTAAGGTATGTGTTGCATTTTAATTCCAGCAAGACTATTGAACAACTCGCCCAATAAGTGCTGTGAACTACCATTTCCTGACGAAGCAAAGTTAATTGGCTTGTTGGAAGTTTTTGCCAAAACAATTAAATCATTGACCGAATGGCCAGGAAATTTAGGATTTACAACCAAAATATAGGGTGAGTCAACCAATTTAGCAATCGCAGTGAATCCTGAAATTGGATCATAGGGAAGACTCTTGTAAATCCATGGACTGATTGTATGTGTGGTTGAAATCATTAACAATGTATAGCCGTCTGGCGCTGATTTAGCAACAACATCTGTTCCAATTGTTGAGCCAGCTCCAACTCTATTTTCAGCCACCACTTGTTGCCCTAAGCTCATTGAAAGCTTTTGGCTTAGAGTTCTCGCAACCAAGTCTGTCGTGCCACCAGGCCCAAAAGGAACAATGAGTTTAATAGGTTTGCTCGGATAGACTTGTGAAAAGCAAAGATCGGCTATAAATAACTGAACGACTATTAAAAAGAAATTGAGTAGCGTACGAATTTTTAATCTCCATAATAAGTTGGCTCTTGCATCGTTAAAAACGAGTGCATGATGTCATACACCATTAAATAGTTTTTCTGTTGAAAACTTGCGTGTGATATGCCCCTCATTACAGTAAATTGTTTATTCATATTAGGCAATAATGCAAAGAATTTGAGAAGATCCGACATAGATGCGATTCCATCATATTCACCCCTTAAAATTAAAACCGAGGAATAGATCTTTAGGGGATCAACAAGTGGCAACTTGGAACACATGTCAACATACGTCCCAGTAGGCACAGAATCATCTAATGTTAATATCGCTTCGGCAAAAGCACTGATCGTTTTTCCATCTGCAGTACCTGGATGATCACGATCAAAGATGCTCTTGATAAAGTTCTCATCAATTGGACGCCGAAAATTTTCTTTGTATTCACTTAACTTTTTTTTCCGAACTTCTAAAGTTGGACTATTTTCACCAGTCCAAACAAAGGCATCAAGCATGAGTTTTGATACCGACGTTGGATAATTTTGAGCAAATAACGCCGCCTTCAATGCCCCCGAAGAGATTCCGTACAAATGCACTTGACTTGACTTTGTGTTCAACAAAATGTAATCAACTGCGCAGGCAATGTCCTCCATTCCATTTTGAATATCAAAGTTTATATTTCGTTTTTTATCAGAACGACCATACCCTTCATTATCAAGAGTCCAGGTATCAAATCCCTTATCTGCAAACCAATCCATGGCCGATGAGTAAGGCCTGCCATCTACACGCAAGTCAAAAGTAGGCTGTGCTGCCATAGAGGAGCCATGAATAAATAATATGACCCCTTTATTTTTAATAGATTTTGCTTTTTTATTCCAAAGGAATAAATTTATATCGTTCTTTTTGATCCAGTGACTTTCTCCATCTAACCATTCGGTATTCGCCATTGATAAACCTCAATAAGATTGCCCCATGCAAGATATTAAATAAAACTAATTATTTAAATTCAAGTTCTTGTTTAATTTAACTTAAACAAAGACAAATTACTCAAAAGGTTTTCCCTTATTTGTTAGGGATAAATCAAAATAATTTTTCTCTTAAAGTCTCTTTTGAGGAAGAGTTTTGATCAACTTGGCACGAGATATATCAATTCCGAACTTAATTTTTAAGTTTTAAAGTAGGTCGAACTGATTTTGCAATTTAATCTTCACTGATCAAAAGATTAAGCAATGATCTGCTTTTATTAACTCAAAAGTTAAATTAAGCCTTAAAGCATCCAAATTGGTGTAATCGTTCACTCAAATGCAACACACGATTACAAATTGTTCGTCCACATTTTGAATAATTTAATACTTCTTCGATAGATTGATTTAAAATAAAAGACATAATTTTGATACTTTATATCCGCAATTGGCAATTTAATGACTTACCTTAATTACCTATCAATATTATTGCTTTTAATATGTATGGGTTTTGGTGCTTGGAAAGGCTGGACTTTTCAAGCTTATTACATGTCCATGTTCATCGTTTTATATTTTTTGTCACAAAGAATCAATGCAGGTATTTTTGTTTTAGTACTCCTTCCAGAATTAAGCCTTGATACCAAAAAAATCTTGCATTTAGAATTTGCGCTTGTAGCCGTATTTTTACTTTTTTATTCGGTAAAACAGCTTCATAGCTATATATTTAAAAAAGTTGAAGCTGTTCCTGGGCATCGCTTTATAGGCTCAATTTTTGGCCTGATAACGGGTATTTTCTTGATCTTATTTATATCGTCTATCTTTAATTTATCGGACTTCAAAAATGAAGAATGGTGGACAAGTTCCATTGAATATCAAATCTCAATTCTGTCACTAGAATACTTAAATCAAATGATGCAGTGATTTTGAACCATCAATATAGGTTTCATTAATTCGACTTAACGGATTCAATCATGTAGATTTGGGCTTTATGCACCGTTTTGTCAATCACAAGCGCAACATTGCCGAAGCCAACAGTTGCTACAAATACACCTAAGAAAAACGAGATGATATATCCCATGAAAGTTCCCCAATTCACTTGCCTGTAGACGTAAGAAAAACCATATGCCAATATTCTTAGCGCACTCTCATGAATCGGGTTGAATCCTTTTAACTTGATAGGCCAAATAAGTTAATTCATTTAAAGCTAAAAAAGCAAGTGAAAACAATCATAAATAGTACTTTATTACTCACTCGGTAGATTGCCAATCGCCTTTTCTCGATTTTTTGCCTTGTACAGTTCATCCAAAGTGATTTTCCTCACTTCTATTTTACTTTGATTGATATGCGCTTTAACCAAGCGTTGCGCCTCCTCCTTGCGTTTACTTCTAATCGATTTAAGTATGGCGGCATGCTCAGTGTAAGTGGCATTTAGTCTTTGACTTTTTGTAAAGTCAAGCCTCCTTATTAATCTAATTCGATCTGTAATTTGTTGATAAATCTTTAAAATTTCTTTATTTCCAGCGCAAGCAATAATTGAAAAGTGAAATATTTCATCTTGCTGAGCAACAAGGCTTGAATCAGATGTGTACTCATGAGATTCTTTAATCCAAAATTGATTCATAGGTTCAAGTAAAGCTGTTTTCCCTAAATCAATCAATTCCCCAACAGCATTCATCTCAAGCAAAATTCTAAAATCATAAAGCTCATCAATTGCACCGAAATCAATAGGAGCAACAAACCAACCCATTTTTGGCAATACTTGCAAAAAACCCTGCTGCTCCAATTGTTGAAGCGCTTGTCGCAATGGGGTTCGACTGATATTCAATCGTTGAGTTAAATCAGCCTCAGAAAAACGTTCGCCAGGAATCAATTCAAAATTAAAAATTAAATCCTTGATTGACTCAAATGCTTGTTGAGCTAGTGACGACGAGCCTTTAAAACATTGACCTTGCTGCACAGAAAGTGTGCTCGTTTTTCTAAGTGTTTCAACCAACATCTTATGTCTTCCATGGAATCATACTAACGTGGGCAGAGATGATTTTCCAGACTGAGTCAAAACGTACCCAAGTCTGGCTTTGAAAGCCTCTTAAGGGACTGTCAGTTCGAATGAATTCAACTTGCACAGTTGCCATGTTTTCGCCAATTGTGGTAACCCTTAAACCAAAAAGCTCACGCGTAAAATTAGGAAAAGGAACTGATTTTCGGTATTCGTCCAAAGCATCTATTCCCCATTGCTTATCTGCAATGCCATAACGAGTCACACCTGGATCATCCCAAAAATAATTTCTCAAAGCAACGACATCATTGCACATCAAGGCTTTTTCATATTCGTAGAAAACTCTAGTGATGTCTTCAACAACTGTCGGTAAATTAACAAAATCATAGGTCATGAGAGAGACTCCGAATATTTCCGCCACCCCCCAAAGGTACTGATATCCTTTGAATGCGACAAAGCAGTTGAGTCACATATAAAACCTTTTACCCATTTTCCATCATCCAATTCAATAGAACCCAGTCCAAGAGGTTGTTGAATAAGGCCAAAGAAAGAACCTATTTCACAAGTCGGCATTTCATACATTTCTACCTCAATGCATGCGCCCTCTTTATCAACCCTAATGAGTCCAGGCTTTGCAGGTACAGTTGAACCCAATGCAACCAGTTTATATGACTTAGCAGTTTTAGCGGTTTTTACAAATTTACAATTTCTTTCAATGAGTTGCCAATGCAGTGGGAAGCCCTTCAAGTGTGCTCCAACAACAGCAATCTGTATCGAAGACTCTACTGTGGGCATTGATTTTGTCACTCCATCATCATGGTTAAAAGATCGTAAATTTGAACCGAGTTGAAGCCCAGAGTGTTTTTGCCACTTTACCGCCAATTGAGACAATGCGTATTCAGAACCACCTGGCGCAATAAAAGTTACACCAAACGGCAAACCCATTGGGGTAATTTCTGAAGGAACTGCGATGGCGGACCAACCCAATAAATTCACAAAATTTGTGTACAGGCCAAGCTCAGAGTTTTTCTTGATTGGCTCAAGCTTTAACTCATTTAATGTTGGTAGAGTTGGTGCTGTAGGTACCATCAAAACATCAATCTCATCCCAAATCTTTTTAGATTCGACTTTTAATGCAGCAAGACGATACATCGCATTGAAAGTGTCCTTTGAATCAAAATTAATGGCTTTTTCTATGACTTGTTTAACCGTTTGATCGATGTCATTTGGGTTTGATGCAAGAATTCCTTGGATTACAGAGTACCGCTCAGATACCCAAGGACCATCATAAAGTAATTTCGCAACTTCATTGAGAACAGACATATCAATTTCAATGCAATCCAGTCCCAAGTCAGTCAGTTTCCCAATGGATGTTTTGAAGGCAGTTTGATAACCAACACGTTCATCACATTGAACACTCTTCGGAATGCCAACCTTTAGCCTTCTATCCCCACTGCCGAACCAACCCGGCTTGTAGCTCACTGAATTAAAAGTAGGCTCTTGATCCGTGCCTTGAAGTAAGCTTAAAACTGCGGCTGCATCGACAGCAGTCAAGGCAAAAATTGAAAACACATCAATTGTCCTACAAGCAGGCAATACACCCTTCATTGGTACTGAGCCCGGCGTTGGTTTCATACCTACAATGTTATTGAAACCAGCAGGAATTCGACCAGAACCAGCTGTATCCGTCCCAATTGCAAAAGGCACAATACCACGAGCCACGACTGAGGCTGAACCTGAACTAGAGCCACCACTGATGAATTGATTATTGAATGAATTGGGCACGTGCCCATATGGAGATCTAACACCCACTAAACCTGTTGCGAATTGATCTAAATTAGTTTTACCAATCAATATTGCACCAGCAAGTTGCAAACGAGATACCAAAGTTGCATTTTCTTTTGGAGCATAAGCAAATTCAGGACAGGCTGCTGTAGTTACAAAACCAAGCGCGTCAATATTGTCCTTGACAGCAAAGGGTATACCGTAAAGCGGGCATTCAGATCGATCCAAGGATTCAAGGTATTGAAGTTGAGCATCAAGATACTCTTTTGAACAAATACTGATCCAAGCTGGGTCGCTCTTATCAAGACTCATTAGAAGTTGATGCAAAGTAGACTTGACATCTGAATTTGGTAATTCATAAGCTGCCTTCCATTCACTCAAGGTAAACAATTGATTAATCATTTTAATTTAATCGATTCTAAAAATTCTTTTGAATTGCACGCCCACCCTACAATTGCCCCCTGTGCAGTTATCATATCGATGGTCATGTCTTTAAAATGTGGGAAATAACTTGCCGTACAATCTTCTAAGAGCAAGCACTCATAACCTCTATCATTTGCTTCTCTCATCGAAGTTTGAACACAGACCTCAGTTGTAACACCCATAAAGATCAACTGATCAATTCCGAGACTTTGTAGCAAACGATGAAGATCCGTGCCGTAAAAAGCCCCCTTGCCTGGCTTATCAATGACAAGCTCATTTTCAAATGGACGTAGGACATCAATGATTTCGTTTCCTGGCTCACCACGGACTAAAATTCGTCCCATAGGTCCTACATCACCAATTCTCAACTTGGGATTGCCACGATCGCGTTTGGAAACAGGACAATCCGTTAAATCTGGCAGGTGCGACTCTCGGGTGTGAATGACTAAGCCATCCCTTTCACGCCAACGGTCAAGTACATTTTTAACAGCCGGAACAATGTCTTGAAGTGTTTTAACTTCATTTCCCAGACTTTCGCCAAACCCTCCAGGCTCTACAAAATCGCGTTGCATGTCAATAATTATTAACGCAGCAGAATGAATTGAAAGCGAAAATGGAAAGGGCTGAGCTGATTCAATATCAATATGTTGGCTCAATTGATTGCCTCCATTACTTCTCGCTCTCCTGCCATAAATGATCCGAGTGTTTTTCTATTGGCTAAATTTGAAGCAACTGTATAAACAATTTTGCCTGAGCTAACGACTGCAATTCTGTCTGACAATTCCAATATTTCGTCCAAATCCTCGCTGATAAGCAAGATAGCAGTTCCTTGATTTCTCGCTGTGATTAAACGATTTCGTATTTCTTGAGTTGCTGCAAAATCTAATCCAAAGGTTGCATTACATACCAATAAAACATTCGCCGGCTTAGAAAATTCACGAGCAAGTACAACGCGCTGAACATTTCCTCCTGAAAGGTCACCAATTGAGGATTCAATTCCAGAGGTTTTAATTGAGTACTCAGTAATTGCGTTTTGCGCCCTTTTCCTAAGCTTGGTCCAATTGATCAAACCATATTGAGAAAATTCATTTTCATCAAACTCTCTAAGAGCCAGATTTTCGAAAACACTCATTCCCCTAACGCAAGCATTGATCAATGGCTCTTCAGGTAAACCTCTTACCAAAAGATTTTGATTTTGTGATCTGGTAGCATGAAAGGCCTGTTCATCGACCAACACCTTCCCCGACAGTATTTTTCGTTGCCCAGTTAGCGCTTCTAAGAGTTCTTTTTGACCATTGCCTGAAACACCCGCAAAGCCAAGAATTTCACCCTTCCCAACTTCAAAACTGATGTCATTAAGTGCCAGTTCTCCTCGGTCTCCAAAGGCTGTTAAATTTACCACTTTCAAAGCTTGATGACTTGTTTGAGTCATCTTCAACTTTTGCGTTGAGTGACTTTCAACCGATTGATTTTCCGTTTGACCAATCATTGCACTTGCCAACTCATCAGAATTGGTCGATGCCACAGCTTTGCTTATCACCAAGCGACCACGCCTTAAAACAGATACATCGTCGCAATAAGACATGACTTCGCGAAATTTGTGCGTGATCATTATGATCGAGCATTCTTGTTGGTGTGCTCTTTGTCTCAATGCAAAAAGCACCTCATCTGCTTCATCTGGCGTCAAAACCGAGGTCGGCTCATCCAAAATCAACAAACGCGGATTGAGCAAAATTTGCTTCAAAATTTCGAGTTTTTGTTTCTCACCCGCAGATAAATCCAATGGTGTCGCATCCAAATCCAACTTGAATGGTGCAGTATTCATAAATGCAGAAAGCTTATCGCGAACTTTTCCCCAATGTATTACATTTGGAATTTCACCTAGTGAAAGTAGCAAGTTTTCAGCAACCGTCATTCCAGGTACGACCGTGAAATGTTGGTAGACCATACCAATGCCATGACTTCTAGCATCTGTAGGTGAGTCAATTTTTACTTCACGCTCGTCCAATAAAACAGCACCACCATCGCTCTTGTAGTATCCGACCAAGCACTTCACAAATGTACTTTTACCGGCCCCGTTTTCCCCAAGCAGTGCGTGAACAGTTCCTGGACGAACTTTGATTGACACATCCTCGAGAGCAGAAAAACCACCAAATCTCTTAGATAGTTTATAACTTTCAATAGAGACGGCTTGATTCATATTCAGATCTTCTCAATACAATTTATAAATTGCTCTGAGGTTGCGACGGCCCCAAAAACACCACCCTGCATCTTGATCATACTGATCGCAGATAAATAGTTATTGAAATCAGTCGCCCCCGTACAATCGGTCAACATCAAACACTCAAAGCCCCGATCGTTTGCATCACGCATTGTTGTGTGTACACAAACATCTGTTGTGATGCCTGTAAGAACTAGATTTTGAATTTTGCGCGTACGAAGAATCATCTCCAAATCGGTCGCATAGAACGAACCCTTTCCAGGCTTGTCAATAATGACTTCACCAGGCAAAGGCGCCAACTCTGAGATAATTTCCCACCCTGGCTCACCCCTAACGAGAATTCGTCCACATGGCCCCATATCTCCAATTCCCGCTCCAATTTGTTGAGATCTCCACCTTTTATTGGCGGGCAAATCACTCAAATCAGGTCGATGACCCTCTCTCGTGTGAATGACATGAAACCCCTTTAGACGTGCCATGGCAAGCACTTTTTTGATCGGTTCAATTGGCGCACGAGTCAAAGAAAGGTCATAGCCCATTTTGTCAACATATCCTCCTACACCACAGAAATCTGTTTGCATGTCAATGATGATCAGTGCAGTATTTGAGGGTATTAACTGACCATCAAAAGGCCAGAGGTAGGGTTCTGAATTAACGTGTTTACTCATGATATTTACAATTCACTCTAAAAGATTTTTCTCGTTTCCAATAAACTCACGCGTAGGTTTATCAAATCCACAGGATGCGCCATCTCTATGAACAATATTGTCATCCCAAGGTAATTTGTAGTTTCCGCTGACCATGTCTTGCATAAAGGTATAGGGGCAATCTTGTGCGCCTCCCTTAACAGCAACATAACCTCGGTGGTAGAGTTGGTAAATGTTGTTTTCCACGCTCCAGTGAGCCCGAGCTTCTCGAATCAAATCTCCACGCACCTCAGAACAAATTATTTCATCTACTCGCCCTCCCCCCATGGAAACAATATTGCCCTCATGATCACAAAACATGGCTTCTCCCATAGAGTCAAAGGTTCCATCGCTGCCACAAAGGCATACACTGGCGGTTGCCATTAAATTTTGAAAAGCATTTGCCTGATTGGTGATCTTCCAAGAATGACGAATTGGCGCGGTATAACCTGCTGTTCTGATCATTAACTCTGCCCCCTTGTAGGCGCACTCCCTTGCCATCTCAGGAAACATACCATCATGACAAATAATTAAACCAATTTTCAAACCTTTAGGGCCTGTGATCACAGGGATCCCCATGTTTCCTGGCTCCCAAGCTTCTACAGGGATCCAAGGATGAAATTTTCTGTAGTACAGTTTAAGTTCACCTTTGTCGTCAATGATCAAACCCGTGTTGTAAGGGTTGCCGTTTGGATTTTTTTCCATTATTGAAAAACACCCCCAAATGCGCTGATCAATACAAGCTCTCTTAAAAGCTTGAACCTCCGGGCCATCCAAACTGACCATCAACTGATCTGCAGTGCTCATTGATAAGCCGTGCAATGCGTACTCAGGAAAAACAACCATGTCCATTTGTGGATAGCTGTTGCGAGCCTTTTTAACCATCGACACAATTTTCGCAGTTTGATTTGATAATTGTTCTACCGTCTCGACCAACGGCAATTGAAGTTGGACCAATCCAACCACAACCCCAGATGGAGATTTATTCAAGCCACTCAAACCATTCATACAAAGCCTCGTTAGTTAATGTTTAGGGTTACTGACTTTTTCCCAACTCAGAAGGCGCACCTCTTAAAGCACGTTGTGGGGCACATGTTATGATCAAAATCACCAGTGTCAAAAAATACGGTACAGCATTGAACAAATAATAATACCCATTGATTCCGGCCGATTGCAAAGCAGGTCCAAGTGAACCTGCCCCCCCAAAAACCATCGCCGCAAAAAGGCAATTTGTCGGTTTCCATTTTGCAAAAATGACGAGCGCTACAGCAATCAATCCTTGTCCACTGGATAAACCTTCATTCCATCCGCCTGGGTAATAAAGGGATAGCGATGCGCCGCCAATACCTGCAATTGCACCACCAACGATTGTTGAAATCAACCTCACCTGATTGACTGATACACCTTGCGCTTTTGCAGCATCGCTCGAGTCCCCCACCATGCGTATGAGCATCCCCCATTTTGTATTTTTAAATCCCCAAGACATCAAAAGGGTGATCAAGATACCAATAGGAAAGAGCACATTGATGTCCAAAGCAGATTTGATTTGATCTGAATCGCTCCATCCACCAAGATTCAGGGTGGGCAGTGAAATGGCATTGAGTTGTATGAGGGGCTTGCCTATATAGAAGGCGGCGCCAATGCCCAACATCATGCATGCAATTCCCATTGCAATGTCATTGACTTTTCTGGTTGAGCAAATCGCGCCATGAATAGTTGCAAAGAGTCCACCCACACAAGCACCGCCCAAAACCCCCATCCAAGGGGAGTTAAAGAAATTTGCAACCCAAAAAGCGGTCATGGCAGACAAAACCAAAACACCTTCTAAGCCCAAATTTATACGACCTGATTTTTCAGTGATGCACTCTCCTAGGCTTACAAATAGAAACGGGGTTCCTACCCGTATAGCACCACCTAAAACCGCCCAAAATAAAAATTGCATGGTTTGCGCGTCCATTACTTCACTTCCAAAGTACCAGGCGTGGACTGGAAACTCCAAATTCGAGTCCATTGAATTCTGCCTCGAGCAGACTCGGCCGCCAAAATAAATATAAAAGCAAATCCCATCAAAACCTGTATAGAGGCATCAGGCAAACCTAAACGCCTTTGAAGCAAGCTGCCCGCCGCGCCGAAGCCACCCAAAATAATTGCCACAGGCACAATAATCATTGGTTTGTGCCTAGCTGCAAAGCTGACCAAAATGCCTGTGTAACCCAAACCCGCAATCACCGATGCGCTTGACGCTGTATGAATAGCTGCGATTTCTAATCCGCCGGCCAATCCAGCTGCCGCCCCCCCAAGAGCGCAAGATGTAATGATCAAGGCGTTGGTGGGTAGCCCAACAAAACTTGCCGCTCTTGGATTACCGCCAACCACTTTCGTAGCAAAACCATGTGTGGTGAATTTCAGCCAAAATGATGCAACAATACAAAATACAAGACCCCAAATCAAACCCCAATGAACATCATATCCAGCGATTCCACCAATCAACAAATCAGGATTCAATGGGTACGTTGAAGGTTTGTTCAAGCTGCCTGGGTCGCGCATTGGACCTTCAACCAAATGCTTGAACAAATTAACAGCCAAATAGGCCAGCAATAGACTGCTGATGGTCTCGTTGACGCCACGGAACTGACGCATGACCCCGACCAAAGACATCCAACAAGCTCCAGCAACACATGAGGCAATCATCAAAATACATGTGCCCTCAGTATTCAAGGGGACGTTAAAGAAATAGGGCACTGAAGAGCATGCCAACGCGCCCACCAACAAAGAACCCTCACCACCAATCACGGTCAATCCCGCATTGGCTGGAATGGCCACACAAAGTGCAGTGAGCATCAATGGTGCTGATCGTTGCAGTGTGTTTTGAATAGAAAAAGCGTCACCAAAAGCACCAAGAAATAACAACTTCCATGCCTCTACGGGACTTTTCCCTGACATGAAAACAAACAATCCAAATACAAAAAGCGAGCCAATAAGAGCAACAAAAGGAAGAACGAAACCCTCCAAATGACTTAGATTTTTATTGCTCATATTGGCTCTATCAAGTTCAATGCTTAAAACTTACCAATGACACCTTCAACAAGGTAATTCATTGATTCGAGTTCAATAGCCGTTTGCTTAAAGGCCGCACCTTTAGGAATCACAATTTTGCCAGTGTTGTCTTTGAGTTCGCCGGCAAAAATAGAGAATTCACCTTTGAGCATCTTTGCTTTAACTGCATCTGCATTTTTCCTTGCAGCCTCAGGAACCATTGAACCATAAGGTGAAGTTTTGATGAATCCGTCTTTTAAACCGCCACGGATAAAGTTTGGATGTGGTTTGCCTGTTTTGGCTGCATCGACCATGGTGTTGACAGCAGTGATCCAATTCCACTCGGCACCAGTAAGGTAAGCCTGTGGCGCCAATTTAGATTGGTTGGCGTGGTAACCGCAAACAAATTTACCCTTCTTTGCAGCAGTTTCAACAATCACTTTGGGTGAGTCAACGTGCATTGTAAACACATCAACCCCTTGGTCAGCCAAGCTGTTGGTCGCTTCTGCTTCCTTGACTGGCAGAGACCAGTCACCTGTGAAAATCACCGTTGTTGTGATTGCAGGGTTAACTGAACGTGCACCCAAGGTGAATGCATTGATGTTTGCCAATACTTGAGGAATGGGTTTGGCCGCAATGAAGCCCAATTTTTTGCTTTTGGTCATGTGACCGGCGATCACACCATTCAAGTATTGACCTTCATCAATGTAACCAAAATAACTACCTGTGTTCAAAGGATGCTTGTCTTTGCTCCACAAACCACCACAGTGAGCAAAGCGAACATTTGGGTTCTTTGCAGCAATGGCCAAAATATGGGGGTCAAAATAACCAAAAGAAGTGGGAAACAAAAGTGTTGCGCCATCTTGAGAAATCATGCCTTGCATGGTCTTTTGAACGGCTTGAGTCTCTGGAACGCTTTCCTCTTCAATGACCTTGATACCAGGCATTTTCTTCAATGCAGCAGCAGACTCCGCATGGGCTTGGTTGTAACCATAGTCATCCTTGGGGCCTACGTAAATAAATCCGACGGTCAGCGCCGTTTGAGCACTGCTCAATCCAGGCAATCCACCGGCCAATAGTCCTGCACCCAGTGAACCAGAACCCAAAAGCCATTCACGACGATTCCAAAGACTTTTTTGCATAAATTACCTCTTTAAAAATGTTAAAAATATTGAATACACCACAAAGAACAGTCTTGTATTCAAGCCTGAATACCAGAGCAATCTCTGTGCCGTCTTTTAAAACATATATAAAGAGTACTTAATTATTCAATCTATGCGGGTTAATGCCTGTCTTTTTTGAAAACCCAATGGGATTGCACTTATATGGTGCAATACTTGAGCTGATTGTGCACGGATCTAAAAAATGCACCAAAATAAATTAAAGAAATTGGGTATACGAGGCTGGCCACTGACACCCTCTTGAAATTGGTCTCAAGTGGGCAAAAGGACAGCAAGCACCATTTACGCAGGTTTGATTTGACCTCTAATCACAACCTCACGCCACCTGGCTTGCTCTTGTTGAATAAAGCGGGCGTATTCTGAAGCAGGCCCGCCACCGGTCACTGCACTTTCAGACTCAAATCGAGCCGCTAATTCAGGGGCGTTTAAAGCCTTGGCAGACTCTTGTTGAAGCTTGGTGATGATCTCAACAGGTGTACCGGATCTGACATTTAAGCCATACCACTGCACAGTCTCAAAATTTTTATAGCCACATTCAGCCACTGTCGGCACATCGGGCAGGGCTGATATTCTATGTTGCGTTCCAACCGCCAAGCATCTTAAAGAGCCACTTCTGATGTGCTGCAACAAAGCGGGTGTACCTGCAGAAAATATCTGTATGCGCCCCGCCAACACATCGTTCAATGCGGGACCAGTCCCTCGGTAAGGAATATGGGTGATGAACAAGCCCGTCGCCAGTTTCAGCGCCTCAATGGCAAGATGACCCGCGCTGGCGTTGCCAGCAGACGCATAATTCAATTGACCAGGACGGGCTTTGACGTAACTCACGAAAGATTTGAAGTCTTTGACAGGCACGTCCTTGTGGACAACAAACAAACTGGGCACCTTGGCCAGCAAAGTGACAGGTGCAAAGTCTTTGTTCACATCGTATCCACTGTCTGGATAAATGATTGGATTCACAGCCAAGGATCCAATGTGCCCCAATATCAAGGTGTAACCGTCTGCGGGTGTTCGCACAACCTCCTGCATCGAAGGCACGCCTCCTCCTCCTCCTTTGTTGTCAATCAGAAATGGGACGCCCATTTGTTTGCTCAGTTCATTGGCAACGGCTCGGGCAACAATATTGGAAGTTCCACCAGTCGCAAAGGGAACAATCCAACGAACAGGTTTGCTGGGCCAATCACTTTGAGCGGTCGCTTGAGCTGCACTTAAGCCCAAAGCAGATCCGCCTAAAATTTGTACTGCTTGACGTCGATTGATGTTGAGTTGCAAAGAGTTCTTGAGCATAGTTTATAAAATAAAATTGATGACCTGAATTTTAGTCAAATTTAACCAAAACCCCATAAAGATCTTTTCTTGGTAAATACCAATAAAAAGACCCACAAAATCAATTGATAATATCACTCAACCCATAAGGATGCACCCATATGAAAGATCCCAAGCCTCAGATTCAAATTGATCAATGCATATTTGACCTCTACGATGAATACTGCCACGGCTCAATGGCCAGAAGAGATTTCTTTGCAAAAGCCAGTACCTTGACCGCTGGCGGTTTATTGATGGCCCAAGCACTCATCCCAGAATACATTCAGGCACAAACCATTTCGTTTACCGATCCCCGCATCAAAGCCCAATATGTCAACTACCCTTCTGAGGGCGGAACCTCCGGCCAGATGCGAGGCTATTTGGTGCAACCCACCAAAGCTGGACCTGCACCCGCCGTATTGGTCGTTCATGAAAACCGTGGATTAAATCCACACATCGAAGATGTAGCGCGGCGACTGGCCGCACAAGGATTCTTGGCGCTTGCACCAGATGGTCTATCCCCAGTTGGAGGCTACCCTGGCAACGATGAGGAGGGAAAAGACATGCAAGCGAAGTTGACCCCCGCCAAATTGTTGGCCGACATGAGAAACAGTGCACTTTACTTAAAGTCACACGCTCTATCGACTGGAAAGCTCGGTGTCACTGGTTTTTGTTGGGGCGGCGGTGTCACGAATTCACTCAGCTGCTCGCTGGGTGCCGGGGTTCAAGCTGCGGTGCCCTTTTATGGCGACGCGCCCTCAGCCGAACAAGTTGCCAACATTAAATCGCCTCTTTTACTTCATTTCGCTGAAAACGATCCTCGCATCAATGGCATGTGGCCCCCCTTTGAAGCGGCACTCAAAGCCAACAAAGTCTCTTACCAGTCTTTTTCTTACCAAGGAACTCAGCATGGCTTTAACAACAACTCCACGCCCCGGTATGTTGAAGCAGCCGCAAACCTGGCTTGGGAGAGAACCATTGCCTTCTTTAAAAGCAATTTGACTTAAAGACCCATAAAGCGCTCAATCAAGGGTGATTTTGGCATTGCTTAACAAGGTTTTGTAGTTGGCCGTTTCACTCTTGACCAACTGATCGAGCTCAGCCGAGCTGCCTGGGATGGGTTGATTGCCCGAATCGATGTATTGCTTTCTGACTTTGGGCAACTGAAGTGTTTTTTGGATTGAGAGATTCAGCTTATTGATGGTATCCACTGGTGTTTTTTTCGGTGCGAAAATTGCAAACCAATTGCTTGCATTGAATGACTTATAGCCCAATTCAGCAATCGTGGCGACATCTCCCAAAACGGCCTCACGCTCTGGACCTGTAACAGCCAAGGCTCTGAGTGCACCTGCATTGATCATCGAATAAACCGTTGGCGTTGAATCAAATAAAACATCTATGGTTCCACCCATCAAATCCGTCAAGGCTGGGGCTGTGCCTTTGTACGGGATGTGACGCAGATGTGTACCCGTTGTGAACATGAAAGCAGTTGCAACAACATGTGTGTTGGAGCCATTTCCAGCAGACCCGATGGTCAAACCCTCTGGATTTTGCTTAGCAAATGCGATGAGCTCAGCAACACTTCGAATGGGTAAGTCCTTGCGAATCAACAGCGCGTAACTGAAACGCGCCACTGCGGCGACAGGCAGAAAATCGCTCGTTTCATACGGAAGGTTCTTGGACAACAGTGGATTGATCACAAAATTTGCGGCACTTCCTAAAAGCAGCGTTTGTCCATCAGGTTCAGAAGTCGCGACCCAACGAGCTGCCACGGCACCGCCCGCGCCAGCCTTGTTGTCTATGATGACTTGTTGGCCCAACACAGAACTGAGATCTTGAGCAAGAACCCGAGCCACAAAATCACTGCCGCCCCCGGCGGCAAACCCGACCACGATCCTTACGGGTTTAGAGGATAAATTTTGAGCATGGGCGCATACACAAACTTGCAAGAACATCAATAAATATAAAAATAAACTTCGCATAAAAAACTCTTCTCAAAAAAATCAGCCCCCAAAGTGCAGCTTTTCAATACCCAAACAGATTCAATGTTGACACGCTAACACAGCAATAAGAATTATAAAAAATACAACCCATTTAGTTTGAGTTGTGTGTCTCGCAATGGATCCCATATCTTTCATGTCTTTATGAAAAACATATTACCTCCCTCGTCCAACACCTGGCAGGGAAAATAACTGGTATTTACCCTTGAGCAGACAATCAACACAAAGACCTGAAAAACAAGGGCCATCTTATTTTGACAAGCGCCGAAAAATTTGAACCATTGAATATTTTTCGCCATTGATGTGTAAAAAAAGGGCTCAAGACGATTGTCCCTGCTTACAAGACCCAACCGTCAAGCCATCAAAGGCACGAGTTGCTTGTAAAATAGAAGGAATCATGGGCATTAAAAAAACCGAAACCTTCACAGTGGATCAGACATCAACAATGAATTTTGACAATGAAGCAGATCTCATAGCGCACTACGTCAAGCAAGGCTGGGAACACATTGAAGACGATGGTTTTATTGGATTGATCGGCCCCATGTTTCAAAGAAAAGTGGACACCAAACTTCACTTTTGTTTCCCAACCCTTCAAAAACACAAAAACAGAAACAATGTATTGCAAGGCGGTGCACTGCTGACATTTTGTGACAGAGTTTTGGGTGTGGTTGCAAGAGCGGAAAGTTCCACGCCAAAGACCGCCACCATCCAACTGAACATGGACTTTATCCACTCCATCAAAATTGGAGAAGTGGTTGAGGCCTGTCCTGTGTTGGTCAAAGACTCCAAGCATCTTCTGTTTGTCAAAGGCACCTTTTATGTCAAAGGCGTGGTGGTTGGTGAGGCCAGTGGCATTTGGAAAAAAATAAAACAAATCAACTGAGCCCAGCTCCTCACCTTTTTCACACCTACAATGACCAGATCCTCAAGGAAGATTTATGCAAAACATGGACAAACTCCCAGCTGATGGCCTTGATTTTGATGACTTCAAGCCCAAGCACTTCTCTTGGTCAAGAGAAGGTCAAGTTGCAACCATCACCTTGAACCGACCTGAGAGAAAAAACCCTCTCACCCTCCAATCCTATGCCGAACTCAGAGACACCTTCAGAGCCTTGCGCTATAGCAAGGACATCAAAGTGGTGGTGCTTACGGGTTCTGGCAACAACTTTTGCTCTGGAGGCGATGTTCACGAGATCATTGGCCCGCTGGTTCACATGAAGCAGCAAGATGACATGGTCGGACTTTTGAGCTTTACTCGAATGACGGGTGATTTGGTCAAAGAGATGCGCACTTGCCCTCAAATCATCATTTCTGCAGTGGATGGTGTATGTGCGGGGGCGGGGGCAATTCTTGCGATGGCTTCAGATTTGAGAATGGGCACGCCCAACAGCAAAACGGCATTTTTATTTGTTCGCGTGGGCCTCGCTGGGGCCGACATGGGTGCATGCAACATCCTGCCCCGAATCATCGGATCAGGCCGTGCAGCCGAATTGCTTTTTACAGGCCGATCAATGGATGGCAACGAGGCCGAGAGGTGGGGGTTCTTCAATCGTTTGTGCAGGCCCGACGAACTGCTAAGCGAGGCGCAATCCATGGCCCAAGCACTTGCGAGTGGCCCTTCATTTGCCAATGCAATGACCAAAAAATGCATTCACCAAGAATGGAGCATGGGCATCGATGAAGCCATTGAGGCCGAGGCACAAGCCCAAGCCATTTGCATGCAAACGAAAGATTTTGAAAGGGCCTACCAAGCTTTCATCATCAAGGAAAAACCTGTATTCAAAGGTGACTGAGCCTGCAATTAAGGCTCAATTGCCATAGCCATCAAGGCAAACTGCGCACTGCATTTGGCTGCAATGCACAGTTGAAAGCCTTCATTTCACGATGTTTTGGGGTTTGCCTTGGGCAAACGCATTGATGTTGTCAAACGCGGTGCCGTAATAATGCTCATAATTGTCCTTTTCCACGAATCCTAAATGTGGAGAACAAAGACAGTTGCTCAGATGAACCAAGGGGTCACTGGCGCCAAGAACGGGCTCTTGCTCGTAAACATCCACTGCCGCAAAGCCAGGCTGTCCCTTTTTCAAGCCCGCCAAAAGCGCACCCGGCTCTATCAGTTCAGCTCGGCTCACATTGACCAAGATGGCATCCTTTTTCATCATCGCTAAATCGCTGGCTTTGACAAAGTGCAAGGTCTCAGGGGTCAATCTGAGTTGAAGGGTCAAGATGTCACAGGTTTTAAAAAACTCTTCTCTAGAAGCCGCTGTATCAAAACCCGCCTGTTTGGCCTTGTCCATTGTGCTGTCACGGCCCCAAACCAACGGTTTGGCACCAAATGCTTTGAGCAAGTGACTCAACTGTCCGCCCAAACGACCAAAACCTAGGATGCCAACTCTCTTGCCCCACAGTTGACGACCCACAGTGCCTTGCCACAGACCATTTTTGAGACGCTCAGCTTCATTGACCAGATTGCGCAAACTGGCCAAAATCAAAAGCATATTGAGCTCAACGGTGGCCGCACCCGAGCCGCTTCCATCGCAGACCATCACGCCGTGACGCGCACAAGCCAAGACGTCCACGTGGTAATTGATCTTGCCTGTTTGCGAGACCAGCTTCAAATTGGGCAATCTTGATAAAAGCTCCTCATTGATCACCGTTCTTTCGCGAGTCAGAACGATCACTTCAGCATCTTTAAATCTCTCGACCAAGGCATCGATCTCCTTGACGGTGTCGTTGTAGACAGTCACATTGTGACCACTTAATTTAGGGTAACAATCCAAGGTTTTGACACAATCTTGATAGTCATCAGGGATCACAACGTTCATAGTAACTTTCTTTAAAATACAAGTCCAATTTGGACAAAAAATACCGTCCCATCCCTAGGCTAAACACTATTGCAAAGCCCATTCACAATCAGCAACAATAGACGCGACGCACCTGTTGCTGACAAGGCGAAGATTTTACCTGACAACGATCCAACCCGTTGTCCGCACATGCAAACCATTCAGATCTTGGTGAACTCAAATCAACGTTCACATGCAATGCGCACTTGAACAACTCAAAAGGAATACCTCATGATGTCCCACCCTAGGCCAGGCTTGTGCAAGCACCGTTTGAATTTTCTGGTGCTGTTGGTGCTTTTTTGGGCAGGTTTGTGCAATTCGGTGGCGCAAACCATCCCATTTCCCGACAAGCCCATCAAAATGATTGTGGCCTTCACCGCTGGGGGCACCTCAGATATATTGGCCAGAGAAGTGGCCAATCAACTCACGCAAAGGTGGGGGGTGAGTGTCATCATTGAGAACAAGGCAGGTGCAGCCGGCAACCTTGGGACAGAACTGGTAGGACGTGCCCCTGCCGATGGTTACACTTTGCTTGTGACCTCCTTTGGGCCCATAGCCATCAATCCGACCTTGTTCAAGAGTTTGAGTGTGAACCCTCAAAAGGACCTTCAACCTGTAGCTCTCTTGGCAGAGGTGCCCACCGTCATGGTTGTCCCAACGTCCATCAACGTGAACACCATGGCTGAATTCTTGGCCTATGCAAGGGCCAACCCTGGGAAAAGCAATTATGGCTCAACTGGAATGGGTACCTCACCTCATATGACGGGCTATTTTTTCAGTCAAAAAACCAATATTGGCGCAATCCACATTCCCTACAAAGGCGCCGAAGCGACCCGGGACTTGGTGGCAGGTCGCTTGCAATACATGTTTGCCACCGTGCCTTCGGTCATGCAATTGATCAAATCTGATCAGCTCAAAGCTTTGGCCGTGTCCACCAAAATGCGCTCCAGAGGGTTGCCAGAAGTGCCCACACTGATGGAAACTGGAATTGATATTGCAACGGGATCGTGGTTTGCCCTCTTCGCACCTAAAAATACGCCCATGCCCATTGTTCAGAAGTTAAATTCGGAAGTGGTCAAAATTTTAGAGTTGCCGCAAATCAAGGCGCGCTTGGTTGCTCAAGGCGCTGAGCCCGTTCCCATGACTGTAGAGGAGTTTTCCGCATTCACCAAAAGCGAATACGAAAACTGGGCACCCATTGTGAGAGCTTCTGGGGCCAAAGCCGAGTAAAACTTGTTGCCCCAGGCAATTGAATTGATCATGGATCCATTTTTTAAAGGCAGGTTCCCTTATGACATTTTCTAGACGCAAAGCCTTGCAATCCATGGCCTTGTCACTCTCAACCCTCTCGGGGTGTGCAAGCCTTCCAAAGCAACCCCCTATTTTTGACGCGCATTGTCACATCATTGATCATCGTTTCCCAGTGATTGAGAACCAAGGCTATTTACCGCCTCATTTCCCACTGGATGATTACTTGACGCAAACCCAACCCATGGGCATCGTCTCAGGTGCCATCGTCTCAGGCTCCTTTCATGGCTTTGATCAAAGCTACCTCAAGGCCACACTCAAAAGCTTAGGGCCGCAGTGGGTGGGTGTCACCCAAGTGCCCAACAACATCAGCGACCAAGAGATCTTGGAGTTGACTCGAATTGGCGTGAGGGCACTTCGCTTTAACCTCTTTAGAGGTCGCATCGACGGTGTAGATGACATCGTGTCCTTGGCCAAACGGACTCATGCAGTGGGGGGCTGGCATGCTGAAATTTATGCCGATGCATTCGCCCTCGCCCCTCACGTTGGGGAACTCTCAAAGTTACCGCAAATAGTCATCGATCATTTAGGGATGACTCAAAAGGGCTTGCCCGTGATCTTGGAACTCGTCAAAGCAGGCGCCAAGATCAAAGCAACTGGATTTGGGCGTGTCGATATCAACGTTCCTGCTGCCCTTGAAAAAATCACGACCCTTAACAGCAAAGCCTTGGTCTTTGGCACAGACATTCCGTCCACGAGAGCCAAGCGTGCGTTCGCGCCGAGTGATATCGAGCTCATCAAACATGTCTTGGGTCCTGACTTGAGCATGCAAGTGCTTTGGAGCAATGCAAGGCAGTTGTATCGCTTGGCCTGAGCGGTCAAAATGACCCAGGACTTTAAGCGCCGAGGTCCATGTTTCACCATACAATTGAGGCTCTCTTTCTTGGGCATTTCAAACACAAATCTGCGTGTTCTTGCCCGAAGCAACGTTGCTTTCACCTTAGGAAATTCGTCATATGTATTGGCCCCGTCTTGGCAAGGTGCTGTTGCCTTTTAGCTCAGTTTTAGTCCTGTTTTTTACCTCTCATATTGCCCTTGGGGCTGAGACTTATCCCAATAGGCCCATCAAAATGCTGGTGGGTGCCACGCCAGGCGCCTCATCGGATACCTATGCCAGGATCATCTCCGATCAACTGGGCAAGGTCTTGGGTCAACCAGTGGTCATTGAAAACAAAACTGGCGCGAGTGGCTTGATTGCGATGGGGGGGATGGTTCAAACAGGAGCAGATGGCTACACCATGCAACTGACCTATACACCCCACACCCTCAGCCCTGCCCTTTTTAAAAAGTTAAGCTTTGATCCCATCAAAGACGTGGCCGGTGTCACCATGCTCGTCACCTCCCCGCTGGTCTTGGTCGTGGGACAAAACTCCAAAGTAAAAACCATCAAAGAGTTGCTTGATCTGGCCAAGGAGCGGCCCTTGAATTTTGGATCGGCGGGCATTGGAAGTGGGGGTCATTTGAGTGGCGAGATGCTTCGCTTGGAGACACACATCAAAACAAGCCACATCCCCTACAGAGGCGCTGCACCAGCCGCCGCTGCTGTGGTGGCTGGTGATGTGGACTTTGCCTTTGTGGCTCAGATCACCGCAAAAGAATTGGCCATCGCCAATAAACTCAGAATTCTTGCAGTGACCAGCAAAACACGCTCCCCCGCTTTGCCGCAAGTCCCTACCATGCAGGAGCTGGGCCTAAAGGATTTTGAGTTTCTCAATTGGTTTGGCGTTGTCATGTCTGCCAAAACACCCCCAGAAATCGTCAAAACGGTCTACCAAGGCATCCTTGAAGTGCTCAAAATTCCATCTGTTCGAGCGCGTCTCACGGACGACGGCTCAGACATCATCGGCAACTCGCCCGAGCAATTTACTGCTTTTATCAACAGCGACGCTGTCAAATGGAGTTCTTTGGCGGCTCAAATGGGACTCAAAGGGGATTGAATTTTGCAAGAACTTAGCAATGCCGGACCACTCAGCGGGGTGGTGGTGGTGGATTTATCGTCCGTGATTGTGGGGCCGGCCTGTTCCTTGGCCCTGGCCGATCATGGTGCAGAAGTGATCAAAATTGAACCACCTTCGGGAGACTTGATGCGCAAACTGGGAGGAGGCGCCAAACACCCTGGGATGACAGGCAAGTTCATGAACTTCAACCGCAATAAAAAATCGGTTTGCATTGATCTTAAAAAAACCGAAGGTCAAGAGATGCTGTACACCATTTTGTCAAAAGCCGATGTGTTCATCAGCAACATGCGAATGGAGGCCTTGGCAAAGCTAGGATTGGACTGGGCGACACTGCAAGACAAAAATTCAAAACTGATCTACACCCAAGTATTGGCTTTTGGCAAAGGGGGTGAATACTTTAATCGCCCTGCTTATGACACCGTCATTCAGTCGGCCTCGGGTGTGGCCGGCACCTTTGAGAAGTCCAGTGGCGAACCCCGCTTTGTGCCCTTGGTGATGACCGATCACATCACCGGTATGATTGCTGCGCAAGCCATTGGCTTTGCGCTTTACAGAAGAAGCAAAACCAACAAGGGCGAGCTGATTGAAATTCCCATGTTTGAGACCATGTCAGCCTTTGTGCTCAGAGAGCATTTGGGCAACATGACCTTCAAGCCCGCAATTGGTCCCATTGGAGATGCGCGTATTTTAGACAAAAACAACCGCCCTGTTAAAACCAAGGACGGCTACATCTCTATCTCCCCCAACACCAACGAGCAAGCCTTTGCGTTCTTTGACCTCATCGCCCGCCCCGAACTCAAAGAGGACAAAAGATTCTTGAGCGTTGAGTCTCGTACAAAACACAGTGTTGAGTATTACACCTTGCGATCGGAGTCTTTGCGCGAGAAGACCTCAGCGCAGTGGATTGAACTCTTTGAGCAGCGTGACATTCCCTGCATGCGCTACAACTCACTGGAGGACTTGGTCGAAGACCCACATTTGCGACAGGTGGGGTTTTTATCTGAAACGATGCACCCGAGTGAAGGACCCATTTTGGAGATGGGCCTGACCAACCATTATTCAGGGGGCGTCAGAACCGAGTTCACTCCCGCACCAAGACTGGGAGAACACACAGTGAGCGTGATGCGCGAGCACGGATTCAGCCCTGAGGCGATTCAAAGGGCCATCGAGCAGAAAGTTATCTTCTGTGAAACCGAGGAACATTGACCATGAACATGATCCCAGAACTTTTGATCGCTCAAGAGGGTTTTGTGAGGACCCTACAACTCAATCGCCCCGAGAGACGAAATGCCTTGTCTGAGGCTTTAAAAGCGGCACTGATCACTGAATTGCTCCGTGCAGACGAAGACGAGTCGGTTCGCGTTCTTGTGTTGACAGGCAGTGGTGAGTCGGCCTTTTGCTCAGGTGCAGACCTCAAAGACATGCGAGAAGCAGACCAACAGGGCAAGACCTTCAGATCCCCCATGAGCCGCGTGGAGAGAAATCTTTTTGAAGTGGCCATGGAATTTAAGAAGCCCCTGATCGCGGCCTTGAACGGATCGGCGGTCGCGGGTGGTTTTGAGCTTGCCTTGGCTTGCGACTTGAGAATATCGCATCCACAAGCCCAATTTGGCTTGCCCGAGACAAAAATCGGCATGGGTGCCAACTTTGGATCTGTCATGCTGCCTCGGTTGATTTCACCAGCCATTGCCCTTCAAATGCTCATGACAGGTGAGTACATCGATGCGCAAGAGGCTTTGCGCTTGGGGCTTCTCAATAAAATGGTCGCGCCCTCTGACGTGCTTGTTGAAGCCTTGAGTTTGGCCCAAAACATTGCGCAAAACGCCCCCATTTCAGTGCGCCGTGTCAAAGCAGTTGCCCTGAAAGGCTTGAGCATGCCTGTCTCAGAGGCCTTGCGTCAAGACCCTGGACTGAACCCCTATTTGAGCGAAGATCGGCAAGAAGGCATTCGAGCTCGATTGGAGAAGAGAAAACCTGTTTGGAAAAACCGCTAAGAGACCTGGTGCCATGAAACACAACTACCCCAAAGTCCTGATCACAGATGAAACCTTGAGAGACGGCTTACAAATTGAGCGCGAGGGCGTGAGCCTGGACGAAAAACTCTCCTTGCTCAACGCCATGGTGGATGCTGGTCTTAAGCGCATGGTGGTGGGTGCCTTTGTCAACCCCAAATGGAGTCCTCAAATGGCCGACACCTTGGAGTTGGTCAAACGCCTCCAAGCCACACCGGGTGTTGAATTCTTTGCCTTGGCTTTGAACGAGCGCGGTCGTGAAGAGCGCCTCAAACACGCCCCCCCTTTGAGCATCGAAGCACTCCCAGCGACCCACCTTCACATGTGCGACGTCTTTATCAAACGCAACACCAACAAAAGCCTTGAAGACCAGGAGCTTTTTTGGCGCTTGCCCGTTGAGCGGGCCGCCACAAAAGGCATCCAAGAGGCGGCCATTGGACTGAGCGCGGGATTTGGCTCCAACTGGAGTGGCAAGTTTTCTCACGAACTGAGGATGCATGAGCTTCAGCGCCAAATGGATGCCTGGCATGAGATTGGCGCGACCGTGAGAAGAATCGATGTTGCGGATCCGATGGCCTGGAACACCCCTGTGGAAGTTGCAAAAGACATTCAATACATCAAAAAGCACTGGCCCAGCATCCATATTTTTCACTTGCATTTGCACAACGCAAGAGGGCTTGCCTTGTTATCGCTTTACGAGGCCTTGAAACTGCTCGAACCCACTGACACCTTGATTGCCGACACCGCATTGGGTGGCATAGGCGGGTGCCCCTATTGTGGCAACGGTCAAGCCACGGGCATGATCGCCACAGAAGATTTATGTCATTTGCTTGAAACGCTGGGGATTGAAACGGGCATTCATTTGGACAAGTTGGTTGAAGCATCCGCCCTCCTGAGTGTCATCTTGGGGCGCACCCTGCACTCGCAAGTGGCCTTCAATGGGGGCTTGCCCAAGGGCGACAAACTCTACGACCCGGACATGCCTGTGGTCTACAGTTTCAAAGAGGCACTTCATTTCAGGCTTGGGCCCTCGGTTTATGAAGGCAATGCAAGACCTTGGCTCAAATCTTGAGCCGATCCATCGCTTGGCGCATCAAGCATGCACAATAAGTGTGAACAACTGGGCTTGCATTGCATGATTTTGGTGCCATTGCATACAAAAGACGAGGACTCAATCCATCTCAACTGGACCCTCCCGCGTTTAAACAATCCAAGCGCGGATTGATTTTCCCTTAAAAAACAAAGACTTATTTAAAACCAAGGGTTTTAAATAAAATTTGGCACATTGTATGCAATGTGTTTCCCATCAACACTTGGGAGTCTTTGCATGTCTTTTGTTCATCAAACCATTCAGCGCAGTTTGCTTGTTTTGCCTTTTGTGTTCTTGTTGTCTGGAACACTTCATTCGGAAACGGTGGCCAGGTACGGCATCTCCATGGCCGATATTCCCTTGACCACGGGTCAACCGGACAAGGGTGCCGGCGCTTACCAATTCACAGGTCACACCATTTATGACCCTTTGATTGCATGGGAGGCCAACATTGGAACGCGTCCCGGGAAATTGGTCCCAGGCCTGGCACTCAGCTGGAAAGTAGACCCCAAAGACCATAAAAAATGGGTCTTTGCTCTAAGAAAAGGCGTGAAGTTTCACGATGGATCGGACTTCAAGTCGGATGCGGTCGTTTGGAATTTGGAGAAAGTCTTGATGGACAAATCTCCTCAATTTGACGCCAAACAAAGCGCCCAAGTCCGTCCGCGCATTCCGTCCATCGCCTCCTACAAAGCATTGGATGATTACACCATCGAAATCACCACCAAGGACGTGGATGCCCTTTTCCCTTATCAACTGCCCTGGTTTTTGATCTCCAGTCCCGCGCAATGGGAAAAACTCGGTCACGATTGGAACAAAATTGCCTCTCAACCCTCAGGCACGGGTCCCTTCAAATTGGATAAATTGGTGCCCAGAGAGCGCGCCGATTTGATCAAAAATGCAAACTACTGGGACAAAACACGCATCCCTAAAACCGATCGCATCGTTTTGGTGCCCATTCCCGACGCCATGACGCGTGCAAACGCTTTGCTCAATGGGCAAGTCGATTTGATTGAAACACCGCCACCCGATGTGCTGCCACAACTCAAAAGCGCTGGCTTTAAGGTCGTTCAAAATGTCACGCCACACGTATGGCCCTATCATTTCTCCACTTACCCAGGCTCGCCTTGGACCGACATCCGCGTAAGAAAAGCGGCCAATTTGGCGATCGATCGCGAGGCCATTGTCAAACTCATGAATGGACTGGCTACGCCAGCCAAAGGTCAACTCGACCGCACCAGCCCATGGTTTGGAAAGCCCTCGTTCGAAATCAAGTACGACCTCAAAGCGGCCAAAGCCTTGATGACACAAGCCGGCTTCAGCGCCTCCAAGCCCCTCAAAGCCAAAGTGATCATTGCACAAGGCGGCACGGGACAAATGCTCTCCTTGCCCATGAACGAATTCATTCAACAAAGTTTGGCCGAAATTGGCATCCAACTGGAGTTTGAAGTGGTGGAGCTTGAAAACTTGTACTTGCACTGGAGAGCAGGCGCCAAGTCGGACATGAATGCCGGCAAAGGCATCTCCGCCATCAATTTGGGATACGTGACAGCAGACCCCTTTTATGCCCTCACACGCTTTGTCGACAGCCGCTACATCTCTCCCAATGGGGTCAATTGGGGCGGCTACAACAACCCCAAAATGGACAACACATTGGACACCCTAAGAGGCAACTTTGACACCAAAGTACAAGACAAATTGTTGGCCGAGGTTCACCAAACGATGGTGGATGACGCTTTGATGCTTTGGGTGGTGCATGACACCAACCCGCATGCCCTGTCATCCAAAGTGCAAGAGTTTGTTCAAGCACAACATTGGTTCCAAGACATCACCACACTGCGAATGAAGTAAATGCTGGGTTATCTGTTCAGGCGCATTTTGTACGCCATTCCGATTGCACTGGGTGTCACCGTGATCTCCTTTGTTTTGGTGTACTTGGCACCTGGTGACCCCCTCAATGCCATTGCACCAGCGGATGCACCCGCTGATGTGATTGAGGCCTTGAAGAGCGCCTATGGCCTGGACCGCCCCCTGGTGGTCCAATACGGATTGTGGCTTTTGCGGGCTTTGCAAGGAGACTTGGGCAGCTCGATTGCATCGGGCAGACAAGTGAGCACCGAGGTCTTTTCTGCCATTGCCAACACCTTGCGTCTGGCCTGTGTTGCAAGTTTTTTGGGGGTCTTCATGGGCTGTCTCTTGGGGGGGGTCGCCGGCTACAACAAGGCGGGCTGGCTTGACCGTCTGGCCACCACCTGCTCTGTGATTGGTGTCAGTGTGCCGCATTATTGGTTGGGCCTCGTACTGACCATCGTGTTTTCGATCACCCTTGGCTGGTTTCCCGCCATGGGCGCTGGACCGGGCGGGTCCGGCGAATGGATCTGGGACTTGGCGCATTTGCGTTACATGGCGCTGCCCGCCTTGACCTTGTGTGTGATTCCGATGGGCATCATCACAAGAACCGTGAAGGCCTTGGTGAGCGACATGCTAGAGCAAGAATTTGTGGTGTCTTTAAGAGCACGAGGTCTGACACCCTTTGGCATCTTTCAGCACATTGCCAAAAACACAGCCCCCACGGTCTTGGCTGTTGCAGCCCTGCAAGTGGGGTATTTGATGGGGGGCTCTATTTTGGTGGAAACCGTGTTTGCTTGGCCTGGCACAGGCTTTTTGCTGAACACAGCGATTTTTCAAAGAGACATTCCCCTGCTTCAAGGCACTTTGCTCATTTTGTGCATGTTCTTTGTGATTTTGAATTTATTGGTCGATGTGGTGCAACCGCTGCTGGACCCAAGAATGCTCAGGACCTAAAAATGCACACGCACAAGCCACCCATACTGACCCCCGCGAACAAAGGGTACTGGTTCAGTGTTTTTCAACAACTCAAAGGCGAACGCATTGCAATGATCAGTGCAGGGATTGTTCTCTTGATTGTATTGGCTGCAATTTTTGCACCTTGGATTGCACCGGCTGACCCGTTCAAGGCGAGCATGCTCAAACGACTCTTACCCGTTGGGAGTGAAGGCTATTTGCTGGGGACCGATGAGCTGGGACGCGACATGTTGACGCGCTTGATGTATGGCGCTCGCTTGTCTTTGTTGATGGGGGTCTTGCCTGTGTTTTTTGCCTTTGTGATGGGCACCAGCATTGGCTTGTTTGCGGGCTATGTGGGGGGACGCACCAATATGCTGATCATGCGCGTGCTTGATATTTTCTACGCCTTTCCATCCGTCTTGTTGGCCGTAGCCATCTCAGGCGCCTTGGGGCCAGGCATGAGCAACAGCCTGATCGCTCTGACCTTGGTCTTTGTCCCACAGGTCGTGAGGGTTGCTGAGAGTGTGACCACACAGGTGCGACAACTCGACTACTTGGAGGCGGCTCGCATGAGTGGGGCTGGCACCTTTCAGATCATTCGGGTTCAGGTACTGGGAAACGTTTTGGGGCCTGTCTTTGTGTATTCAACGGGCTTGCTGAGTGTGAGCATGATCTTGGCCTCGGGTTTGTCCTTTTTGGGCTTGGGGGTCAAACCGCCTGAGCCTGAATGGGGCTTGATGCTCAACACCTTGCGCTCGGCCATTTACAAAGCCCCCCTTACAGCAGCGCTGCCTGGCGCGATGATTTTCATCACGTCCATTTCCTTTAACCTTTTGGCCGACGGCATTCGTTCAGCCATGGACATCAAAAAATGATGGATGCCACCTTCCCCCTATTTGAGGACTTCGACAAGGGTGGCCCAGCACAACCTTTGCTTGTGGTGCGTGAGCTAAGAAAACACTTCTTGCTCAACCCGGGTCTTTTTCAAAAGAACAAGCAATATGTTCATGCCGTGGATGATGTGAGCTTTTCTGTTGCCAAAGGCAAAACGCTTGGCATTGTGGGCGAGTCTGGTTGCGGCAAATCAACCACCGCCAAGTTGATTGCGCGCCTGATCAAGCCCGATCACGGCAGCATGATTTTTGATGGTGAAGGTGTGGCCGAATACGGGGGCCTCGAGCTCAAAGAGTTCAGAAGAAAACTGCAAATGGTCTTTCAAGACTCCTATGCGTCCCTCAACCCACGGCTCACCATTGAACAAACCATTGCCTTTGGCCCACAAGTGCATGGCGTGAGCCAGGAACAAGCCACTGCACTCACTCACGCTCTCCTTGATCGCGTGGGTCTTAAGCCCGCTCAATACGCTTCGCGCTATCCACATGAACTCTCTGGAGGTCAACGCCAAAGGGTCAACATTGCCAGGGCCTTGGCCTTCCAACCCCGTTTGATCATCTTGGACGAGGCCGTTGCAGCGCTGGACAAGTCCGTGCAAGCCCAGGTCTTGAATTTGCTCCAGGAATTGAAACAAGAGCGGGAACTGACCTACCTCTTCATCTCCCACGACTTGCATGTCGTGCAATACCTGAGCGATGAAGTGATGGTGATGTACTTGGGTCAAGTCATTGAAAAGGGACCGGTCGATCGCATTTTTAACGCCCCGGCTCACCCCTACACAAAAGCGCTGCTCCAAGCCATCCCTTCCATGGACCCCCACAATAAAACATGGGTTTCGCCCTTGTCGGGTGATCCCCCCAACCCCATCAATCCGCCAACGGGGTGTCGCTTTCGGGATCGATGCGACCATGCAAAAGCCACTTGCCATGCTGTGAGCCCCGTATTGAGCAAGGTGCAGGGCTTGTCAGATCATGTGGTGGCTTGTCACATGAACGATGGTTTTTCTCAATCCCAGTTCGGGGACCCTGTATGAATGAGTTGTTGCTTCGCGTGCAAAATCTGAGCGTTCAATTCACAGGCGCAAGAAAAGCACAGGCCTTGCGCGACGTGAGCTTTGATGTGGCCAAGGGCGAGGTGCTCACTTTACTGGGCGAGTCGGGCTCAGGCAAGAGCGTCACACTGAGAACGCTCTTGGGCTTGAACCCCAAGAAAACGACCCAGGTGTCGGGCGAGGTGCTCTTGGGTGGCCAAAACACCTTGCGCCTTGACGAGCAAGAAATGAGGCGTTACAGAGGTCGTGTCACGTCCATGGTTTTCCAAGAACCAGGGCTCGCCTTTGATCCGGTGTACACCATTGGCGCACAAATGGTGGAAGCTTTGCGTGCGCATGAATCCATTGATCACGACGCCGCTTTGCGCAAAGCACTTCAAATGCTTGAACGGGTTCAAATTCCGCAAGCTCAAAAGCGACTGTCTGCATATCCCCATGAATTGTCAGGCGGCATGAAGCAAAGAGCCATGATTGCGTTGGCACTCATGTGTGACCCACAATTGCTATTGGCCGATGAGCCAACCACCGCGCTGGATGCTTCTGTACAAATTCAAATTTTGCTGCTCCTAAGAGAACTTCAAAAGGAGCGCAACATGTCCGTGATCTTTGTCACGCACGACATTGGCGCTGCGGTGGAGGTCTCCGACAGAATTGCGGTGATGTATGCCGGTCAAATTGTTGAGATGGGAACGGTTCATCAAATGATTCAGTCCCCTCAACATCCTTACACCCAAGGTCTGTTGGCGGGCGCCATCAGTGCCGATCAAAGGGGCCAAGCGCTCAAGACCATTCATGGCTCACCCCCCGATTTGAGCCAACTCCCAACAGGTTGCAGTTTTGCGCCAAGGTGCTTCAAAGCCAGTGCGCGCTGTCACGAGAAAAGTCCACCTTTGAACAACAGTGGCCAAACAGCCCTTGCGTGTTGGCACCCTCTTTAAGAACTGCATGCACGGCTCAACCCTGAATGGACAAGAAAAGAAAACCCGTGGCGGCATGGCCTTGGAGATCTTTCATAAAATCTCTGATGCCATTGCAATGGGCCAGTTCTCGCCTGGAGAGCGGCTTGATGAGAGCACCCTGGCTGCGCGCTACCAAGTCTCTCGCACCCCAGTCAGAGAGGCTTTAAAGCAACTGAGCAGTTCAGGGTTGGTGGTCACTCGACCCAACCATGGCAGTCGGGTCGCGCAAATCACGCCACAAAGCTTGGACCAACTGTTTGAAGCCATTGGTGAGCTGGAGGCAACCTGTGCACGCCATGCGGTGACGAGAATGACGGACGCACAAAAGGTCCAACTGTGTGACTACCATGCCCAAAGCCGCTTGGCCATCCAAGCCGGAGATGCCAACGCATACGATATGATCAACAAAAACTTGCACCTTTTGATCATCCACGCTTCACACAACCCCTTCCTGATTGACATGGTCTTGTCCCTCAGACAAAAGATTTCTATGTTTAGACGCACACAATTCAACAACCTTGAACGCATGACCGCCTCCTTTGAAGAACACTCCTTGATCGTTGAGGCCCTTTTGGGCAGAGATGTGGTCACTTGTTATAGAGAGATGCGTGCGCATTTGTTCAACGCTCGCGCGGCAGCGCAAAGCGTCTCATCCGCATGGAGTCCACAATGAATCCCATCTTAGGCAAACGTGGCGCTGTGGTGGCCCCCAATTCATTGGCAGCTCAAGCTGGCCTTGACATTTTAAGAGAAGGCGGCAACGCCATTGAAGCCACCATCGCCGTGGCCTCAACGCTTGCCGTTGTCTACCCTCACATGACGGGGATTGGAGGCGATGGATTTTGGTTGATCCATGAACCTGGTGCCCCCATGCAGGCCATCGATGCCTGCGGTGCTGCAGGCTCAAACGTCCGTCCCGAACTGTATGCCGGCGTCGCTAGCATTCCTTGGCGAGGCCCCTTGGCAGCCAACACCGTGGCGGGGACCATCTCTGGGTGGGGCAAAGCGTACGCGTACAGCAAAGAGAAGATGAAGGGCAAACTGCCCTTTTCTCGCTTGCTAGAAAGTGCGATTCATTACGCCACCCATGGCTACCCCGTCACACAAAGTCAAGTCAACAACACCCGGGCAAAGGCTGACGAGTTGATGGCACAACCCGGGTTTGCGAAAACCTTTCTGAACGCACAAAATGAAGTCCCCAGTTATGGCGATTTGCACCGCTTTGCACAACTGGCGCAAACACTCCAGCAAGTGGCAAAAGCGGGTGCAAGCGACTTTTACTGCGGGGACTTGGCCCAACAAATTGCCAAGGATTTGGACCAGGTGGGCAGCCCGCTCCAGCTGATCGATTTGCAAAACCACCAATCCGTTTTGAAGTCCCCTTTGCACCTTGATCTCTCCTGTGCCAAGCTCTACAACACCGCTCCTCCGACCCAAGGCTTGGCCTCATTGCTGATCTTGGGCATTTACGAAAAAATCAAACAAAACCATTGGAGCGCAGACAATGTCCAGGGCATTCACGCTTTGGTTGAAGCCACCAAACAAGCCTTCAAAATCCGAGACCGCTACGTCACCGACCCCCAATCGATGGGGGTGAACCCACAAGACTTGTTGTCAGAAAAATTGATCCTTGAGTTGGCGCAATCCATTGACATCCACCAGGCCAGCCCCTGGCCTGCCCCGAAAAGCGATGGCGACACCACCTGGCTTGGCGTCATTGATGATCAGGGACGAGCTGTGAGCATGATTCAAAGCATCTACTTTGAGTTTGGCAGCGGTGTGGTTCTTCCCAATACAGGCATTTGGTGGCAAAACAGAGGCTGCTCCTTTGACCTCAGGCCCCATCAACTCAGAAGTCTTGCACCAGGTCGAAAGCCCTTTCACACGCTCAATCCCGCCATGGCAAAACTCACAGATGGTCGTCTGTTGGTCTACGGCACGATGGGGGGGGAAGGTCAACCGCAAACACAGGCGGCTGTTTTTAGTCGCTGCGTTTGGGATCAACACAACCCCAGAAGCGCCGTTGCTGCACCCAGGTGGTTGCTAGGTAAAACTTGGGCCGAACAAAGCACCACCCTCAAATTGGAGTCTCGGTTTGAAAATGAGGTGATTGAAGGCCTCAAAGCCTTGGGTCACCCCATTGAGATCGTCTCCGAGTATGACGAGCGCTTGGGCCATGCGGGCGCATTGGTCTTGCACACCAACGGTGTGATCGAAGGCGGCGAAGACCCCCGGAGCGATGGCTGCGTGGCCGCTTGGTAAGGACGGCTCGTCTGAGTGACGTTGGATTGAGCCACGACATCTGCACTGGGCGGGTTTGAACAGGTGAGCAACTTTTTTGAAGTGCAGTTCAAAGCGGTCCTTTAGTTTTTGGCCATCTCCAACGAGCTTGGCGCAAACAAGTCCATCGAATTCACCAGTCGCTCGGAGATGCCTTGCTCATGGTGGTAGCGCATGAAGGTGTCCAGCACATGGCGGTTGGGTTCGTAGCCATAACTCCAGAAGTCCTCCCCCATGATGGCCTGGCTGGCCTGCATCTCTGCAACCCCCCAAGGCAAGGTCACGGCAAAATGCCCAATTTGCGACAACTCTTGCAATGCGATGTCTTTGGCTTGAAGGAAGGCTTTGAACACACTCGTACACAGCCATGGATGCTGCTCAGCCAATGAGGCCCGAATGCCCACCACGTGCATGGTGGGAAAGAGTTTGGTTTTTTGGTAGTAAGCCGTCTCGACGGGCCTGAAGTCGGTAAAGAGGCGCTTGATCTTGGGGTCCCCCTTTAAAAAGCAAGAGGGCGCTTTGGCTGAAAACACCGCATCGATCTCACCCCTCGCCAAAGCCTCTGACAAGGACACATCCGCGGGCAACTGCTGCACATCAATGTCGCTCGGTAGGCGAATGGGGGATCTCTCTTGACGCCCCGGCTCCTCAAGCCCCCCTCGTCGCCACAAGAGTTCCTTGGGTTGGACACCATATTCGTGCATCAAAAGACCACGAATCCAAACGTTGGCCGTGATTTGGTATTCGGGGATGCCAATTTTCTTGCCCCTCAGATCCTCAGGTCGCTCAATGCCTCGGTCGGCACGAATGTAGATGCCCGAGTGACGAAAAGCACGCGACAAGAAAGCAGGGATCGCCACATATTTGGCCGTCCCTCGGGCAATGTTCAAGGTGTGTGAGCTCAAAGAAATTTCACAAATATCAAATTCTTGGGTTTTGAACGCTCTGTGAAAGGTCTCCTCCGGATCCAATGCAATCGGCAAGAGCTCACAGCCCTCAACCTTCACGCGGCCGTCAAAGAGTGCTCGCGTGCGGTCATACTGACAACAGCCTAAACTTAAGGAGAGTTGGGTGGGCATTTATTCTGCTTTGATATTGGATTGTTTGGCGGCTTGAGCATATTTTTGCTCGTCCGAGCGAATGAGCTTCATCATTTCTGACGAATTCAAGACAAAGGGCTCCAAACCAGCGACTTCAAGCCTTGATTTGGTGTCCATCATGAGCGCCACGGATTTTATATCTTCTTCAAGCTTCTTTTGAATGGCGACGGGTGTGCCCATGGGCGCCATGAAACCGTAATAATTGTCCAAGGAGAAATTCTTCAACTCAGCAAGGCCTGACTCCCCCACTGTTGGCACACCGGCCAAAGCGGGGCTGGGTTTGCTTGACAACAAGGCAATGGGGTGAAGGGTGCCTTGCTTGATGAATGAGACCACAGCAGGAATGCTTGCCGCCACAATATTGACCTGCCCACCCAGTGTATCCGCAACGGCTGGTGTGCACCCTTTGTAGGGGATGTTGGTGGCATCAAGCTTCATGGTGTTCATGTAAATCGCCATGGCAAAGTAATGGGGGCTTGCCATGTTGCAAGCCGCATAGGCATGTTTACCGGGTTCGGCCTTGATGAGTTTGGTGAGCTCTTGAAGGTTGTTGACCTTCAATTGCGGGTTCACAGCAATCAACATGGGGGCTGACGTGACCAAGCCCAAAGGGACAAAGTCTTTGGTGAAGTCAAAGGCCAATTTTGGAATCAACACCTGGTTGATGATGTGGGTATTGGTGGCCAAGAGCAAGGTGTAGCCATCGGGGGGCGAGCGAAAAACAGATTCGGCGCCAATGGAGCCGCCCGCACCGGCCTTGTTCTCAACGATCACCCCTTGCTTCCATAGGGCAGCGAGTTTTTCTGCAAAAATTCTGGCGGTCACGTCCGCTGCCCCTCCAGGCGTAAACGTCACAATGAGTTTGACAGCACGCGAGGGATATTCACTCGCCTTCTCTTGAGCAAAC
>CANBTT010000001.1 GCA_947372465.1 Burkholderiales bacterium | reverse complement strand
AGCGGCCCAGTGACTGTTTCGGGCGCCAGTGCCATTGCCAATCCAGAGCTTGCCATGATCACGGTCACGGCAAGGCCTGGGGTTCTTTCTCGGGTTGAGCGTTACATCGATTCAATCAATGAGCGGTTTGCGCACAATGTGATGATTGATGTGAAGATTTTCAGCGTGGCTTTGGACGAGCAAAATTCGCTGGGCTTTGGTTTGAACATGCTGTATTCCAAGTTGGGCCAGTTGGGGGTCAATGTGAGCACCCCCAGTCCCCTTCGCGCGGGGGTGGACACGCCTGGCATTGTCACCTTGAGCCCCTCGGCGGGAGCCAGCAATTGGAGTGGCTCCACCTTTGTGGCCCAAGCCCTCAGTCAGTGGGGCAAGGTCTCCTTGCAAAGACAGGGTCAAGTTTTGGCCGTGAACGGTCAGCCCTCACCCATCCAAGTGGCCAATGAGATCAGCTTTATTGCCTCGAGCTCGACCACCAGTTCGGCAAACGTTGGGGCCGTCATCACACAAAACACGGGCAGCAAGGTCGTGGGCTTTACGGCCAATTTTTTGCCTTTGATCTTGGGAGACAACCGAATTTTGTTGTCCTATCAGATGCAAATTTCTTCACTGGCATCGCCCTTGACACCCAATGCCCAGGGCATTCAAACCCCCAATGTGGCCTCACAGTCCTTGCAGCAGCAAGCGTTTGTCAACGATGGACAAGCCATTGTGCTTTTCGGCTATGACGAGCAACGCGCTGGTGTGGATTGGGCCACCACCTTTGTGGGTCACTCCAAGACCAACAGCCAATCAAGGCAGATGATGGTGATTGTTCTTCAAGTCAACACAGGAGCGGCGTCTCGTGTCAATTAAATCCATTGTTTTGTCTCTTCTTGGACTGCTTGCCCCCCTCTATTTAGCGCATGCACAAAACGTAGAGGATCAAAAGGCCCACATGCAAGCACAGATCGAGCTCTTGAAGAAGGAGACCGATTTGAATGCGGCCATGAAAACACTCTCCCAAGTGGGGGGAGAGGCTTTGCCGAGCATCGTATCGATCGGTGTGCGAGGCACTTTGTCGTATGCAAGGCTTTTGATGCCCAACGGCGCCACGGTGATCTACGCGCCTGGTGAGTCCATCAAAAAGGGACTCAGTTTGCTGCGCATTGAGGAGCGTGCTGTGTGGGTTCAAGTGGACTTGCCAAAGGGCACAAAAAAAGCGCTGAGCTTGGAGTTTGCGCAAGTCGCGCCAAGCCAGACCTATGTGCCAAGCAGTCTTTTTGGGATCTTGCCCTTTGGCGCAGCGATGGGGGGACTGTTTGACGAGCCCAAAGGGGCGGTGGGTGTTGTTCAGTCCAACAAGCCTTTGCCCGATGTCTCTGCGCTGGGCTTCACCCCTGTCCCGCCGCCCAAGTCAAGGGTCCCCCCCGAGCACACAGAACCGGCGTGGATGTCACGCAGGACACGCTAAAGCGTGCTTGCAGTTTTTTAAAGTCTAGACAGGAGGCGAACCGTGTTGATTGAACAAGGACCGTGGGCACTCATCGTGGGACTGGAGTGGCACATGGCGATGAGTCGCGCAGAGATTGCTGTGCTGAAGAAAGCGCACTTGCGCTTGGGTCATGTGGTGCACAAAGCAGGCGCACACACTTGGCTTGGGTTTCACGATGATGTGGACTTGGCGCGTGTGCATTCGGCAGCACTGCTCTTGGGGCAGATCAAGCCCAATTGCATCGTTCACATGGCCCTTGAGCAGCAACTCTTTTGGTTTTGTGTTGTACAAAACGGTCTGCCTTTGGTGGGTGTGGATGTGTTGGTGGACAAAAGACATCTTCAACACCACTTGCAGCACTACACCTCACTGTTTCCAAGCTATGAGGTTTTGAGTGCCGATGCAAGCCAAGGCGGGGGCCTGACAGAACTCTTGGACACATGGGGTCGGCATTGGCCAGTGCAAAGCGAGGCGCTCAAGCTCAGGAGGGACATTATGCTCACAAGTCCTGCGCAAAGAAAACGCAAACTTGGGCGACTGTGGGTCTTGGGCGTGTGTGGGGTGATCTTGGTTTGTGCACTGTTAGCGCTCTTGGATGCTCAGATGCATTTGCAAGTGCAGGCAAAACAAAAAATTGAAAGTGCGCTCAAGTCAACACGCATGGCTGAACTGGCTTTGCAGTCCAAAGCCGTTCAACTGAAGGCGGCCCAAGGGTACGCCAAGCGATTTGGCTTGGAGAGAGCGCGGTATCTTTTTTTGAACGATGCGGTGGCGTTTTGGCGCGCTTTCAATGGTCTGCGTCGCGCCATTCCTTTGAGTGCCAATGGGCTTCACCCGTTGGCCATTCACTGCGAGCCCCACGCTTGTTGGGTGGACTGGGCCTTGAGGGGCGAGTTGAAGGGCGCCTTGAGCGGTGCATTCAGCGCTTTGAAGTCGTCTCCTGGTGGCCCACCCTTTGCCCTTGACCAAGGTCTGAATGCGAGAGGGGAGGGCACGAGCACTCTTGCACTCTCACTGCCGCAGTTGCCTTATTTTTTTCCTGCCATTGAAAGCCCTGATGTTTTGGAGTTGTACATGACGCTTGAATTGAAAAAACATTGGCCCACTTTGACGCTGAGCCCTATGAAGACCTTGGTGCTTGATGCCAAAGCCGGTGTCAAAGTGCTGCCAGCCCTTGCACCGGGTTCTAACATCTCGCAGCCCACCCAGAGCGGCGCAGCGAAGGATCCATCGGGCTTGCCGCAAAGACATCAGGTCTTGGTGCACCAAGGTGAGTGGCAATTGAGCCTCCTGGGAGACGCTGCCTTGATCGATGCCGAGCACTTCATCGCGCAGGTGCACGGGCAGCCCATGGCCCTGCAGTCGATTGTGTACACCTACCAAGGCGCTTTAGAGCTCAAGGGCATGCATTATTTCTTGCCCCCCTTTGTCGCCATGGATCCATCCGGTCCTGAGTTTGAAGGTCTTGCAAGCGCGCTCACTTTTGCTCACAAGCCATGATTTCTGATGTCAATGATTTGCCCTTTGGGCAGTACCTGAGCTTTGAGGATCTAGGCTTGCCGCAAGCGTTTCAGCAGCATTTTTCTTTGTTGTTGAGCCCTGAGCACCAACTCTTGGTGCTCACTTGCAGTGAGATGCATTTGTCGCATCTTCAATTTGATCTTAGAAGACGTCTGCAACGCATCTCCTTGAGCGCTGTGGATGCGTTTGCGGCCATCCATGAGCTTGAAGTCAGTGCAGAAATTTTAAAAAGCATTCATGCGACACAACGCCCCGTGCGTGCAGAGGTGTCCACAAGTGTTGAGATGGCGGCTTGGGAGTTGATCAATCAAGCCTTGGCGGTGAGTTCAAGTGACATTCACATCGAAACACGGGGTGCGTATGCACAAGTTTTTTTTCGGGTCCACGGTGAGCGCTTGGAGCAGCCCAACATCTCCAGCAAAAGGGCCACCGATATGTGCAATGTGCTCTATGGGGTCCATGCCGATGCGGACAACAAGGGGGTGTCTTGGGATGAAAAGCAACTCAAGGAGGCGGTGATCGAGCATGTGTCTGATCAGGGCGTGCATGTTCAGTTGCGTTTGAGCAGCGCGCCCATTCACCCAGCGGGCAACTTTCATGTGGTCATTCGACTTTTGGTGATGGATGAAAAGACCTTGCGGCCTTTGGCGTCCATGGGCTATGAGGCGGTTCACATTGAGTGCATCAATGAGATGCTGCTCGGATCCCAAGGGGCAGTGTTTTTGGTGGGGCCCACCAACAGCGGCAAGTCAACTTCATTGCAAGCGTTCATTGAAAAGTTGTACACAAGTCGGGGGCGATCGATCAAGGTGATCACGGTCGAGAAGCCTGTTGAGTATTTGATCCGCTCGGCCTGTCAAATGGGGGTGTCGCAGCACAAAACGGATTGGATCGATCAAAGCACTGGCTCCGTTTACTCCAAATATGTGGCCGCGACGCTCAGGCAAGACCCCGATGTGGTGATGATGGGCGAGGTCAATGACCACGACAGCGCAGAAAACATCAAGCAATTGGTCTTGTCTGGCAGAAAGACCTTGAGCACTTTGCATGTGTATGAGGCGATGGGGGTTTTTGCAAGGCTCAGAGAAATGGGTATTGCACCTTCTGTCTTGTACATGCGCCACTTCATCTCGGGGGTGATTTTTCAGCGCTTGGTGCCGCTTCTGTGTCCCCATTGTGCGACCTCCTTTTTGCAAGCCAAACAGCTCGGCTTGATTCCTTTGAACACCTTCAACCGCGTCAAGAAAGTGAGCGCGGGACGCTTAAAACGCATCAAAATCCGAGGACTTGGGTGCGAGTCTTGTGCGCACATGGGCATTGTGGGGCGAACGGTGTGTGCGGAAGTGCTGTTGCCCGATGAATGTTTTTTGTCTCACATGAGGCAAGAGAATGTGGGGGCGGCACGGGCACATTGGTTGGCTCAACAGGCTTTGAATTTGAATGGGCTGGGGGTGGGTGTGATTGCGCATGCGGTTTTAAAAATGCATGAGGGCCTGATCGATCCCATGGACATCGAGCGCTGGATTGGTCCCATTGTGCTTGAAGGCGTGGCAAGCCATGGCGTTTGAACTCTCGGTTTGGCAGCGCTTGAGGATCGGTTCACGCATGAGGCGGGAATGGTATTTGGCCTTGGCCAAGCTCAGCAAGGAGGGCTTGCCGATTTATGAGACTTTGAGGGTGATGCACACGGAGTTCAAACGGCTCAAGCACCCCTTGCTGCCTTTGACCGCCTTGGTGCTCTTGGGGTTGAGGGGGCAAGAGTCTGGGGGATCCAGCGGGGCGCGCGCTTCACCGTTCACACGTCGCAGAACCTTGGGCTCAGAATTGAAGCCCCATGTACCGCATGCAGAGTCGCTGTTGATTGAGGCGGGCGACTTGAGTGGGAGACTGTACATGGGCTTGGAGAGCGCGGCCGAGTTGCTGTCGACACGCTTGAGCTTGTATGCATCCTTGAGCCAAGCACTGCTGAGGCCCTTGGGGTATCTCTTGGTTTCGATTTTTTTGTTGGTTTTTTTGTCGCTTCGCATTTTGCCGGAGTTTGAACGCACGCGCCCCAGGCTCTTGTGGCCTGAAGGCGCTTTGTATCTGGCCTTTTTGTGTGACCATGTGCTCCTCATCGGTGCATTGGTTTTGTTGGTGTTGACGCTGGTGGGGGGTGGTTTGGCATGGTTCTTACCCAACGCAACTCTTGCATTTCGGGACAAGCTCAATGGACATGTGTTCCCTTTTCAGTTGTATGCGTCCTTTCATGGTGCGTGCTTCTTGATGGCTTTGTCGGCCTTCATACAAGCGGGCAGTGGTTTCACACAAGCGGTTCAATCCATTCGATCAAGCTCAACACCCTTTATGGTGCAGCAGTGCAATGCTTTGCTTTTGAAGCTCAAAATGGGAAAGACCCCGGCGCTTGCTTTGTGTGAGTTGAGCATCGTTCACCCCAAACACCATTGGTTGATTTTGGTGTATGGCTTGTCAAGCGACACGCCCAAAGCCTATCAGAGCATTGCTCAGGATATTCACGCATCGGTGGACACATGGATCCAACTGGTGCTTGGTCATGCCTTGGGGCATGCATTGATGATGCTGGTGGGGGGCTTGGTCTTTTGGGTGTATTGGGCCATGTTTGCCATCGTCGAATCTGCGCCTCTGGGGTGAAGGCTTGGAGGTCGCAGGTCACAGGTCGCAGGTATAGGCATCAAATCGTGATCGCCGGCTTTAAAAGCCCGCTTAATTTGATGTTTTTTTATAAGAATATTTTTTAAAGCCAAGCCTACAGTTCATTCATCAACTTTTTTGGAGCAGTCGAATGTGTGTGAAAGCAAAAGGGTCTCGTGGCTTTTCATTGATCGAGCTGATCATTGTCTTGGCCATTATTGCGGGTGGCATTGCACTCATTTTGTACAGGCAGTCCAAAACCGAGGAGGCCACTCGCGTGAGCGATGAGGTGCAGTCCATCAGCTTCATGGTCTCCAAGATCAAATCGTTTTTTGCATCCACGGGCAGCTATGAAACATTGACCACGGGCACGCCGATTCAAATGTCACTGTTGACACCGCCTTTGAAACTCAGTGGCACCGATCGCATTGTGGATGCTTGGGGCAATTCAGTGGAGCTGCAGGGAAATGCGGTGGGTGCTTCGCCTTCGTTTGCCATCACCATTGGAGGCGCCTCGATGGGCAAGGACACCTGTGCGGCCTTGGCGTCAGCGCTTGGCGGTGGTGCCGATGTGGTGGCCGTGGGACAAGTGGCGGCCTTGAGCACCTTGTCGGGAACTGCCAGCAGTGGCACGATCAGTGGGGGGAGTGTGTACAAGCAAATTGGAAGTGGCACCAATATTCAAAACTTGGGCGCAGGTTGTTCCAGTGCAAATGCTTTGATTGGCTTGCAGTTTCATTGAGTTTAAAAGGAGGCCATGCGATGAAAGGTGAGCAGTTTGATCGGTGCGCTGGCTCTTGGTTGGCTTGGCTTTGTGCTTTTTACTGGCTTGGCCTGGTGCAAGATGTGAGGGCCCTCTCCATGGTGGTAACACCTGGCACGAGTGCGAGTTATCTGTACTTTCCGCCGGCCTTGGCGAATGCGCCGAGCACCAACAATGGGGGCACAAACACGGTGGTCGTGGCGGGTGTGGGCGGGGTGTCTGTGAGCAAGGCCGGTGGCTGGGTGTCTTACACGGTGGGCGTCTCTGGTGCTTCAAGCACGTCGAGCGCGAGTTGTGGGCTCAATTGTTCTTTGGGGCAATTCAACACAGGCGCTGGATTTGTGACCTTGCAAAGCTCAAGGCCGACCACTTTCACGGATCAGTTGGACAAGCCGCTGAGCAACTGCACCGCGGTGCTCAACTGCACGACTTGGGTCAACACCAACACCACCTTGCTGTTAAGAACCTATCCCAATTGCTTTGAGGGGGACTATGCGCTCTACGCGGCCTACACCTGCACCGTGAAAACCTCGCCAGAGGGGATCAATCTGTTTTATGGCAGCAACCTGTCCGCTGTGGGCAACTTTGGTGGGCAAGTGGCGGGCCGACTGGTGGTCTACACCTTGATGCCCAATCCCGCGGTGTGGGAGAGCAGTTTGGATTTGTCGACGGGCAAATACGGCTTTGCACAAACGGGCTCGGAAGGGTCCAAAAACAAGGTGGCCATTCAATCGGTTTACCGTGACAAATCCATTGAAGACGCTTGCAGTGCTTTGGGGAGTGCTTGGTTTGTGCCGAGCGATGTGGAGTTGAAGTTGTTTGTGAGTTTGTTGCCACTCAATTATTACTGGACGTCAAATGACTCCGGCCCCCTCAATGCAATCGCGGTGTTTTCAATGAACCAAGGGTCATTTGGTTTTCAAAAGGACTCTTCTTTGGGCGTGGCCTGTGTTCGGGTCTATGCGGTGTGAACTAAAAAAAGGAAGGGTGCATCAAGATGCCAGTGCTTTGGGTCTTTGCGGCTTGTTGTCTCCTCTGGCAAATCGGTCTATTGAGCACCGAGGCCAGCGAGCGCGAAGCGCCCTTGGTGGTCGCCAGGTCCAGCGATGAGGTGGACCATTACCGGGCATTTCTGTACCTCGCGGATCTCTACATGAAAACCCAGTCGAGCGCCACTTTGCCCGCAGCAGCAACTGAATTGAGGGCCCAGGATCTTTTGTCAAGCTTGGGTCCCAATCACAGTTGGAGTGTTGATGCGTTTCCAAGCAATTGGCGACTGGTGCTGGGTTCAAACGCCCACTGGGCGACGTGCACGCCCATGAGCGAAGAGGCCATGGGGATGGTGGCTCAGTTGGTGCGGGCCAACCTGTCCGGGCCCAAGATGCAACTTCAGTCCTATCAAGGCATGAGCGCTTGGGTGATCTCTCAAGACGCCAGTGAAGCGCCCCTTTGCCAATGAGCCTTCAAACCTGCAAACCTGTAAACCTGTAAACCTGTAAACCTGTAAACCTGTAACAGCCACGTCCTTCAATGCCGCACTTTAAAAAATTTATGCGCACACAATGGGGCGCTGGCCTCTTGGAACTTCTCTTGAGCCTAGCGGTGTTGTCCACGGTCTCCTTGTCTGTGATCAACATGAGCCAAAAGGCCCAAAGCAAAGAGCGCGGGCGATCGGTGGCCGATGCCCTTCAGTCGTTCACGCAAGTGGCAGCGCAATACTTCATCGCCAATCGCCTGGCCATAGAGACCATCCTTTCGGGCGAGCTCAAAGAGGCCCCGCAATTTTGTGCGATCAATGTGACAAACAACATCCCAAGTGGCGTGCCCAGTGCGAATGCTCTCAAGCGCACCTGTGCAATTGATACAAGTTTTTTAAGAGCCAGAGGACTTTGGCCCGAGAGCATGCCCCTTGATGTGGGACGCAGCCGCTGGGCAGCGGTCTTTCGACAATTGCCCGCAACCGATGCAGGCCGTGTCTCAGAGGAGCTGTTTGTCTTTTTGGCGGCCCTGGATCAAGGGCTCATCAAAACGCAAGGCGACACAGTTTATACAGAGAGCTTGTCTGAATTTGTCGATCAAACCCAAGCAAGTCTTGCCAGCCTGGGTGCCATGGGCGGCTTCATTCCGCCAGGCAAAGATTACGGTGCGTGTCAATACAACGCAAGGCTCAGGCAAGCCTGTGGGCAAGGCTGGCGAGTCAATTTAGAGGACTTTTTATGAGCCGCTAGAGCGCTTGAATCGTGGACACTTGTGTGTCGCTTTGGCGGTGCGCGCCTTCACTGAGGGGTGATGCCCGCTTCCTTCACCACTTTGGACCATTTGCTGGTTTCAGTCTGTAGGTATTGTCCAAATTCAGCTTGACTCATTTGAACCGTGTCGACGGCTTCGGCTTGGAATTTCTTGATGACATCTGGAGAGTTTTGTATCAGTGTGAGTTCTTTGTAGAGACGCTCCAAAGCGACTTTTGGCGTGCCAGCAGGTGCCACCATGCCCCACCAATTCACCGCCTCGTAGCCAGGAACGCCCGCCTCAGCAATGGTCGGAACATCGGGCAAGGTTGGGCTTCGCTTGGTCCCCCCAACGCCCAAGGCCTTTAATTTCCCCGCCTTGATTTGTGGCAAGGTTTGTACCAGTGCGCCCAGGATCAATTGCGTGTTGCCCGCCATCACATCCATCATGGCAGGACCGCCCCCTTTAAAGGGCACATGCACGATGTTCAAGTGCGCCATGTTGACAAAGAGCGCGCTGCTCAGGTGCTGAAAACTGCCCACACCTGCAGAGGCGTAGTTCAAATGGCCGGGCTTGCTCTTGGCCGCATCAATGACCTCTTTGACCGAGTTGTAAGGGGAATTGGGCGGTACAGCCAATACATTGGGGCCGGCGGCCAAGATGGCCACAGGGCTGAAGGCCTTGAGCTGATCAAAGTTGAGCTTGTAGAGGGAAGGGTTTGCCGTGAAGGCCGATGAGATGAACAAAAGTGTGTAACCGTCAGGCTCTGCTTTGGCCGCAATCTCAGCGCCTATGATGCCACCTGCACCTCCTCGGTTGTCCACCACCACCGCTTGAGCCAGTCGCTGCGAGAGTTGGTCTGCAATCAAACGTCCCACCACATCGTTGCTGCCGCCCGTAGGAAACGGAATGATCAACTTGATGGGACGATTGGGGTAGGGGTCTGCTGCACAAGCCAGCTTGGAGTGTGCAAAGGGAATCATAAAAGCAAGGATCAAAATCCAAATTTTGTGCATGGTTTGTCTCTTTTGTGCTTGTCGAAAGCTTGAATTTTTGTGTGTCACACCCGGGTGTTTTATGTGAACACCCGAGAACTCCAAGCATCCATCTTAATTGAAATGATGGCCAAAACCCAAAACGAGATTCAAGGTCGATCCATTGAGTGAATAGGTGACCGGGGTGTTGACGGTGGTGAGTCGTGTGGTGAACAATTGATTTTTATTGCTCTCAATGTAAAAATAATTCTGTCCACCAGCCAAAACCTGTTTGATGCCCAGACCAAAATTTTGTCCGGATAAATGGTTTGACATACAAGGCTGACCATTGTCGTTGGCGCACATGGTCGTGACCTTTAGAACGCCAAACTTTACATAGAGAAGGGTATCGGGCGCGAGCAAATAGCCTGGTGACAGACTCAAGGTGTACTGATTGGTGTTCCAAAGCATGGAGCCCAGCGCGTAGGGTCCAACATAATTCACCGAGTGAATGTGCTTGGAGTCTCTAGCGCTCAAATTGAACTCAAGTCCCAAAGTGAATTGATCGGACACGGCCTTGTTAAAGCCAGCCCCCACGTTCAAGAGCGGTGCAGAAGAAAGAATATCGGGTGAGGAGACGGGCACCTGTGGGTTGGAGAGCAGCACCATGTCTGATTTGAATGTGGTTTGACTGATGCCCCCAAGTCCAGTGTGAAGATTAAAGCCTTCAAATTTTGATGTTTGAGCACCCGCTGTTTCGCCACTCAGTGTGGCAAAACAAAGAACAATCGTTAAAAAAGTAGATGAACGTGTAAACATATGGTGCCTCAATGGGTGCCATTGTTTCAGAAAATGCCTCGTCTGGCTTTTAAGTTTTTAGATCAGTAATAAATAATGAATACTTTGTAATTCATTGTTTGCTAAAAATCCACGTCAGCGGTTCTTTGACTGATCGCAATTGGATCAAAATCCCTAAAAGCCATTGAGTTCTGAGGATTTGTAGAGATGTTTTGCTCACATCAATGGTGCAGCGGATCATCAAAATCGCCCACCTATCTTTTGGCAATGATCCTCATTCTTCGATTGATTTCTTCCAAAGAGAGATTGGACAAAACTTCCGCCTCGTGTTGACCGATCCAGCCCTGTTGGATCAGGGTCAGGAGAAGCTCGTGTTTGGAGGTCGACATGGTGGGTGAGCTTGGATCGATGAAGAAGTTGGTCATGATGGATTTGCCAACGATATTGATCAAGACACCAAAAAGAATCAATCCTAAAAAGTAGGTGATGCAGGCAATGATGCGACCGCCCAAGGTCACAGGAAACATGTCCCCATTGCCGGTGATGGCCAACATGCTCCACCAAATGGTGTTGGGAATGGAGGTGAAGAACCGCTTGTCTTCGGGGATTTCGTTGCCGGTCAAGTTGTCAACGGGCATAAAAATGAGCTTTTCGGTTTGAACCTCCGAGTCGGAGGACTTGAGCCGAGCTTGGACATCGAGTGCCGCTTGGCCTGCCTCTAAGGCCTCTTTGGTGTAGTAGCCCCCTTCAACATAGTACATGAGCGTGCTGCTGATCATGGTGACCATGAAAAAACCGGTGAAATAAATCTTTAAATTCGTTTTGATGGGGTTGGCGCTCGAGCGTGAAGATTGGGCATCTTCAATCGTGGTGTGAAGCATCTTTAAAATTCGGATCATTCGAGCAACTTGAAAAGTGCGAATGAGTTTGATGCTTTGAAAACCGAGTAAATTGAACGACTGCAGCAACGTTGGCAGGATGGACAGCAGATCAATCAGTCCCCAGAAACTGAAAATGTATTTCAGTCGCTTTGAGGCATAAGCAACATTGCCCAGATAATCAATGATGAAAATGCAAACTGTGAAGTATTCCAAGCCTTTGAAGTAGTGCTCGTATTTGATGGCGATGGACTCAACAGTTTCGATTGAAATGGCAATGCAAGAGACAATGATCAAGAAATTGGTGAATACCTTCCAATTTCTGTAAGCCAGGGTGCTTGAATCAGAGAAAATTTGTCTGAGCAGTTGCATGGGATGACTTAAGCTTGATCGTTCAGTTTCTTGGTGAGGGCCACTTTCAACAAGCGAACAGAGTGAGTGGGGAACACCTCAGGCTCAAGATCGAGTCGCACTGGAGAGCCCTGTTGGCTCCAAGAACATGAAACCATGTCGCAACTCACTTCATTGAACGCGTGCCAGGAGAAAAAGAGCACAAAGACGACAGAAAACTTGAGCGACTTATAAATGAGGTTGGAGGGGGCAATTTTTTTGTGTTGTTCAACCACACCAACGGTCGTGTTCTTGGCGTTTTTGATCTGGAGCAGCAAAAGGGAGCTGTCGAGCATGCTCAAAGATTTTGCATCCAGTGCGGTGTTTGTGGCCAGGGCATCCTCGTCTGTGGGAGCAGTGGTCTGGACTTGAGCAAAAAGCCCACTCTCCAAAGGTGATGGATGGTGTGAGCTTGAGTTCGTTAAGAGAGCGCTTTTCAGTTGATCGGTGACATGGGTTTTTGAGTCGTCCTTGGTGTCGCCCCTGAGTTCAGCGGCGAACTCGTTCATCGTGTCTGTCATGAAGTCGTCGTGGAAGTCATCCTTCAAGTCCATCTCAAATCCAGCCATGAAGTCATCCGTGGGTTCAGACACAAAATCGCCTTGAAAGTCGTTGGCCGCAAGGTCCATTGATTCGGTTGCGAGCGCATCTTCAAAAGAGGGGCTGCCTTCAAAAAAAGCATCCTCATCCATAGCAGGGTGAGGGATGTTCACTTCTCGATCAGCGAGTTGAATGGCGTCCTCTAGGAAATTGTCGTCTGTGAGCGGTGAGTTGGATAAAGCGGTTTTTGAGCTTCCAATCGAAGAACTGCTCAGCTTGGCATTGTTTTGCTCGTCCTTTTGCTTCAATTGTTCGTTGAGCCGATTGACGATCTGCTCCATGGGGATCGGAAGCGCTCTATCGGTCTTTTCTACCTGGTTCAACTTCTTGTTCACGCTCTCTAATTGAGATCCTAAGTGCTTGAGTCGCTCAAGGGGTGAGGCGTTTTCAGTCTCTTTGACCAAGTTGGACAATACATGATTTTGTTCACCAAAAGAGTTGTCTTTGAATTGGTCTTTGAGCTGATTGCTTTTGTTGTCAAGGTTCAAGCGGCCAGAGAGTTTGATTTTGTTGTTGGCGTCCTTGCTCGGATCCAGGGTCAGTGTGTTCTCAGCGGTTTGTTTTTTATCACTGGGCTGTATGTTGATTTCAGCGGTTGAGGCTTGAATGCTTGCCTTGTTTGCGCCTAGGGCCTTGGACGCAAGGCTTTGATTGTTTTGATCTGTCGCGCTTGGTGCCAGGGATTGAACATTGTCAAGGGAAGCGCCCTTGTTGATCTTTTGTGTGTTGAGGGCGTCTTTGCTCTCGTCAATCGATTGGAGATTGGTGGTGCTTTTCTCAGAAGTGATTTGAACTTCATTGTCAGAGTTGGCGGCCTTGCTGAGTTTGGCAAGGTTGTCTGTGGTCGAACTGGAATCAATGGATTGGGTGTTGTCTGCGCGGGCATCGATTGCAATGGATTGGGTGTTGTCTGCGCGGGCATCGATCGCAATGGATTGGGTGTTGTTTGCGCGGGCATCGATCGCAAGGGATTGGGTGTTGTCTGCACGGGCATCGATCGCAAGGGATTGGGTGTTGTCTTTGCTGCCTTCAATGCCAATGGTTTGTTTGTTTCCAGTTGACTGACTGCTGCCCAGGCTTTGAGCATTGTTCAAACTTTTTGACTCATCAATGACTTGCACATTGGACGCCTCAGTTGAAGGCTTGATCTTTTGTGTGTTCTCGTCCGCGCTGTTGTTTGAAATGGTTTGTACGTTAAGGCTGGATGAGCCGTTGTCTAATTTTTGGACATTGTCATCGGGCTCGCCGCTTGAGACCTTTTGAACATTTTCAAGGCCATCACCAGCAGATGCTTTTTGAATATTGAGATCACTGGTTTCTTGATTAATGAAGTCTTGCTTCTTGGTTGAGAGGGCATTGTCAGAGACAACAGAGATGTGTTCGCTCGAACCAAAGCCATCTTTGACATTTTTGGCGTTTTCCTCCATGGTTCTTCGGATCTTTTCGCCGTCTTTGTCGTCTTGGATGACGCGCTCGTGCATTTGTTTGTCTGAGGCGCTTTGTCCACCAGAGCCTGCAACTGTGAACCCGCCATTGTCATCATTGATGATGTTCTTGAAAAGACCGTGAGACTCTTCGAGGTCAGAGTCTTTGCTTTCAAAGGGCTTGACGTTTTTGATATGAATGACGCTGTAATAAGGCTTGAAGGCGTGCTCTGTGTACCCAAAGACTTCTAAAAACTGGTTGAAAATCTCAACTTCTCGAGGTTCCGCAAACCCGTCGGCCAGCATGGAGTCACACAAATTCAGCAACACATAAATTTTTTGTTGTGCGTTGAGCGACTTTTGAGCGGCAGCGATGAATTCATGCAGTTTGACCTTCTCGACATAGGCCATGGCTGCAACTTGCAAACCCTCATAGGGATTGATCACCGCTGACAATTGCCCAATTTCTTCTTCGCTCACCTCGCCATCGGCAGACATCATGTACAAAATAGACGCCGCAAGGACCATGTGAGGGGTCAATGTATTTTTAACCGAAGCCGTTAATCTGTAATCACCCAGCACGGCATTGTCGTTCTTTGTGAGAATGACGCTGGATATTTTTTCGAAAGTTTTGTCGTTAAAGCCGTATTCTTTTTGAATTTTTTGAAAGAGCTTGGTCTCTGCCTTTTGAACAACCCCATCAGACAGCATGCACTCATAGACGTTGGCCAAAATGCAAAGCTTGCTGGGCTTGTCTAAAATGTCGCCTGAGTCTCTCAAGAAATTGTCAAATTTATTTTTCTTGATGTATTTTCTGGCGGTAGGAATGGCATCTTTGTCATTGCCAACCGACTCTTGAAGCCTTGCGATTTCCTCTGGTGCCAAGTCTCCATCGGTTGACATCATGTACAAAAGAGCCGCAACCAAGATGATGTGCGGCGTAAGGCCCGAGGGGTGCGCGCTTGTGACGCTGCTCAACGCCTTTTGAACTTGGGAGGCATTAGCCATGACAAGCTCCACTCAAGTTGACCAGGTAAGCGGTGGAACTGACTTTTTGAATGGCACAGCGATCCCAGCCCCTAGGAGGTGCTCGCATATTGCTCGATCTAAAAGTCGTGATTTGCACTGGTTTTACAGGAAATAATGGATGAACAAGGATAGTTTTTTTGTGGATGAAACCCACATATTCCTTACCTCAAACTCACAACTCCTCACGTTTTTTGACGGCGTTTTTTGGTCAATCAAAGCTTTTGGTTTAAAAACACACAAATGCTCACAAATACACATTAATACCGTTTTATTTCTTTTACTTCTCTAGGCTCACAGGTTTAGGGGGATTAAGGCTCATAAAATGCAAAATATGAAATTTCTGTTTCGCTGTCTGTTGATTTTTTGGTTCTCCACTCTGTGCTTGGGCGCAGAGCGCAACGTGATCTTTAAAACCAGTTACTTCGTTGATGTACAAGGTACAGCGTCCATTGAGACCGTTCAGAATCAGACGTTCAAGGCGTATGAAAATGAGTTGCGACTTGGGTATTCAGATCACCCCATTTGGGTTCGTGTCCAAGTGGCCCCTTTGTTTGAGCACTTGTCATTTCAAGCCAATCCATTGAAGTTAAGGATTGGCCCATATTTCACCGATTGGATCGAAAAGTACGAATCGGTCAATCACACCTGGGAAAAGGCAGTCAAAGGCGCTGTCGTCAAAGAGACCAATGAGGCATGCTCTGAAGATGCGCATTGCTTTAAATTGCTGTCCAACCCCGCCATGGCCAACACGATCTACCTCAAGGTTCAAACGCACGGGGTGATTTATTTGCATATGGATGTGCTTCACGCTGAAGACATGGCATTTCTTAACATAGAAAAAGTCAGGAAGTCGACGGTTTCACTCGCTTTGAGCGTGATCTTCTTGCTCTGCACCATCGCCTTCTTTCTTTACCGTCCTAGTTACATGGTGTTCTCCTACATATGTCTGCAAATTGCGATTGTCTTCAATCTCTTTTATGCGACGGGTTTGATCACTTATTACGTCGATTTTTTGTCCCCTGAACAGATCAAAACACTGAGCTACTATGTCGCATGCATGCGTGCGATTTTGATCGCTCAATTGGTCTTTTCGCTGCTCCGGTCCTATGAGCTCAGCAAAGGCTACTATTACTTGCTTTATTTGATCGGGTTCCTGACAATCATTGACCTCTTGTTGATCCCCTTTGGATACATCAATTTGGCCTTGAAAGTTCAATTGGGCATCCATCTTTTCAATGTGTTGACCCAAATTTATGGTCTTTTTACCGGGAAGATCAAACACCAAAACATTAAAAACCTCTTGCTTGTTGCAACGATTGTCTATCTCGTTTTGTTTCTTTTGGGTGTGTCGAATATTTTTGCACTTACAAATATTTCGGCGCCGTTTGTTGTGCAATATTACTCAAATTTAAACGGCACGTTTGTGGGCACGCTGCTGTTGATCGTTGGTATTTATGAGGCAAGGCGTACAAAATTGGATACAGCGGTGGAGTTGGAAAAATTAAAGCTCATTTCAAATGAGTCCAAGTTGAACCAAGAAAGACTTCATGAGCGTTCCACCTTGATTGATATATTGACCCATGAGCTCATGAACCCCCTGGGAACCATCAAATTCTCTTTGGCGTCATTTCAGCGCCCAACTTCTGAGGAAGAGACCACATTTAAACGCTTGAATCGAATTGAATCGTCTGTTGACAGAATGAAAAATTTGATTGAGCAAGTTGCTCTATCCAATCGTTTGGAAACCCATGAAATCACCTATCCCCTTGAGCGCTTTGCGGCTTTGAATTTCATTGAGGCATTGATGGGTGACTATGCAGATGAAAGTCGTTTCAGTCTTGACGTGGATCCAAGCCTTTGTTTTTACAGCAACCCCATTCTTTTAAACCACGTGATCAAAAACTTAATTGACAACGCCTACAAATACGACTCGCGAGAGGGACCTATCACCATTTCTGTTCGCAAGTGCCCTGTCGATGTCCTTTCCATTGAGCAAAAAGATCCATCAGCGGACAAACAGCAACTTGTTTTTGAAATTTCTAACTTCTTTGCAGAAAACCAAAGACCAGACGAATTGAAAATTTTTGATCGCTATTATCGTCAAGAGAATGTGATGACCAAGCCCGGCATGGGCATTGGACTCAGTATTGTGAAAACAGCGCTCGATAAGCTCAATGGAGAAATTCAATTTTCTATCAGTGAGCGTCGGGCAGTCTTTAAATTGATTGTCTAGGATGAATCTCAAATTAAACAACCCCCATCAATTCGTTGTCGCTCTTGTTGAGGACGACAGACTTTTGCGCCAAGAGGTGGAAACACACCTGCAAGCCAATGGCTTTCTTGTCTATTCTGCTGCAAGTGCTGCAGAGTTGAATGATTCTCTCATTTCTGAGTCCATTGACATCTTTGTTCTTGATATGAATTTGCCCGGTGAAAGTGGCTTGAGTTTATCGAAAAGAATTCGTCAAAGTCTACCCAATGCAGGCATCGTCATCATGACGGCCAACGCCAATCTTCACGACCGCATAGCAGGTTACAGTCACGGCGGTGCGGATGTCTATTTGACCAAACCGGTCTCGCCCGTTGAATTGGTCTTGGTCTTGCAAGGCTTGGGCAAACGCGTGAAAAAACTGTTGACTGAAAACGCTTGGACTTTAAAAATTCAAGATCGCGTCCTGATTACCCCCGATGGTGTGAACAAGTTGCGTTTGACGAGTCGAGAGAAAACACTGTTGATAGCGTTGGTCAATGCCAAAGGCAACATCCTTGATTCTGGTTCTTTGAGCGATCTTTTCACTTCAGACGATGTGGACGACATCATGAGCAAGCACGCGCTGGAGGAGATGATTGCTCGCTTGAGAAAGAAAATCAAAGCGGTGACGCCAGCCGACACCGAACCAGCCATCAAGTCTGTTTGGGGCAAGGGTTATCAATTGTGTTTGAAGCTCGAAATTTCTAATTGAGCCACCTCTTTGCGCCTTCATCAGGCGCTGTTTTTTTATGGATCATTTACCTGTTTCGTTTGTTGGGCTCATTTTAAAAATGACGGGCGTTGATGCGCATCGCAGCAATTTGGCCGCTTATTTTGATGAGCACTTTGAGGGCGGCTTTGCTCAGGCCCAAGCCAATGAGTCCCCATCGCACTTGGTTCAAGCCAAGAGCATCGCTTTGGTGGAGAATTTTCGCCTCGCAGAGCCCTTAAAGAACGCATTGAGCCTGCGAGAAACTCAGAATTTACTGTCTTTGGCCAAAGATGGGGAGATCAATGTGTTGGTGGTTCGCGAGCAATCTGCGCCACATTCACAGCACTGGAGCTTCGTCATTGCTTCAAACTTTAATTTGATTGTCAGCAACCAAGCGCCTTTGGTCATCAAGGTTCAGGCCCGCTACGACCGCGTGCAGGACCAACTCACTGACATGTCCATTGATAAAAGTGAGTTTGATTTTGAGGCTTATCAAGATGTCTTGTCTCGTTACACGGTCTATCACACGGCCTTGAATGCGCCGCCTCAAAAAAATAACGCCTGACTCTTGAAATGGAGCCAGGCGTCGAGATATTTAAAGATTCAATTATTTTTTGATCTCTGTCGCGTGCGAGGTGCTTGTTGCACCCTTGTGTTTTGTGGCCGAAGCGCCTTTTGTTTTGTCAGTCGCCCCAGTTGCTTTGGCTTTAACCGGTGCTGTGCTCTCAAGGGGTGCAGCGCTGCCACCCGTGGGTGTTGAAGGGCTTGCAGCCATCGAGAGTGAGGCAATAGAAGCAATGGTCAATAAGGTGAAGATTTTTTTCATGACGAGAGCCTTTCGGTTGTTTTAAACTCCGCGTATTGGGAGTGTCTATACAACGCCTGCCAAAATAAAAGTGTTGACACAAATATTTAAATTTCTTTGTCAACTTTTAGGCCGGTCGTGGCGTTACGTGTTGACTTCTCTCCTCTTCGGTCCTCATTTGCTGCGCTTTGGCATCCGAGTGCAGGGCAGGGGATTTGACGCAAGCTCGCCTCTAGGCACTACAATGTGGGATGCACAAAATGATTGGCGCATCTCCCTCTCAGAGTGCCTTTCTTTCCTTAAAAGCGTCTTCTCTTACTGTCCTCTTATGAAAATAGCTCTCACGATCAACAATGTCCCTCGGTCCTTTGACATCGAGCCCAGAACCTTGCTGGTTGATTTGCTGCGCGAGCACTGCCATTTGACCGGAACACATGTGGGGTGTGACACCTCTCAATGTGGTTGTTGCACCGTCTTAAAGGACGGTGTCTCCATCAAGGCGTGCACCACCTTGGCGGTCCAAGCCGATGAGAGCAGCATCACCACCATTGAAGGCCTGGGGCAAGAGGCACTCCACCCAGTTCAAGTGGCTTTTGCTCAGTGCCATGCATTGCAATGCGGCTTTTGTACGCCAGGCATGATCATGTCGAGCGTTGACTTGCTGCGAAAAAATCCCGATCCAAGCGATGAAGAAATCATGAGCGCCTTGGAAGGCAATTTGTGCCGTTGCACGGGCTATGTCAACATTGTGGCAGCGGTGAGGAAGGCCGCTGCTCAAATGCGAATGGGAGCCTCAGCATGAGCGCAGTTCAAATCGATACCCGTTCATTTTCTCGCCAAGAAGACTTGCGATTGATCACGGGACAAGGACAGTTCACGGCAGATCAGTCCTATCCTGGCATGCTGCACATGTACGTGATTCGTTCAGTCCACGCGCACGCCAATATCACCTCCCTTGACCTGAGCGCGGTCAGCTCCGCCCCTGGGGTCAAAATGGTTTTGACGCAAGATGACTTGTTGGCCCAAGGGGTACAAGACTTGCCACATGCCGTGACACTCACCTCCATCACGGGTGAGCCTCAAAAGATCAACAAAATGCCTGTTTTGGCGAAAAACAAAGTGCATTTTGTGGGGCAACCCATTGCGTTTGTGATTGCTGAGACCTCTCTACAAGCGCAAGATGCGGGTGAGTTGGCGCACATTGAGTTTGAGGTCCTGGATGCTTGCTCAGATGTGTCGAGTGCGCTCAAAAGCGATGCCCCAGTTCTTCACAATGACATGACTGGCAATGTTTCCTGCGTCTTTTCTTCGGGTGACAAAGCGCCTGTGGAGCGAGCTTTCGCAAGCGCCAAGCACACCAGTCAAGTTTGCGTGAACAGTCAACGCTTGATTGGCTTTCCGATGGAGCCCAGAGCCGTTGTCGCCAAATACGATCCCCTCAGCCAACAAACAACCATTCATACGCCGTCCCAAGGACTCTTGAGCATCCAAGGCTATTTGAGCCAATGCACTGGACTCAAGCCCGAGCAAATGCTCATCGTCACCCAAGACGTCGGGGGCTCTTTTGGCTTGCGCACGGCTGCATACAGCGAGCACGTGGGTGTGGTGATCGCATCTCGCTTGCTCAACCAAGCGGTTAAATGGGTGGGCACTCGCTCAGAGGTGTTTTTGAGTGACTGGCATGGCCGCGCCTTGAGCCTGAATGGCACCATCGCTTTGGACGGGGACGGTCATATTTTGGCCATTCGGTTTGATGATGAAGTCGATGTGGGTGCATACAACTGCTACATGTCCTCTTTTATTGGATCCAGAAACCTCTCCATCACCATGGGTGGTGTTTACAAAGTCCCCGCCCTTTACATGCAGAGCACCATCGTTTACACCAACACGGTGCCCACCTCCGCCTATCGGGGAGCTGGGCGACCTGATATTGCGTATGCCGTTGAACGTTTGATTGATTTTGCAGCCCACGAGCACGGTTTTGACCCCATTGAAATCCGACGTAAAAACTTCATTTCGGTGCAAGACTTCCCCTATAAAACAGCCAACGGCACCACCTATGACCTGTGTGACTTCAATTTGGTGTTGGACAGAGCCTTGGCCTTGTCTGATTACAAGGGGTTTGACCTCAGACGCGCTCAATCCATGTCTGAAGGCAAATTGAGGGGCATTGGTCTGTCCACTTATCTTGAGGCGTCTGGCGCTGGCAATGTTCAAAAAGACCAAGTGGATGGTCAATTCACGTCTGAGCGCGTGCTCGTAATTTCTGGTGTCACGGGCGCATCAGGGCAGGGTCACGAGACCTCCTTTGCAAAAATTGTCGACAACGAATTGGGGCTTGGCCCTCAGTTTGTCAAGTACCAAGCAGGCGTGCATGGCTTGGCCTTGATTGGCAACGGCACAGGCGGCTCGAGAACCTTGTACGGCGCTGGCAGCGCCATCAAAAATTTATGTGCAACCATTCGCCTTCAATTGTCCGCTTTGTTGGCCAAGCAATGGTCTTGTGAAGCAAGCGAGGTGAGCTTTCAGGGGGGGACTTGGGCTCGATTGGGTCATGAGGGTGTTGCGCTTCAAACCGCTGAGGTCTTGGCCAGGCTGACCGATGCGGAGCTGGAAACGCTCAGTGGCGTGGGTGAGGCTCAGTCGGGCTCAACGTTTCCAAATGGTTGCCATGTGGCTGAGATTGAGATCGACACCCAAACCGGTGAGGTCGAGGTGGTTGATTACGTGGCCGTGGATGAGTTGGGGACGGTGATCTCGGCGCAATTGGTGCAAGGCCAAGTTCATGGTGGCGTCATTCAAGGATTTGGACAAGCGTTTTGTGAACAAGTGGTCTACGATGCGCAAGGTCAGTTGCTCAGTGGCTCCTTGATGGACTATGCGCTACCAAGAGCAGGTGGCATGCCCATCATAAGAAACGACACCGTAGAGGTGCACACCTCTTGGAATTTGCTAGGCGCCAAAGGCGTGGGTGAGTCCGGTTGTACGGGCTCATTGCCCGCCTTGTCCAACGCCGTGATGTCCGCACTCAGGCCCTTTGGCATTGATCGCATGGACATGCCTTTCACACCCATGAAGGTCTGGACCGCTTTGCAAAATAAGCACCTGGACACGAATTAAGATCAAAATTTCAGCACAAAGACTTTGAGCATCGAGGAACCATGGAGCAAAAAACACGGAATTACTTTTTGTTTCTCTTGTCCATCTATTGCTTTGCATTGGCTCTCATTGTGCAGTTTGTGGTGTTGCCTCAGTCGGGAAAGCCCACGGCGGTGCATTTGATGCTGTCCTTGATCTTTTGCGTCTTGGGCGTGTTTTTTTGCTTGCGCGGTCAAAGGGTCGTTGTTCTTGTTTGGGGTAAACCCAAGTAAGCCATTGATTTGTCTGAGTTTTTTGTGCAAATGACACACATGACATCCCGAAAGGCCTTATTTGCCCCACATCAAAGTGGCATATTTGGCAAAACAAGTTCACTTCAGTCATAATAAGTGTTTAAAAATCAATCATTTGGCACAATTTGATGCCAAACCAATGGAGAACGAAATGCCCGGTTTACTTCCCAATATTGATCCAGATGGATTGTTAGAGTTCTCAGTCGTCTACACAGACAGAGCACTCAACCACATGTCCAAGCGCTTTCAAGGCGTGATGTGTGACATCTCCTCTATTTTAAAAGAGGTCTATCAATCCCATTCAGCGGTGCTCGTTCCTGGAAGCGGTACATTTGGCATGGAGTCTGTTGCGCGCCAGTTTGCAACGGGCAAGAAGGTCTTGGTCATTCGCAACGGTTGGTTCAGTTACCGTTGGACGCAAATTTTCGACATGGGTCACATTCCCTCACAGTCCACCGTGCTTAAAGCCAGAAGGCTCAGTAGCGACAGCCAATCGGCTTGGATTCCTTGTCCTGTGCAAGAGGTGGTCAACACGATCAAAGAACAAAAGCCCGATGTGGTCTTTGCGCCCCATGTGGAGACATCTGCTGGGATGATTTTGCCCGATGATTATTTGGCTGAGGTCAGTGCCGCCGTGCACGACGTGGGCGGCTTGATGGTTCTGGATTGCATCGCCTCTGGCGCGATGTGGGTGGACATGAAGAAAACGGGTGTCGATATTTTGATCTCTGCGCCGCAAAAGGGCTGGAGCGGTTCGCCTTGTTGTGCCATGGTCATGCTCAGTGAGCGTGCAAGAAAAGCCATCGATCAAACCACAAGCACCAGCTTTGCAAGTGATCTGAAAAAGTGGCTTCAAATCATGGAGACGTATGAAAGTGGCAGCCACAGCTATCACACCACACTTCCAACAGATGCCTTGACGCGTTTGAGAGAAGTCATGCAAGAGACCAAGGCCTACGGGTTTGAAAAAGTCAAAGCCGAGCAAATGAAATTGGGCACCGAGGTTCGACAGCTGTTTGAGTCACGTGGCATCAAGAGCGTCGCGGCTGAAGGTTTCAAGGCACCCGGTGTGGTGGTGAGTTACACACAAGATGCGGAGATCCACAGCTCCAAGAAGTTTTTGGCCATGGGTCTACAAACTGCATCCGGCGTGCCCCTCCAATGCGATGAGCCTGCAGACTTCATGACCTTTAGGGTGGGACTTTTTGGGCTGGAGAAGTTGCACAATGTGTCTAGAAGCGTTGATCATTTGTCCAAAGCCTTGGACCAAATGGGCATCACAGCAAAAGACGCCGTCCCCGCCTAATTGACAACCCCCTGCGCTCGCAGCAGCGCTTCGTGCTGCGCGAGTTGTCAGTCACTCTGAGCGACGTTCTCGCTCACCCCGCTTTATCCACCTGCGCTGTCATTGCTGAAGTGGCCCCTTCTTTTTACATCTGAGTTGCGTTGAGGCGTGGTGTTTTCGTGTTCGCAAATTTTCTGATCATCGATTGGCCAAGCGCCAAGCTTTGGTAGATGCCCTGAGAGACGCTCGTCTTTAAAAAGTTTAGACTCCAAAGCTTCGCTCAAGCTTTTAGAGCAGCGAGCCGTGGGTTTTTTTCTTTCTACATTTAGGAGTGCGAGCAATGGATACAGTGAAAGTCAGGCGAGTGATCACGGGCCACGATGAGTCGGGTCGTGCAGTGGTGAAAATCGATGAGACGTGCCAGCACTTTAAAGAAGGGCGCAAGAACGGGTTTTCATGCAACATTTGGACGACCGACACGACCCCCGCAGACAACTCGTCGGACAAAGACATGGGCATGCGGGACGGCAAATTCACCATGATTGAAAACGGATCGGTTTTTAGGATTTTAGATTTCAAGCCTGGTGTTGAGAAAAGAGTTCACCGCACCGATTCCGTCGACTACATCGTGGTGATGTCTGGCGAAATTCACATGGAGCTTGAGGCCGGCGAGGAAGTGCACTTGAAGGCTGGCGACGTCATGGTTCAGCGCGGGACCGTTCACAACTGGATCAACCGCGGCACAGAGTCTTGTGTGATGGCCGTGATTTTGGTGCATGCCAATTCGGTCCAAGCGGGTGGGAAGACTTTAGGCCCCTTTGGTTAAAGCGCGTCAACACGCTTGGCGTTTGGGGACCTGACCGTTGGGCCTTGTGAGCAGGTGAGTGCTTGGGCTGATTGCAGACTCATCAAAGCCCCGTGCGGCCTAGCCACGCCGCACCTCGCACCCCTGAGGAGTCGCCATGAAGCGCTTGGAGCACCTGGGTGTTCTCAGCTGGCGCGAAGGTGTAGTGCATGATTTGGCGCCTCAAAGGGGCATAGAGCTCTGTGACATTGCTCATGCCGCCTCCCAGCACGATGCAGTTGGGATCCAAGGTGTTGATGATTTGAGCCAAACCTCTGGCCAGGCGGTCCACATAAAGATCAAAACTCAATGTCGCTTGGGGCTCGCCTTGCCGCATGGCTTCAATGATGAGCTTAGGCGCCATGCGGTGACCACTTGTTATTTCATGCTCCTCTTCAAAGGCGGTCCCGCTGATCCAGCGCTCAAGACAATTGTCTCGCGTGCACCAGCACGCTTTGCTTCTCTTTTCGTGTTCAAAGGCAAGCGGCAAGGGTGTGTGACCCCATTCCCCAGCGAGGTGATTGGCGCCTGCCCAGATTTGCTGATTGAACACGACACCGCCTCCGCATCCAGTGCCAAGAATGACACCAAAGACACTTTGCAAGCCGCGCGCTGCGCCATCGACACTCTCACTCAAGGTCAAACAATTGGCGTCGTTTTCTAAAACAACGCGGGTCTTGAGCAGCGTTTCCAAATCTGCTTTGAGTGCTTGGCCATTCAAGACCTGAGAGTTGGCACCTCGAACGACTTGGGTTTTGGGGTCCAAGCAGCCAGGAATGCCAAAACCGATGACGCTCGGGGTTGTCAAGCCCAGTGCGAGAAGGGCGTCTTTGAGCAAGGCGTTGATGGTTTGAAGCGTTAAAGCGTAGTCGTCTTTGGGGGTCGGCACGCGCTTTCTCCACACCACATCACTTTGGGGGCTGAGGAGGGCGAGTTCAATCTTTGTTCCGCCGACATCAAAGCCAAAGAGCAAGTCACTCATGGTGAACCTTAAGTACATGATTTATATATCAGAAATTCTAAGTCAGAGAAATTTTTCAAGCACGCAAATGCTGTGTTTTTTTCTTCCACAATTGAAGGATCAGGGACATTCCTCAGGGAAAACATCTCTCAGATGCCATAGAATGCTGTAAATTTTCAAGAGGTTTCAAATGTCCATTCCAACTCCCGCAAAAGTTCCCTATCGTCGCATCGCAACCGAGGAGGCCTTCGCCCCCAAAGAGATGCTTGAGATCTACAACAAGATTCTTGCCAAAGGCAATACCGATGTCGGTTTTGCCAATTTGATGGGCTTTTACATGTCCAGCCCAAGCGACCGTGCCAAGCACATCATGCGCTGTTTGGAGGACTTGGATGACATTCGCTTGGGTCACATGAACGAGTCGGGTGTGGATGTTCAGGTCATTGCTTTGACCTCTCCTGGTGTTCAGATCATGGACAAAGAGACGGCCGTTGCATTTGCCCCGGTTGCCAACGACATCTTGGCCGAGGCGTGCAAGCGTCACCCCACACGTTTTGTGGGCATGATCACGGTTGCGCCACAAGATCCTCATGCCGCGGCCAAGGAAATTGAGCGAGGCGTGAACAAATTGGGCATGCACTCCGTGGTGATCAACTCACACACTCACGGTGAATATCTGTCTGATCCGAAGTTTTGGGAAATTTTTGAAGCGGCTGAAGCCAACGACACCCCCATTTATTTGCACCCCAATTCACTGCCCAAAGATATGATCAAGCCTTTCTTAGAGGCCGGTCTTGATGGTGCTGTTTATGGCTTTGGCGTTGAGACGGGTCTACACGCCCTTCGCATCATCACTGCGGGTGTCTTTGACCGCTTCCCTAAGTTGAGAATGGTCATCGGTCACATGGGCGAGGCGCTGCCATTTTGGGCCTACCGTTTGGATTACATGCACAACGCAACGGTCAAGTCCAAGCGCTATGAAGCCATCAAGCCGACCTTGAGAAAGCCCAGTGACTACTTGAAGTCCAACTTCTACATCACCAACAGTGGTGTGGCTTGGGAGCCAGCGATCAAATTCAGCCAAGAGTTCATGGGCGTGGATCGCGTGCTCTATGCGATGGACTATCCTTACCAATACGCTCCAGAGGAGGTGGGATTCTTGGACAACATGAAAATGTCTGATGCAGACAAATTGGCGTTTTTCCAGACCAACGCTGAGCATGTGTTCAAGATCCCGCACGCCAAGCCTTGATTGGCCCAGCGCCGTGCGCAGGCGGCTCCAAAACGGTCTCGTGTAGGGTGCTTTTAACCTCGCACCCTCTATAAAAGCCTTTGCCGGCTCTAAAAACCCTCAAGTTACGGCTGTGCTTGGGGGTTTTTTGATTGATGTGTAGAAAAAGGAGTTTTTTTTGCTATTCTGAGACCCTGGAAGACCCGTCATTTTTAACCCGCTTGGAAAAAACTATCATGGCGTTTGAGAAAGAAATCGCGCACAGCCTTTACAGCGCCTATGAGGTGTACTTGGACTTGAAGGAGCAACTCCATGATTTGCAGCAGTTGCGCACCCAGCAACTTGAGGAGGCCTTGTCCCGAATTCCCGTGCCAGATTTGGAGGAGAGCGGCAAAGGAAAGGGCCAGCATGCCTTGGAAGATCAAGACGCAGAGCATTCTGTGGGCAAGAAAAAACGCATCCCCACCATCGAGGACCATGAGCAACAGGTCCACCACGATCTGGACATGTTGGCCAAAAAAATTGAAGGCTTGGTTCAAAGCTTGATTCAAAATCACACGACGGCGCCCGCCATGCTTGTAGAGTTTGAAAATTTAAGGACCTTCAAGATCATGAGTGGTGAGAAGTTCGCATTGAATGTGGTCTTGCCCCTGAAACCCAATCGTTGAATTCCACTTTTTAACTTTATTGAGACCTTACTGGGTTTTTCAGGGGCGATCCCGATTGACTTGACCTTTGACTAGGTACAAAGTTCAGGCTATCTATTTCAAAGGGAGAGCTCCAAGTGATTTTTAATTTCTTAAAAACCATATTCATTTTGATTTTTGTTTGGCCATTGTTCAGCTTTGCCCAAACTGATTACCCCAACAAGCCGATCAAAGTTGTTGTTGCATGGCCTCCATCAAGTGGAATAGATATTGTGATGAGGCGCATTGCAGATGCTTTAAAAGATGAGCTTGGACAGGCCATTGTGGTTGAAAACAAAGCGGGTGCCGCTGGAGCCTTGGGCGCCGCTTTTGTGGCCAATGCACCCGCAGACGGCTACACGCTTCTTTTCAACTCAGCTGCAATGAACATGCTTGCTGCCATGGGCACCCAAACGGCCTACAAAATGCCTGAGGCGTTTACGCCGATTGTCAACGTCTTCAGCTCACCCATGGTTTTGGTCTCCTATCCCGCACTTGATGTTAAAACACCTCAAGACTTGGTCGCCATGGCGACGGCCAAGCAAGGCGATATGTTCTACGCCTCGTCAGGTTATGGTGCACCTTCGCACTTTGTCGCTGAGCTCTTTAGAGCTCGAACGGGTATCAAAGCCACTTTGATTCCCACCAAAGGCTCGCCTGAGGCCATGCTTGAGCAGATCACAGGACGAGTTGCATTTCACTTCGCCGTTGCATCAACTGCATTGCCGCCAGTGCGAGACGGTCGGGTGAAAGCCTTGGCCGTGACCAGCAAAGAGCGTCTTGCCATCGCGCCTGAAATTCCCACCATGGAGGAGTTGGGGTACCCCAACTTCAATGCAAGTTATTGGAACGGCATTTTTGCGCCCAAAGGCTTGCCTCAGCCCATTACAGATCGCTTGGCGCTGGCCTTCAATAAAGTCTTGGCCAAGACCGAGGTTCAAGAGAAGTTGTTGAGCACGGCCAATGTACTGGATGGCAGCAGCAACCCTCAAAAATTCATGCGTTTGATTCGAGATGACTTGCAGGTTTGGACGGACGTGGCAAAGTTTGCAAAAATTAAACCTGAATAAGCAAACCCCGGGGCCTTTGAGCCCTAGGCCCTGGCTTGCCAGCCTCCATCCATCGCAATGGGCGTTCCAGTCATGTCTTTGGCCTCTTCTGAGCACAAGAACAGCGCCAATGCCGCCACACTTGAGGGCTGAACGAAACGTTTGCTGGGTTGGCGAGCTTTTAGGAATTCTTTCGTGTAAGTCTCTGTGCTTGAACCCGCTTGTGCGGCTCTTTGGGTGACCAACTCTTTGATGAAGGGCGTCTCTACAGCGCCCGGACACAGTGCATTGCATGTGATGTTGTATTCTGCACATTCAAGTGCAATCACCTTGGTCATGCCAACCAAGCCGTGCTTGGTGACAACGTAATCTGTTCGTCCTGCAACACCTTCAACACCATAAATAGATGCCAAATTGATGATGCGTCCCCAATTTCTTGATTTCATGGAGGGCAAAATCAAACGACTCAAATGATAAGGCGCTGAGAGGTTGACGGCCATTGCATAAGACCACTTTTCTGGGGGAAGGTTCTCTATGACAGCATCAAACCTTGAGACTGCATTGTTGACCAAAATATCAATCGGTCCCATTTTTACCATTGCTTGGGCCACCATGTCTTCAATTTCTTCAGGCACAGACAGATCGGCCTGAATAAAAATGGCATTGACCCCTTGATCTTTGATCTTAAGAAGTTGGCTCTCAATAAGCGCTGAATCGCCAAGACCATTGAGAACGATGGCGCAGCCCTTTTTAGCCAACGCCATAGAAATTTCAAACCCAATGCCACTCAAAGACCCTGTGATCAGAGCGACTTTACCTTGTAACATGAAGGACTCCTTTGAACATGTTGTTATTGACCGTAGCGCAATCGCGTTCCAATGATTTGTCCGGTTGTGTATTGGCTTGCTGGACCACTTAGATACAAAAGAGTTTGAGCGGCTTCTTCAGACGAAGTGGCTTGACCAAGAACATCCAATGCCAATTTGGCATCCCACTTGTCTGGATTTGCGCCACGGGCCAATGGGGTATCGGTCATGCCAGGGTTCAAGCCATTGACGGTCACTTTGTATTTTCCGAGGTACAAGGCCAAGCTTTTGACCAGTGCGATCATCCCGCCCTTTGATGCAGCATAGTGAGCGTAGTCGGCACTGCCATAAAGACCTCGATCAGAGGTCAATAAAATCATGGTGCCTGAATTTTGTGCTGACATCACTTTGCCAACTTCTCGGGTGAGAAAAAAAGCCCCAGTCAAATTGATTGATAGTGTCTCATGCCACTGCTCATCGCTCATGTCTAGCAAAGGAGCCGGTTTACAAATGCCTGCGGCGTGGACCAAAACATCAATTCTTTCAAATTCAGCTTTGCAAGCTTGCACCATCCTTGACACCTCATTGGATTGGGATACGTCCAAGCAATACGAGGAAATTTTATTCTTTTGTCGATTTAATTTTTGGACCAAGTGTTGAAGTTTGACTTGATCGCGATCGATCAAAATTAATGTGGCATCTTGTGTTGCGAACAGTTCAGCCGTCGCTTGGCCAATCCCAGAGGCCGCACCTGTGACAATGATGACTTTATCTTTAATTGACAAGGGGTTCCCCTATTTGAATTTAATCAATGGACCTTATCATATTCAAGTCATCTTTGTATAGAGGAGAAGTTGGTAATGAATGCATCTAAAGATCGCGAATTTAAAGTTTATAAAGAAGAAAATTACCCTGCCGATAAGAAAGCAAGTGATTACCCTGATTGGCCAGAACAAGCCTTTCACGTCAGTCATTTGACACAAGACTCATTCAAAACAGATGGATTTAGGCCTTGGGCCTTGTCCAGAGACATGGGGATGATTGAGGCAACCGGTGGAATGGTTGATGTACATGTCAACAAAAGAGCCAAACCCTATGATGCGAAAGAAATTGCACACCGTCATTTTCACAATGTTCATTATCAAATGGTCTATGTGCTCAAAGGTTGGGTCAGAAATGAATTTGAGGGCAAGGGCGAGTTTTTAATGAAAGAGGGAAGTTGTTGGTTGCAACCCCCAAAAATCAAACACACCGTCCTTGGGTTCTCGGATGATCTAGAAATTTTAGAAGTGATCATCCCAGCCAATTACGATACTGTGAATTTGAACGAGCCCCCTGCAGGCATTCCAGACTAAGGAGTCGAAAAAATGCAAACCCATGCAAATTTAAAAGGCCAATGGGCCTTGATCACAGGTGCTAGCGCAGGAATAGGCCGGGCCTGTGCTTTGACGCTGGCACGTGCTGGCGTGAATGTTTACCTCACGGGGAGAAAAGAAGTTGAGCTAAAAGCGGTTCAATCTGAATGTCTATCGTTTGGCGTTCAAGCGCCCTACATGAAGGGTGATTTAGGGGATCGTAACTTTGTTAAAGGACTTGTTGAGTGGAGTTCAAACGCAAATATTTTGATCAACAATGCGGGTACTTTGACCTATGCGCCTGTCTTGGAGGTAACGACCGATGAGTGTGAGCACATGTTTGCGATCAACGTGGTCGCTGCTTATGATGTGACGCGAGCCATTGCCGAGCACATGAAAAAAAGAGGTGCTGGTCATTTGGTTTTTATCACTTCACTTTCTGCACGCAATGTGAACATGCACTCGGTCGTTTATGCTGCAACAAAACATGCCTTATCGGCTTTGGCCAAGGGCTTTAGGTTGGAGTTGAAAAAAGATCTGATCAAAGTCACTGAAATAGCACCAGGCATGGTCGATACCGACATGCGAAGTGCGATCACCCATCCTGAGGTTCTCAAAGCAATCGCCAGTCGAACATTTAAGCCCATTGCAGCTCAAGATGTTGCGAATGCGGTTCTTTTTGCATTGACTTCATCGGATGGTTGTTGTCCTGATTTGATTGAACTCAGACCTGTTGTGGGTTGATGGCATTGACTGTTTAAATTAAGAGGAACAAGGATTCAATGGATCTTGAACTTAAAGGAAAAATTGCCTTGATCACGGGTGCTTCTCAAGGCATCGGTCTCGCCATTGCCAAATCAATGGCTCAAGAAGGCTGTGACTTGCACTTGGTTGCCCGTGACCCAGAGAAACTCAATGCGGTTGCGCAAGAGGTGGCACATGCTTATGGTGTAAAAGTCACACCTCATGCGCTGGACATCACGCAAACGGATGCCATTGAACGCTTGATGGCGGAGTGTCCAAAAGTTGATATTTTGATCAACAATGCGGGCAATACACCAAGAGGCACTTTGTTGAATCTGGACGAAAAAACTTGGCGAAATGGTTGGGAGTTGAAAATATTTGGCTACATCAATTTGACTCGCGAGGTTTACCGTTACATGGCTCAAAGGCAAGAAGGCGTGATTCTGAATGTCATCGGCATTGGTGCTGAAAAACTTGAATATGCTTATGTGGCTGGCTCCATGGGCAACGCAGCTTTGGTGGCCTTCACCAAAACTGTGGGCAGTGTCAGTATGGATCATGGTGTACGCGTTTTGGGTGTGAATCCTGGATGGGTGGAGACAGAAAAATCCAAGAAATCTTTAAAAAAACGTGCGCTCTTAGAGCTTGGGGATGAGGCGCGTTGGCGCGAATTGACTCGGGAATTCCCAAGAGGGCACTTGCTGGCGCCCGCAGAAGTTGCTGATGTGGTCACTTTTGCGTGTTCTTCAAGAGCGGGTGCAATTTCTGGGCATGTCATCACCGTAGACGCAGGATTTGCAAACAGGGGCTATGCCCCACCTGATCAGGCTTAGATTTTCACCATCGCATTGAACTTAAAGCTAAACATTATGAACGATATATTTGATGATCGATTGAAGGCAAAGGGTTTTGTAAAAATCATCTCGCTCAGGCAAATCAAAACCGCTGACATTGTGTATTTGGTCAAAGAGTCTGGGTTTGATGGTTTTTACATCGACGCTGAACATGGTGTCTTTTCAGTTCGTGAGATATCTGATATTTCTATGTCTGCAAAGTCAAATGGCTTAATTTCTTGGGTCAGGGTGCCTGAAGCGAGCGTCTCACTGGTCGGTCCGATTTTGGATGCTGGGGCGGGTGGGATCATATTTCCTCACGTCAGCAATGCGCAAGAGGCTTTAAAAGCCGTGCAGATGTGTAAATACCCCCCCTTAGGTAAAAGAAGCATGGCCGCACTGAGTGCGGCCTCACTTTATCAAAAGGCCCCTGCGCAAAAGTTAAAGCAAGAGCGAGACAGCGGTGTCTTTGTGATTGCAATGATTGAGAACTCAGAGGGCATAGACAATGCCCGAGAAATTGCAAGTGTTCCAGGTGTCAATGCACTGATGATGGGCCCCATGGATTTGAGTTTTGAGTTGGGTGTACCCGGTCAAACCACCCACCCACTTGTGATCGATGCCACACTCAAAGCAGCAAAGGCTGCACAGTCTGCGGGCATACATTTTGTGGTTGGGGAGGCGGGTCACGAGTTGGTGGATCAACTCAGGGGACTGGGCGCTCGGATTTTTACAGGCGGCAGCGATGGATCTTATTTGCTGGGTGCGCTCACGAAAGCTGCCGCAGAGTTTGATGCCAAGTTAAAGGGTTAAACGCTTGGATCAGTCAAATCCGGGCGGTTCATTGACATTGACCGTGTCAAATGTACCTGGGATGATGATCTCCAGCACTTCCAGGTCATCAGAATATTCAAGCACCGTGTGTTTGATGCCAGCTGGCTGAATCCAACAACTTCCTTCCTTCATCATGAATTCCCCTTGCCCTTGGAATTCAACCCTGTTCCATCCTTTTAAAACATAAACCATTTGAAACTTCACATCATGGTAGTGTCTTTTTGTGACAGCCTCTTGATCAAAAGGCCTGCCCCTGGCATTGATGTGCGCATCGACAAGACCGCCTGTTGCCTCCTTGGCGCCTAGATCTCTGTAAACGATGTAGGGACGCAGGCCTTCACCTTTGAACTCGGCGTCAGCCAAGTGAGAGACATGGAACTTTTGTATTGGCCAGTCTCCCAAAGATTGCATCGCATTTTCTGCAGTGACTTTGTGAAGTTGGGGCTTGGATGGAGTTTGAGTCATAAGGGCTTAAGATGTTGATGTTTGAGGGGTCAATGACTTAAAAGTTTACCCCTGAAATCAGTCGTTTGTACCCACGGTAAACACCGATCAAGGGAATACCCTTTGTCTTTGCTTGCCCAGTGACCCTATCCCTTGATCGAAGAAAACCAAAGAGATGCATGCCTCTAAGGATTGATGGGGGGGACTTTTAGCAGTTGGCCATTGATGGAATGGTTTTTGACCAATTGGTTGTACACCATGATTTGATAACGGGTGTTGAGATAAGGGGTGACCGAATGGTAGGCTGCAATACCAAACCAAGTGTTGCCATATTGGCGGATGCCTTTTTTTAGATGCCAAGCGGCAACATAGGTTGCCACGCAGGCATCCAAGAGCTGTTCAGGCGCAATCCCGTATTTTGCAATCTCATTGAAGTGAATGGAGTTGATGCCAGCCATGCCCACATCCACGGTGCCGTTTCTGTTTTTTCTGACTTCCCAGGCATTCAGGCCAGACTCGACCATCAAAATGGCTTTTAGCACGGCTGCGTTGACATCGTGGTAAGTCGATGCAGCGGGAATGCATTGTTCGTTGTTTTGAGGTGTATTTGAAGGCGGCTGAGTTGGCAAGGTGGCGCCATTCACGAGACAGCTCAAGACAAGGCCTGTACACCCGCAAAACCATTGAATGGGGTGGATTAAAAGACCACTTTGAACGCTTGTCGTCAATATCATCTCGCTCTAAAAGGGCCCCTTGTGAGAAGCTCGATGGGTTAGAAAAGAAGCCTGCATAAATCCTTCAAGAACGTCCTGATGGGAGCGTTCGGATTCAAGACCAAGGCGATTGTAAGTGAGTTAAAAATGCATTGCACCAAGTTTAAGCCTGCGTGCACCGTTGATGCATGGATTGTGTTGACGCCATCCATCTTTGCACAAATTTAGTGCGCTCGCAATTGAGCATCTGCGCTGGTCGAGGGCAATCCAAGGACTTAAAAGGCAGCTCGATCGATTCTTGCACCCATTTTATTCATGGCTCAATAATTGCATTGCCTGATGGTGAGGAGATTCGATTTGTATTTCGAATCCACCCATCATTTTGAATACAAGGCCGGATTCCATGATGAAAATACAATTGACAAAAGCATTGATGTGGCAAGGTCTTTGTGGCTTAAGTGTGAGCTTGCTTGTGGCTTTGAGTGCGACAGAACGGGTCTGTGCTCAGGCGAGCGACTACCCAAACCGCCCGATCACTTTGATCACCCCTTTTCCTGCTGCGGGTTCAACCGATCTTGTCGCAAGAGCGATTGCTCAAAAGTTAACAGACGTGCTGGGCAGGCCTGTTGTGGTTGAAAACCATGCTGGCGCTGGCGGCAACATTGGCGCCAACATGGTTGCCAAGGCCTCAGCTGATGGCTACACCATTTTGATCACATCTTCAAGCACGCATTCGATTGGCGCAATCATCAACAAGAATGCACCTTTCAATTACGACACTGACTTCACACCGATCATTTACGGTGCAGTGGCGCCCAATATCTTTCTGATCACCAAGACGCTGCCGGCTAAAAATTTAAAAGACTTCATAACATTTGCAAAGGCAAATCCCAATTTTTTAAATTTTTCATCTGCTGGAACTGGCACGATCATGCACTTGACGGGGGAGGCGTTCAAGACCGAGGCAGGCGTTCAGATGATGCACATCCCCTACAAAGGTTCTGGTTTGTCCATTCCCGATTTGATCACTGGCAAAGTTCACGTGCTGTTTGACAGCATTGTGTCGGGTTTGCCGCATGTTCAGGATGGCAATTTGATGGTGTTGGCAGTCCTTGGAAAGAACCGCTCGCCCTTGCTGCCCAATACGCCAACCATGAAAGAAATTGGTGGATCCTTTGGTTTGAAAGATTTCGAGTCCGTCAATTGGTGGGGATTTTATGGGCCCAAAAATCTGCCCAGAGATATTCAGATGAAACTCAATGAGGCATTGAACAAGGTGCTGAAGTCAAAAGACGTGGTGGACAAGTTGGCCATCTTTGGCGCTGAACCTGGGGGTGGTACGCCAGAGTCTTTTCAGGAGTTTGTTCTGAAAGACCGAGCGCAGTGGAACAAGTTGATTCAGAGTCAAAAAATCACCCTCGATTAAAACCCGTTCTCAAAGAAACAATGCCCTTGAAAGGGCATTGTTTCTTTTGCCGCCCGGATCCATCTGATCGGGCGAACTGACTTCAAATTAAATCGTTTTAAGCTTGGGCATGATGCGCAAAGCGTTACCGCGATCTATGGCCATTCTCTCTTCGGCCGTGAAACTGCGTGCAGCCAAGCCATCTTTGACTTCGGCGCCTTTTCTGTAAGGGAAGTCGCTGCCAAACATGATTTGTGAAGTGGGGATGAGGGCTCTTAATGCAGCCATGGCCCCTTCGTGATGACCTTGCGCTGTGTCATAGTGAAAGCGTTTGACCTCTGCGAGCACGCCATTGGGCAAAACTTCCTTGGCCTTTTCTTTCATGTCCACTTCTTGGCGTGTAAAGCGACTCCAAAGGAAAGGCATTGTGCCACCACTGTGTGACCAAATCCATTTGATATTGGGGAACTTGTTGGCCGCACCACCAAAGAGCATGCTGGCGATCGTGCGTGTGGTATCGGTTGCATATTCAATCGCAGAAGGGGGAACCTCTGGGAAGGGGTTTTTACAGCACTCGGGCATCAGAGGGTGAACATAGATTGCGGCACCTCGGCGATTGAGTTCTTCCCAAATGGGCCAAAAATGTTTATCACCCAAATACTTGGTGCCGTAAGAGGTCATCAGGCCAATGCCATCGGCTTTGAGCGTGTCCATGGCGTATTCAATTTCTTTCAAACTGCCTGGGACATCCATCAAAGGCAAGGTGGCAAAGGAGCCAAAACGACCTGGATAGGTTTGGACCATTTTTGCCACGTACTCGTTGGAGTCTCTGGACAAGCGGCGATCCAACTCAACATCTTTGAAGTAGGCGCCTGGTTGAATCAGGGCAACGACAGACGTTGCGATGCCGTTCGCGTCCATGTCTTCAATGGAAGCTTGTGGGCTCCATTTGGGTGCTGCCACGCCTTCGCGGTTTTTGACTGCATCAACATAGGCCGGTGGCACCACGTGGTGATGGATGTCGATGCGGTGAGGTTTCACCGCACTTTGAGCGTGTGCGTTGTCCATGGATCCCATTAGGAGGGAGCCAGCGCCACCCAGACCTGCTGCGACACCCGCCAAGCCCGTTAAAAAACCTCGTTTTGAGGTGTCAATGCTGCGTTGCTCGCCGGTATAAAGATGGCTTTGGTGATCAAGACCTTTGCAGGCACAAGAAAAAAGTTTCATGAAGGGTTCTCCTTGGTGTAAAAGTGGTTGCGTTGAAAGCGTTTGGGGTTTGTGTGGGGGCTGGTGTGCTCAGGGACGTGGGATGAATGGGTCACAGGTCAATCAACTGCTTGGGGTGTCAAGCCACGCTTGCGCCTCGAGCACCAAGGCGTCAAAAGCGGGTCCACTGCCGGTGGCCAAATGGGGGCTGACATTGGCGCCGTGCGTGCTTTGCAAGTAGGCCAAATGCTGGTAGCCCTCAGGGAATTGGCTCAAGCGGGCAGGATCTAGGCGCAGGCTTGCACTGGGGTCCAAGAGGTCCATGCGGTCTTTTTCATAGATCACGTTTCTTTTTAAAATTTTCCACTTGCCATCTCTTTTCTCGACGCGGTCGTAAAAGCGGCCAGTACAAGTGATATCGACCTCTTGCGTGTCTAGTGTGCCCCTGACCATGATCGACATGCGGGTTTGTGCAATGGCTTTGCTGCCTTTGATTTGTGCCACACTGCCGCCCAAAAAATGCTGACTCTTTGAGCCCTTTCTCCATGATGCTTGAACAGAGGTGATGAAGTCTTCAAAACTGCCATCAAACCACGTGGCCGTCATGTGCGCATTGGGGTGCACAGTTGAGCGCAATCCCTCCCAGTCGCCTGTGTCGCGGTACAAGGCCCAACTCTGGACGACATCGATGATGCTTAATTTTTCTAAAAAATAAAAGGTGTCTGACATGATTGATGGATCTTTATTCAGGAACAATGCCTGCTTGTTTTAACAATTGTGTCCATTTGAGCACTTCGCTTTTGATAAAAGTCTCGGTTTCTTGGGTGTTCATTTGCAGAATTCTTCCGCTGCCTTGTTGGAGTTTTGAGCGGACATCTTGTTGTGTCATTGCTTTGTCAATTTCTGCTCGCAGTTTTTCAACAATAGCTGCAGGTGTTTTTGCCGGCACAAACCACCCAAACCAAGTCTCCATTTCCAAATCCATCGCACCCGTTTCCTTTAAGGTCGGAATGCCGGGTGCATCTGGTGCCCGAGACTTGCTGGAAACAGCCAGGCCCTTGACTTGACCGGCCTCTAGGTATGAGCGTGTGGTGGTGGAATTGTCAAAAAATAAATCAACCCTGCCAGAGATCAAGTCCATGTAAACTGGTTGTGCACCCTTGTAAGGCACTTGAAGAATGTCCACATTGCCAAGGCTTCGCACCAAGGTTGCCAAAATAAATTGTCCACTGCCAGGCCCACTCGAGCCGATGTTGAGTTTGCCTGGATTGGCTTTGGCATATGCCAAGAGATCCTTTAAATTGTTGACGGGTAAAGTTTTGGTGCCAATCAAGGTGTAGGAGTGACTCACCACCAATCGCAAAGGAATGAAGTCATTGATCGGGTCGTATCCCGGTTGCTTGTACAGGCCCATATTGAGCGCAATGTTCGACAAGCCGCCGACCAAGATGTGATAGCCATCGGCCGATGCTTTGGCGATGGTTTGTGTGCCCACCAAGGTGCCGCTTCCGGGTTTGTTCTCGACGACAAATTGTTGCCCCATTTGCTCAGAGAGTTTCATGCCAAGAACTCTTCCCACCAAATCGAACCCACCCCCAGCCGTCGAGGGTGCGATCACTTGAATGGGCTTGTTTGGATAATTGGCAGTGCTTTGTGCGCAGACATTCACTGCGCCAAAGAAAGAGAGCAAAGCACTGAAGCAAAAGGCAGTGGTTCGCACAGTTTGAATCGTTTTAGGAAAACAAGGCATAAATGGCAAATCAAGTTGAAGGGAGGCGAAGGTTGTTTAAAAAAAATCCTCTGTGAAAAAGAGGACTTTTTGAAAAAGCGGGTGACGTAAAACCTCACAGCGCTGAAGTTTCAAAGACCCCCTATTGAACCTCAAATTCTCGAGATGCAGATCAGGGTTAACGCTAGAAAAAATAAGGAAACCTGATCTCAATTTTTTAAAGCAAAAACAGACTTCATTTGCCCATGATGAATTGCATGACTTTTTTGAAAAACCATCCATAGGGGGGGTAAAGCAAGAACGCCATGGACCATGGGCTTTGCGTGAAAATGCTTTTTTGTTTGCTAAAGGTGTCAAACCCTGTTTTGCCATGGTAGGCGCCCATGCCGCTTTGCCCAACCCCTCCAAAGGGCAACTCATGGGTCAGCAGATGGTTAAACACGCCGTTGACGGTGACCCCACCTGACACGGTGTGGTTGAGCACGTTTTCGATCAGCAAGGTGTCTTGCCCAAAGACATACAAAGCCAAGGGCCTGTCTTTGGCATTGATGAAGGCGATGGCTTCGTCCATGTTGTCATAAGCCACAATGGGCAAGATGGGGCCAAATATTTCCTCTCTCATCAACGAAAGCGGTGAATCCATGTCCAGTAAGACCGCTGTGGGCGCGAATTTTCTGCTCAAGGTGTTCAATGTTTCGGGATGAAGAGGCGTGACTGTGGCCTTGAGCGTTTGTGCCTCAAGCAATAAACGTTGCAGTCGAGTGTGTTGTGTCTGGTTGATGATGGCGCTAAAGTCTGGATTTGCCTCTAAACTGGGGAAGAGCTTTTCGCAGGCGGCTTTGAGTTCAATGAGCAAATCTTCACGCTGCACTTTGGGCACCAAGACATAGTCGGGTGCGATACAGGTTTGTCCTGCGTTGAAGAGCTTGCCGTAGATGATTTTTTGAGCAACATCTTTAAGATTGCATTTTGGGGTGATCAAAGCAGGGGACTTGCCACCCAACTCCAAAGTCAGGGGCGTGAGGTTTGTTGCACAGACTTTCATCACCTCTTTGCCCACCGCACTGGATCCCGTGAAGAACAAATGGTCAAAAGGCAATTGTGAAAAGGCCACGCCAAGAGACCTCTCACCGTTGACCACATGCACCTCTTCATTGGAGAAGATGCTGTCAATTTCATCTTTGAAAAAGGCCGCAAAATTTGGCGTTTGCTCAGACATTTTGATCATCACGCGGTTGCCTGCTGAAAGTGCAGCACAAAGCGGTGAAATCGCCAAGTACAAAGGGTAATTCCAGGGCACGATGATGCCAACGCATCCCAAGGCTTGGGGTTTGATTTTGGCGCGCCCAGGTTGAAGCCAATAAGGTACTTTCACAGGGGTGTCTTTCATCCACTTCTTTAAATGTCTGAGCGTGTAGTGGATCTCTTGCATGCTGGTCATGATCTCTGCGGCCAAGGTTTCATGCGCACTTCGTGTTTGAAAGTCTGCGTTGATCGCCGCTTGAAGGGCCTCTTTTTTGCTGCCAAGAACGTCCAGTAATTTGAGCAGTTGGGCACGTCGTTGCGATAGGGATGTGGGTGGGGTTTTGCGGGATAAATCCTTTTGTAAAGCAAATACAGCGTTCATCGCCTCAAATTCAAAGTTCATGCGCATCTTTCTGTTGAGCGTTTAAAAGTGCAAATCTACAGCGCTGCACTTGGGGGCTGTGAATAAAAGTCATCCCCCATTGTAGGGAAAGTCGGTCTTGGCTAGGGTAAATGCGTGTGGTCAATCGGTTTTCTTTTAGGTATGGTTCTGTCCTAAGAAGTGGGCTTGTTGTTGAGCCCGATTTGCGAACCCCAAAACAAGTAGGAAGCACATGAAGCAAGAGCCCAAAAAAGAGCCTAAGCAAGAACCCCAAAACACACTGGCCAGGCGACAGTTTTTGAACAGCGTGGTGGCAAGCAGCGCCGTTGGCGTGATGAGTGCTTCCGCTGCTGGTGTGGCCCAAGCCGCTGACAAAGCGCCCGCTGAGCCCAAGAAGCCGTCTGCATTGCCTCCCTCTGGCCACGGCATACGAAATGAAAGCGGCATGCCGCCTGAGCTTGGCGGCCGAGTGCACGGCAAGGCGGGATCAGATTTCATGGTCGACGTGATCAAGACCTTGGACATCAAATACATTCCTTCCAATTGCGCCTCAAGCTTCAGAGCGATTCACGAGTCCTTGATTGACTATGGCCAAAATGTCATGCCCGAGTACATCAGTTGCATGCACGAGGAATCTGCCGTTGCCATGGCGCATGGCTACTTCAAGGCGTCGGGCAAGCCTTTGATGTCTTTGTGTCACGGGACAGTGGGTCTTCAGCACGCGACCATGGCCATGTACAACGCTTGGTGCGATCGAGTGCCCGTCATTGTGGTGGGCGGCAACGACACCGATGCAGCTTACCGTCCGCCTGGTGTGCCCACCTTCCACTCGGCACAAGACATTTGCGCCATTGTGCGTGATTACACAAAATGGGACGATGCGCCTGTGTCATTGCAGCATTTTGCTCAATCCATGGTCAGGGGCTACAAAATTGCCATGACGCCGCCCTTCGGGCCTGTGGCGTTTTCTTTGGACGCGGCCTTGCAGTCTGAGCCTGTGAAAGAGAAGGGGGGCTTCATGCCCACCATTCCTAGGTACATTCCAAGCAGCCCACCTCAGGGTGATTCTGGCGCAGTCAAGGAGGCCGCTCGTTTGTTGGCCCAAGCTCAAAACCCCGTGATCGTGGTTGATCGCAGTGCAAGAACACCCAAAGGGGTGGGTTTGTTGGTTGAGCTCGCTGAAGTCTTGCAAGCACGTGTGGTGGATCAGGGCAGTCGCATGAACTTCCCAAGGACCCATTATCTGAGCAGTCCCGCTGCTGTCATTGGAGGAGCGGATGTGATTTTGGGCTTGGAGTTGTCTGACTTTTGGGCCACGGTCAATCAGTACACCGACAACCACTTGAACGAGGGCACGGGCTCTCAGGCCTCCAAGATCAAGCCCGGCACCAAGCTCATCAGCATCAATGCGGCTGAGTTGATCACCAAAGCCAATTACCAAGATTTCCAGCGTTTTCAAGAGATTGACGTCTCTATGCCCGCAGATGCGGAGGCGACCATGCCCGCCTTGATTGAGGCGCTCAAATCGGCCATCCCCAACGACAAAAAAGACCAAATTGCCAAGCGTGGTGAGAATGCAAAGAAGGCCTATGCCGAGGAGTTTGCCAAGACGCAAGCCCAAGCCGCAGTGGCTTGGAATGCAAGCCCCATCAGCACGGCGCGGTTCTCTATGGAGATTTATCACGCGATCAAGCATCTGGATTGGTCACTGGTTGCCTCTGAAGGCAATGTCAGCAACTGGCCCAACCGTTTGTGGCCGTTTGAGAAGCACTATCAGTGGTTGGGTCGCTCAGGGGGTTATGGTGTAGGGTATGGTGCGCCCGCCTCTGTTGGTGCTGCTCTTGCAAACCGTGACTTGGGTCGATTCTCAGTGAGCATTCAATCAGACGGTGACTTGATGTTTGCGCCTGGTGTTTTATGGACTGCGGCACACCACAAGATTCCATTGTTGTCGGTCATGCACAACAACCGAGGCTATCACCAAGAGGTGATGCATTTGCAAAGGTTGGCCAACTTTAGAAATAGAAAAGTCAACAACGGCAATGACATGGGACCCATTGGTACCAGCATTCAAAACCCTGACATTGAATACCATAAATTGGCTGAGTCAATGGGCTGGTGGGCCAAGGGACCCATTAAGCGCCCAGAGGATTTGGGTCCAGCGCTGAAGGAAGCCGTGGAGGTGGTCAAGTCTGGTCACCCAGCGCTTTTGAACGTGTGGACTCAACCTAGATAATGCAACGCAAGCCAATGAAGGAATTATTGATGAAAGTATCTGTTAAAAAAATGAAATCCATTGCATTTTCTTTAGGTGCCTTGGTGCTCTTGTCTCAGACCCCATGGTCTCACGCTGCGACTGCCAAGGAGGGAGAGGCGGCTTACATGAAAAATGGTTGTTGGCAGTGCCATGGAACACAAGGTCAGGGAGGAGTTGCAGGTCTCAAGCTTGCGCCCAATCCAAAACCCTTGGCCTATTTCAATGCTTTCATTCGAAACACGGTGGGTCCCATGCCACCTTATTCCGAGAAAATTCTCTCGGCTGAAGAGTTGGCCAATATCCATGCCTATCTTGAGAGCATGCCAGCTGCGCCAGACCCCAAGACCTTGCCTTTGTTGCAGATGAAATAAAGGGACTGGGCGCCTTAGGGGCTGTTCGTTCAGTCTCTTGAGAACTCATTTGACGGGTTAAAGCGAGGTTGCTGCATGTTTGGGTGATCTCGCTTTTTTATGGGTTTTTGTCGATGCTTTAGTGCTTTATCGCACGCATTCGACCCAAAAAAAGATCATTCACCAAGTAACAAAGTTTTAAAAACGGAGAATCGGTTTTGAGCTCAAAGAAAACGGGTGCGACATTTTTCGCACAGATGCTACAAGCATATGGTGTGACACATATTTTTTTCATGGATGCGATTTTGCGCCGCATGCTGGCTGAAATTGAGGACACTTCCATTGTTCGCGTGCTGGGTCACTCCGAAAAGGGTGTGGGTTACATGGCGGATGGTTATGCTCGAATTGCGGGCAAACCAGGCATTTGCATGGCTCAATCGGTGGGTGCAGCCAATTTGGCGGCTTCCATGCAAGATCCCTATTTGGGTCACTCCAGTGTGATTGCTTTCACCGGGCGCCATGTGGCTGCCATGCAGTACAAGAACGCATACCAAGAGGTGGAGCACACCCCACTGTTCAGACCCGTGACCAAGTTCAGTGCACAAATGGAGGTCATCGAACAAATGCCTCATTTGATCAGGCAAGCCTTTAGAGAGGCCACGACAAGCACTCCAAGGCCTGTTCACATCGACGTGGCTGGTTTCACAGGGGACGCCATCACGCCGCTTGAAATGAGTGAGGAGGTGGTTGTGGATGCCGTGCATGCGCAGTTTCCCGCCTTTAGACCCAGGCCCGATCTGGCACTGATCGAACAATGCAAGACAGCGATCAACAACTCCATCAAGCCCGTCATTGTGGTTGACCGAGGTGCGGTGATCTCGGGCGCACGCGAGGCCTTGAAATCTTTCGCTGCCAAAATCGATGCCCCCGTGGTGACCACCTTGGATGCCAAATCCATCATGATCGAGCGCGATCCTTATTACCGTGGAACGGTTGGTTTGTATGGACGAAGTTGCAGCAATCACATCGTGGATGAGTCGGATTTGGTGATTTATCTGGGCAGCAATACGAGCGATCACACCACGGGCAATTGGAAATTGCCAAGGGTGGGTACGCCCATTATTCAAGTGGACATGGATCCTGTAGAGCTTGGTCGAAATTACACCCATACCCTCGCGGTTCAAAGTGATATCAGGAGCTTTTTAACGGACTTGTGCGCTGTCATGGAGCCCCTTAAACACACCGATTGGTTGGACCATTCAGCGGCCCTTCTTGCACAGTGGCGACTAGACATTCAAGCCGACTTGAGCCGAGCTCAAGCCCCTATCAGACCTCAAAGACTGTGCGCGGAGTTGACAAGATTGCTGCCCAAAGATGCCATTTTGGTGGCCGATACGGGTTATTCGGCATTGTGGACAGGCAACTATGTGGAGTTCACCCACGAGGATCAAACCTACATCAGAGCCGCGGGTTCTTTGGGCTGGTCATTCCCTGCCGCCATTGGCGCAAAAGCTGCAGCTCCAAACAGAGCCGTCGTTTGTTTTACTGGAGACGGGGGCTTTGCCTACCATTTGCCCGAGCTTGAAACAGCCAAGCGAATGGGCCTCAATGTGATCGTGATTGTGAACAACAACGAGTGCCTCTCACAAGGTCTCAAGAATCTCAACATCGCCTATGCAGGTCGCGAGGAGGGCAAAAAATCAGAGTGCTATGTTTATGAAAAAACTGACTTTGCAAAAATTGCCCAAGCCTACGGCTGTTTGGGCCTCACGGTAGAGAAGGCCGATGATTTTCAACAGGCTTTTGAGCAAGCCCTTCAAAGCCATTTGCCCACTGTGATTGATGTAAAAACAGAATTTGCTTACCAAGCGCCGATGGCTTGGTTACCCACTTAAGGTGCCCCATGACACAAAGATTCAAACCCATTCCCTTGGAACAAATGAACGAGCAGCAACAAGCTGCTGCCCAGGCGCTGATCAACGGCCCGAGAAAGGGTCTGCGTGGGCCGTTCAATGCACTGCTGCGAAACCCAACCCTCACGGACCGCGTTCGTCTCTTGGGCGATAGCATCCGATTTGAAAGCACGCTTGAGCCCTTGCACCGTGAGTTTGCAATTTTGATCACTGCAAAATTTTGGTCTGCCGATTACGAGTGGTATGCACACAGCAAATTGGCGCTTGAACTCGGCTTGCATCCCGCGATCATTGAGTCCATTCGAAATGGTGAGAGGCCTTCTTTAGAAAACACGGATTTGTCGCTTATTTATGCGTTCACACATGAAATTTTGTTCGATAAAGACGTGAGCGACGTCACATATGCAAAAGCCATCTCAAGATTTGGTGAGTTGACCACCTTGGACTTGCTGTCCACCATTGGTTATTTTGGTTTTGTGTCGGTCATTTTGAACGCCATCAGGCAGCCCATTCCAGAAGGTGCTGTTCCCTTGCCAAGAGGTTGAAGTGAAATGGAGGTCTATATGAATCGAGTGTTCAAATGTGGGGTCTTGCTGGGTTTGGCGCTGCTCCTTCTTAATGCTGGTGCGCAAAACCTACCGAGCAATATGCGCATCATCATTCCGCTGGCTGCTGGGGGGCCCACAGACATTTATGGCCGTCTGGCCGCTGATGCTTTGCGCACCCACCTCAAAGCCACGGTTGTGACCGAGAACCATGCCGGAGGCAATGGTGCCGTTGGTGTTAATCTTTTAAAACAAGGTTCACCCGATGGCAGCAATTTGCTCTTTGCAAGTTCTGGGATGATCACCTTTTATCCCTTGATCGACAAGTCCATTCCCTATGATCCCGCCAAGGATTTGGTGCCCATTGTTTGCATTGCTCAAACAGAAATTGGTGTGATTGTTGCGAAAAATATTGCAGCGAACAATTTAAAGGAATTGGTGGCTTTGGCCAAGACCTCAAGTGCGCCTTTGTCATTTGGTTCTGCGGGCAAGGGCAACATCCTTCACGCCTATATTGAATTGTTAAAGGATGTGGCGAACATCGATCTTTTGCACGTGCCCTACAAGGGTGCGACGCCTGCGTATGCGGATGTACTGGGCGGTCAGATATCAGGCATGTTCATCAGTGTTGGCTTGGCCAGGCCTTCCGTGCAAACTGGAAAAGTCAAAATGATTGCGGTGGTCGGACGAAGAAGCGCTCTGCTACCAGAGGTGCCCACCATCGCTGAACAAGGCTATACGGGGCTTGAGATCTTGCCATGGTTTGCCATCATGGGTCCCAAGGGCATACCACAAGCAAGTGCGCAAAAAATAGCAGAAGCGATCAGCAAGTCATTTGAAACCGAGGAGTTTAAAAAACGATTGGCAGAAGCGGGTGCCGTTCCTCTCGTACTCAGTGGACAAAGCTTCACGAACATGATCAATTCCGAAACAGCGATCTGGTCCAAGTTGATCAAGGAAAAGAACATCGCATTGGATTGATATTGAAATTAGACATTCAACACAAGGACAGAACATGAACGGCATTGTAAGAAGAGTTGTGACAGGTCATGACGAAAATGGAAAAGCGGTTGTGATCTCGGATGGTCCCTCACCCTTTGTTCACACGGTCCCATTGAGGCCCAATTATTTTTCCACCGACATCTTTAGAACCCATGAAACCCCTGCGGTGGTCAGTGCGCAAACTGCGGAGACCACGAGCGGACCAAGGCGCCAGTTGCCCGAGAAGCACGGCACAGTGCTGCGCGTTAACTGTTTCCCACCCGATCACGAAGGCTTGGATAAACTAGATGCTTCTGCGTCCCAAGAACTTTTTGCGTCTTTGGGCAACAAAGCGGGCAGTACCTTTGCGCAAAACGGCCGCCACCCACTGATGCACCAAACCGAGACCATTGATTACGCCATTGTGCTCTCAGGGGAGATCACCATGCTGCTTGACGACTCTGAGGTCTTGCTGAAAGCGGGAGACATCTTGGTGCAATGTGGTACCAACCATGCTTGGACCAACCGTTCAAAGGAGCCGTGTTTGGTGGCATTTATTCTCATTGATGGACAATTTGATGAGGATCTAAAAAAAAGGCTTGAGTAAAGCCCCTGTGAACCTGTGAATCTGAATTGACTTAGGAGTTGAACATGAAAGCTGTCCGAATCTGTCTTTTTATAAGCCTTTGCTTTGGTCTGATCAGTTTGAGTTGTGCTCAAAACTATCCCAACAAGACCATCAAAGTGTTGGTCGGTTTTGCTGCCGGAAGTGGTCCAGATATACAGGCCCATACTGTGGCGCAGCAACTTTCCCTTCAGTTGAATCAGGCCATTTATATTGAAAACAGGATGGGGGCGAATGGCACCATTGCCGCCAAGTCAGTGGCCCAGTCAAATCCCGATGGCTATACGCTCTTGTTCTCCAGTTCTTCTATTTCCTCTACGCCTTATGTGTATAAAAATCCTGGATTTGATTTGTTAAAGGACTTGCGTGCCGTTGCGAGTGTGGGTATTTTGGATGGCATGCTCGTTTTGGTCAACGCCAAGTCCACCATCAACACGCTCAGTGATTTGATCGAAAAAGCCAAAAAAGAACGCATCATGTATGGCTCGCCCGGTGTTGGCAACATCATTCATCTGGCCAGTGAGTCCATCAATCTCAATGCGGGCATCAACATGGAGCACATTCCGTACAAGGGGACGTCCGAGGTCATGACGGGGCTTTTGAGCGACAGCATTCAAGTGATGGTGGCTACGCCGCCGTCTGTCTTGAACTTGGTGTTGGAGGGCAAAGTCAGGCCCATTGCCTTCACGGGCAGCAAGAAATTTGGACCTTTGCCCGATGTGCCTTTGCTAAAAGAGGCCTATCCTGCATTTGATCCCATAGGCTCTTGGGGGATCTTTTTTGCACCCGCCAAAACACCAAATGAAGTGATTGATAAACTCAATGCATCCATTCGTGAAGCGGTCAAGGTGGCCAATGTGGCCAATTTGATGCAACGCGATGGCTACTTCCCCGACAACCGCAATGCGCAAGAAATCAATACTTTTTTTAGAAACGAAGTCCTGAGAATGAAGGAGCCCTTTAGGGCTGCAAAAATAGAGCCGATGTAATGGGTTTCACCCGTGCGCTTTCAGTGTTTGGCCATTGAGGGTGACGGGTTTGGCGCTGATCAGAACAAAGGCAATGATGCAGTCCTCTGCATAGCGGTTGTTCCAATTGTGAACCGTGCCCCTTTGCACCAAAACGTCGCCCTGTTTGAGCGTCACGACCACACCTTCGTCAAGCTCCATGTCGATTTGTCCGGCCATCACCACCGCATAGTCGATAGAGTCTGTGCGGTGGTTACGCGGCAAAACACCAGGTTGGTAACGAACAATTCTAAAAATAGTTCCATTGTCCAGGGTGGTTTTATAGGCGCCACTTGTAGGGTCAATGTTGAGGTCGTTGTCAACGGGAAAACCTTGGGTTGACCATGCCACGCTGGAGGTGACACCAACCCGGCCTGAGCTCGCGTTGGTGATGTCTTCATCGATGTGGACCATGGCATGTCCGTTTTGATCGTGACCTGTGATGACTCTTCGAATGCCGATCGACATGGGTGTTCCTTTTGGCGTTCTTTTGCGTGAAAGGGTGGTGAAATGCTTGATGCGAGCCCTCATGTTAAGGGCGTGCAGGAAGGCCTGCTCTCAAAGGGATTCAAATGACTGCAAGACTTCTTTTTCAAAAGCCAAGAGTTTTTGAACGCTGGGCCGCTGTTCCATTTGGTGCATGTGCCGCACACAGTTCTTGAAAGTCGAGGTGTCACCTTTGAACATGGAGCCTCTTCTAAAGCACCAGTAAAAGTAAGCATCTGCACAAGAAAATCGATCGAAAAACCACTCGCGGTCTTTGATCTGGTGCTCTGCAATGTCAAAGAGCTCCAGCAAGGCGTCTGAACCCAATGCCTTCACACGCTCAGCCGAGTCGGGCAGGTCGCAATAGCGCTCAGGGCGGGCTTGTTGGGTGAGTTTGGGGTGGATGGCTGAACTGCACCATGACATGAAGGAGAGCACTTGGGCTGCGGCCATGGGGTTTTGGGGCAAGAGTTCAAAGGCTGGAAATTGCTGAGCAATCCAGACTTGGATGGCCAAATTTTCACTCAAGGCTTGACCATCCACGATCAGTGTGGGAACTTTGCCTTTGGGGTTGAGTTGAAGGTACTCTTTGCTCAAGTGTTCACCCTTGCCCAGATTGATCACCCGAGTCTCAAACGGTGCATTGACCTCGTTCAATAGGATATAGGGCACCATGGAGCAAGCGATGGGGCAGTAGGCAAGTGTAAGTTTCATGGTTGAGGGCTTGAGCGTGTACAAGTTAGGCATTGTATTTCAATGTGCTCAGTTGTAAGAGGGTGCTCGGCCTTGTTGTTCAATGCACACATCTTGCCCAAGAAAGTCCTGCCTATTTCATGAAAAAGCGCCAATCAGTGGCGCTATGTAAGGGAAAAACTGATTTCAAGCTGGCAAAGATGTGTTGTTTCGAAGGCGTTTTCTGCGATACATCTCTTGCCCAATGCCGGGCGCGTCCCAGGTCCAGATGCATGCTTTGGCTTTGGGGTAGGCGATCGACTCCTCGAGTTGGAGGTGCTCTAAGTTCAAGTTTGAAAAAATATCAAACGCGTGCTGCAATGCTGCCTCGCTGAACCAGACGTTGTTGTGAATGAGGCCCTTGAGCATGGGGGCCAGTTCCATCCAGTTGCTCTCCAGCCAGCCGTGGTCTTGGTAAAGTTGTCGCGTGATGGCAATGGTACTTTCGTCGCTTGAGGCGATCAAAGCGGGAAACACGTGGCGCTCTTCATCCAAGTGATGCAGTCTAACGGAGGCATCAAAGAAGTTACAAATGGCATTGAGCTTTTTGGTGTCAAGCTCCTGTCTGCTGCCCTGGGTCACGAGTTGAACCATGTCTTTGAGTTGAGCGATTCGGGTTTGAATCTCTTTGTGTGTCTCATCAAGAAACTCAAACATCTCAAGGGGAGGGGGCAAATTTTTCATGATTCAAGCGCCTGGTTGAACAAACAGTTCCCGCGACTCAAAAATATCACTCGTCTGGATCTTCGTACTCTTTGGGCAAGTGGTGAGCAATGCCTTTGTGGCAGTCAATGCATGTTTTGCCTTCGTCGCGTGCTTTCATGTGTTTCTTGTAGGGGGTTTGCTTTTGCAATTCAGGCGACATGGCTTCAAAGCTGTGACAGTTCCTGCACTCGCGTGAATCGGTGGCTTTCATGCGGTCCCACTCGTGGGTTGCCAGTTCGATCCGTTTGGCTTCAAACTTTTCGCGAGTATCGATGCTGCCCATGAGCTTGCCCAAGACCTCGAAACTGGCTTTGGACTTTCTGATCATCTTGTGCGTCCAGTCTTTCGGGACATGGCAATCTGAGCAAATGGCACGCACACCGGTTCGGTTGCTGTAGTGAATGGTCTCTTTGTATTCTGCGTAGACGTTGTCCCTCATCTCATGGCAGGAAATGCAGAACTCAAGACTGTTGGTCATCTCAAGCCCTGTGTTGAATCCTCCCCAAAAGATGATGCCGGCAAAAAAACCAACACTTGATATGGCCAATATCGAATACTTGGCGCTTGGCTTTCTGATGAAAGTGATGAACCTAGAAATGCGGCCAGTGGGTTCAGACATGTTCTTCCCTTTGAGATCAATTAAAACTGTGAATCAAGCTCACGGCAATCAAATTGATGCTGTAGTTACCGGGTTGCTGATTGGTGGGCATCAAGGTAGAGGGCGTCATGCCCGTTTGATAGCCGTTGTAGTAGTAGTCTGTGTTGTTCAATTTGCTGTACATGTAGCGTACAGAGACTTTGGTTTCTTTGTCCACGGCATACACCCCAGCGAGTTTGAATTGTGCGATGACTGTTTTGATGTCAGGCAGTGCGCCGCAAGACAATACACTGGCCAGTGAGCACGACGTGCTGGTGTTGGATGCTTGGGCGGCGGCGTTTGCATAGACCACATAATCGCTGCCAACCGCGGTGTTGTAGGAACTGGTGGAAATTGTGTACGCATAGTCACCAGAAAGCTCCAATTTGCCCGCCATCAAGTTGCCTTGTTTGAAGCCAATGCCCAAAGAGTCGTCGACATCGGTGAGCGAGTTGCTCCACGAACCTTTGCCGCCCAAGTAAGCCGTCGGATTGGTGCTGCTCACCGCTCTATAAGAGTAGTAGTAGTCGGTCATGTCTCGACTGCGTTTTTGGTGACTTAAATAAATGTTGACCTGACCTGATTCGCTGTAGTTGTAGGCGGAGTCAAAGTTGATGCTGAGTGAGTTGCCCCCAAGAACACCATAGGTGGAGTCGTTGTAGGCATCTTTGGAGATTTTTCCGTTGATGCCGAAACTCAAATTTTGATTGGCCTCCCAGTTGGTACCGGCTTTGACGAACTGCTGTTTTCTGGATGCATCAAAGAAAGGATAAAAGCCAGGAAAGTCTCCACCGTTCAAGCCCTTGGTGTACAAGGCGGCTGTGTTGTTGAAGGTGTTGGTGTAGTTGTAACTGCCCAACTGACCAATGAACGCGGCGATTGCATTGGGGTCAAAGGTGGCTTGCTTGGCAGCGTAGCCAGCACCTACTTTGTAGCTCAAACCATCTCCGTCGCTGAAACGATACGTGGCGTCAATTTTGTCCTCTTTGCTTTGCTTGGCCGTCACGCAGTTTGAGCCTGCGGGGTAACCCACGCCAGTTGCGTAGTTGTTGCACCAACGATCGATGTTTTCGTGGTTGAAGGCCAGTCGCACATACTCGCCCTTGTTCACCCGGTAGTCTGAGGCCAGATCGAGGGAGCCCTTTTTATTGCTGATGGGTGTGTTGGGGTAGAAGGCATCGTTGCCGCCATCGATGGAGTGAAAGTTGTACATGCTGGATGGCGTTTTATTGTTGCGCTCATCAAACTTGACACCTCCCGTGAGGTTCAAATCATTGGAATACTGGTTGCTTAATTTCAGATCTGCATGGTAAGTCTCTACGACACCACCCAAGGATTGTCTGGGAAGGGCCGACAGGTTGGGGTTGAGCATAGAGAAGGAGTCCACGACAAAGGGGTCGTTTTGTGTGTTGTATCCGTAAGAGAGCGTGCTGGACAACTTGGTCTTTGGTGTCACTTTCATGCCGCCAGACAAAATCAACTGGTTGAAGTTGTTGCTGGGCATGGTGCTCATGTTCTGGGTGTCGTTTGCACCGTAAAAGGTGCTAAAGGTCACGCGATCAAAGTTGTTTCTAAAAAAGGATCCAAAGTAGCCAAAGGTCAAGAACTTGTCATCCAACTTGTAATTCAAGCCCAAATTCAAGGTGTCTGTTCTCGAGCTTGTGGGGTTGGGCAGTATGGAGACGCCTTGTCCTTTTTCATTGCCATTCTTGGCCGATCCAAAGCCCATCAGTTTGGCACCAGACTGCTCCAAATGGTTGTAGTCAAAATTCATGTCCCAAAAGTGATCAATCACTTTGGTGCCGTAAAGGTTTGAATTTTTTCGAATGCTTTCAATGCCCATGGTGGTCAACGGGGGCAGAGAACTCAACACCGTTGTATCGACTGTGCTTTTGTTCAAATAAAATTGATTACCGCCCATGGCGCCAGAATAGGGCGTTTGATAGGTGTCAGACAAACTGTGGTGCAACTCATCGTATTTGCTGCCAAAGGTCCAATCCCCTTGGTCACCCACAGAGAGGTTCAATGAGCGGTTGGATAGCCCCAAATTTTCGCCATTGATCGTCCAGCGGCGAATGCCGCCGTTTTCATTGTTCTTGTATCCATCCCCACCTTTGATGAGCACGTTGCCAATAAAGTGAGGTCCCGATTTGCTCAGTCCGTTGTATTCACCAAATTTTGAGGAGTCTTGAGAGGTGTTGACCACGCCGGTCTCGATGGTATTGGTGGGCTGCTTTAAAGCGGTCTCCTCGTCATTGGCCAAGACAGCGGTTTGAAAGGCAGCCAAGGCCAGAACGATTGCACTTCTTTTGAAGAGTTGGTTTGAATTTAGATTTCTCATGATGTTTCACCTGTTCCTTTACCGTTGTAAGTAGCCGCCAGCAGGACTGTTGGAGCCATGGACCATGGAGTGACAGTTCATGCATGCTCGACCAACCACATTTTTGTTGGGCGCCGCTGTCAATCCAGCTTGCTTGCCCGCAGCAGAGGGGCCCACTGGGCTTTGGCTGGCATGAGGGCCATCGTGACACTCTTGACACATGAAGGGTGCACGTGATTTGAGCAAAGGCGCGATGTTGGAGCCATGCGGGTTGTGGCAATTGGCACAGTCTTCCACCACGGGTTGGTGTTCAAAGAGGAAGGGGCCGCGTTTTTCAGCGTGGCATTGGAAACAGGTTTCGTTGACCGTGTTTTTCTTCATCAATTTAGGACCAGAAGAGCCGTGTGGGTTGTGGCAGTCCGCACAGGAGACTTTGCCCTCTTGAATGGGGTGATGGGAGATTTTTTTGCTGTCAACGCGTTGCTCTTTGTGGCAATTAAAGCAAACCTCAGGCTGTGAGAGTTTGCTGAGCACTTTGTCTTGTGGTTTGTGCACTGTGTGGCAACTGTTGCAAGCAACCCCATTGTTTTGGTGAGCTGCGCCATCCCAATTGTTGCGTTTTGTGCCCTTGTGGCAATTCAAACATTGAGAGGACCTCTCTTTGTCGTCTGAGACAGGGAAGGCGCCTTTCTTGAACACAAAGTCTGGCGCCACTCGCACTTTCGTGACCGGGTCTCCTTTGACGTGTTTTTCACTGCTGCCGTGGCAGGACTGGCAGGTGGGGGTTCGGCTGTCACCTCTTAAGCCGTGTTTTGTTTGGTAGAGGGACAACACAGGCGCTGTTTCACTTTCATCGTGACATTTGGTGCAAACGGCATCCTTTTTTAAAGCTTCTTTGGCTATGATTTCTCTTGAAACCGTTTCACCTAAATTTGGCAATTGCGGGGATTGCGCATACCCCATGTTGAATCCACTTGCACTGAGCATGAATAACACGATGAGGAGAAATTTAGTTGGCTTCATAGCGATCTCACTTTTTTTTGATATTTATAAAGACAAAATCCATTGGACCAAATTTTTGATTTGCTCCATGTCCTTTGGGGGGGATGTTTTCACAACTTTGTGCTCCTCTTCGTGACCGTCTGGAAATTTGGCTTTCTCACCTGATGTGATGTGCTCGATCAACCTGGCCTCTGCGTTGGGCTTGCCTTTGAACTTCTCAGCAACTGCGTGATAAGCTGGGCCATCTTTTTCTTTGTCGATGGCGTGGCATTTAAGGCAATTGTTCTGGCGAGCGAGAGCCTTGGCGGCCTCGGCATCCACAGCTTGCGCGAGATTGCATAAAAGAAAAGTTGACGTCAACAATGCGATTTTTAAAGTGGCCTTTGTTTTTTTCATGGTGTACACCTTTGTGTTAAATGATTTTTGAGAACTTGTTGTTTTCGAAGTCGAAATTTAAATACTTGTCAAATTGCATTGCGATGGCCCTGACGAAATACCATCCCATTTCGGTGACTTTGAAGCCTTTGTCGTCCATGACAACCATGCCCTGGTCGTGGAAAACTTCGAGTTTTTCCAGTTCGTGCTTGAACGTGTGTTTGAAGTCAATGAGGTAATCAAACTCAATGGATTCATAGACGATCTCACCTTGGCACATGATGGCCATGATCACCGCACGTCTTAACAAGTCCTCTCTTGAGAGTCTGAGTCCCTTGACGATGGGGATCTGTCCTTGATCGAGCAAGTCTGCATACTCTTCAATCGTTTTTGCGTTTTGACTGTATGTGGCGCCCACTTTGCCAATGGAAGACACGCCAAACGCGAGCAAATCCCCGTCGGGTTGAGTGCTGTAGCCTTGAAAGTTCCTGTGCAAGCGACCCGTTTTTTTCGCGATGGTGAGGCCATCCGTTTCTTTGGCAAAGTGGTCCATGCCGATGTAAACATAGCCTTGGGACTGCAAGGTGCTCAAGGCGTTAGAGAGCATGGAAATTTTTTCAGCGCCAGTGGGCAACTCGTCGGTGTTGATGCGTCTTTGGGGTTTGAATTTTTCAGGCAAATGTGCATAGCCGTAAATTGCGATGCGGTCTGGGCTGATCTCAATGATTTGTTCAAGTGTTTTCTCAAAGGACTCAAGGCTTTGCTTTGGCAAGCCATAAATCAAATCGGTGTTGATGGACTCAAAACCGATGCTGCGAGCCGATTGCATCAAGGCTTTGACTTGTTCAAAGGGTTGAACACGGTGAATGGCTAGTTGAACGGCTGGGTCAAAGTCTTGAACACCAAAGCTGATTCGGTTGAACCCGAGCGCTCTCAAGTGAACCAATCTATTTTTGTCAACGGTCCGGGGGTCAATTTCAATGGACATCTCAGCTTTTGAGGTGAAGTTGAACTTTTCCCTGAGCGTGATCATGAGTTGATGCAGATCATCGTCATTGATGTAGGTGGGGGAGCCGCCACCCAAGTGCAGTTGTGAGACCGATTGTTTGGGGCCTAAAAAGTTGGTTTGTAAGGCGATCTCTTTTTCTAAAAGGTCAAGATAGTTGAGTGCTCGATCGTAGTGTTTGGTGATGATTTTGTTACACGCACAGTAGTAACAAAGGGATTCACAAAACGGGATGTGTATATATATGCTGAGCGGCAGAACATTGGATGTGAGTCCTTTTCTTCTGAGAGACAATGCATTGGTGTATTGGTCGTGATCGAATGCATTGACAAAGCGGTCCGCCGTCGGGTAGGAGGTGTACCTTGGACCAACTATGTCGTATTGCCTGATGAGCTCATCCGTTGGCGCATGCATTTTTTGATCAATTTTCATGCTTTCAGTATCCATTTTTGATTTGTTCAATACATTGAGCCAGATCAATGTTTCTTTCTATTTCATCTGTTTGGCGTCCTTTTACTTCTCCATGCATGTTGTTTAAACTGAAATTAATGCTTGCCTATAAAGTAAAGTAGTACCAATGACCTCTTTTGTTTTTTAGTTCAAATTTTCAAGCAACATGATGCCCCCAGCCGTGTTGGAAATGGGCACATGGTAGGTTGTAGAGATGGGTTTGACGTGACCGCCAAGGGCGGCTCTTGCTGCCAACCACATGATGAGTTCAATGCCTTGAGTGCCCACTTGTTCAATGAGCTCGTGGTTGGTGAACTGCGTGGCCCAGGCAGGGTGTGTGACCATGCTTTCTAAGAACTCTTGGTCAAACTGTTTGTTGATAAAGCCCGCTCTCTCGCCGTCCAATTGATGAGAGAGTCCGCCCGTTCCCATGATCAAGAACTTCAAATCGGAGTCCATTGACTGAATGATTTCGCCCACGGCTTTGCCCAATTGGTAACAGCGACTTGCACTGGGCAGGGGAAATTGCACCGTGTTGATGCAAATGGGGATCGTGATGACGGGGCAAACAGCTTCATCTGGCCAGAGCAACTTTAAGGGAAGCGTGAACGCATGATCGACCTTCATTGCTTGACACGAGGCCACATCAAATTCTCTTTGTACCAAACCCTCAATGATTTCCCATGACAGCTTTGCATCTCCCTTGTAGGGCGGCAAAGTTGGAATGCCCCAGCCCTCGTCTTCATTGGTGTACTGGTTGCAAGCACCAACGGAGAACGTGGGGATGGTGTCTAGGAAAAAGTTCAGCCCATGGTCGTTGTAGAAAACCACGACCACATCTGGTCTGTGGTCATTGAGCCAATGTTGAATGGGTTTGAAGCCATCAAAAAAGGGCCCCCAATATGCATTGTGTTGGATGTTTCTTGCAATGGCGTTGCCTATGGAGGGAACGTGAGAGGTGGTGACCATGCCAAGTATTTCAGCCATTATGCCCTCCCTGCTTCTAGCAATTTGTTGCAAAAGGCTTCTCGTGTCATACCCGTTTGGAGCGCCCCCAAGTCTTGGACATCGAGACCCAAAATGCCTGCGAATTTGGCCAAGTAGTAAACGTTGCCGCCTTGTCGGATCAAATCCAAAACATCTCTGGCGGTGATGGCCTGCTTTTGAGCAGGCGTTAAGGCATAGCGCTCCATGTATTGGTTTTCATCCCTTTTGAAGTCCTCCCTGTTGACCAAGGCGTTGAATGAAAAACACATTTTGTTCAATTGATAACCCTTTTGAGCCTGTTCACCGTCAAACAAGGTGGTTCCATAGATAGGTTTGTGTTGCATGGTCGTGCTCATAAAGAGTTGATGAATATTGAAATGATCATAAACTTTTGAGTTTTTCAAAGGCTTGATTTAAATCAATAAAAATCTTGCCCTTCCAACTGAAAATATGCGCATTGGGAATTCATTTTTTTTGAAGCTTGAACATGAACCACAAATCCATACAAATCATCAATCAAGAGCATGCGACCATTTCTGCAATGCTTTACTCCATTGAGATGATGGAGAGGCGAGGGCCCAAAGGCAATCGCCCCTTGTTTTTTGAGGTGCTGCGCGCCATGCTTTTCTACATTGATGAATTCCCAGAAAAGCAGCACCATCCCAAAGAGAATTTGTACTTGTTTCCGCCGGTGTTAAAAAAGGCGCCTGAGCTCAAGGAGACCATTGAGCAACTTGAGCTCGATCACAAGGTGGGGGAATACAGAATCAGAGAGCTGCAGCATTTGTTGCTGCGTTGGGAAATTCTTGGAGACGATTGCCAAGCGGAATTTAGGTCGGCAGCCAAAAAGTACTATGACTTTTATTTGCACCACCTGCAGCTTGAAAACTCCTTGATCATTCCCAAGGCCCTGAAGGTGTTGGATGACGAGGAGTGGTCATTGATGGACGAGGCCTTTGAGGACAACAGCGACCCTTGGCTCAGCCACTCGGTTGACAGTGTCTATCAAAATTTGTTTAGCAAGATCACCAACCACGCCCCGGCTCCGATTGGACTTGGCGACAGTTGAGGGCCAAGGCCTCTGGGCTGAGGGCTTGGCGGGGATCACGCATTTAGAGTCCGCAACACGGTGCGTCTTCTTTTCCAAGGTAAAAAGGCAGCGGCTTGGCACGAAGCCACTGGCTTTAGAACCCCACGTTGTGGCCCCCCTTGAGCGCCAAGATCTCTCTGGCTTCGTCTGGGGTTGCCACTTCCAAAGACAGGGCCTCAATGATGGTGCGAATACGTTTGACTTGATCGGCATTGGTTTTGGCCAACTGTCCAGGCCCTTCCCACAGGGAGTCTTCAAGGCCCACCCTCACATTGCCGCCCATCACTGCACTCATGGTCGCGATGGGCATTTGGTTTCTCCCAGCGCCAAGCACGGACCAAACATAATCGTCTCCAAACAAGCGGTCCGCGGTGCGCTTCATTTGCATCACATCCTCCGGGTGTGGCCCAATCCCACCAAGAATACCAAAGACAGACTGGATGAAAAGCGGGGGTTCAAGAATTTGTCGCTCCAAGAAATGCGCTGCCGTGTAGAGGTGGCCAATGTCGTAGCACTCAATCTCAAAACGCGTTCGGTTCGCTTTGCAACTCTCCAAAATATATTGGATATCTTTGAAGGTGTTCTTAAAGATGCGACCATCCGACTCTTCAAGATACGGCTTCTCCCACTCGTGTTTCCAATTTTTAAACCGTCCCACCATGGGGTACAAGCCAAAGTTCATGGAGCCCATGTTCAATGAGGCCACCTCGGGTTTGAGTTGAAGGGCGGGTTGGAGTCGCTCTTCAATGTCCATGGTGGGCGCTCCTCCCGTGGTGAAGTTCAACACCACATCGCTTTGCGCTTTGATGGGGACCGCAAACTCTCGAAAGGCAGCGGGTTCTTGCAGGGGCTTGCCGTCTTTGGGGTCTCGGGCATGCAGGTGCACAATGGCCGCGCCGGCACGCGCGGCCTCAACGGCTTGCTCGGCGATGTCCTTTGATGTGATGGGCAGGTGTGGTGACATCGTTGGGGTGTGGATGGCCCCCGTGATGGCACAGGTGATGATGACTTTCTTTTTCGGGCGAGCGCTCATGATCAATCTGTAAAAAAATAAAGAGGAGGCTTTGTTCAAAAGCCCTTGTTCGAATCACAGGGTCTGGGGTTCACCCAAAAGAGTTTATTGATCCAACGGTATTTTTCAACGGGTGTTCTCAATAGGGGACCTTGTTGATCTGTCCGCTTGAGGTGATGAACCAACGCTCACTGGGGAAGGTTTTGCCTTGGAATTGGGCCAGCATCCACTCTGCCACATGCGTTGCAGGATTGGGGCCGAGATAGGCGGCGGGGACGTTGCCCACAGAGTGCCTTGAGTCTTGATAGACCAAGAGTCTTTTGGGGCCTTGCAAGGTTTTCATGAGTCGCTCTGTGTGCTCGATGGGGGAGAGCTCATCCGATTCGCCTGCCAAGCACAGGTAAGGTTGTTTGATTTTGATCGTGTGACCTTCCCAAGTCATGGTCTTTCTGAAGGCATCAAATTTGGCTTCATCCGTGAAGCCCGACATGTACATGAAACGCATCTTGAAGGTGGGAGATGCTTCCTCAAAGATGGTGTGAAACCCAGGCTCATGGCACACAGAGGTCACGGCCACTGCGCTGATGCGTGGCTCATTGGCTGCAGCAATGGTTGAGAAGAAGGAGCCAAAACTGCCACCCGCGATGCCAATTTTTTTGCTGTCAATTTCTGCTCTTTGGCTGAGCCACTCGACACAGGCGGTGCCCGTTGCCATCCAGGCTTGCATGGAGAAGTGAATGTCCAATACGGCCGACTCGTATTGGCCAGGCCCGTCAATGTTCAGCACGGCAATGCCACGCGTCAAATACTTGTCGCCATACAGTGAGGTGCCAATCTCTTTGAAGCTGTCCATGCCGGGCACATTGATCACGACGGGAAGTTTGCCACCCTTGTAATCGGCGGGCAGGTGCAGCCATGCGGGGAGCGATTTGCCGCCCAAGGAGGAAGGCAAGGGAATCCATACTTCCTCGACCTTGTGCTCAGCGAGCTTGGCGTATTGTTGATAGCACTCGCGTTTGCGTTGATTGTAGAATTTGTTTTGCTCGTTGTTTTCATCGATGGGCCACTGGGCCGCACCCCAATGGACCGCTGCAATGAAGTAGTTGTCTCGCGCGTTGACCGTCTCACCCGCTGCGTCTGCGGCCTTGGCTTGTGCTTCTCGACGCCTGGCTTGAGCTTCAAATGCGGGCGCCGCATCGGCGTATTTCTGGATGCGTTGCCTGACCATCAGGAAGTCTCCTGCGGCCTGAGGACCGCATGGGGCCGAGAGATAGATGGACCTGGGTTGATCCCAGTCCATGCCGATCGCACGGATCGTGTTGTCCAAAGTCCAGCGCTGTTCGGTCCAGCGTTTGGTCAAGGGGCCAGGATGCGCAGAGGCGGCATGGGCCGAGGTTTGTGCAAGACCTGCACCTGCGAGCATCGCGGTGGCGGAGTGAAGAAAGGAGCGACGAGGGTTGACGGCTTGATCCATTGGGAAGTTCCTTCTTTATCAGTTGAAATAGTGCCCTGTTCGGAGGGTAGGCAGTTGATAAATTTTCCAAGGCAGCGCCGAGCTCATGAACAAAAGATGAGATTGGGCGCCTCGACCAAAGCCTAAATTCGTTGACAGCGAGCCTTGTGGGGTTGGAATGATTTGAAGGACCTCGTGAGCAGGGGACAACACGACAACGCGGGATTTGGGCTCCTTGGCGTTGCCGTTGTGAGAGGCAACATACAAGTTGCCCGAGCTGTCCATGGTCATGCCATCGGTTGCCAATTCATCGTCTCTGAAAATCAGCTTGCCGTTGGAGATCTGGCCGCTTGCATCAAGATCAAAGACCACGACCCCGCCTGCCGTGATGCCAAAACGGTCCACCTTGGGCCCCAGAGGGTTGATGGGCAGGCGGGTGAAGTTGGTGGCAGAAATGTAGAGCTTGTCACCTTTTGGGGAGACCTCAATGCCATTTGGGCGAAACAGGCCTGTGTCCAGCGCTGTCAATTGCCCATTGTTGTCCAAGCGATAAACGCTGTTTGGCAACTCGATGGCCTCTGCGCCAGGTGCGTAGCGCGCGTCGGTGAAGTAGATGCGGCCTTGGGCATCGCTTGTGATGTCATTGACGCCGTTCAAGCGCTTGCCCTCAAACGTTCGAACAAGTGTTTTAAGTTCGCCGGTGATCAAATTTTTTCTCACCAGTGCTCTGCCGCCCGTATCGTCACCTTGAGCGATCAAGAGGTCTCCGTTTTTATCGACATGCAGGCCATTTGCCATGCCGCTGGGCTCCATGAATTTAACGGTCCTCTGGGTGAGTGGGTCGTATTGATAGATGGTCCCGCCTGGGTTGTTCTCTTTCAAGATGAAGGTGCGTGTGAGGTCTGTGGCGTAAATTTTTCCAGTCTTATCGGCCACAACGCCTTCAGCAAAGACCAGACCGGTTTTAGAGATCTCTTGCCATTGAGACTCAGGCGCCGTGACGGTTTTTTCTTGTCCCTTCATGGTTTGACAGCCGCTCAGGGCCCCCACGAGGCACAAAGAGATAAAAAGAGAACACCGATGGGCTAAGTATTTCACGTGCATGAGCTCCTGCTTTTAAGGTTAAGAATGGGTTTAAAAATCTCCGAATCAATGTAATGTCAAATGCAATTGCGACATAATATGAAAACCCTAATTTGCCCCATTCCCTTTGTTTGGAGTTTGCTCTTGATCCTTGGTCTTTTAAATCGCTCGCTTTTGCTGGCCACTTTTTTCTCCAGCATGCTGTTGGCCCCTTGTGTATCTGCCCAGACTTGGCCCGCCAAGCCCATCGTCTTGGTGGTGACGTACCCGCCAGGGGGCACCGCTGACATCATGGCCAGAACGATCTCCACGCCTTTGGGGCAGATCCTTGGGACCCCCGTGGTGGTTGAGAACAAGCCTGGCGCTTCAGGTCAAATTGCGGCCTCTTTGGTCGCCAAATCCGCGCCCGATGGCTACACCATCATGCTCGACGCGTCGTCTTACTCGGTCAACCCTTCTCTCTATCCCAATTTGCCCTATCAGCCCGAGCGAGACTTCAAAGCGCTTGGCATTTTGGCGCTTTACCCCAATGTCTTGCTTGTGAACCCGAGTCTTCCTGTGAGAACGGTCAAGGAGTTGATCGCCCTGGCCAAAGCGAAACCCAATGCCATCTCCTTTGCCTCTTCTGGCAATGGATCGGCTCAACACTTGGCGGGTGTGCTGTTTGCGAACAAAACCAAAATTGAGATGCAGCATGTGCCTTACAAGGGGGCAGGTCTGGCGTTGAACGATGTGATGGGTGGGCAAATTCCCGTCTTTTTTGGCAGTGTGGGTTCAACCATTCAATACATTGAGTCAAAAAAACTTTTGGCTTTGGCGGTCACCAGCAATAAGCGTGTGCCTTCTTTGCAAGAGGTGCCCACCATGGCAGAGGCGGGCATACCGAGTTTTGAAATTTATGAGTGGAACGCCCTTTTCGCACCTGCTGCGACCCCGAAAGAAGTGGTTCAAAAGTTAAGTGCAGCCATTGCCAAAGTCTCACAGCGCGAAGAGTTTAAGGAGCGGGTGGGCAAATTGGGAGGAGAGGTGTTTCAAGGCGACACTGAAGCGGCCGAGCGTTTCATCAAGCAGCAAATGCTTCAATGGTCTACACTGGCCAGGGACAAGCTCATCTCCATTGATTAGTTCCAAACGTGTGACAGCGCAAATCCTTTAATTTGAAGGGTCAGGGCGAACCCGCTGTTGAATCCCTGTTGAAATTTCACGGTCGTTTAAAAGTTTGGTTTCTCATGCACCTTCATCCCCCCGTTGACACCTTGGCTGACATCTCCCAGGCGATGACTGAGCAAGGCTTTTGTCTGGTCCCGGCTCAAATGGTGGCTCGCATTGCGCGGGCAGAGCACGAGGCTTTAGAGGCCATGGGGCCTTATTGGAATGCGCTCCTTGCCGATCGATTTTTAAAAGACCAGGGCAAATACAGGCTTCGTCGACACGACAGTTTGGTGGTCAAAGGCGGTGCCTCGCAATTGGTCCCCCACCGAGCGCATTGGCAGTCGCTTGACTACAACGCACTGCACGGGGGCCTTGAGCGACTCTTTGAGCCCATCGATGCTTCCCTCAGTGGTTCATCCGTTTGGCAACAATTGATTGGGGGCGTGGGCGCTGTACTGGACCAATTGTCTGCCCCTCAGACCTGGTACACCGAAGCCCATCAATTTCGCATCAACACGGTCGATGGCATCGGGCGCCCAACACCCGAGGGCGCTCACCGCGATGGCGTGGACTATGTGGCGGTGATTTTGGTGGCACGAGAAAGCATCAAGGGGGGGGAGACAAGAATTTTTGAGCTCTCTGGCAATGAGGGTTTGAGGTTCACACTCAAAGAGCCTTGGTCGATGCTGCTCCTAGATGATCACCGCATCATTCATGAGACCACGCCCATCCAGGGACTCAAGGAGATGGGGCACCGAGATACCTTGGTGTTGACCTATCGCAAAGATGGATTTCAAGACCCCCAAGTGGCCAGTTAAAGAGGTGAGCTTGCAAAGGGTTCAATGCGCGCTTTGACGCCTCAATTGGACAAGGCTCTCAGGGCGTGCTTGGCTCAAACTCTTTTTTAAGAGCTGGTAGGTGTCCATGTCAAAATCTCCTTTGCCTTGATGAAGGGTGTCGTGGAGTTCGGTTTCATTTTTGACGGTGCCCAAGTAGCACCACTGGTCCACCACATGAACGTCATCCATTTCCTTGATGCCCACAGGTCCTTTGTAGGGCCAAGTGCTGACTTTCAGGTGGATCATGGCGGTCAATAGTTTTAGATTGTGTTTGGCGGGGGCTTCTTTTCCAACGCAGGCGCCCGCACAGAGTTTGACTTGGTGACCAAAACAAGGCGCATCTTTGCTGAGTTTTTCTAGGCCCAAAATGCCCTCACACAGGAAGCTCTTTTTCGCAAGCCCTTTCAAGGCCGAGGTGGCGGCCCGCTTGCTGGAGAAGAGGCCGTAAATATTTTCCTCTTCGCCAAGGTTCATGTCTTTGGCCGTGATCAATTGAGGCTTGATGAAGCCCGATGGGTCTTCATTCAATTGCCAAGCACAAAGCGCCTTGGTTCTTCTGAGCTTGATGTTCATGTGCGGGAGCTTTTCTTTGATCAAGCGAGACTCTAAGAGCAGCGCACCCAACTCGCCGGCCGTTTGAATCCATTCAATGTGCTTGACTTGAAGAGACAACTTCATCTCTTTTCTCTTGCCGAGTGCGCCTTGGAAGTGGCTCAGCACTCGTGTACGCAGGTGTTTGCTTTTGCCAATGTACAAAGGCAATGCATTGTCGCCGTAGAACAAATAAACGCCTGGTGAGTCTGGGATGCTGTCAATCAAGGCGCTGTCGATGTGGGGGGGCAAACTGGCGTGTCCGAGTTGGTGAGCGACCGCTTCATTGAGCTTGTCTTGGCCAAATTTTTCTAAGCACAGGGACCAAAACTGAAGGAGCAAATGTGCATCCCCCATGGCCCGGTGACGCGAACTGACTTCTAGGCCGTGAACCTCGATGAGGGTGTCCAAATTGTGGCGTTTTTGCTCTGGGAACAAGTACCTTGAGAGCTTCACTGTGCACACCACTTTGGGTTTGAAATCGAGTCCCACTCTTTTAAAAGACGCTTTCAAGAAGCCGTAATCAAAGCGTGCATTGTGCGCGATGAACAGCTTGCCTTGGAGTTGTTCAAACAGCGCTTTGGCCTGATCTTCAAAGGGGGATTGTTCCAAAACCATCTCAGGGGTGATGCCGGTGAGCGTTTGGATGAAGCTTGGAATGGGGCACTCAGGGTTGATCAGCCGCTCAAAACCCTCCACCCCCTCGGGCGAACGGGTCAAGACAGCAACTTCCGTGATCCGGTCTTGCTCAAAATTCGATCCTGTGGTCTCGATGTCTACAAACGCCAATGGCAGTTCAATCATGGGTTCAATTCTGGGACAGGGGGGTGCAGCATGCGTGCCATTCAAAGAGGCTTGAGTTTAGCGCGAGCGCAAACCCGAGGCGCACACCCAGGCGCTTTAAGCGCACAGAACAAGGGATTTACTTGGGGGGGGTAAAGACCGGTCCTCAGGGGTCACTTTTGGCTTTAGAGGTAAGTAGAGAGGACAAAAAAGGCTTGAATGGCTCAGAAAACCTGTCAAATGACGTTTTGATGACACATTTTATAAATTAAGCGACTTTAATAAGGGTAATCCATAGGTCGGCCTTTAAAATGTGGGACAGCTGGTTCAGACACTAGCTCATCAACAAAATCAATATGGAGTTTTCTATGTCGTTTCAAAAAACAATTCTCGCACTCACTTTGTCAGCGGCTTTTGGTGCCATGGCTCAAACAGCGCCTGCGGCGCCTGAGTCTTCATTGACTTACAACTTGGGCGTGTTCAGCGAGTACCGCTACCGCGGTATTGCACAAACGGCCAAGAAGCCTGCAGTGCAAGGTGGATTTGATTACGCTGACAAGAGCGGTGCTTATGTGGGCGTTTGGGCGTCCAACATCAGTTGGATCAAAGACAGCGATCCAAAGGGCAACGCAAAAGGCCCCATCGAGATTGACGTTTACGGTGGCTACAAAGGCAATTTGAGCGACGCCGTTGCTTATGACGTGGGTGGTCTTCAGTATTACTATGCTGGCAACACACTCAACACCGTTCCTGGTGCTGTCAACGCCAACACCTTTGAACTTTATTTGGCCCTGAGCTCGGGTCCTTTTGCTGCAAAAGTCTCCAACAGCATGACCAATTTGTTCGGTGCTTACAATTCTAAAAACAGCCGTTACCTCGATTTGAGCTACACGCTTGACTTGGGAAATGGCTTGACCGTGGTGCCTCATTTGGGTGACCAATATGTGGCCAACAATGCAACCAGCTACAGCGACTACTCTATCGCTGTGAACAAAGACCTTGACGGCACTGTGATCAGTGCAACGGTTTTGGGCACCAACTACAAAAATAGACATGGTGACTACGTTCTTCCTGGTACAGGCACCAAAGAATTGTCAGGTTCAGCATTGGTTTTGGGCTTGAAGAAAAATTTCTGATCCCCAAACAGGCTTGATTTGAACAAGGGGTCCTGTGGGGCCCCGCTTGGGCTGCGAACGTTCTACAGCGACTTTTTAAAAGTCGGATGGATTGTTTGCAGCTTTTTTCATTTTTGGCCGTGAAATTGCTTGTACCGCTTTGATGGTCCCCTTTTGAAGTAGAAATTTGAACACCCCACAAGCGTTAAGAATTGTTGTTGTTGCGACCGACTTGTTGCCCGAGGGGGACGACTTGGATGCGCAACAAGAGATGATTGAGCGTTCGAACACGCTGAGAATTGGCTTGCTGGAGAGTGGTTTTAATCTGGTGGCCACCTTGCCCCCAGATGTGTTTTTGGCTGAGCGCATTGAGCAGTTGCAGCCCGACTTGATCATTGTCGACGCCGAGTCGGATGCACGAGACGCTTTGGAGCATGTCGTGTTTGCGACCCGTGATGAGCGCCGCCCCATTGTCATGTTCACCGATGACGCAGACACCTCTTTCGTGGGCGATGCGTTCTCCAAGGGCGTTTGCGCCTACGTGGTCTCTGGCATGGAGCACCACCGCATCCGCCCCATTTTGGAAGTCGCTTTGGCGCGCTTTCGGCATGAGGAGGGCTTGCGGCAAGAGCTGAGTCTTGCCAAGCGCGCGCTTGAGAGCAAAAGTGTATTGGACCGAGCCAAGCAACTCATCATGCAAAAACACCATTTGAGCGAGCCCGAGGCTTACGCAAAAATGCGCAAAATTGCCATGAACCGCGGCCTCAAAATCACACAATTGGCCCAAAATATTGTGGACATTGAAGAGCTTTTGATCTAAAACCGTCCGGTCCAATTTTGTGCGATGCACCAAAGTGGAGCTCCGAATTGGTGCATTTCTATGTTTGTGGCTTTTTGGCTCACAAAGCTTGAACAAAGAAATGAATTCTTTTTATTTCGATTTACGAATCAACAAGTCCTGATTGCTGTGTTCAATCCGTGGATTGGCTTGGGCACGTGTCTTGCATAAACAGGTCAGAGGATCAATGAAGGTTCTCGCACTTGGCCAACGAAGGTCAATGTGTCAAGACAAAGACGTCTAAACGCTGGGGTTTGCCCCTCGGTTGTTTTAGGCGTCTTTTTTTTTGTGGCCAGTTCACCTTGGAGTGACAAATGAACGACAGCGTTAAACCCACCATGAGCAGAAGAACACTTTTACAAGCCGCAGGCGTTGGGGCTTTGGCAATTGATCCCGCGCTCAGAGCCGCGGTCTATGCACAAGGCTCAGACAAACCTGAAAAAGAGGAGGTCAAAATTGGCTTCATCCCATTGACCGACTGTGCCTCCGTGGTGATGGCTTCGGTGCTTGGGCTTGATAAAAAGTACGGCGTGAAGATCGTGCCCACGAAAGAGTCCAGTTGGGCGGGTGTGCGCGACAAAATGGTGAGTGGGGAGCTTGACTTTGCGCACGTGTTGTACGGGTTGGTCTATGGCGTGCATTTAGGGATTGCGGGACCTAAAAAAGACATGGCCATCACGATGGGGTTGAACCGAAATGGTCAAGCCATTACCTTGTCGAAAAAATTGGCTGACAGTGGTGCGGTCGATGGGGCGAGCTTGTCCAAGCTCATGAAAAAAGAAAAACGCGAGTACACCTTTGCACAAACCTTCCCAACGGGTACCCATGCCATGTGGCTGTATTACTGGTTGGGCGCTCATGGCATCAATCCACTGCAAGACGCAAAAGTGATCACCGTGCCGCCTCCACAAATGGTGGCCAATATGCGTGTTGGCAACATGGACGGTTACTGCGTGGGAGAGCCTTGGGGGCACAGAGCCATTGCCGATGGCATTGGCATCACAGCCACCACCACACAAGACATTTGGAAGGACCATCCAGAAAAGGTGCTTGGCACCACCCAAGAGTTCATCTCCAAATACCCCAACACGGCAAGAGCGGTGACGGCGGCCATTTTAGAGGCTGGCAAATGGATCGATGCGGGCCTTCAAAACAAGAACAAAATGGCTGAAACCATTGCCGACAAAGCGTATGTCAACACGTCGGTGGATGTGATCAATCAACGCATTTTGGGTCGTTATCAAAACGGTCTGGGCAAGACTTGGGACGATCCCAACTTCATGAAGTTTTATGACGACGGTTTGGCCAATTTTCCCTTCATTTCGGATGGCATGTGGTTCTTGACACAGCACAAACGCTGGGGTTTGATCAAAGAGCACATTGATTACATGGCGGTTGCCAAGCAAATCAACAAAGTGGATGTTTACAAGGACGCCGCCTCGATGACCAAGACGCCCGTGCCCAAAGACTTGATGCGCACGAGCAAGTTCATGGATGGGGGCGTTTGGGATGGCAAGGATCCTAAGAAGTACGCCGATAGTTTTGCCATTCACGCTTAAAGGACAAGCCCATCATGGTCAGCGCAGTCTTTCATCCCCCAGGTTCAGACGATCCAAACCTCGAGCCAGACACCCGTCAAAATGCAAGAGACCTTTTGATGCGTCAGCGCAGCAGGCGATTGGCGCAAAAAGCCTTTTTCTTGCGTTGGGTGTCGCCTTTGATTGGTTTTGCTGTGCTGATCGTGATTTGGTCCTTTGTCTCCATCAAAAGTGGCAACACCTTCCCGACACCTTGGGCGACTTTTTTGCAAGCCAAGGACATTTTCAGCGATCCTTTTTACAGCCATGGGCCCAACGACCAGGGCATTGGCTGGAACATCTACAGCTCCTTAAAGCGTGTCGCTTTGGGCTTTGGTTTGGCGGCCCTGGTCGGCATTCCTGCTGGCTTTGTGCTTGGGCGTTTTGAATGGGCCTCTCAAATGTTCAACCCCTTGATCAGTTTGTTGCGCCCTGTGTCCCCCTTGGCTTGGTTGCCCATTGGCTTGTTGGTCTTCAAGGGCGCCAATCCTGCAGCGATTTGGACCATTTTTATCTGCTCCATTTGGCCCATGATCATCAACACTGCCGTGGGCGTGCAAAGGGTGCCGAGCGATTACATGAACGTTGCGAAGGTGCTTAATTTGTCCGAATGGAAGATCATGACCAAGATCTTGTTCCCGGCTGTTTTGCCTTACATGCTCACAGGCGTGAGGTTGTCGGTGGGCACGGCTTGGTTGGTGATCGTGGCGGCAGAAATGCTCACCGGTGGTGTTGGGATTGGCTTTTGGGTATGGGATGAGTGGAACAACTTGAATGTCAAGAACATCATCATTGCCATTTTTGTGATCGGTGTGGTGGGCTTGATCTTGGAGGCCGCCTTGGTCCGATTGGCATCCGCTTTCACCTTTGACGATGTCAAACAATAAAAGACCCACATCATGAATGAACACAACGATCAAAAATTCCTTGAAATTCAAGGTGTTCACCAATCCTTTGCCACGGCCAAGGGTGAATTTGTGGCCCTTCAAGACATCAATTTAACGGTCAAAAAAGGTGAATTCATTGCCCTGATTGGACACTCTGGGTGTGGCAAATCAACCTTGCTGAATTTGATTGCCGGCTTGGCCCAGCCCACGCAAGGCACACTCATTTGTGCGAACAAAGAAATCACTGGGCCAGGCCCTGAGCGAGCGGTGGTGTTTCAAAACCATTCACTCTTGCCCTGGTTGACCTGTTTTGAGAACGTGTACTTGGCCGTTGAGCGGGTGTTTGGGTCTTCTGCGCGCGTGGGAGGCAAAAGTGCTGAGCCCAAGGCGAAGCTCAAGGAAAGAACACAAGCGGCCCTAGAGATGGTGGGCCTGAGCCACGCCATGTACAAACGTCCCGGTGAAATCTCAGGCGGCATGAAGCAGCGCGTGGGCATTGCTCGAGCGCTCAGCATGGCGCCTCAGGTTTTGTTGCTTGATGAGCCTTTTGGTGCCTTGGATGCCCTGACCCGAGCCAAATTGCAAGACGAGTTGACGCAAATTGTGGCGCAGACCCAGAGCACCGTGGTGATGGTCACCCACGATGTGGATGAGGCGGTTTTCTTGTCGGACAAGATCGTGATGATGACCAATGGACCTGCAGCGACCATTGGGGAGATATTAAATGTCGAGCTCGAGCGCCCGAGATCCAGGCTTCAAATGGCTGAGAGTTTGGACTATCAACGTTATCGCAAGTCAGTGATTGATTTTCTTTATACACGCCAAGCCCACGTTGAAAAGCAAGCATGATCAATACACACATTTGCTGGGTACACAGCAACAATCATCTTTTGGAGTGACTGGGATGCAACACAAAGAAAAACTCAAGTTGGTCATGATTGGCAACGGCATGGCGGGCGTCAGGTGCTTGGAGGAACTTTTCAAGTTGAGTCCGGATTTGTACGATGTGACGGTGTTTGGTGCAGAGCCGCATCCCAATTACAACAGGATTGCGCTCTCTCCCGTCTTGTCTGGTGAGCAGTCTTTGGATGAGATCATTTTGAACCCCTTGAGTTGGTACGAGGAACACCACATTGCGCTTCATTTGAGCGCTGAGGTGCTTCGAGTGGACCGCAGCGAGCGCATCGTGTACGCGAAAAATGCTGAGGGGCACGATCTCCAAGCTCACTACGATCGTTTGATCGTTGCAACGGGTTCGACCCCTTTCATGTTGCCTCTTGAAGGGGTGAACTTAGAGGGTGTTTTGGCCTACCGGGACATTGCCGACACCTTGGCCATGATTGAAGCGGCGAAGCACTACCGCCATGCGGTGGTGATTGGCGGGGGGCTATTGGGTCTTGAAGCGGCAAACGGACTGATGAAGCGGGGCATGCAAGTCACCGTCATTCATGTGGCACCTTGGCTCATGGAGAGGCAACTCGACCTTGTTGCAGGCAACTTGCTAGAGAAGTCCTTGGTGCAAAGAGGTCTGGCATTCAAGGTAGGGGCGCAAACGGACAGGTTGATCGGCAATGATCAAGGCCGTGTTTGTCAAGTGGCCTTGAAGGGGGGTGAATTGATTGCTGCAGATTTGGTCGTCATGGCGGTGGGGATTCGACCCAACACAGCACTCGCGCAAAGCATGCGACTGCATTGTGACCGAGGCATTGTGGTGAGTGACACCATGCAATCGGTGACCGATCCCAAAATTTATGCCTTGGGCGAATGCGCATCACACCGAGGAATTGCATACGGGTTGGTGGCGCCACTGTTTGAGCAAGGCAAGGTGCTTGCCAATCATTTGGCCCAAATGGGCATTGCGCGCTACACGGGTTCTGTGACCTCCACGAAACTAAAAGTCACAGGCATCGATCTCTTTAGTGCAGGCGAGTTCATGGGCTTGAGTGCCTCGCCAGGTGCCCAGGCCAAAGCGACGCCAGCAGATCCGGAGATCGAAGAAATTGTGCTGAGCGACCCCCATGAAGGGGTCTACAAGAAACTCGTGATCAAAAACGACCGCTTGATTGGTGCGTGCTTGTTTGGCGACACCGTGGACGGCAGTTGGTACTTCAAGCTGCTCAGAGAGGGCACGAGTGTGGCCGACATCCGGGACAAATTGATGTTTGGTGAGTCCAACTTGGGCGATGTGGGGCACGAGGGCCACTCCAAAGCGCAAAGCATGCGCGATGAGGACGAGGTCTGTGGTTGCAATGGTGTGAACAAAGGCGCCATTTGCAAGGCGATCAAAGAAAAGGGACTCTTTACCTTGGAGGAGGTGAGAAAACACACCAAGGCCAGTGCGTCTTGTGGTTCATGCACCGGGTTGGTTGAGCAAATTTTGATGTTCACTTCGGGTGGAGATTACTCCTCCACGCCGAAGAAAAAGGCCATTTGTGGCTGCACAGATCTCTCACACCAAGAGACTCGACAAGCGATCAAAGAAAAGCAGTTGATCAGCATGGCCAGTGTGTTTGAGACCCTGTCTTGGCGAGCTCCAAATGGTTGCGCGACTTGCAGACCTGCCATCAACTACTACTTGTTGAGCACATGGCCCAAGCAGGCCAAGGACGACCCTCAAAGCCGTTACATCAATGAAAGAAGTCACGCCAACATTCAAAAGGATGGCACTTACAGTGTCATTCCTAGAATGTGGGCAGGAGAAACCACGTCGTCCGAGCTCAGGAGAATTGCCGACGTCGTGGACAAATACAAAATCCCAACGGTCAAGGTCACCGGTGGGCAGCGCATCGACCTCTTGGGGGTTAAAAAGGAGGACCTGGTCGGGGTGTGGAAAGACATCGGCATGCCCAGTGGACACGCCTATGCCAAAGCGCTTAGAACGGTCAAGACCTGTGTGGGCTCGGAGTGGTGTCGCTTTGGCACCCAAGACAGCACGCAAATGGGCAAGGATTTGGAGCGAGCCTTGTGGCGCATGTATGCGCCTCACAAGGTGAAGTTGGCCGTGAGTGGCTGCCCCAGGAACTGTGCAGAAGCGGGCATCAAGGATGTTGGCATCATTGGGGTGGACAGCGGTTGGGAGATCTACATTGCGGGCAACGGGGGCATCAAAACAGAGGTGGCACAATTTTTTGTCAAACTCAAAACGGCGCAAGAAGTGCTCGAGTACAGCGGCGCATTTCTTCAACTCTACCGAGAAGAGGGCTGGTACCTTGAGAGGACCTGTCACTATGTCTCTAGAGTTGGGATGGAGCATGTTCGCGAGAAAATTTTGAACGACGCAACAACACGACAAGCGCTGTGGGAGCGGTTGAAATTCTCTTTGGATGGTGAGCCCGATCCGTGGTTTGATTTTGAAAAAGCACAGGTGGACTTGCGACAATTCACAGCCGTTGAAATTTAATTAGATTTTTGAGCAACACACCATGAATGAACAACATCCTCAAGTGCCCAACTGGGTGAGCATTGGACACATCTCTGACATTGCGCCGCTTGGATGCAGACGCGTGAAACGCCCCGAGGGTGTCGATGGTGCTGAGGTGGCCGTATTCAGAGCGAATGGGGACCGCATCTTTGCTGTCTTGGACAAGTGCCCGCACAAGGGCGGCCCACTCAGTCAGGGGATGGTGTTTGGGGAAACCGTGGCGTGTCCTTTGCACAATTGGAACTTCAGTCTTTCAACGGGCCTGGTTCAAAGCCCCGATGAGGGGCAAGTGAGAACCTTTCAAGTCAAAACCCAAGACCAAGAGATTTTTTTGGATCGAAACGAGTTGATGCTGCCCGATGCCCAGTTTGTTTGATCAAAGCTAGGGGAGGACAAGAATGGGCCATGCCGATATGAATGCGCAACTCACACGTTCAACGTGTCCTTATTGTGGTGTGGGTTGTGGTGTGATCATTGAGTCGAGTCAAGGGCAGATCACCTCGGTCAAGGGCGACCCCGATCACCCTGCGAACCATGGCCTTTTGTGCAGCAAGGGCTCTTCTTTGCACTTGAGTGCAAACGTTCAATGGCACAGCGCCACGCGCGTTCTGAGCCCCATGGCAAGGATGCACAAGCACGGGCCACTTGAGCGGCTCAATTGGACGGACGCGATCAAAGAGGCGGGCAATCGTTTTACCCAAACCATCCAAGCACATGGTCCAGACTCGGTGGGGTTTTATATCTCAGGACAACTGCTGACAGAGGATTATTATGTGTTCAACAAGTTGGCCAAAGGTTTGATTGGCACCAACAACATCGACACCAACTCAAGGCTGTGCATGAGCAGCGCAGTCGCTGCCTACAAATGGACGCTCGGCGCCGATGCGCCACCCGCCTGCTATGAAGACATCGACCACGCGCAGTGCTTGTTCATTGCAGGCAGCAACACGGCCTATGCGCACCCCATTTTGTTCAGGCGCATAGAGCGCGCCAAGGCGCGCAACAAGGATTTAAAAATCATCGTCGTTGACCCACGGGTGACAGACACCGCCAGCGGTGCGGATTTGCATTTGCCCATTCAAGCGGGCACGGATGTGATGCTCTTTAACGGCATGCTGCACATCATGCTCTGGGAGGGGTGGATCAAAGCGGAGTTCATTGCCCAGTACACGCAGGGCTTTGAGGACTTGAAGGCCACACTGAGGGAGTACACACCTCAGCATGTGGCGCGCCTGTGTGGCATCAAGGAGAGAGATCTGTTTTTGGCCGCGCGTTTGTTTGCGCAGTCCACGGCGACCTTGAGTTTGTACTGTCAAGGCTTGAACCAATCAAGTTCTGGGACCGACAAAAATGCCGCCTTGATCAATTTGCACTTGGCCACAGCACAGATTGGCAAACCCGGTGCTGGCCCACTGTCCTTGACCGGTCAGCCCAATGCCATGGGCGGGCGTGAAGTGGGGGGCATGGCCAATTTGCTCAGCGCACACAGAGATCTGGCCAACCCCTTGCACCGCGCGGAAGTTGCATCTCTTTGGGGCGTCAAAGATGTGCCGTCCAAAGCGGGGAAGACCGCGGTTGAACTGTTCCAAGCCGCAGCAGATGGGGAGATCAAAGCTTTGTGGATTGCTTGCACCAACCCTGCGCAATCCATGCCGGACCAAAGAACAGTCAGGCGTGCGCTTGAGCGCTGTGAGTTTGTCGTTGTGCAGGAAGCTTTCATGAACACGGAGACGGTGCAGTACGCGGATTTGTTGCTGCCCGCCAGCACTTGGGCGGAAAAGGAAGGCACGGTGACCAACAGTGAGCGTTGCATCTCTCGGGTGCGAGCAGCCAAAGCCGCACCTGGTGAGAGCAAGGCCGATTGGCAGATTGTGGTAAGTTTTGCCCGTGCGCTGGAATCAAACCCGTTTTTTAAAAGAAGCACGGCTTCACAAGAGTCTTTGTTTCCTTATGAAAGCACAGAGCAAATATGGAACGAACACCGCTTGTCTACGCAGGGGCGGGACTTGGACATCACGGGTCTCACCTACGCAAAGCTTGAAGCCCAGCCCCAGCAGTGGCCCTTTAAGTTGGGTGCTGAGACAGGGCAGCAGCGCTTGTATGAAGACTTTCGGTTTGAGACCCCTACACGCAAAGCACAATTTGCCAACGTGCAGTATCGACCAACCTCAGAGAGCCGGGAGTCCAAGTACCCCTTTTCCTTGAACACTGGGCGCCTAAGAGACCAGTGGCATGGGATGAGCCGAACGGGTTTGGTGAGCAAGTTGTTTGGTGCTGTCTCCTCTCCGGTGATCGAGCTCAATCAAGAAGACATGGCGAGGAATGGATGGGTGGATGGCGACTTGTTAAAAGTCAGCAGCAAACGAGGCAGTATTTTGATCAATGCAAAGGCCTCTGCAGAAATGGGTTTGAATCAAGCTTTCATCGCCATGCACTGGGGCGAGCAGTATTTGAGTGGACGCGCAAGCGACGGACAAGCCTTGGCTGGCGTGAACGCATTGACGACGTCCAGCTTTTGCGAAAAGTCCAAGCAACCAGAGCTCAAGCACGCGGCGGTGCACATTTCAAAAGCGCAGATGCCTTGGTCGATGCTGGCAGTGTCTTGGGTGGATGCGCCTTTGCTTCAAAGCAAAAGGTCATCGCTCCAATCGATCATGAAGAGGTTTGATCACGCCTTTTGCTTGCCCTTTGGGCAAGAGCGCATGGGTTTGGTCTTTAGAGCCTCTTGCGCTCAAGTGCCGCCATCCCATTGGGTGGAGGAGGTGGAGCAGATCTTGGCGTTTGATGTTCCTGGCGTGCTCAAGTACCAAGATGCACAAAAAGGGCTCAAGCGGTCGATGATTGTGAGCGAGCAAGTGGATCCTTTGTTGACAGGCTTTATGCTCGTGGGCAACTTGTCGGGTGAAGCGTGGCTAGGTGAGTTGCTCAGGCAAGATTTGAGCGTCAAAGGACTCACACGCTACATGCTTCAAGGAAAACCGCCCAGCACAAGCGATTTGAACACGGGATCAAAGTCGGAGATGGTGTGCACTTGCATTGGCGTGAGTGAATCTCAAATCATCGACAAACTTCATCAGCAAGCGCCCTCGTGCACGTCGCTTGAGGCCCTTCAAAGCTTACAAACCGATTTGAAATGTGGCACAAGTTGTGGCTCGTGTGTGCCGCAGATCAAGCGCATGATTGTTGCCGTTCAGGATAAAAAATTGCGTTTGAATGCACCTTGAACTCGCTGTGTTTTCAAAAGAAGTCGAGTTGGAGCCAAAGCAAAAATCAGCGTCAAGGCAAGAAGGGCATCCAAGGATGGGCACCTTTTCAATTAGACCGATAAGGGGTCAATGGTTTTAAGGCTGTGGTCTTGGTATGAAAATTTTTCGCACACGTTGTAGTCATGGATGACCGGGTAAAAGGTCATCAGTCGGACTTTGCGAAAAATCAAACTGGCATTGAAATACTCGAACCCACACCTCAAACCTGTGTTGGATGACTCAGAATGCAAAACGTATTGACAGGTTTTGCAGCTCTCTGATTTGGAGGTGATGGTGTTCATACATCCCGAATATTACGCTAAATTTTTCAGGTCGTCCAAGGGGTAACGCCAGGTACGTCGCAAGGACCCTCGACAGCAATCGAGCCAAAATCAGCGGGTCCTACGATCTCCAAGTATTCCATGTCTGCAGAGTAATCAAAGAGGTAATGGACGATGCCAGGCATTTGATGCACGCAGTCGCCTGCACTGACCAAGGTGACTTTGTCCTCGTACATGAATTTGGCCCACCCTTTGAGCATGTAGACAATTTGAAACTCTGCAACATGGTAGTGCCAACCTGTTCCGTCTTCTGGGGGCATGTTGGCTTTTGCAATATGCGCAATCACACGTCCTTTCGTGGCTTTTGCAACGCCCAGATCCTTGTAGAGAAAGAAGTCCCTCAGGCCACCTGGCAAAAATTGTGTTTCACTCCCTTTGACGTGGGAGAAGACGGTATCACTTTGAAAGTCTCGGATTGTGTTCATTTAAAACTCCACTTCAAGTTCTTCAATATCATCGGGCTCCTTCAGAGCATCGGCGGTCCACTCTTTCATAAAAGGCATCGAGAGGATCTGTTTTGAGTACTGCTCAAAGAGGGGGGCCAGGGCGATGCCATAGGTGGCAAACCTGGTCACAACCGGGGCGTACATGGCATCTGCCATGCAAGGGGTTTTGCCAAAAAGATATGGCCCTTTGTAGGTTTTGAGGCAATCTGCCCAAATTTCTAGGATTCTGTCGATGTCCAGTTGGGCTTTTGACCAGACTTGGGTCAGCTGGATGCGGGCCTTGATGTTCATGGGCAAAGATGAACGAAGTGCCGTAAAGCCTGAATGCATTTCTCCACAGATCGCCCTGCAATGGGCACGGTGCACCGGATTGGTGGGTAAAAGATTCTGTTTTGGTGCGATTTCGTTCAAATACTCACCAATGGCCAGCGTGTCCCAGACTTTGATTTTGTTGTGATGAAGGCTTGGAACCAAAATTGATGGAGACAAGAGCAGCAATTCAGCCCTGTTGTCAGCCGTGTCGGTCGAGACTTTTACCTCTTCAAAGTCCAGTCCTGACATTTTGGCCATGAGCCATCCTCTCAGTGACCAAGATGAGTAGTTTTTGCTGCTGATTGTCAAAGTCGTCTTGGCCATGGCTCCTTCCCCCTTGTGAATGACAAAGATGGTGCAATAAATATGCCACCATGGCACAAGATTTGCGACTGCTGTTTCAATCGTTCACGATTTGGGCAGCAGAAAAAAGGATCATCGTGATGTATCAAAATTACCAGACCCTGGCCAATGCCAATGAGTCGTTTCGCTTCATGTCGCAAGCGTTCAATCTCTTTGTGTCTGAGACTTTTAAAGGCATTGAGTCCCCTTCGCTCAGCAAGTTTCACGCGTATCAAGAGCAAATTGACTTGATGGGGCTGACCCACAAGCGGCCGGCCTTTGAATTGCAGGCGGTGACGGATGTGATGGGGCAGACTTGGGAGATCCAAGAAGAGTTGGTCCACCAAACGGCCTTTTGTCATTTGGTCAAATTCAGAAAAGACACGAAAGAGCACTTGCCCAAAGTGCTCTTGGTGGCCCCAATGTCTGGGCACTTTGCAACCCTTTTGCGTGGCACTTTGCAAGTCTTGGTGCAAGACCACGAGGTCTACATCACCGATTGGCTCAATATTCGGGATATTCCAAAGTCAATGGGTGAGTTTGATTTTGATGGCTACATCGATGAGATCATTGTTGCGTTGAAGTTTTTGGGGCCTAAAACGCACTTGATGGGCATTTGTCAGCCCACGGTGGCCTGTTTGGTTGCAACGAGCTTGCTGGCCGAAGAGGAGGACCCGTGTGTTCCGGCTTCACTGACCTTGATGGCTGGCCCCATCGACACCCGAGTCAATCCCACAAAGGTCAATGAATTGGCCCAATCCAAGCCCTTTGAGTGGTTTAAAAAAAATCTCATCAATGTGGTTCCTGCCCAGTTTGCAGGTGCCGGACGGCGTGTTTATCCAGGTTTTATTCAGTTGAGTGCCTTCATGAACATGAATTTGGAGCGGCATCAACAGTCCTTCAAAGATTTGTTCAAGTTGCGTGTCGAAGGCATGCATGAAAAAGCAGATCAAATTCGTGACTTTTACAAAGAGTACTTTGCCATCATGGATCTGTCGGGACCTTTTTACCTGCAAACCATTGACAAGGTGTTTCAAACCCATCAATTGCCCAAAGGAGCGTTGAGCTACAAGGGCCGATTGGTCAATCCAAGGGCGATCAAGAAAACATTTCTCACAACCATCGAAGGGGATCGGGACGATATTTGTGGCGTGGGCCAGACCTTGGCGGCGCATGACTTGTGTTCGGGCATTCCCCTGTACATGAAAACCCACCACTTGCAAGCCGGCGTTGGCCACTACGGCGTCTTCAGTGGCAGAAAATGGGCGGCTCAGATCTACCCAGTGATTCGCTCGATCATTCAAAGCATTCCCCGCTGATCCAACACTGCAAATCGTTTGCGCTTTGGGGGTCAAGGCGATTGGGCTGCTTTTTGGGGCTTGGGGCAACTCAAGACGTCTGCTAAAGAAAACTCACTGCTCAAGAGCCCGCAACCGGGAGGCAATACCCTGTTTTTTGCGCATTGAACGCCCATCCCTTTTTCCTGTCTCTAGGGTTTACGCCATTTACGCCCTGGCATCAGGTCGTTACAGTCAGCCTCACACCCGTACCAAGGAGTGCATTTCAAGCGCGGGCTTTGCAGGGCCGATGCTTGTGCAGTTTGTTCGAGGTCCAAGAAGGCTTCAGGCCTATGGATTTTTTGGATAGTTTCAAGAATTGAAATTATCGTGTTGTGATTTTCAATGAAACCCATTTCGAGACCCTTTTTGTGCATCGTCTTGTTCTTGTTGAACATGGGCGCGATGTTGTCTCGGTCGGCAGATGCTCAAAATTACCCCAACAGAACCATCAAAATCATCGTGAGCACGGCCGCTGGTGGCGCGCCCGATGTGATTGCCAGGCGAATTGCGGACAAGCTTAAAGCCAGCCTTCACCAAAGTGTGGTGGTGGACAACAAGCCCGGTGCAACGGGCAATATTTCTGCGGTGATGGTGGCCAATGCGCCCGCTGATGGCTACACCTTGCTTTATTACGACAGCCCCATTTGGGCCATCAATCCGCATTTGTACCAAAAGCTGCCCTACGATCCATTCAAAGACCTGATGCCTGTGGCGCAAACCCATTTGGCGCCTCTGTTTTTGGTCGTGCCCACAGTGCTTCAAATCCATTCAGTCGCTCAGTTGATTGAGTATGCGCGTAAAAATCCAGGAAAAGTAAGCTATGCATCGGCCGGCGTCGGCTCTTCGCACCATTTAACCGCCGAGCAATTTCGCTCACTGGCCAATATCAACATTGTGCACGTGCCTTACAAAGGTGGGGCTCCTGCGTCGATAGCCTTGTCCAGTGGCGAGGTCGAGATGGGATTCTTGAGTTATCCCTTGGCGCTGGCGGGTGTGCAATCGGGCAAAACAAAGATCCTCGGGATAGGCACCGCTGCTCGCGCCCCCTCACTGCCCGATATTGCCTCTATTTCTGAGAGTGGTTTGCCTGGATTTGATCTCTACACAACGCTTGGGTTTTTGGCCCCTGCGGGCACGCCCGCTGAAGTGATTCAAAAGTTAAGCGAAGCCATCTCGTTGGCCATCAATGAGCCCGATATGAAGGAGCTGGTGACGTCTTATGGGATCACCTTGGCGCCAAAAATCACCCCATCTCAGTTCGGTGCTGTGATGCGGGCAGAGTTTGAAAAATTTGCTCAGATTGTGAAGTCTTCTGGCGCAAAAATGGATTGAAATTGGTTTTAAATTGAGAAGCGATGTTTGAACATGGACTATAAATACGATGACTTGAGACAATGGATTGACATTGTTCAAGAAATGGGCGAGTTGGCGCACCCCCTAGGTGCAGATTGGAATTTGGAGATCGGTGCGATTTCTGAAATTGATTACAAGAAGCGCGGTCCCGCGCTTTTGTTCGATGAGATCAAAGATCACCCCAAGGGCTTTAGGGTTCTCACGTCTTCGACCAACAGCGCGAAGCGGTTGGGCTTGACGCTTCGCATGGGGATCGATCACACGGATGCGAGCTTGGTCTCTGAGCTGAGGGGTCTGCCCAACCGCTGGACGCAAGAGGCGAAAAACTATGATCCCGTTTACGTGGAGACCTCCGCTGTTTTTGAAAACGTCATGGAGGGCGATGACGTTGATTTGATGAAGTTTCCAACGCCCTTTTGGCATGAAATGGATGGCGGGCGCTACATTGGGACGGGCGTGGCTGTTGCCACTGTGGACCCTGAGGAGAACTGGGTCAATTTGGGCGCCTATCGCTCGATGTTGATTGACAAGAACCATGTCGCGGTTGCTGCCGTTTCAGGAAAACACGGCTACATGCACATTCAAAAATGGATGGCCAAAGAGGGCCGTGCGCCTGTGGTGATCCATATTGGCATGGACCCCTTGTTCATGGTCATCAGCGGTGTCGAAGTGCCCAATGGGGTGAGCGAGTTGAATTACATTGGTGCCATTCGCGGTGAACCGGTGAAGGTCATCAAAAGCACGGTCACTGGCTTGCCCATCATTGCAGGCGCAGAAATCGTGCTCGAGGGGTGGTTGGTAGAGGGTGAGAAAACGGATGAAGGCCCCTTTGGCGAGTGGCCTGGTTACTATGTGAGCGGTGTCTCACGAGAACCCCTGCTAAAAGTTCAGCGCGTCCTCTACAGAAACAACCCCATCATGTTGGGTTGTCCGCCAGCGAAGCCTCCGCACGATTACTCTTACATGAGAACCATTTTGAAGTCCGCCATGATTTTTGATGCGCTTGTAGCGGCTGGCATTCCTGAGATCAAGGGTGTCTATGCACCTGAATGCGGCGGGGGGCGAATGCTTGTGGTGGTGTCGATCAAGCAGCGCTATCCAGGTCACTCAAGGCAAGCTGGTTTCATTGCCTCTCAGTGTCCTGCGGCTGCCTACATGGGCAAATACACCATTGTGGTGGACGAGGACATTGATGTGACCAATTTGGAGGAAGTGATTTGGGCGGTGTGTACAAGAACAGATCCAGACACCAGCATTGATTTCATACGCCGTGCTTGGGCCAGCAAAGCCGAGCCGATGCTCAAAAAGGGCGACCCCACCTTCAACTCCAGAGCGGTGATTGATGCGTGTCGCCCTTTTGAGTGGATTGCAGATTTTCCAAAGGTTGCGCAAGCCGATCCTGCTTACTTGAAAGAGGTCGAGAAGAAATGGGAACATTTGTTTGTTCATCAAACACCAATTGAAGGGGAGACCAAAAAATGAACCATCGATGCACATATTTTTTCCTGGGCCTCTTGTCTGTGGTGTTGGGGTCTGCGTCCTTTGCGGCTGATTTTCCGAGCCGACCCGTTAGACTGGTGGTGCCATTCACTGCAGGAGGCACTTTGGATGTGACCGCTCGCATGATTGCAGCCAAACTGCACGACATTTGGGGCCAGTCGGTCATCGTCGACAACCGAGTCGGTGGCAACGGGGCGATTGGTGCGGACCATGTGGTGAGAAGTCCAGCCGATGGCTACACACTCTTGTACAACGGCTCATTGATCGTGGTGACCCAGCAGTTGCAGAAAACGACTTTTGACATGACCAAAGATTTGGTGCCTGTGGTGCAGCCTGTTGTCTATTGGCACGTCTTGTGTGTGAGCCCCAAGTTGCCTGTGAACAGTTTTACAGAGTTGGTCGAGTTGGCCAAAAAACAACCCGGTAAATTGAACTACGGCAGCGGTGGACTGGGCTCGAGTTTGCATCTTTACATGGAGCGACTCAAGAGCAATTTAAAACTCGATATCGCTCACATTCCTTACAAAGGCAGTGCGCCTGCAACGCAAGCGCTCTTGGCTGGTGAAGTGGACCTTGTTTTTGATACAACCTCTGCCATGCTGCCCTTGATCAAGGCTGGAAAGGTCAAGCCCATGGTGGTCACGGGTGAAAAACGCATGGAGGTGTTGAGCAATGTACCCACCCTGACCAGCTTCATACCGGGCATGGCCGAAGAGCCCGGATGGCACGGTATTTTTACACCCGCTGGAACCCCCAAAGCCGTGGTCGATAAGGTCGCTGCCGACGTTCGTGCGGCGGTCATGTCGGCCGAATTGTCGGCCAAGTTCAAAGACATGGAGTTCCAACCCTCTGGACTTCAAAGCGACGCTTTCGCCGAAGTCGTCAAGAAAGATTTTGACAAGTGGAGCAAATTGATTCGTGAAAACAATATTCGCGGCGAGTAATGTGCATTTTTTTAACAACCGATAAGCAGAGAATCCAATGACCGATGACTATGTAAAACACGCCCGAGAGCACATGTTGGCCCGCTACACCATCAATGGTGTGAACGCAAGCGACTTCAAAGACGTCACGCACTCCATTGACCACTGGGCCGATTGGTGTGAGGCTTGGTCCAAGCGAGCGCTTGTTCATGAGTTGATGGGCAAAGAGGCGCTACAGCGAGGCAAGTTCATTTCTGCCGCAGAGCACCTCACCAGGGCTGCTGTCACCTATCACTTTGGAAAATATTTGTTCGTCAACGACATGGCTCAACACAAGGTGGCACATCTGAAGGCCGTGGAGTGCCACACCCTTGCCTTGCCCCACATGAATCCCCCAGGAGCGAGGGTCTCCATTCCCTATGAGAACACCCATTTGATCGGTATTTTAAGAAGACCCCTTCATGCATCAGGCCCCAGCCCCGTGGTCATCATGACAATGGGATTGGACTCCACCAAAGAAGAGTTGATTTTGTTTGAACAGTATTTCTTGGACCGAGGCATGGCCACTTTGGCGGTCGATGGACCCGGTCAAGGCGAGGCGGAATACGACTTGCCCATTCGTTACGACTACGAGAATGTGGTGGGCCCGGTGATCGATTGGATTGAAAAGAACAAGGACTTGGATGCCAACAAAATCGGTCTTTGGGGCATCAGCCTTGGGGGCTATTACGGGCCAAGAACGGTCGCTTTTGAGAAGAGGGTCAAAGCATGTGTGTCCAATTGTGGACCCTACCATTGGGGCAAGTTGTGGGACAAATTGCCGGACCTTACCAAAAAGGCGTTCACCGTCAGAAGTCACAGCAAAACAGACGAAGAAGCGCGTGCGAAAGCCAATCTTTTGAGCTTAGAGGGCATCACCCACCAAATCACTTGTCCCATCTACATTGTGGCGGGTGGCTTGGACAAGTTGTGTCCGCCAGAGGATGCCAAAAAATTGGCCTCTGAGGTGAGTGGCAAAGTGGAGTTGTTGGTCATTGAGGACGGCAACCATGTGGCCCACAACCGGGGCTACCGCTACCGCGCACAGTCGGCCGACTGGATGGCCGAGCAATTGGGGGTTTGATCCTGAAGGGTCAATGACTGAATGAAAAATGCAAGCTCGGTTGCGCGCGTAGAGGATGATTTGCTCTTAAAGGGGCAGGGACGTTTTGTCGACGACATTGAACTCAGTGGCATGCTGCATGCGTGTTTCGTGAGAAGCGCTGTGGCGCATGCAAGGATCGTCTCCATTCAAACCCAAGACGCCAAGGACACGCCAGGCGTGCATGCCATTTATGTGCACGAAGACTTGCGAGCGGTGATCAAAAAAGAGCGCATTCCACAAGCGATACAGTCGGCCATGCTCAAATTTGATGTCGATCCCTTTTGGCTGGCCAAAGAGGAGGTTTGTTATGTGGGCGAACCCGTCGCTGTGGTCTTGGCCGATACGCGTCGCGCTGCCGAGGATGCAGCAGCGATGGTCTACATTGAGTACGAGAGTTTGCCTGTTGTGGTCGATCCGCGGCGCGGACTCGAGGTGAATTCCCCTTTGGCGCGTTTGGACTGTGCGAGCAATTTGGTCGCTCAAACCAAGGTGTCTTATGGTGAAGTGGAACAAGCCTTTTTGAATGCGCCGCACCAACTCTCACAGCTCTTCACCTTGAACAAAGGGGGTGGACACTCTATCGAGCCTAGAGGTGTGGTGGCGGTCTTTGATCGTTTTGAAAAGAAGTTGAAGGTCTGGGACAGCACGCAAATGCCGCACCGAGCCCGTGACTTGTTGGTTCAATCTTTGGAAATGGGTGAGCACCAGGTTCGGGTGATCGCACCCGATGTGGGCGGAGGCTTTGGGCCCAAAGCGGTCATCCACCCTGAGGAAATTGTGGTGCCTGCTTTGGCCATCCTGTGTGAGAGGCCTGTGAAATGGATCGAGGACCGTTTGGAGTCTTTCAGTGCCACCGTTTTGGAGCGCCTTCAGTACTGGGACATGCACGTGGCGTTCAACGATGAAGGGCAACTCTTGGCCATCAAAGGCCATTTGTACCACGACCACGGTGCATGTACGCCGTATGGTGTGGCTTTGCCCTACAACGCGGTCACCAATTTGGTGGGACCTTATGTGTTGCCCGCCTTGGACATTGAGATTTCTTTGTGTTTGACCAACATGGTGCCTGCAACACCGACAAGAGGAGCGGGCAGGCCCCAGGGCACCTTTGTCATGGAGCGTTTTTTAGACAAAATTGCGCAGACCTTGAACTTGGACCGGGCCGAGGTGCGTCGTCGAAACTTGATCAAGCCCGAGGCCATGCCCTACACGGTCCCCATTTTGCAACGAGATGGATCGGCCATGTGCTATGACACGGGTGACTATTTGGAGTCGCAAAAAAGGGCCTTGGACGCTTTTGACTGGTTGGCCTTCAAAGAGCGACAAAGCCGTGCAAGGCTAGAGGGCAAGCACATTGGATTGGGTTTGGCCAATTATGTGGAGGCGACAGGTCGCGGGCCCTTTGAGAGCGGCTCCGTTCGTATCGGACCCTCTGGGCAAATTGTGGTGACGACAGGTGCCACAGCGCAAGGCCAAGGGGTCAAGACCATGCTGTCACAAATTGTGGCCCAACAACTGGGTGTGCAAGCCACAGACATTGAAGTCCAAGATGGTGACACCGATGCCAGTGCATTGGGCTTTGGTGCCTTTGCCTCCAGGCAGGCGGTGACAGCGGGCAATGCCGTATTTTTAGCGGCCAATTTGGTCGCTGACAAAATCAAACTCGCAGCCAGCGAGTTCATGGAAGTTTCAAAGGATGATTTGGAGTTTGAGGGTGGCTTTGTCAAAGTCAAAGGGGCTGGCGAGATCAAAATGTCTTTTGCGCAAGTTGCAAGAAAGCTCGCTGGTGTGCCAGGCTTTGCGCTGCCCAAAGGCTTAAAGCCTGGCTTGGCGGAGTTTGTGGATTTTGAGCCCGCTGGACTCACCTACACGAATGGCACCCATTTGGCCGAGGTGGAGGTCGATGTGCAAACGGGTGGGGTAGTGATCAAGCGGTATTTGGTGATGCACGACTGCGGTCGCATCATCAATCAAATGATGGTCGATGGTCAGGTCTGTGGCGGCGTGGTGCATGGCATTGGAGCCACCCTTTTTGAATGGATGCGCTACGACGAAGAGGGGCAACCCTTGACGGCAACCTATGCAGACTATTTGTTGCCCACGGCCGATGTGGTGCCCAGGATTGAGATCATGCACATGGAGTCGCCCACACCTTTGAACCCCATGGGGGTCAAAGGAGCGGCTGAGAGCGGCACCATTGGTGCGCCATCAGCCATTGTGTCTGCCATCGATGACGCCTTGGCTGAGTTCAAACTCGATTTGTACGACTTGCCCATCACACCCGCCAAGTTGCACGCCTTGATTGCGCAAGCTAAAAATTCAGGCCCCAGGGCTTGATGATCCATCACACTAAAAAAAAGAGAAGCCCTTGAAAGCCGCAAATTTTGATTACCACGCTCCCAGCTCTCTTGATAAGGCCTTGGCGCTGCTGGCGACTTTGGACAACCCGAGGGTGTTGGCGGGGGGGCAGTCATTGATGCCCATGCTCAATTTAAGGCTGGGTGGCTTTGATCACATGATTGATTTGGGGCGCATCACTGAATTGAGTGGCATTGAGCGCGTGTCGGGCGCCTACAAAATAGGGGCCATGGTCAGGCAGCGTCAGATTGAAAAATTTGAGGGCTTTAAAAAAGACATCCCACTTTTGTACCAAGCCATCCGCTATGTGGGGCATCAACAAACGAGAAACCGTGGGACCATTGGCGGGAGCATCTGTCACTTGGACCCGTCGGCCGAGTTGCCCTTGGTGGCCTTGACCATGGATGCAAGCCTAGAAGTAGCGAGCACGCGAGGCAAACGTCAAATTGCGTTCAAAGATTTTTTCTCAAGCCTTTTGAGTTCGGTCTTGGAGCCCGATGAAATCCTCACGCGGATCTACATGCCGCTTTCGCATGTGCGAGACCGCTGTGTGTTTTTGGAGTTTTCAAGGCGACCCGCAGACTTCTCCATTTGTGCGGTCGCTGTGGTTTTAAGGCTGGACGACCAAGAAAGAATTGAGCATCTCAAAATCGGCATTGGTGGTTTGGGCCCAAGTGCCGTTCGGCTCTATGCCCTAGAGCAGCAGTTCAAAGGCGAGCATTTCTCTGACAGCTTGCTGTCGGCCATTCAAGCGCACATCAAGACATTGCCTGGCGAGGGCGACTTGGACAACACGGCGGCATATCGAAACGAGCTCGCTCAAGTCCTGGTCAAGCGCGCTTTGCTTCAGGCGCTTCAAATGAACAAGGAGCCTATTGATGGCTAAACATCACATTGAGCTGGTTGTCAACGACCGAGCGCACTCAAAAACAGTCGACAGCGCTTTGAATTTGGTTGATTTTTTAAGAAATGAACTGGGCTTAAAAGGAACACACATTGGATGTGAGCATGGTGTGTGTGGTGCCTGCACGGTGCTTGTTGACGGACAAACGGTTCGGGGGTGTTTGATGTTGGCGGCACAAGCCCAAGGCACACACGTTCAAACCATTGAGTCGCTTGCCAATCCAGATGGCTCTTTGTCCGAGATCCAAATCAAGATGAAAGAGCACCATGGCTTGCAATGTGGGTTTTGTACCCCTGGGGTTGTGATGACCATCAAGGAATTGATGAACGAGTCCAAGGGTCGCAGTTTGAGTGAGGATCAAGTGCGCACTGCGCTTTCGGGCAATTTATGTCGTTGCACGGGCTACCAGGGAATGGTGGACGCTGCGATGGACTTGATCAATCACGGCGCTGAAATATAAAACATCTTCAACACTTTTTGAGAAACACCCATGATCCAATCATTTTTTAAAACAAGCCGACTGATGCTTTTATGCACCTTGAGTGCTTTGAGTGTTTTTGCGCAAGACTACCCCAACCGTCCCGTTAAAGTGATCGTGACCTATCCACCAGGGGGAGGCGCGGATGTGACTGCTCGCATCGTGGGTCAAAGGCTCTCGGAGATGTGGAAGCAGCCCGTGCTGATTGACAACAAGCCTGGAGGTGGCGGCAATGTGGGGGCCGATTTTGTCTTTCATGCACAGCCCGATGGCTACACCTTGCTCTTGGTTTCCTCTTCTCAAGTGGGCAATGCAGCCTTGTTGGAAAAGATCACCTTTGATTTGGTGAATGATTTTGTGCCAATTGGTTTGGTGAGTTCTTCACCCATTGTGATTGCAGTCAACAACCGAGTCAAAGCCAACACCTTCAAAGAGTTCATTGCGCTTTTAAAGTCTGAGGCGGGCAAGATGGATTACGCGAGTTGCGGCATTGCGACCACGCACCACTTTGCCATGGAGCTCTTGAAATATCAAACGGGCACCAAAGCGCAGCACATTCCCTACAAGTGTGCCTCTGCGGTCAATGACTTGCTTGGCAATCAATTGGATGTGATCGCCGTGACCTTGCCGCCAGCCTTGCCCTTTATTCAACAAGGCAAGATGCGCGCTTTGGCTGTCACGAGCGCCAAACGCTCGCCCAATGCTTTGGGGATTCCTACGGTCAGTGAGTCCGGTATGGCTGAACTCAAGGATTACGCGGTTGAGAATTATTACGGCTTGGTGGCCCATGCAGGAACACCCAAGGCTTTGCTGAAGAAGCTAGAAGCCGATGTCAAAGCCATGTCTCTAGAGCCGAGCATTCAAAGCAAACTCGCAGGTGCAGGACTGGATGCCTTTTACAAGACACCAGAACAAACGTCTGCGCTCTTGGCCAGTGACATTGAGTTTTATAAAAAGATGTCCAAGGTCGCCAACATCAAACAAGAATAAGCCCTTGAATTTTCAAATGCCTTTAATCCATTAAGACCAGGAAAAGATCGCTATGTTTAACAGTCACTTCTTCTCGCGCAAATGCCCAGGGCTGAGCCTTGTTGTATGGGCACTGGTTTTCACATGCTCGGGCTTTGCTCAATCGGGTCTTGGGGCTTATCCTTTGAAGCCGATCAAATTGATCATCCCAAGCCCTCCCGGTGGGGGAACGGATGTCTTGGCGCGTTTGATTGCCACCAAGTTGGCGGAAAAGTGGTCTCAACCCGTCGTGGTTGAGAGTCGTGCGGGTGCGGGTGGTAACATCGCGGCAGAGATGGTCTTCAAGGCCGCGCCCGATGGCTACACCCTGATGTTGGCCCATCCTGCACCTTTGGTGATCAACAAGACCCTTTACTCAAAGATCACCTACGAACCCGAGCAGTTCACGCCCATCACTGTGGTGGCCTCCGTGCCCAATGTCTTGGTCACCAGAGTGGGTGGATCGATTCAAAACTTGCAGCAACTCATTGCTGCGGCGAAAGCATCACCAGACAAGTTGAACTACGCATCAGGTGCCATTGGTTCACCCTCTTCCTTGACCCCTGATTTGTTCAAATACATGACGGGTGTGAAGATCGTTGGCATTCCCTTTCAAGGCAGTGCACCTGCCTTGATGGCCTTGCTGGGTTCACAAGTGGACATGTTGTTTGTCGAACTCAGTACAGCCTTGCCGCACATTCGCTCGGGCAAGTTAAAGCCCATTGCAGTGGCCAGTGAGAAAAGAAGTTCATTGTTGCCCGACACGCCAACCTTGGCTGAAACCTTGCCAGGCTTTAGCGCTGCTGTTTGGTTTGGGATTGTCGGTCCTCCTAAATTGCCAATCGCCATTGCAGACTTGTGGGCCCACGCCGTTGCGGAGACCTTAAAAATGCCAGACGTGGCCAAACAGTTGGCCGAGCTCAGCATGGAGCCCGTTGCGAGCACGCCTGCAGAATTGGCACAATACATGATTGACGAGAGCAAGCGCTGGAGTGGGGTGATCAAATTGAGCGGCTCTAAAGTCGATTGAGCTTTTTCACCTCAGAGCTGTACCCATCATGACACCTGAAAAGTCCCTGCAAACAACCCGAATAGCTTGCTGTCAAATTGGATTGGTCCCCGATGAGGCGAGCAATTTGAACACCTGTTTGAGTTTGATTGAGCAAGCCTCTCGCGTCAAGCCTGATTTGATCGTGTTGCCGGAGATGTCCAATTGGTCTGCGGGCCTGGTCAAATCTCGCGCCGATGCACTCGAGCACAGCGTGAGCATGGACGGGGCTTTCATGCGTGCGATTGCAGACAAGGCGCAACTCCATCGGTGCTACATTGCGATTGGTGTGATTGAGAAACTGGAGGAGGAGATTTTCATCACCAGTGTGATCATCTCGCCCGACAAAGAGAGGGTTCTCAAGTACCAAAAGCAAATACCCTTTGGTCCTCAAATCGCCTGGGCCACACCGGGGCGCACGGGCAACCCCGTGGTGGCTTTGCCATTCGCTCGGGTGGGTGTCTATATTTGTGCCGATGGTTTGATTCCGGAGACAACTAGGGTGCTGGCCTTGAAGGGTGCGCAGTTGCTCATCAACACCTTGCATTCCGGCGGTTCGGATGAGACGTATTTGCACGTGCCGGTTCGCGCATATGAAAACCGGGTGTGGCTGGCCAGCGCCAACAAAGTGGGCAAACGGGACTTGGGGGCATTGGATCGCTTTAGCGGCGGCAGTCAAATCGTCTCCCCACAAGGCGACATCTTGGCCCGTGCAGATGCACTCACGGACAGCTTCGTTTGGGCGGACATTGACTTCCATGATCCGCAACAAGCGCAAATTCAAAGGAGTGAAGTCATAGAGTTGAGGCGACCCGAGTGCTATGGGGCTTTGACATCCAAGCCTCTTTATCCTTTTGAGGGAGGGCTATTTAAGGGCCCCGCCTCTTTGGGGGTTTCAGCCCTTCAACCCAAGGGCCATGGCATGGATGCTTTGCGCGAGGCGATCGATGAATGGGGCCAAGCGGTCTTTCAAAATGGCAGTCGATTGCTTGTCTTGCCTTATCTTCTCATGCACGATGTGGGGGCGCGAGATTTTGATCCTGCACTGGCCGCTTTGAAGGACCTCCAAGCGCTTTCATTGGTGCAACAAACGGCACAGTCGAGCTCAAGTTGGGTGGTGTTCTCTTCCATCAAAGCCCATGGCACAGACCCCAGCAAGTTTGACATTTGCACAGATTTGATCGACCCCAGGGGTGCGATTGTGGGCTCGCACTTACAAATCCATGTCCCAAAAGCATCAAAGGCTTGGGCAAGCGAAGGCGCTCAATTCCAAGTTTTCCAAACACCCATTGGTCGCATTGGGCTTTTGTGCGGTGCAGACGCGCAAGTCCTCGAGTCCTTTAGGGTCTTGAGTTACCAAGGTGCCCAATTGATCTGTGTGAGTGGTGCGATTGGGGATGCACGCGAGATTGACTTGGGACTTAGAGAAAGAGTCGCAGAAAACCGGGTCCATGTTGTTTTTGCCAGCCGAAGTGACGCGCCTTGTCCCAATGGATCCGTGGTGGTGCAAGCGAGTGCTTTTCCGAGCGAGCCCCATTGGCGCGTGCGCTTTCCAGATGCTTTGCGGGTGCAGCCCGGGCTCAGTCGGGTCAGCGCAAGCCTCGATTTGTTGGCCACAGATGACAAAACGGTGGCCCCATTGGGTTGCGATTTGTTCTTGAGTCCAAGGCACGAAGAATACAAGTGTTTGATCGATCACCCATGAAGCCATGGAAGAAGACAGGCAAGCAAATGTTTGAGCGAAGAAATTTTTTGATGGGAGCTCGGTTTTGATTAACAAACAAATAGACAGTTGTGACCAAGCGGTCGCTTCCGTGTTTGATGGTGCAACCATCATGATGGGCGGCTTTGGAAATGCAGGCATGCCGGGTCAATTGATCGATGCTTTGAGGCGCAAGCAGGTTAAAAATTTAACCATCATCAGCAACGGTGCAGGCACTGGGCCTTTTGCCTTGGGGGCACTGTTTGCTGAGGGCTTGGCAAAGAAATTGATCGCCTCCTATCCGGCACCGACCGCTGCAGGTTTCAGGGACCGTTATCTGAAGGGCGAGGTGGAGTTGGAATTGGTGCCCCAGGGCAGTTTGGTTGAAAGAATTCGTTGTGGAGGCAATGGCTTGGCTGGCTTTTACACCCCCACGGGTGCTGGAACCGAATTGGCCCAAGGCAAAGAGACCCGCATGATGAACGGGCGCGAACATGTGTTGGAGCTGGCCTTGAGAGCCGACTTTGTGTTCTTGAAGGCCCATTTGGGTGACCGCTTTGGTAATTTGTCCTATCGGGGCACCATGCGCAACTTCAACATGGTCATGGCAAGCGCAGGCGACACGGTCATTGCCGAAGTGGATCACTTGGTCCCAGCCGGGGACATTGAGCCTGACAATGTTCACACGCCGGGTATTTTTGTAGATCACTTGGTCGAGGTCGCGCGCTTGCCAAAACTCTTAGAGCTTCCAAAGGAGGGTGCTTGATCATGAATTTATCTAGAGATGGAATTGCATGGAGAATTGCTCGCGATTTGCACGAGGGCAGTTATGTGAATTTGGGCGTGGGTATCCCTGTCTTGGTGTCTAATTACTTGGAGCCCAATCAGGAAATATTTCTGCACAGCGAGAACGGGATTCTTGGTGTTGGACCCAAGCCCAGCAAAGAGGACACAGATCTGGATTTGATCAGTGCAGGCAAGGGGTTTTGTACCCTGGCATTGGGCGCGAGCTTGTTTGATCAGCAAATTTCTTTCGCCATGATGCGTGGAGGACACTTGAGCCATGCCATCTTGGGCGCTCTTGAGGTTGCAGAAAATGGAGACTTTGCCAATTGGAAAGTGCCGGGTGAAGCGGTCCCTGGTGTTGGCGGCGCCATGGATTTGGCCATCGGTTCGCCCAATATTTATGTGGCCATGACGCATGTGAGCAACAAAGGAAAACCAAAAATTGTTCAACGTTGTTCAGCCCCTTTGACGGCCAAACAATGTGTCAAGAGAATCTACAGCGACATCGCGGTCATAGACCTCACGCAAGAGGGTTTGATTCTGAACGAATACATGCCGGGATATGATCCCATCAAAATCCAATCCATGACCGAGGCTCAGTTGATCGTACCAGCGCATTGTCGCGAGATGCTTGTGCCTAAAACGGCCACCAATGGCGTGAATCTCTATCAATCTTAACTCTCGAGGTCTTACAGTGAGTCAATCCGACATTCCTTTGAACGATACAGAAGTTCAAAACATCAAACAAATCATCTCCACCTTCAACGATTCGAGTCTGAACTACTTGGACCTTGAGTTGGGCGACTTGAAGATAAAAATTGGCAAAGGTGCTTTGCCCGATTCAGGCGCCTTGCCGTCTCAAAGTGTTGCACCAAAACCGCAGTCGCCTTTGCCAGCCCTTGCTCAGTCGGCGCCTTCTAGCGCCTCGGTTGGCGCAGCCCCAGGAGGCGTCCAGGCAACGCTTGGCGCTGATGAGCTTGCAATCAAATCACCCCTGGTGGGGCGTTACTACTCTCAGGCAGAGCCCGGTGCAAAAAAATATGTGGACTTGGGTGCTGAGGTTCAATCAGATACAACAGTGGCCTTGATTGAGGCGATGAAAATGTTCAATGCGGTGCCTGCTGGTGTAAAGGGCAAGATTTCAAAAATTTGTGTGACCGATGGTGAGTTGGTGGAGTATGGCCAAATTTTGTTTCATGTCAAAGTGAAATAAATCGCAACAACTCAATGACACACCTACCCAAATTGACGTCCATTTGTTTTTAAACTCGGAAAACACTTTCTACCATGGCGAACGCTTTTGACACCATCCCCTTTAAACGCATTTTGATTGCCAACAGAGGTGAGATTGCCGTTCGCATTGTTCATGCGTGCAGGGCATTGGGCATTGAATCGGTTTTGGCTGTGTCAGAGGCTGACAAGAACACCTTGGCTGCAAAAATGGCAGACAAGGTGGTGTGCATTGGGCCAGCCAATTCGAGCGAGAGTTATTTAAAAATTTCTGCCCTGATGGCGGTGGCGAGTGGGACGCAATGTGAGGCTTTGCACCCGGGCTATGGTTTTTTGGCCGAATCAGAAGATTTGGCAAAGGCTTGTGAGGAGGAGGGGATCGCATTCATTGGTCCAACTTCAGCTCAAATTTTGAGCATGGGCAATAAATTGCAAGCCCGTGCGCTCGCAAAGGTGGCGCAGGTGCCCATGCTCAGTGGCTCAGAAAAGGTCACGGATGCGCAACACGCCTTGTCCTTGGCTGAGAAAATTTCTTATCCCGTGATGCTCAAAGCTGCTGCGGGTGGGGGCGGCAAGGGCATGAAAATTGTGCGCTCTGCGGATCAAATGGCGACGCTCTTTGCCTCAGCCAGCGCAGAGTCCAGGTCGGCTTTTGGGGATGACACGCTCTACTTAGAAAAGTACATCTCAAACGCAAGGCATGTGGAGGTTCAAGTCTTGGGGGATCACCACGGGCATCTGATCCACTTGGGCGAGAGAGACTGCTCACTGCAGCGGCGCCACCAAAAGGTGGTGGAGGAGTCGCCTGCGCCCGCTTTGGAGGCGTGCGTTCGTGAGCAGATCAGAGCGGCGGCCTTGAAGTTGGCCAAAGCGATCGAGTACCGCAATGCGGGCACGGTTGAATTCATCTTGGACGGGGACACGCAGGCATTTTATTTTCTAGAGATGAACACCCGAATTCAAGTCGAGCACCCTGTGTCCGAAACGGTGACTGGGATTGATTTGGTCGAGGAACAAATCCGAATTGCCTCTGGAGAGGTCTTGCGATTTAGGCAAGAGGATGTGCTCTTTAGAGGGCACGCCATTGAGTGTCGAATCAATGCCGAGGTCCCTGCTGAAGGCTTTCGTCCAAGCCCCGGTTTGATCACCAAATGGAGACCTCCCTCAGGGCCCAATATCCGACTCGATACCCACTGCTTTGAGGGCTACAGAGTCCCCATAGACTACGACTCGATGCTCGCCAAGCTGATCGTTTATGGCAGCGATCGACTCGATGCCATCAGACGACTCAAGCACGCGCTGGATTATTTTGAAATTGAAGGTGTTGGCACGACGCTGCCTTTTATCAAATTTGCCATCACGCACGCGGACTTTGTGGGGGCACAGGTCAACACCGTGCTGGTGGACAAGATGATCACAGAAATGGCGCAATGCAAAAATGCGTCATCGAATTAATGATGTTTTGAGGTGTAAAGAATGAACAAGATTGAACTCGTTGACGTGACACTCAGAGATGGACACCAAAGTCTGTGGGCCGAGAGGATGACCACAGGGATGATGCTGCCCGTGATTGAGCGTTTGGACCGTGCGGGCTTTGATGCTTTAGAGGTCTTGTCGCCCTCGTTCATCGGCAAATGTGTGAGAGATTTGTCAGAGGATCCCTTTCAAAGAATGCGACTCCTGTACGAAAAAGGGGGCAAGACGCCCCTGCGTGTGAACGCGGGGGGATTGAATGTGTTTGGCACCGATCAGCCCGCTATGCTTGACTTGTTTTGGCGAATTTTGGCGGGGACGGGTATACAAGAGGTCCGGGTGTCTGACTCGTGGAACGACCCTTCTGTTTGGGCCTTGAGGGCGGGCTCCGCGAGCAAGGCAGGCGTAAAACCCATCATCAACATCACCTACTCGATATCGCCCAAGCACACCACCGAGTATTACGTACAAAAAACCAAAGAGGCGCTCAAATTAAAGCCCTTTCGAATTTGCTTGAAAGATCCTGGTGGACTCTTGACGCCTGAGCGCACCCGTGAGTTGGTGCCCAAGATGCTGGCCTTGGCAAAGACAACGCCATTAGAGTTGCACACCCATTGCTCCACGGGCTTGGGCCCCTTGTGTGTCATTGAAGCGGTGAAGTTGGGCGTGACCATCATCAACACGTCGATTCCTCCTTTGGCCGATGATGCGTCTTTGCCGTCGGTCTTTAATGTGATCTCTAATTTGCGTGTTCTGGGTTACCAAGTGGATGTGGATGAATCCCTTTTGTATCCCATCAAAAGTCATTTTGAGAAGATCGCGCACAGAGAGCATTTTCCTGTTGGGCGGCCCGTCGAATTCGACAGTGCACAGTACATTCACCAAGTGCCTGGTGGCATGATTTCCAACTTGAGAAATCAGCTCAAAGAAGTGGGGGCAGAGGACAAGTTGCCTTTGGCCCTACAAGAGGCGGTTCAGGTTCGAGCGGACTTTGGCTACCCCATCATGGTCACGCCTTTGTCGCAATTTGTAGGCAGCCAAGCGGCGGTGAATGTGATGACTGGCAAGCGCTATGAGCAGGTGACGGATCAGTCCATTCGATTTGCTTTGGGACATTTCGGAGGCGATGTGGCCAAAGACATGAATCCCGAGGTGAGAGAGAAAATTTTGAACAGCCCAAGGGCCAAGGAGTTGTCCAAGTCGACCTTCAAGGCTTTGAGTTTGAAGGAGATCAGAAAAAATTTAGATGCCGAGTCCCTGTCGGACGAAGACTTCTTGCTAAGTTACTTGATGAGAAAAGAAGACATCCAAAAGATGCGGGCCAAAGGCACGGGCGTGGATCTTTACCAGACCGAGGGCTTGAATTTGTCCTCGCTGATCAAGGATCTCTCAAGCGTGGCCAATGGCAACATGGTTCATGTGTCCAAGGCGGGTTTTAATTTGACCATGGGTTGATCTGTTTAAAAGAAAAGGTTGGGCTGAACACGGTGAATATATATTCTTCTATTGCAATTGCGGGGGTTGGAGAGGCCGATCTCTTTGTTGATCGGGTTCGATCTGCCAAAGATTTGGCGGTCGAGGCGGCTCTTAAAGCCATGGACGATGCTGGGATCAGCTCAAAAGAAATAGATGGCGTGATCACGGCCAGTCCCGCGGCCGATCCGCATTTTGTCTTCTCCTCTCTTGTGTGTGAAGCCTTGAACATCAATGCTCGTGTCACCACCGCTTTGCAAAATGCCGGTGCCTCGCCCTTGTTGGGTGTGATGTATGCCGCCAGAGCCATTGCCAGTGGCGAGGCGCACACGGTGCTCGTGTGTGAGAGCGACAGCAGAGGAGCCAAGTTCAAGGGCGACAAAATTCAAGCCATGCGTGCAGCCAGACCTTGGAGCGATGACTTTGAGGATCCCTTTGGTTTGACGGTACCGGCCAAATATGCCTTGATTGCACAAGCTTGGATGCACCGCTACGGCGCAAGACCTGAGGACTTGGCCAGCGTGGCTGTGGCAGCTCGCGAGCACGGCAGGCGCCAGCCCAATGCACTTAAGAAGGAGCCCCTCAGCATTGAAGCCGTGTTGAAGTCCCCGATGATTGCTTCTCCTTTGCACGCGCTTGATTGCTGTCCTGTGTCGGATTGGGGTGGCGCGGTCTTGGTCACCCGTCTTGAGCGTGCCCGGGACATGAGGGCCAAGCCCGTGAGAATACTTGGTGCGGGCGAAGGGCATGGTGCATACCACTTGCACGAGACAAGAGAGTTGCCAAGCCTTGCAACCGCAGTGGCCGCCAAGCGGGCCTTTGAAATGGCTGGGCTCACGCCCAAAGATGTGGACGTGGCGCAGGTGTTTGACGCGTTTTCTATCGCGGCCATTTTGGCCTTGGAGGAAATCGGTTTGTGCGCAAAAGGTGAGGGAGCATCTTATTTTGCTTCTGGCAAGACGGCTCTTGGAGGCGCTTTGCCAACCAACACCACTGGGGGCATGATGACTTGGGGCAATGCGCACATCATTGTGTTGCCCGAAGCGGTGAGACAAGCCAGAGGAGATGCAGGCATCAATCAGGTCAAGGGTGCGAAGGTGAGCTTGGCGCACGGCATTGGTGGGCCCATGTCCTTGTCAAGCACATTGCTCTTGGGTCAATGAGGATTACAAAATGAGTGAATTTAAAAAACCCCAGCCTTCACCCACTGCGTGGACCGAGTCGTTTTGGCAGAACTGTGCAAAGGATCGTTTGATGCTTTTGCGCTGTACGAGTTGTGGTGCTCACCATGTGCCAACACGCAATGTGTGTGCTTGCGGGGCGACGCAGTTCGAATCGGTGGAGTCCAAGGGGCGTGGTGTGATCATCTCTTATACACAGGTGCACCGAGCACCCGATCCAGCGTTCAAAGAAGAGTTGCCCTACGTCATCGCCATCATAGAGCTCCAAGAGGGGGCGCGATTGATGAGCAACATCATCCAAAGCGAGGTGTCTGACATTGGCATTGGCAAAGTGGTGCAATGTGTTTTCGAGACCTTGGGAGAGGCCTTGGGTGTGCCTAAATTTAAGTTGTTGAAAGAATAAAAACCTCTAGCAAGAGGACTGTCGTTGGGTGAACTCTAAAACATAGAAAGGCTTTCAAATGAGACACATATCAGCTAAGCTATTGAATGCAAAAAGCCTCAAGGGCTTGTTCCTTGGCGTCTTTTGTTTTTATGGGGTGCTGCATGCGCAAACACCGCCCTATCCGAATCGTGCCGTGACCTTGGTCTTGCCTTATGCAACCGGTGGAACGGTTGACATTCAAGCGCGCTTGCTGGCGTCAGGATTAACGCAAAAATTGGGTCAAGCCGTGATCGTTCGCAACATGCCTGGTGCAACGGGTGCGATTGCAACGGATTTTGTGGTGCATGCGGTGCCCGATGGCTACACATTGCTGTTCGCTTCATCAGCGCAGACGACCAGCGTGCCACTGACTGAAAAAGTCAATTACAAATTAGAGGATTTGGCCCCTGTGAGCGCATCGGGTCGCGGCACCATGATTCTTGCGATCAATGCGCAAGTGCCAGCCAAGAATTTGACCGAGTTCATCGCCTACGGCAAAGCCAATCAAGGAAAAATCAGTTATGGCTCCTCTGGAACAGGTTCTGTGGGGCATCTGGTTGGCGCCTTGTTTGGCGCGCGGGCTGGGCTAGAAATTGTGCACATTCCCTACAAAGGGGGCGGTCCTGTGATGTCTGATTTGCTTGGAGGACAAATTCCCATGTTGTTTGGCAATTCTGCAGAGGTGATGGGCAGTTCAAAAAATCCAAGACTGAGAATTTTGGCTGTATCGAGCAAAGAGCGCATGAAGCAGTTGCCCGATATCCCGACCGTGTCTGAGTTTTTACCCAACTTTGAAATGACAGCCTGGCAAGGCACTTTGGCCCCTGTTAAAACACCCAAAGCCATCATTGATCTTGTCTCCAATGCCATTCAAGAGCTCTCTAAAGATCCAAAAGTCATCGAGGCACTTGGCGCTTACGGCGTGGATGCATTGACAACGACACCGGAGCAAATGGCCGCCATGATCAAAGGAGAATTGCCCATCTATACAGAAGCTGTCAAGGCGGCGGGTTTAACGAAACCCAACAATTGACCTTGTGCGCTGTGCACGCCATGCGTGGCGTGAATTCTCGCTCGTGCTGCTTGTGAGTGGATGGCCTTTATATTTTTAGACCGATGCGCAAGAAACGGGTGAGTGGGTGCGCAACTTCTTGCCCATTTTTTCTAGCCCTGTCGGCACGCCGAGGTGTTCTCGGATTCATTTCACGGCCTATGCATCAAATGGCATTTTGAAGGGGTGTCTTTAAAAAAACAGTTGCTCTGAAAGAACAGCGGTCAATTCAATTCCAGCGCGAGTTTTGCACGTGTTTTGCGCGGGATTTATTTGACTGTTGTTTCTGTTTTGTAGTTGGCGTACTTCAAGTGACACGACTCGCAGGCGTGGTCCAAGTCACCCCCGATATCAAAGAGTTTGTCCACATTTTTCTCTTCAATGGCTTTTAAGTTTTTCCTGGCCTCAAGCCCAAAATTGCGAGCTTGTTGCATCCAGACGTCTTGGTCCTTGGCGCGACCTTCTAGCATCAACAAGTTGGCCGACTCGACAAGGATGCTGGCATGCACCCTCAGCGCTTTCCAGTCCTCTTCGTTTTTTGGGGCATTGGCTTTGGTGCCTTTCTCATTGCTTACCCATGACACCGAGTCCCAAATGGCATCGGCTGCAGGATCGATGACCCATTGCATCAATTCGGCGATCGACTGCTGCGTGTCAAAGACCGGAGCACTTTTGACGGGTGCAGCCGTGCTTTGCTCTTTGGGGGCGCACGCCATGTTGAGGCCAAGCACCAAGACTGTGAGCAGTGCGAACCCAAATTTTTGAGTGATCATGTGTTTGTTCTGGATTAGAAAAGGTGCCCACTGAGTGCCAGGGGCTTTGTAAGGCCTGCCTCTACTTTAAACGCTTTGCGTCTCAAGTGAAGCTGTTCTTTCTACGGGTTTTCGTGTAAATGAAGCCCACAACGACCAACAAAATAAGGCATGCCAAGGCCAATGCGGCGTGAATGCCAAGGATGCCACCAGTGAGTCCGACCACCAAGCCCGAGCCAGCGCGCATCCCCAAAGAGGACATGTTGTAGAGCCCAATGACGCGTCCTCGCATCTGGGGCGGGGCATTCAATTGAACAATGGCCTGGGTCATGGTGCTGAAAGCAAGCTCTAAAAAACCCGCGCCCACAAGCAAAACCAAGGCCAAGACATAATTCGTGCTGAGCGCAAATGCGCCCAGAAACAAACACCAAAGAGCCGCCAAGGTGAGGACGGCTTTGGGCGTGTTGGGGATCCAGTTGTGTCTCTCAAGCATCAAGCCTGCGAGCAAGGCGCCCAATGCATCGGCCGCCAAAAGCATGCTGTAGACAAAGCCTTGATCGGTGTGAGCCAAGTCATGCACATAGCCGGGCATTTGTGCTTGGTAACTGTTGCCCACAAAGAAAGAGGCTGCACCGGCCAAGAGCAACATGCTTAGCAGGGTTGGGTTAAAGGAGATGTCTTTAAAGGTGGCTTGAATGTCTGCCAATCCCTTGATGGCACGTCTAGAGGTGACGGTGACCCCGTTGTAGACATGCCCATAAGGAGCCTTCCAAAGCCACCAAATGGTGGGCACATAAAAGAAAGCATTCAGCACCATGCCCTCAATGGGACCCACTTGTAAAAGGATCAATCCCCCCACGGCGGGACCCACCAACAGGCTGAGGTAGCGCCCCGTGGCCAGGAGTCGAATGGCACTGGGTAAAAGGGGTGCTTCGACCACGTCGTACAAGAGCATTTGGCTGGAGGTGTGCCACAAGACACCAGAGCAACCATGGAGAACAAGAAGCACCATGGCGCCCCATTGTGTCAAGGAGTCTGTGACGAAGAAGTAAGCCCAGCCCAGGGAGGCTGCAATGAACATCAGCATGCCCAACTGAATCAGGCGCCTGGGATCAAAGCGTTCGGCCAATGCACCCGCTGGGACAGAAAAGAGTAAAAACGGCAACCAGTGCGACACCACTGCAAAGCCACCGAGGACAGGCGAATGGAACTTCTCAAACATGATCCAGTAACTGATCACGTGTTCAATGTTGTCGGCCATCATGGCCAGCACAAAGGTGCCCAATTGCTTTTGAAAGCCCTTGTTCTTGAGTGCGGCAAAGGACTGGGTGGTTGAGGTCGTCATGGCTGAGGTAGAAGTCAAGGCCTTTGGGAAACCTTTGTGCAATTGGGGGTGCTTAAGCTTTGCTTCAATGCCCTGTTAAGGGGCTCAAAGGAGAGACATCGCTAGAAGAGGCCAAGACAGCGCAATGCAGTCTTGGCGTCTTTCAGCGCACCAGTGGGTTTACTTTTTGGACTTGGCGCCCTTTTTGCTGGGCACGGCCTTTTTTGCAGCTGATTTTGCAGCTGATTTTTTCGCAGGGGCTTTCTTGGCCAATGCTTTGTTGGATTTGGCCGCTTTTGCAAAGTAGGCTTCGTCCATGTGGTGCTTGATCTCTGTGTTCATGGGCAAATCGGACCTGCGCTGTTTGGCAATCTCTTCACCCGTGATGAAGTAGTCGCTCTTGACCGCTCGTTTGGCCATGATTTCATTTCTCTCGGTCCAGTCGCCCAAAGAGTAACCAAACCAGGGTGCCTCAGGACGAAGTGGGGGCAAGTTCAACTCTTCCCAAATTTTCTTGGCGTTCTCCATGAACTCGCGTTTGGGCAAAGCGATGGGGGGGAAGTCATCCTTCAAGGTGGCATCCACCAAGAGGGATGCATCCTCTCCATGGTTTCTCTCGCTTCTTGGGCCATGGCCTGGATCGCGGTGGTGCAAAATTTGTAAATCCAGCGAATAGTTCGCTCGGTAACTCATCGCCCAAAAGAGCGCATCTGCATTGTCGGGATCGATGTCATCGTTGATGGCAATCACAAATTTTCCCCCAGAGCGCAGCAATGAGGAGGCGCCGTACAAGGCTCTCCAAACTTCTGTGGGCGGGGTTTTTCTGTCCACCACCACGGCGATGACTTTTCTCAAATTCGTGAGGGGCTCGTGCATGGAGACGCGTTTCACGCCCTTGATCCCTAAGTTGCGCTTCAAATGGTTCGTGAAGACCGGCTCCAAGGCCACGCGTTTGATCAGTGAGGACTCGGAGGGTGTGACTTGAGAGATGATGGACGTCAAAATCGCTTTCTTGCGTCTTGTAATGGCCGTCACCTCCATGTAGGCGTTGTACTCTTGCAAGTTCACGTGTCCATGGGATTCACCAAAGGGCGCCTCAGGCTCGAGGTCCTTGGTGATGATGTAGCCCTCGATCACAATCTCAGCTTCCGCGGGCACCAAGAGGTCAACCGTTTTGCACTTGACCACATTGATGGGCGCGCCTGCCAAGCCACCGGCCACGTCCATCTCGTCGGTGTCTTCAGAGAGTTTTTGTGCCGAGGTGAAGGCCACGCAGGGCGGACAGCCCAAGATCACGGCAGCGGGTAATTTCTCGCCCTTGGCTTTGGCTTTTTCCCAGTGAGCATAAATGCCAGGTTGGTTTTCTAAGGAGGGGTTCATGCCAAGTCGCGTGGGCGACTTGATCTGGCCGCGGTAGATGCCCATGTTTTGAATGCCGGTCTCAGGATCCTTGGAGATGTATTGAGACAAGGTGGTGTAAGGCGCGTTGTCCCAACCCGGAGAAGAGATGGGCACAGGAATACCGTCCAAGCCTTGGCCGGGTTTCAAAAGATCTTTGCCCATGATCACGATTTCTTGGCAAGGTGCCTCTTTCAAGACCCGTGGCTTGATCGGGTTGGCAATGGCGTGGTTCCACGTTTTGCCGATGTCTTCAATTTTGCAGCCCATGCCGGTGCTGTAAATTTCACGGTTCGCAGCGAGCGCGCCGACGACCACGGGGATGTCGTACTTGTGGCCTTTGCTGTCGGTGACGTTGGTGAACAAAAATGCTTTGCGGTCGGGCTCTGCAATCCCGCCCCTGAACTGCCATCTCACCAAGGGGTGCATCTCGGTGTCTTTGTTGATCTCGCGGTCCACGGTGATCAACATGCCTGCGCGGTCAAGCGCGGCCAAATGTTCGTGCAAATCAGGATAGGCGCGAGCGGGTTCGTGCAAGACGCGAGAAGGGGCTTTTTTGGCTGCAGTTGCTGGTTTGGCTCGCGATGTTTTTTTCATTATAAAAAATCCAGGAATGTATAAAAAGAGAAAAAGAGAAACAGAGGCAGAAAAAACGGTTTTTAGTTTTTGGGAATCTTGGTCACATTTTGCTCATAGAGCTTGGTCCATTTGGCGTAATTATCGATGATGTAAGTGGGGTCGATCACATTGATTTTTAGATCGGGGTAAGGGTTGCTCACTTTGCTGCTGGTGGGGTAATAACCCAAGCTGGTGAGCAACTTTTGTGTCTCAGGCGAAAGCAAGTAATCGTAAAAAAGAAGAGCGCTGTAAGGGTGGGGCGATTTGGAGGCGACACCAATGTTGAAGCCTTGTGCGACCACGGGCTCAAGCGCAAACCAATCCACGGGCTTGCCGGCTTTTTTGTCTTTTTCTGGCAGGTCTATGTAAACGGTGAGCCCAATAGGCACTTCACCAGCAATCACCAAGTTGTGCAGCAAAGAAACACCAAGGCGGGTGGAGTAGCCATTTTTTTGACCAATCTCTTTAAAAAGGGCCACGCCTTTTTCTTCCCCCATGGATTGGGTGACTTTGGCAAACCACTCCTCGGCCTTGGACTCGATGCCCAAATTGCCCTTAAAGCGTGGGTCCAACAAATCATTGAAACTCTTGGGCAGGGCGTCCTTTTTGAAGGCTTGTGTGTTGTAGGACTGAACCACGACATTCATGAACATGCTGGACCACATTTGATGCGCCACCACGGCACTTGGGATCAAATCTTTTTGATAGGGGGAATAAACAGGTTGAAGCAAATGCTCTCGAGACAAGGCCAGCATTTCGCCTGCTGGCGTCATGATCACATCCACGTCTGCATGTTTGGAGTTGGACTCTCTCACCACACGTTGAAGCACATTGTCGCTGCCCGAGCGCCACGCTTTGACCTTGATGCCCGTTTTGGCTTCAAAGGGCGCCAAAAGGGCGGCCAAATCTTGAGGCCTAGAAGCGGTGTAAACCGTCAAACCCCCTTCAGCTTTTGCCAGTGCGGTGATTTTTTCAACGCGATCGGCTTTGTCATAGGTCAAAGGGAGGGGGGTTTGTGCAAAGACGGCGCTTTGCAAGAGTGCAAGGATGCAAAGCGAGAGGCGCCGCGTCCTTGGGTTGAGGCCTAATTTCATGCAAGTTCTCCAGTGCTGTCTTTTTTTATCATCGGCCCAAGGGCCTTAGGGCCTTAGGGTCTTAGGGCTTAAGGGTGTCGGGGGCGCTTCATTCTTTTTCAACATTGCTGCGCTTGACCACGTCGCCCCAATACGCAAACTCACTTTTCATGTACTGTGTGGCCTCATCAGGCGAGGTGCTAAAGCGCGGTTGCAAACCCAAAGCATTGAGCTTTTGATCCATCTCAGGGGTGGAGAGCACGCTCATCAAGGCGGTGTAAGTCGACTGAACAAGGGCTTTGGGACTGCCTTGGGGCAACAAAAGCATGAGCCATGTCACCGCGGTAAAGTCATTCATGCCTTGCTCTTTGAAGGTGGGCACTTGCGAGAAAATACCGCCGAGTCGCTTGCTGCTGCCTGTTGCAATGGCCCTGAGTCGACCCGATTCCACATGGGCGCGCACGGCTGAGGCGGTTTCAAGGGCCATGGAGACGTTGCCGGCCACGACATCGGTCAAACCAGCCACACTGCCTTTGTAGGGTATGTGGGTGACTTTTAGACCGGCACGTCGCTTGAGCTCTTCCATGGCCAAATGCGAGACCGTGCCGTTGCCAGAAGAGGCATTGGTCAATTTGTCGGGATTGCTCTTGGCATAAGCGATGAGTTCTTTGAGGTTTTGAGCTGGCAAATTGGGGTTGCACACCAAAACAAAGGGCAAGTCCCCCACAAGGCCCACCGATTCAAAATCTTTCAAGGTGTCGTAACCGACCGTTTTATAGATGTGTGGGTTGGTGTCCAAGGCCGACATGTGGGCCATCATCATCACCGTGCCATTGGGTGGGGATTTCGCCAATTGAGACAAGGCCATGCTGCCACCTTGACCGGGGCGGTTGTCCACAATGAAGTTGTCCCCTGTTAAAGCATTGAGCTTTTCAGCAATGACGCGCGTGACCATGTCGGTGGCTTGTCCGGCTGGAAAGCCCACAAAGACTTTGACCACTTTAGCGCTCGCGAGTTGCGCAAAGCTGCTGCCCACTGAGACGCAGCCCAAGCCGGCCAAGAGGCCTTTGAGGGCTTGGCGACGAGTGCTTCTAGGGGCGTTTAAACGGGTGAGGTCTTTCATGGTTCATCTCCAAAAACAGGGGGCTTGAGGCATCTTGACGTTCATAGAGCCTTGGTTCAATGAATAAATCTTGCGCCAGCGATGGCCAAAAAGGCACCCAAAATGGCCGCTGGTGCAAGCCACCAAGCGGGCACCATGGGTTCACTGGCATGAGACGTGTCGGGAGCACTTGACGCTGTGGCTGTCGAGTGCGCCAACGCTTGTTCTTTGGATGGGCTGGCTTGAGGGGCACTGGCCGAGACCGCGTGGCCAGTTGATTGGCTCACAACCGCTGTGCTGGGGGGCACTTGTGGGGGGTTGAGTTGATTTTGAAACGCTTTGAAGAAGTCATCGGTCATTTTCTTGGCCACGGAGTCAATCAAACGTGAACCCACTTGTGCCAGTTTTCCACCCACTTGAGCTTTGGCTTCGTAGGACAACTCGGTGCCGCCGTCCACGGTGCGCAGTGTGACGCTTGAGGAGCCTTTGCCAAAGCCCACCGCGCCGCCTTGGCCTTCAAAGAGCATCACGCACGATTCAGGCGCGTTGACTTCGGTCATTTTCAAGGAGCCTTGAAAGCGCGCTCTCAAAGGACCAATCGCCGTTTTGATGATCACTTTGAACTCGTCAGCACCCATTTTTTCAACCGACTCGCACCCTGGGAGGCACAGCTTTAAGATGACCGGGTCGTTCAAAGCATGCCAAACCGTTTCACGCTTGGAGGGGATGATTTTTTTTCCGATGATTTCCATTTGGATTGACTTCTTTAAAAAACTAAAAAAACTGGGGCAGACTTTTCTCAAGGCAAGGCCCCACAGAGGCCAACATAGGGGTCAGAAGGGTTGGTCTGCCATCAAAGTCGCTTGAGGCCGTTTGACTCAAAACCATCTTACCCCTGTGCAAAGATCAGTGGGCTTTTTTCTTCATCTCTTGAGCGGTATTGACCATCGAGTGCAAGCTTCTTGCATAGTCAATCGCACCTTGCTCGTCCATGCGAGGAGCCACTCTCAAATACTCTTTCAAGCCCAAAATGGCTGGCCTGGGTCTTGAGAGGAGCAGATCACAAAATCTTTGTACCTCAGCGTCAAGCTTGTCGTCGCTCACCACATTGCTCACGATGCCAAAAGACAGGGCTTTGTGCGCGTCAATGAAGTCGGCTGAGTAGGCCATCCACAAAATCGCATTGCGATTCATGCGGTCATAAATGGCAGACATCACCATGGTGGGCATCACATTGTGAGCGATCTCTGGGATGTTGAAGGTGCTGGTGTCGCTGGCGAAGGTCACATCACAAAGAGACGCAATCGCTGTTCCAAAGCCCATGACTTTGCCTCTTAAGACGCCCACCACTGGAACCAAACATGAGCGCAGGGCTTTGTAGCTGTTGAAGATGGAGTCGTATTCTGCGCGCCGCGTGTAGGCTTCTGGTGAAGGGGGGTGGCCCGCATCGCGAACGCGACCCGTGCAAAAGTCTGGCCCCACGCTGTCCAACAGCACCATGTCAGAGGTTTCGTGGGCGCTCAAGACGGCCTTTGACAAGGCGGCCGCCATGCTGTCAGACACACCGTTGTCTTCGGTGCGGTTAAAGGTGATTTTTAAAATTCTTCCGACTTGTTGGACGATGATTTGATCACTCATGATTGGCTCCAGTTAGGGTTTTGAAAGAAATGACGCATCAAAGCGGCGTTAAAGAGTGCGCTTTGATCGATGTTGGGCAAGTGCCCCGCGTTGGGGATGATTTCTAACTTGCTGTGGGGCACAAGTGTAGAGATGTGGGTCATCGCTTGGGGCAGGGGACCATCGTTGGCACCCACCAGCAAGGTCATGGGCAGTTGGATGCTCGAGACTTGCTCCAAATAGTCCAAGGTTTGAATCGCTTTGGCGCAGCCAATGAAGCCCTCCAATCGCGTCGCACCGGCCGCTTGAACAAAGCGCTGAGCAACTTCTGGGTGCTGCTTGACAAATTCAGCGCCAAACCATCTCTCAACCGTGGGCGCGGCAAGGACTTGAACGCCGCTGGCTTTGGCCATCTCCATGCGCTCGTCCCAAGGTTGTGCAAAGGCGGGGGTCATGTCTGCGCGACCGTCGCACAAGAGCATGCTGAGCAGCCTTGGCGCATGGTTCAGCGCCAAGCCAAAGCCACTCATGGCGCCCAAGGACAGGCCCACATAATGGGCTTTTTCAAGTCCCAAGGCATCCATGATGCTGATGCAGTCATGGGCCAAGTCGTCCATGTGATAGGGCGCTTGAGGGGCCGTGGATTGACCGTGGCCACGGGTGTCGGCACAAATGACTTGAAAGCCACAGGCGCTCAGCAACTCAGACTGTGCTTGCCACATCATGGCACTCGACAAAATGGAGTGCGCCATGACAATGGCAGGCCCAGTGCTGGGGCCCTGGATGTGAACGGCCAATTCGCCGCCCTGGATGGGGATCATTTTCGTGTGAATGGATGGTGTCATGTTCAAGTCGATTCAAGCGTGATAAAAAAACAGTGCCTCGATCATATCCTCACGGCTCAAGCCACTTCTTGGGGGTGCTTGGACTTCTCCACGGCACTCCAAATCGCTTGAGGCGTCATGGGCAAGTGATCGATGCTCGCGCCCATGGGGGCCAAGGCGTCATTGATGGCGCTCGCAATGGCCGCTGGAGCGCCCAAGTAGCCGGCTTCTCCTGAGCCCTTTTGTCCAAACTCCGTCAAGGGGGAGGGTGTGCAATGGTCCACAATCGTGATCTCAGGCACCTCATGCGCACTTGGCAAGAGGTAATCCATGAAAGTGCCCGCCAAGAGTTGTCCATCATCGGAGAAAGCAAATTTCTCCATGAGGGCCGCACCCAGACCGTGGGCAATGCCCCCGTAGGTCATGCCGTGCACGACATCGGGAGAGATCATCACGCCGCAGTCATGGCCGCAGACGTAGCGGTGAATTTGCACCTTGAAACTGCCCGGATCGATGCTGGCCAAAATCACATGGGCCTCAAAAGAGTGGCAAGGGTACATCTGCACGCGCCCATCTGCGGTGGGTAAATCACCACCTGTTGGCACTTCCCAGACAAATTTCTCTTGCAGTCCGGGCTCCATGTTGGGGGGCAGGCAATGGTATTTGCGGTGAGCAATTTCTACCAACGCATCCCAAGACATATGGTGTTCAGGTTTGTTTTTCTCAAACACGCCTCCCCCCTCAAAAGCCAACTCGTCGACTGAGCACTTCATGTTGTGCGCAGCGATGAGCATCAATTTGGCGCGAATTTTTTTCGCGGCTCCCGCTGCCGCCCCCCCGAGCATGATCGCCATGCGAGAACCCACGGGGCTGTTGGAGGGCAAGGCGTTCAAGGAGTCTGCATGGAGCACACGAATGCCATCGGGCTCGCGCTCAAGAATTTCTCCAACCACGGTGGACACCAAGGTTTCGTGCGCTTGTCCAGAGGACGAGGTGCCCATGAGGGCGGTGATGCTGCCCGATAAATCGATCCTGACCAAGCACGAGTCCATCCAGGTGGTGGTTTCATTTTTGGGATTGAACAAGGGCTCAAAGGAGGAGTTGCCCCCTGAAGGCTCAAGGCAGGTGGAGATGCCCACGCCCGCGTGAATGCCTTGGGCTCTGAGCGCGTCGCGTTGCTGGAGCAAACGCTCCAGTCCCGCCTCCTTCAGTGCCTTGTCAAGCACCACGGCATAGTCGCCCGAGTCGTAGGAGGTGCCACTTGGGATGAGGTAGGGGAATTGATCGTGCTCAATCATGTTGAGTTTTCTAAGCGCGATGCGGTCCATCTTGAGGAACCTTGCCACTTTATCGATGCCGGTTTCAATGGCATAGTTGGTTGGGGATTGACCAAAACCACGGACCGCCTCTTGGGGTGTTTTGTTGGTCAACACCGCTTTGGCGTCGTATTCGACGCTTTTGATTTTGTAAGGGCCCACGATTGCTCCGACGGGTTTGCCGAGCTGCAGGGGTGAGCGGCCCGAGTAGGCGCCAATGTCTTCCAGCGCATGCATTTTCATGCTGAGGATTTCGCCTCCCGCGTTAAAGCCAAGGGTCACATCAAAGATGCGGTCAGGCCCTTGCATGTCGCCCCCGCGCATGTTCTCTAAACGGTCTTCAATCAGTCTAACAGGGCGGCCCAATTTTTTGGCCAAATAGGCCACAAGAATGGTGTGCTTCAAGCCCCGCTTGACCCCGTAACTGCCGCCAACGTCCACATCAAAGTGAACTCTGACAGCGTTGCCTGGGAGTCGAAGCGCTTTGGCCACTTGGTCAGGAAACTTGGGCATTTGAATAGAGGCCCAGACATCCAAGACGGACATTGCATCGTTCCATTCACAAACGACAGCGAAGGTCTCAATGGGCACGGTGGAGTTTCTCGCCCAGTGGACGCGGTAGCTCAATTGGTGTTCACAGGCTTTGAAGTCTTCCTCAACGGGCCCCCAGACAAATTTTCTGTGAAAGATGACATTGGAGCCGTGCTTGGGGTGAACCAGGGGCGCGCCTGCCAAAAGGGCTTTCTCTGGATTGACGATGTGTTCAAGCACTTCGTACTCAATGTTGACCAACTCTGCGGCATCTTCGGCCAAAGCGCGGGTCTCGGCCACAACAGCCGCCACCCATTCGCCCGCGTAACGTGCGGTCCCAATGGCCAAGGGATAGCGTGTGACTTGGGGGGCGTCTACACCAGGCAAGATGGGGTCGATGGCAGCAAAGAGCTCGTCGCCCGTCAGCACGGCGTGCACGCCTGGCATGGCCAAAGCGTCGGTGCCATCGATGCTCAAAATATGGGCACTCGCGTAAGGGCTGGCAATCAAGGCGACATGGAGCATGCCCGCACGGTGGATGTCGGCCGCGTAATGGCCTTGACCCACGACAAAACGCTTGTGCTCAACGGCACGGCGGTGGCGTCCAATGTATTTAAAAGCGGTTTTTTCAATTGACATGTTGGCTCACTTTCGATGCGTCTGTGTCTGACGCTTTGTCTCTGGTGGCGTACATCACGGCGTCTACGATTTGTTGGTAGCCGGTGCAACGACACAAATTTCCACTGATGGCCTCTCTGACTTCTTCGGTGGTGGGCTTGGGGTTGTCCTTCAAGAGGGCCGAGCAAGAGACCAGCATGCCGGGTGTGCAGTAACCGCATTGAAGGGCATGCTTTTCACAAAAGGCGTCTTGCAGTTCGCTCATTTGACCTCTTTGAACGCTCAGGCCTTCGACCGTGGTGACATGCATGCCATTGGCTTGAACGGCGAACATGCAGCACGATCTGACAGGGTCGTCGTTCAAGAGCACCGAACAGGCGCCACACACGCCGTGTTCGCATCCAACGTGCGTGCCGGTCAAGGCCAACGTGTCTCTTAGAAAATCAACCAAAGTGGTTCTGGGTTCTACATCACGTTCGTATTGCACGCCATTGACGGTGATGGCAACGGGCAGTTTGTTGTTCATGGGTGGGCTTGATAGAAGTGGAAGGGGTGGATGATGACCAGGTCTCTAGGGGGCAGAAGGGCTTAGTGTTTGAAGTTGATGGTGCGACCCAGGGCCTGCTCGGCGGCTTGGTGCGTCACGCGGCACAAAAGGGCTTGCGCCAAGTGTTTGCGGTAAGCGCTGCTTGCATGCATGTCACTGCCCGGATCGCATTCTTGGATGGCCGCTTGGGCAATGTCGGACAGGGTCAAGTCGCTGATTTTTTGACCCACCATTTGTGTGGCCAAATGAGGAAAGACTCGGGGCGTGCCGTCAACGCCGCCCAAGCCAAAACTCACGCGTTGGATCACGCCAGCCGGGTCCAACTGGATCTGACAAGCGGCCGATGCCATGGCAAAGTCGCCCTTGCGGATGGCCGTTTCTTCAAAGGCAACACCCACGTTGGCGCCAGCCCAGATGGGCCACTCAATGGTGCTCAGGCATTCGTTGTCGGCGATTTCTGTGAACATGGGGCCAAGAAAGAAATCTTCGGCCATGACCTCGCGCTCACCGCCGGTTTTGCTCTTTAAATGAATCTTTGCATTCAGCAGCAGGGCGCTCAAAGGCAATTCTGCTGAGGGGTCGGCATAGGCCAAGCTGCCCCCAATGGTGCCTCGGTTTCTGGTTTGAATGTGCCCCACCCAGGCCAATGCGTGCTTTAAAAGCGGCACGTGTTGGTGCAGTTGAGCATTGAACTCAACGTCTCTTTGTCTAACACCGGCCCCAATCGACACGCGATCAGATTGAATGTCAAGGTGTTTGAGTTCGCTCAAACGGTTGATGTCCACGAGCAACTGAGGCCTGGCCAAGCGCATGGCCATCATGGGCACCAAGCTTTGGCCTCCCGCGATCAGTTTGGCGTCTGGGCCATGTTCGTCAATCAAGCTCAAGGCTTCATCCAAGTCTTGGGCCAAGACGTAATCAAAGGGTGCTGCTTTCATGAATGGGTATCCCGTTGTGTCTTAAAGTCATTGCGCACTGGGGTGGGCGCAAGACCAAAGTGAAAAGAGGTGAAGATTGAGGGCGTTCAATTCCAAAATGGCTCAAAGGCAAGGCTTGAACCCATGGTGCATATTTTAATGAGAAATGAAGACGAAAACTCACACATTGGCTTGGGTTCAATTTCAGGAGGTTTTGCTGATTTTATTCAGCCGAGCTCATAATTCTAAAAATATTTTTCAATTTCACGGGAGAAAATCTCACAGCCTGGTGGATAATCATTGCTCTTTTAAATGCTTTGTGCATGGGGAGCCCCAATGCCTTGCTGTGCGTGGTTTATTTTTGGAGTAAGTGCTTGTGAGGAAATTGCCTCCTTTGAATGCGGTGCGTGCCTTTGAGGCGGCGGCCCGGCATGTGAGCTTTAGCAAGGCGGCCAAGGAGCTGTTTGTGACCCACGGCGCCATCAGCAAGCAAGTGGCCTTGCTTGAGAGTTGGCTTGGGGTGTCCTTGTTCAAGCGCAACCAGTCTCAGCTCTTGTTGACCGAGGAGGGCAAGACCCTCATGGCCTCGGTGACGCCCGCTTTGGACCGCATCTCGGTCACGGCCATGCAGATCATGGACCAAACGCAGCCGATGGTGATTCGTGTGAACGCGCCGCCCACGTTCACGATGCGTTGGTTGATTCCACGAATTTCTGCCTTTCAGCGCCGTCGCGAGGGCTTGGAGGTGAAGTTGACCACGTCAACAGAGGGCATTGATTTTGAGGCCCGGCAATACGATTTGGCCATCCGAGGTGCTTTGCAGCCCTTTGCCAACATGCGCAGTGTGCCGTTCATGACGGAGACGATTGTGCCCATTTGTCATCCCGATTTGCTTGATGCCGGCGCCTTAAAAAGCCCCAAAGCCTTGGAGCACCACACCTTGATCAGCTACGACACTGAGCCCGTGAGTTGGCAGCAATGGCGAGAGGGGGGGGATCAAAACCATTGGAGCGAATCCTCTCACCCAAGTACTTTGCAGTTTGAGCAAATGTATTTTGCGCTTCAAGCCGCCATTGAGGGGCTGGGGGTGGTGTTGGTGCCTTTGTTTTTGGTGGCCGATGACATCATCGCGGGTCGCTTGTGCGCGCCCTTTGGCTTGACCGGTGCGAGGCAAAGAATGTATTACGCCAACTTCCCAAGCAACCTGATGGCCATGCCCAGTTTGGAGAATTTTTGTGAATGGTTGCTCAAAGAAGGCAAGGACACCGAGCAATCCATTGAGCAGCTCTCCATCAGCATGGGCTGGAAAGCAAACGAGGCCTAGTGCTGCATTGACCAGTGAAATGGCAGGGGCCGTCCCACACAGGCGGGTATCGGGTGTGCTGAGCTTTGCTTTTTGTGTGAGTTTTTCTCAACCGAGGCGTCTTCATTTAAGCGACAATAGGGCAGGAACGCAAAGCGTCCATCAGTCCATTCATTTTATAAAAAGTCTATGAGTCAAGAACACACCGGATACCCAGATTTACACGATCACTTAAAGTCTCTTCAGCAGCACGGTTTGTTGCAAGTCATCGATCGCGCCATTGACAAAGATTCTGAGTTGCACCCCTTGGTGAGGTGGCAGTTTGTAGGTGGAATGGACGAGGCAGAGAGAAAAGCATTTTTGTTCACCAATATCGTCAATGCGCAAGGCAGAAAGTACGATATCCCCGTGGTGGTGGGTGCCTTGGCGGCCAACCGTGCGATTTACGGTGTGGGCATGGGTTGCGCAGTGGAAGATATTCAAAAGAAATGGGACCAAGCGATTCAGCATCCCATACCCCCTGTCTTGGTGAACAAGGCCGTTTGCCAAGAGGTCATTCACGAAGGGGCTGATTTGATCGGTGAAGGCAAGGGTTTGGACATGTTGCCCATTCCCATCTCCACACCCGGTTTTGACAGTGCGCCGACCTTGACTGCCACGAACGTCATCACCAAGCACCCTGTGACGGGGGTTCAAAACATGGGCACCTACCGATGTGCCTTGAAGGCGCCTGACCGCATGGTGGTCAGAATGGCCACTCGTGTGGGCGGTGCGGGTGGTTATTTGCATTATCAAGAGTGGAAAAAAGCCGGTCACAAAACCATGCCATGTGCTGTCGTTTTGGGCTGTCCTCCTTTGGTGGCCTTCATGGGACCGCAAAAATTGCCCATCGGCATGGATGAGTTTGATGTGGCGGGTGGTTTGGCTGGCGTGGCCATTCAAGTGATCAATGCCCGAAGCGTGCCACTCAGAGTGCCCGCTCAGGCTGAAATTGTGATCGAGGGTGAGATTGATTTGGAGTTTTTAGAGCCCGAGGCACCCTTTGGTGAGTCCCACGGTCACGTGGCGCTAGAAGAATTCAATTTGCCGATGAAGATCACGGCCATCACCCACCGCTTCAAGCCCGTGATTCCTTCCTACATCAGCCAAGTGGCCCCATCCGAGTCCAGCGTGATCAAGCGCGTGGCCTATGAGCCCTTGTTCTTGTCATACCTAAAAAACACCTTGGGAATTCGTGGCGTGCAAAAAGTCTCCCTCCATGAGCCGCTCACCGGTTTGTTGAGAGTGACGGTGATCACGGTGGACAGAAAAATGCCCAAGACCGAAGTTTGGCGTGCCCTTTACGGTGCGGCCTTCTTCAAGGGTGACTGTGGCAAGATCTGTATTGCTGTGAACGATGACATCGATCCGGACAATGCCGATGCGATTCTTTGGGCCATGGCCTACCGCATGAACCCAACCGTTGATGTGCAAACCTTGGATCACCGTGGCCAAGGCCATGGACCCAAGCGAGAGAACGACGGCGAAGAGGACTCGACCTTGCTCATGGATGCGACCATGAAGTCAGACATGCCCCCATTGGCCTTGCCCACGCGTGAATACATGGAGAAATCCAAAGAGATTTGGGAAGAGTTGGGTCTGCCCAAACTCCGCCCCCAAGCCCCTTGGTTTGGTTACTCTTTGGGCGACTGGTTGCCCCAGTGGGACGAGGCCGCAAAGAGAGCGGCCACAGGCCGTTACTTGGAAAATGGTTTGATCAGTTTGAAGCAACAAAGAAACGACGTCAAGGCGGAAAGCAAGTTCCGCCCCGATGAACAATAATTTCAAAACGCAACAGGAAGACAAGTTGATCACCTCCAACAAAAAGCCAAAGGTGGCAGGGCCCTCCAGCAAGGCAGCAAAGAGTGCAAGCACTCAAGGGGTCAAAAAAACAAGCGCCAAAGTCCCCTCATCGCATGAGCCCAGGCGTTTGATTGTGGGCATCAGTGGGGCCTCTGGCATCGTGTACGGGGTGAGAATTTTGCAAGTGTTGCAACACTCAGACATTGAGACCCATTTGGTCATGAGCGACTCGGCCAAAATGACTTTGGCCACCGAGCTTGAGATGAGCATTGAGGAGGTTCAAAGCCTGGCCACACAGGTTCACAATGCCAAAAACATTGGTGCAACCATTTCCTCGGGTTCTTTCAAGACCATGGGCATGGTCGTGGCGCCTTGCTCCATTCGCTCTTTGTCTGAAATCGCTTACGGCATGACGACCTCGCTTTTATCAAGAGCGGCCGATGTTGTGCTCAAAGAAAGACGTCGATTGGTGCTGATGGTGCGTGAAACGCCCCTGCATGCGGGACACTTAAAAGCCATGACACAAGCCAGTGAGAACGGCGCCATTTTGATGCCGCCCATGCCCGCTTTTTACGCCAGACCGAAAACACTCGATGACATGGTCAACCACAGTGTTGGTCGAGCCTTGGACCTCTTTGACATTGAAACATCGATGGTCACAAGGTGGGCTGGCATGGGCAAGAAGTGATTGCAAGTCACTGCATTTATCAACATTTAACACCGAGAACCGCCATGAATAAAACCTCATTTATGCTCAACTCTTTGAAGTCCATCACCGCCATCGGTTTCGCTCTTTTATTGGGCTTGAACGCTGGGGCGCAAAATGCACAAAACTACCCCAACAAGCCCATTCGATTGGTCCTGGGTTACGGTGCAGGCGGTGTGGCCGACATCACAGCACGCCTTGTGGCTCAAAAACTCACAGACGCATTGGGTCAGCAAGTGGTGGTGGACAACCGCCCAAGTGCTGGAGGGATCGTGGCCGGTGAAACGGTGGCCAAAGCCGATCCCGATGGTTACACACTGCTGCACATGAACTATGGCAACGCGGTGAGCCAGGCCTTGTTCAAGAAACTCCCCTACGACATCAAGAAGGATTTTGTACCGATCTCTGCCATGGGCTTCTTTGACGTCTTGATGCTGGTGGACAAAAACTCAGACATTCAAAATGTTCAGGACTTCATCAACAAAGCACGCGCGAACCCAGAAAAATACAATGTGGGTTCGGTGAGCATTGGAAGCGGTCAACACATGTCGGCCAACCTCTTTGTCAGCATGGCTGGACTGCACACAACGCTTGTGCCTTTTAAGACCACACCTTCTCTCATGATGGCTTTGAAAAGCAAGGACGTTGCTGTTGCCTTTGAGATCATCTCGCCTGCGATGTCGCTGATCAAGAGTGGTGAAATCAAAGCGCTTGCGGTCTCCTCTGGCAACCGCTTCAAGGGACTGTCAGATGTGCCCACGATCAACGAGAGTGGCGTCAAAGGCTATGACGTGATGGCATGGAACGGCATTGCAGCACCCGCCAAAACACCCAAAGCCATCGTGGACCGTTTGAACAAGGAAGTCAATTTGATTTTGAACATGCCCGATGTCAAGCAAAAGTTCTTGGAAGTGGGGATCGACTCTCGCGGCGGTTCACCTGAGGACTTGAGAGACCTCTTGTCCAATGAAATTGACAAGTGGAACAATTTGGTCAACACACTCAAAATGGAAAGAATGTGAACCCTGTTCCCATTCTTGATGCACCATGAATCAACAAACACTTTTTGTTTATTACAAGGTCCCTCAGGGCGAGCATGCGCACTGGAAGCCTGTTGTTGAGCGCATGCAGCAAGAGATTCTTCGCAAAATCTCATCGGGCTTGAAGGCCTCTTTGTTAAAGCGCCCCGAGGTCTCGGGCGAGGGCTTTGAGACTTGGATGGAAGTGTATGAGCACACCAGTGGCATCGATCAAGCCATGCTTGACTTGGTCGCTCAAGAGGTCAAAGCATCGGGCTTGCCCTTCAAGCGTGCGAGTGAATTTTTCATCCCTCTGAGCGACTGAATCCCGGTTTCCCTGGCCGCGGCGTGTGTCTCACGCAAGTGAGGCATGGTCGGGCCTGTGTGTTCAGGGGTATTTCCCTCATTCCTCTTTTTTAGAGGCGCGGCGTCTTTTTGGTTTTTCTTCAGGCGCCTCTTCCTTCACGTTTTCAGCCTCTTGCAGTCGCTTAAAGGCCTGGTCTTGGAAGTAGCGCCAGCAGGCCTTTTCTGCAATGATTTCACTTTTGTTGTTCAAGCAATACTGTTTGTGAACGCGTTTGTGCGCGTCGGTGATGATGAAGTTGCGATAAAGCGTCTTGTCCTTGATGTACATGATGATGGTGCGCACTTCACTGCATTCTTCCGTCAAGATGCACTCTTTCATCACGTCTGAATTGGCGTAGAACTCAAGCAAAAGATAGGGCAGTTTTTTGCCCTTGTTGGACGGGATGAGATGGAGGGCACAGGTTGAACCGCTGATGTTGCTCAGTCCATTTTTTTCTGCCAAGGTGTTGAAATCATCGGCATTCATCGCCCTGTACCATTCGCCCACATTGGCTCGGCAAAGGAAGAATTCCTCACCCTCCTTTTTGTGAAAGGGTTCAGCAAAGGGTCTGCGTTTTTCGTCAAGGTAGAAGAGGGGCTCGATGCCTTCAAAGGTTTTTTTGGGCCTTTCGGCTTTTTTCTCTTCCTTGCCGTGCCCGCCACCGCCCCCATGTTCTTCCTTTTTGGCCCCGTGCTCCTCTTTTTTCGGCTCTCCGTGCCCCGAATTGGCCAAAGCGGCAAAGGGCAGCGTCAAAAGGCCGTAACACACCAAGCTCAGAGCCAAGAGCCACATGCTCGGGTTCACGGGGCGCTGAAGCTTGCGAAATTGGGTGGAGGTTTGAGCGTTCATAATACAAATTGATTCAAGATGATTCGACCGCTTGGCAAAAGTCTTGAATGCGCCTGGCAAAAAGGGATGCCAGGGCATTTTGACCCAGCGACCAAGACACCTTTGGGCTCGCACCCAGATAAGGGTGTGGTCTTGCTCAATCCACGGTGTAGCACGTGGTGTCTGGGAAAAGTTTGCCTTTGGAGGTCACGCATTGCTGGGAGATGAGTTTTCGGTTCAGGTCCGAAAGAAAGTAGCTTCGGTAGACGTTGTCCTCTCTTGGGAGCAAACTGACACTTCGAAAAACCGCGCACCTGTCGTCCCGAACGCAGTCGTTCATTTGCCGAATGCTTGCGTAGAGTTGAACATTGATGCGCCCAGCGGTCAAACTTTTAGGCGTTCCGATGCCCACCACGCAGGCTTGGCCGTTGACCATGGGCAACTCGACAAGTTCATTGAAATAGTTCATCTCAGCTGTCAAGAGCTCTTGAAACCACGCCCCAAGCACGCCTTGGCAATCGTAGAACGTGAACCGGTCGTTTTCATAGACCGGTTCGGTCAAGGGTTTGAGTTTGGAGTCGAGCCTGAGCATGGGCTCTTTGCCCGATCTTGGGGGCTTGTGTTTCAAGGACAATGTGGGCTCAACGCCAAATGGCTTGTTGGAAAGCATGGAGCCCGTGCTCGAGGAGCTCCCGGGCGTTGACTGTTTGCTGACAGAGGATTTGCCCACAGCGTCCTCTTCCTTGCCCTCGGCGCTCTTTTTGACAGGGTAGGGTTTGTATTTGGGCTCGGGTTTTTCCTCGGACCATGCAAGACCGGTTAGAAAGAGCCCCCAAAAGGCCAATAGGAAAATAAAGGTTCTCATGCGCTAAGGATTAGGGTCTTTGGAGTCGATACAATGGAAATGCAAAGCGGTTTGTTCAGGGACAGGGTCACAGTCTCGTACTTTATCAGTAAGGCGCGACAGTGGTCAAAGTATTTTGCGCTCTGCACAACAGTTCACGGTTCTAAACAGGTGCTCTTGTCACCCTCATTGTAATGATTAAGCAACTTTTGGCTCAACGCAACTTCTTTAACCCTTGGCCCTGGGTCCTGTGTGGGTGTGTGTGCGTGCTTGTCGTGGCCTGTGGCTCTGGCAAAGGCACGCCAGAGTCCAATTTAGTGGTGCCAGCACCTTCTGGCGTCGATCCAAACACCCTTTTGCCGGTGGTGGCCAATGCGCCGCCCTCATCGGTCTTTTCAACGTCCTACGAGTACAAGCAAGACGCCAGAAAACTTTTGGTGCCCTCCTTGAATGTGGCCAGCATTTTGGGCGTCCCCATCAGCGATCTGAACACGAGAAATGCCATCACCTTTGGGGATTTCTTTAGGGAAGGGGTGGGTCAGTTCTCAGCATTTGTGATGGTCAACTCCTCCGCAGGCTTGTCCAGTGCGCACTTCTTTCACTTGGAGTCGGGTCAGTGGGTGGACAGAACTGCGCTGCTCTTGAAGGACACGGTGGGCTGCCAAGAGGCCACCTTTGCCATCACGGCAGATTTCAACGGCGACCAGCGTCACGACGTGATGGTCACTTGTAAGGGCAGTGCGGCGAGCGGCAAAGAGAGTCAACTGCTCTATTTGAGTGATGCAAAAACGGGTGCCTATCAAAAAATCACCTTGCACGACAAATCCATGACGCCTTATCAATTCAAGGCCTATCAGGCCTCCGCTGCAGATTTGAATGGGGATGGTTTGATGGATTTGGTCGTGGTCGATCCCACACAAGCGCCCATCGTGCTCTTGGCCAACAAGAGCTTGCTCACCAACGAGCGTTCTTTTGAATTGGCGCCCACACGCATCATCGACAGCGCTCAAAACGCGATGATTCCAACCCAGCTGCACAGCGTGCAGATCATTCCCTCTGCCAGCAAGCGCTTGGATTTGTTCTTGATGGGCAGTTTAAGCAATGGGCGACCTTCGGTCTGGATCAAAGGCTCACCCGATACGGTCATCTCCAACCCGCAAGCGGGTACGTTCTTTTATGCCAACAGCAGTTTTGCCTTGTTGTTTCCCATCACATCGATGGAGAGTTATGACGTGTTCTATGAGGCGGGGTTTTTCTACCTCAATTTGCAAGACCCCACGCAGACCATGATGCGTGTGGCCAAGATCTCCGAGGCAACTTGGGGCGAGGTGATCCCCTCGATGATGGTGTCCGTTAAAAACACCGATGGCGTGAGCGCACAGTTCTTAAAAAACAGTGCGGGCAACATTGTGGTCATGGATGCCAACTGTGAGTCACAAAGTGTTGCGGTGCTTAAGAACATGTACAGTCGCTGTTCTCTCTTGGTGAAGTGACCGGACTGGTTTTGAGCTGAAAATTATTTTCACAGCACTTGTGGCGTCCCCCAAGGCTTGATGCGCAGTCAACAAGCCTTGTCTCTCAAGCGTGGGGGTGCAAACGTCTCAACGCTTTTGGTACTGCGTTTGCCCAAAGAGCATTTCCTTTGATTTTTCATCGTGCACGGGCTTTCTAAGATGGGCCAAAACGCTGACCCCTCTTTGAACAGCGGGGCGTTTGTCGATCAAATCAAACCAAGTTTTGAGGGTGGGAAAGTCCGCCCAGTCAATGCCTTGATTTTGCCAACTTCTTAGCCACGGGTAGACGGCCATGTCGGCGATGGAGTATTTGGAGCCGCCAAGGAAAGCACTCGTTTGCAGTCGCTTGTCCATGACGTTGTAAATGCGTTTGGCCTCTTGTGTGTAGCGATGGATGGCGTAATCAATTTTTTCAGGGGCATACATTCTGAAATGATGTGCTTGACCCAGCATGGGGCCAACACCGCCCATTTGAAACATCAACCACTGGAGCATCTCAAACTTCGCGCGGTCTGTTTTGGGGAGGAATTTGCCGTATTTGGCGCCCAAGTAAAGCAAAATGGCGCCCGACTCAAAGAGGTGAATGGGTTTGCCATCAGGGCCATGGGGATCCACCAGGGCGGGAATTTTGTTGTTGGGACTTATTTTTAAGAACTCGGGGGTGAACTGCTCACCTGTGCCAATGTTGATGGGAATCGCTTGCCAGTCTCGCCCCAATTTTAAGCCGCACTCTTCGAGCATGATGTGAACTTTGTGTCCGTTTGGGGTGGGCCATGTATAAACATCGATCATCTTGGGCTGCCTTGTAATCAAACCATGTAAGAAAAAAACTCAGTCTCGCGTCAGCACATTTGGGCGTATTTCCAGGCCAATTCGGCCATGGGCCTGGCGCGCTCGCCAGCGCTTTTTGCTTGCACACTGGACGCGGTCCCGATTTGAGCGCGCTTGGCAATGCCTTGCAAAATGGCGGCCATCCGAAACATATTGTAGGACAGAAAAAAGGCCCAGTCGGCCTTCAGTTGCTCGGGACTTGAGGTGCCAGTGTGATCGCAATACCATTTGATGTATTCATCTTCAAGGGGGATGCCAAGCGACTTCAAATCAAAGCCCAAGATGCCTCTAAAGCGCTCGGGTGTGACGTGCCAAGACATGCAGTGATAGCTGAAGTCGGCCAAGGGGTGACCCAAGGTAGAAAGCTCCCAATCCAAAACGGCCAAGATGCGCTCGCCTTGCTCATCAAAGATCAAATTGTCGAGTCTGTAGTCGCCATGCACCAGGCACATCTTGCCGTCTTGGGCGGAGGCGGGCATGTTCTTGGGGAGCCACTCAATCAGGCGCTGCATCTCTTGGATGGGTTCGGTCTCGGAGGCCACATACTGCTGACTCCAACGCGCAATTTGACGCTCAAAATAATTGCCCGCACGGCCATAATCTCCCAAACCCGAGCTGTGCACATCGACTTTGTGCAAGCTCGACATCACCTCGTTCATGTGTTGATAGACTCGGCGGCGATGGAGCGCATCGAGCTCGGGCAAGGACTGGTCCCAAAACACCCGACCCTGAACCATCTCCATGATGAAAAAGGCGCGACCGGTGATGCGCTCGTCACTGCACAAGGCCAGCATGCGTGCCACGGGCACGGCGCTGTCTTCTAAAGCCTTCATGACCCGAAACTCACGCTCGATGGCGTGTGCCGAGGGCAGCAGTTGGGCCACAGGGGCTGGTTTTGAACGCATCACATATTGTTGCGTTGGGGTGTGCAACAAAAAGGTGGGGTTGGATTGACCGCCTTTGAACATTCGTGCGCTCAAGGGGCCCTTAAAGCCCTCAAGGTGGTGATGAAGCCATTGCTCCAAAGCTTGCAGATTGAACTGGTGGTGGGCTGGGATGTCTTGGGTGCCTGAGAAATTTTGCTCAATTTGACGCATGGTGTGTGGGCTTTTGTGAAGGCGAAAAACGTGCGCTCAAGGGGCTAAGGATAGTGGGCCTCTTTTTTTTGTACAAACGCGTCCAAGCCCATTTGTGCGTTGGGGTGGTAGAGGTTCTCCACAAAGGCTGCTTTCTCCATGGCCATGTGCTGTGCAAGCGTTTGGTCGGGCGCTTGGTTCAAGAGCTGTTTGATGCTCAGCAAGGCGTTGGGGGCTTTTTTGTTGAGTTGATCACAAAGTGCCAAACTTTGTTTGAAACTTTGCCCGCTTGCAGCGAGTTCATTGATGAGGCCCAATTGGTGAAGTCTGGGGGCATCGATTCTGCCGCCAAGCATGAGGATTTCAGAGCACAAGGCTTTGGGCAACTGTTTGGCCAAGTGCCAACTGCCCCCCCCGTCCGGCGACAAGGCGATGTTGACATAGGCCATCACAAAGACGCTGTTTTGTGCGCTGATCAAAAAATCACAAGCCAAAGCGATAGAAAAGCCTGCCCCCGCCGCCGCACCCTCAACACAGGCCACGATGGGCTTGGAGCAGGTTCGAATGCTCTCCACCCAGGATGCCAACACATCCAAGTGGGCCTCTTGGGTGTGCGGCGGCAAAGAGCGTTGCTCGAGCAGGCGGTTGACGTTGCCCCCAGCACAAAAGTGCTCGCCTTCACCTTGAAGGATGACGCTTCGGATGTTGTCGTTGGCATCGGCTTGGGTGATGGCCTCTACGCCTGCGGCGTAGATTTCTGGCGTCATGGCGTTTCTTGCCAAGGGGTTGGACAAGGTGAGGACCATGGTGTGTCCCACGGTGGTGCTTTTGAGTTGTGCGCTGCTCATGGTCTTAGGCCTCGACGTGCAAAAGACTCAAGCCCAAGGCGCCTCTGCGTCTGAGCCAAGGGCTGGGCCGGTATCTCGGGTCGGCGTAGACCGTTTGAAGATTAAAGAGCACTTCAAGGATGTTCTCAGCGCCCAAGTGGTTGCCCAGGCCCAAGGGCCCTTTGGGGTAACCCAAGCCCAATTTCACGGCCGTGTCCAAGTCTTGGGGGGCGCATATTTGTTGCTGGCAAATATCGCTTGCAATGTTGACAATGCAGGCCACGACCCGCTGCGTGACAAATCCGCCCGAGTCTCGAATGACGCTCAGCGCTTTGCCGTCCAATGTGAAAATCACTTGTGCGGCTTTTTTCATGTCTTGTCTCAAAGCCGGGTTGGTGGCAATCACGCGGCGCTTGGTTTCTTGGTCATCAAAGAGCATATCGATGCCAATGGTTCTGGCCGGGTCAAGCCTCTCCAAGACGCAGGCCGTGGTGACATCAAAGCCCAAGGGGGCCACCAAGCAAAGCGCATTGGGGCTGGGTTGGGGGGACGTTTCAATGTTGGCCCCTAAATCTTTGAGCAATTGAAACAAAGGCGCGCGTCTGGCTGCTCTGGCAGAGACCCAAACTGGGGGCAAACTCTCAAGGGGGATGTCTTGGAGGGTTGGGTGAATTTCCTCATCGGGCATCACGCACACCCCCTCTTTGTATTTGTAAAACCCTTCCCCCACCTTTTTGCCAACCACGCCCGCAGCCAATCGCTGTGCCGTGATGTAGTTGGGTCGGTACCGTGCTTCTTGGTAGTATTGGTTGTAGATCGATTCCATCACTGGGTGTGACACGTCCAGCGCGGTCAGATCAAAGAGTTCAAAGGGGCCCAATTTAAAGCCCACTTGATCTTTCAAAATTCGGTCAATGGTGGCAAAGTCACTGACGCCTTCTGAGACCACGCGCAAAGCCTCTGTGCCATAAGCTCGTCCTGCATGGTTCACCACAAAGCCGGGGGTGTCTTCAGCAATGATGGGTGTGTGTCCAAAGGCTTTTGTGAAGTCGCACAACTTGTCCAAGATGTCGGCGCGGCTCTTTAAGGCGCGCACGACTTCGACCACTTTCATGAGAGGCACGGGATTGAAGAAGTGAAAGCCCGCAAATCGTTCGGGGTGTTTGAGCACTTTGGCGATCGAGGTGATGCTCAAAGAGGAGGTGTTGCTGGTCAAGACACAGTCCTTGCTCACCAAGGACTCCAACTGAGCAAAGAGTTCTTGCTTGACACTCAAGAGCTCAACGATGGCCTCAACGATCAACTCACAGTCCTTCAGTTCATTGAGTTGGGTCACGGGTTGAAGGCAGGCACTGTAGGTTTTGAGTTGAGCGTCGCTTATTTTTTCTTTGACAAGCAATTTTTGCCATTGTGATTCGATGCTCTTTTTTGCATCCACGGCGGCTTGCGCATTCACATCAAAGAGGAGGACCTGCGCGCCCGTCTGGGCGGCAAGCTGCGCAATGCCTCGGCCCATGGCGCCAGTGCCAACGATGCCGACTGTTTTGAATAGGGTGGTCATGTCTTGTTAATGGTCATCAAATAGATGATCATTCTAAGACCTTATTTGCGCAGCCCAGGACAGGCAAGGGCGCTTGAGTGCAGTGAAGTCAATCCGACGGCTCAAAGCGGTTGAATGCCCGCGGATTTGACGGCCTCTTTGGTTCTCAAGTACTCGGCTTGCAAGAGGATTTTGGCCTCTTCGGGGCTGGTGCCCTTGATCTCCACGCCAAGCTCCTTCAGTGTAGTGAGAACGCTTTGGCTTTTAAGGATGGCTTTGATTTCAGAAGAGATTTTAAGGATGATCTCGTTTGGGGTATTGGCGGGAGCGAACAATGAAAACTGTGGCCCAGAGACAATGCCAGGCAGACCCGCTTCGGCAAAGGTGGGGACCTCTGGCAAGACGTCCAGTCGTTTGTCGGAAGCCACGGCAATGGCGATCAACTCTTTTGATTTGATGCGGGGAATGGCATTGATCGAGTCGGCAAACATCATGTCCACGCGTCCCGTCTCAACATCGGTGAGCATGGGAGGAAAGCCTTTGTAGGGAACGTGAAGCAATTTGGTGCCAGCCATCATGTCAATCATGGCGCCGGTGATGTGGCCTGTGGTGCCTTGGCCCTGAGAGGCAAAGCTCACTTTGTTGGGAGCAGATTTGGCCACCGTCAACAACTCTGCCACGGTTTTAAAAGGCACGCCAGGGTAGGCGATGAGCACATTGGGTGCAATGGTCACCAAAGAAATGGGGATGAGCGCGGTTTGGGGATCGTAGGGCAGTTGTTTGCTGAGAAAGGGGGCGGCGGTGATGGGGGCTTGAACGCTAAAGAGCAAGGTGTAACCATCGGGGTTTGATTTGGCCACAAAGTCTGTGCCGATCACGCCGCCTGCTCCTGCACGCGCTTCGACGACAAAGGCCTGTTTGAACCGAAGGCTTAAATTGTCTGCAACGATTCTGGCCATTTGGTCAAGTGCGCCACCGCTTAAAAAGGGAATGATCACTCGCACAGCTCGGTTGGGGTAGGGGCTTTGAGCCCAAGTGTTCGGCCCCAAAAATGCAAGACAGAGCAGCAGCCAAAGAAGAAAAACTCTGGGTTTGAAAAAACTGGTGTGAGCCATTGCGATGAAAACCTTTAAGCGCTTGAATCAATGAGAGATGTTTTACCGATGGTGCAACCATATTGGTTTTGAGCAGTTTGTTCAAGCAGGGTTTACCTGTTCTTTTCGCAGGTCAAGGAAGAGGGATGGGAGAATGCTAGCGATCACGATCGATACCGGTCCGCGTCTTTCTTGGCACGATGGTCTCAGTGATGACTTCTGGATTGGACTTGAGGTGGGCCATGGTGCATGGAGCGGCTCAGCCCAAATCGACTGGGTCAGAGGTGCTGATTTGCAGACAGTCGCGCACACGGGCTCACACGGGCTCCATAAAGCGGTCTGTGCGCGATGTTTGCGCTCTGTGGTCCTCTTGAGTCAACGCCCGGTGTGCCTTGTGAGGCAAGGCCTAACGCTTGTGGTTCAACGCCTCAGGGTTTGCGACAGCGGTGGGTGTGCCCTTGATAAAGTTCACCACATTGTCAAAGGCCGTTCCAAAGTAGAGCTCATAGGTCTCCTCCTCAACGTAACCAATGTGTGGCGTACAAATGCAGTTCTCTAGTTTCAAGAGCGTGTGGCCTTGAAGGATGGGCTCGCTCTCGAAGACGTCAATGGCCCCCAAGCCTGGACGCCCTTTGGAGAGGGCTTGCGCCAATGCATCCGTTTGGACCAGTTCAGCTCTGGAGGTGTTGACAAAGAGGGCCGTTTTTTTCATGAGCGCCAAATCACTGGCCGTGACGATGCCTCGGGTGTCATCGTTCAAGCGCAGGTGCACGGTCAAGACGTCAACGCTTTCAAAAAATGCCTGTTTGCTGTCTGCAGCAAGGAAGCCGTCTTCAATGGCTTTCTTTCTAGAGCCTTCGCGGCCCCAGACCATCACTTGCATGCCAAACACCTTGGCATATTGGGCAACCATTTGGCCGATTTTCCCATAACCCCAAATGCCCATTGTTTTGCCGTGCAGCACGGTGCCTAAGCCAAAGTTGTTGGGCAAGCTGGCGGATTTAAGCCCAGATTGTTGCCACACACCGTGCTTTAAGTTGCTGATGTATTGAGGAAGCCTTCTGCTGGCGGCCAGGATCAGGGCCCAAGTCATTTCGGCTGGCGCAATGGGAGAGCCGTAGCCTTCGCTCACCACGATGCCGCGATCCGTGCAGGCTTGAAGGTCAATGTGTGAGCTGATCTTGCCCGTTTGGGAGATCATTTTTAATTTTGGCAGCTTGTCTAAAAGCGCTTTGCTGATTTGACTGCGCTCACGAATGAGGACCAAAATCTCGGCCTCCTTCAACCGAACGCTGAGTTGACCCAGCCCTTTGACGGTGTTGGTATAGACTTTGGTGGGATAGTTTTCGAGTTTTTTTGCACACTCGAGTTTTCGAACCACATCTTGGTAATCATCGATGACAACGATATTCATTTTCCACCTTTGGACACGTCAAGCTTGACCGTCTAAAAGCGTGAATAGGCTCTCATCTCTCGATTCAAGGTCACGCTGAAGATCGGTTCCCGGGTTGCCCATTGATCGAATCTCAGCGTGAAGGCCGCAAAAAGTGGCGAATTAGAGTTCACTCCATGATCCAATCCTCAATGGGCAGGTCTGAGTGGTCTATTTTGCACGCATTTTGCGTTTTCAATTTAAAAAGATGTTTTATTTTCCAACATCACGAGTCTGTCGAGCTCGGCGCACACATCCTTCATGGTGCCGGAGATGACCATGCGCCCACTGGACAACTTGGTGTTGGGGTGGTCCATGACTCGGGACACACGCAAGGGTTTTTTGTGGGCTAGTCTTGGGTAGAGCAAGATCGGGTCGCTGGTTTGGCGAATGAATTCGCTCGCTTGGGTGGGCTCAGACCATGAAAACTCAGGATCTTTGACGCGCGTGATGTTGGTGTCCACAGCTGAACGGGTGAGCAAGCGAAAGAGACTCAATAGGGCAATCGACATAACGTACTCCTTACATTAACATGGTGTTTCTGATCAACCCAACGGCCAAGCCTTCGATTTCAAAGGGCTCGCCGGGTTCGACCACAATGGTCTGAAAATCTGCATTTTCAGGATGCAACTCGATCAAACCATCGACTTTTTTGAATCTCTTGACGGTGACCTCTTCGCCGATGCGAGCAACAACAATTTGTCCATTTTTCGCATCTTTGGTGGCTTTCACTGCCAGCAAATCTCCATCCATGATGCCAACATCTCTCATGGACATGCCACGCACTTTGAGCAAGTAGTCTGGCTTCTTGTTGAACAAACTTTGCTCAACGTAATAGGTCTGATCCACGTGCTCTTGGGCCAAAATGGGGGATCCTGCAGCCACTCGGCCAATCAAGGGCAAGCACAGTTGAGCCAAGCTCTCCAGGGGCAACATGGCTTGTTCAAAATGATTGGATTGAAGGTTCTTGAGTGCAGAGGATTTCAAACGAATGCCTCTGGATGTCCCGCTCACCAGCTCGATCACGCCCTTTTTCGCCAAGGCTTTGAGGTGGTCCTCGGCTGCATTGGCCGATTTGAATCCCAAATGATCGGCAATTTCAGCCCGTGTCGGGGGTGAGCCCGTCGTTGCGATTTTGTTCTTAATCAGATCTAAAATCTCTTGTTGACGGTCTGTCAGTTTGTAAGTGTTGTCCATGGATATCTCCAAGAAAAATGTAGGATAAAAAACCAGCAAGGAATCTGTTTTTCTGTACAGTAACTGTATTTTTAATCAGTTAAATTAAAAAATCAAGCAATGTCTGCATCTTTTTCAAAAAATGTTGTTGTTTTGGGCACAGGTGGCACGATTGCGGGCCTTTTGTCTGATTCAAACCGCTCTAGCGGCTATGACGCAGCGCAAGTGAGTGTGAGCGCGATCACGGACCAGGCCGATTTGGCGAGTGTCTTGAAAACCTTGGCTTGGGGTCTGCGATCGCAACAGGTGGCACAAATCGATAGCAAAGACATGGACAGATTCGTTTGGCATGCATTGTGTTCAAGCTGTTTGGCGCACATCAATGATCCTGAGGTCATGGCGTTGGTCATTACCCATGGCACCGACACGATGGCAGAAACGGCTTATCTGCTGCAAAGGCTCTTTCAGCACGCGCAAAAGCCTTTGGTGATCACTGGGGCCATGAGAGCGCACAACGATCCTCAAGCGGATGGACCGAAAAACTTAAGGGATGCGGTTGACCATGCGGCGCGTTTGTCTCAGGCCGGACTTTCTGGCGTGTGGCTGGTATTTGATGGCGTTGTGCATGAGCCTTCTAGGGTTAAAAAGGTCAGCGCGCAGTCCAAGCATGCCTTCCATTCTTATGAGGCTGATGTGCTCAAAGAGCGAATTGACCCCATTCGTTTGATCGACGAGCACAGGTCCCCGCTTGCATTTGATCCTCTACAAGACCCCATGCACTGGAAAACTTGGGTCTTTGATCCCCAATCGGACCCCCGTACTTGGCCGCACATTGAGTTGCTGAGCTGTCATGCGGACATGACAAACAATCACTACCTGGATTATTTGCTTGACTTAAAATCCAATGTAAATCATGGGGATAAGAGGCAAACTTTAAGTGGTTTGGTCATATCGGGTCTGGGCAGTGGGACCTGGCCCAAGGTGCTGGAATTGCAGTTGAGGCAACTGCTGGACCTGGGCGTTTGGTTGGTTTTGTGTTCACAAGTGCCTTGGGGGCAGTCTCAGCCGGCCAAGGGTGCTTTGCTCGCGCATGAGCACTTTGTCTTCAGCAGCCTGGACCCTGCCAAGGCCAGAATTGCATTGATGTTGCACTTGATGGCGTGCGCTTGAGCATGCCCAATCAAAGCCAAGAAAAAATCAAGAGCTCAACGCTTTCAATGCACGGTCTTTGATTTCCTCAACCGAGCCCAATCCGCTGATGGCCCTGTATTTTGGGGCTTGCTCGGCATTCATGTTGGCCCAAGTGGAGTAATACGCCACCAAGGGCTTGGTTTGAGAAGAATAGACATCCAAGCGGTTTTTCACCGTTTCTTCCTTGTCGTCGACCCTTTGAATGAGGGGCTCACCCGTCACGTCGTCCATGCCTGCAACTTTTGGGGGATTAAAGCTCAGGTGGTAGGTTCTGCCGCTGGCCATGTGCACACGGCGTCCACTCATGCGCTCAATGATGGCGTCAAAAGGCACGTCAATTTCAAGCACATAGTCCAAATGCACTTGGGCCGCTTTCATGGCATCCGCTTGGGGCAAGGTTCTAGGGAAGCCATCAAATAAAAAGCCGTTGGCGCAATCTGCTTGTTTGATCCGTTCTTTGACCAATCCAATGATGATCTCATCGCTCACCAATGCGCCAGAATCCATGACCGCCTTGGCCTGCAGGCCCAGTGGGGTGCCCGCCTTGACGGCCGCTCTAAGCATATCGCCCGTTGATATTTGTGGAATGCCAAATTTCTCACAAATGAAGGTCGCTTGCGTACCTTTACCAGCGCCAGGAGGGCCAAGAAGTATGAGTCTCATTCATGTCTTTCATTTATTTTAGGAGAATGTCGGGAATTTTATCGTTCCTCAAACCGGTCTCTGTCAGCGGTGAAGGGCATAGGCTCTTGTTTGGGCTCTGAGGTCGCACAGGCCACTGACTGGACTTATTTTAATGGATTTGTAAGAAAAAACTGACGGATTCTGTCTAAATCTTCTTGGGTGTCCACCCCGGCATGACAGGTCAATTGGGTCACATGCACGGCAATCTCAAAGCCGTGCCACAAGACGCGCAGTTGCTCCAAAGCTTCAATCCGCTCCAAAGGGCTGAGCGCTAACTTTGGAAAGGTCTTCAAGAAGGCCGCCTTGTAAGCATAGATGCCGATGTGTCTGAGCGCCTGAATGCTTTGTAAAAAAGCCTCAGGTTGTTCCATCTGAGGCCAATTGGGCGTGTCTCGACTAAAGGGAATGGCAGAGCGAGAGAAGTAGTGTGCCATGTGGTGTTTGTTCAAAACCACTTTGACCACATTGGGATTTAAAAAGTCCTCCATCTTATCGATGGGGTGGGCCACCGTGCCCATTGGACAGGTGTCGTGTTCAAGCAGGAGGTTTGCCACTTGGTCAATGAGCGTGGGCTCAATCAAAGGTTCATCGCCTTGCACATTGACCACGATGTGCTCATCGGACAAGTTGAGCAATTCACAGCACTGGGCCAATCGATCACTGCCTGAGGGGTGGTCCTGGTCGGTCATCAAGACGTCAATGCCGTGGTCTTGGCAGACCTTAAAAATACGCCCATCATCGGTTGCAACGACCACCCGTGCTGCCTGGCTGAGTTGGGCCCTTTGTGCCACTCTCACAACCATGGGCAAGCCAGCGATATCGGCCAATGGCTTTTCAGGCAAGCGGCTCGAGCTCAGTCGCGAGGGGATGAGAACGGTGTAATCCAATTGGCGGCGCGTCATTTGCCTCTCGCATTCATCGATCGCATTCCTCTTGACTCAAAACACGTGCTTGGACCTCGAGCATGATGGGGATGCCGTCTTTGATGGGATAGGCCAGTTTTGCGGACTTGGAGACCAGCTCTGCTTTGTTGGCTGATAACTCCAAGGGCCCTTTGGTCACTGGACAGACAAGGAGTTCAAGAAGTTTGGGGTCAATGGTTTGAGCGTTCATTGTTCAATGATAGCCTTATTCGTCGGGTTTGAAAATCCAAAGCGCTCTGAAAGGGTCTGCGCCACGGCGCGGTCCAGTTCTTGCAAGAAGGCGATGGGCAAGTTCACCTCGAGCTCGATGGCCAGGGCTTGGGGGCAAAGGGTCCATAACTTCACGGCATCCTTTTGCGTGCAGACCAAGCGCAGCTCGGGCCCATGGGTCGCCATCAAGCGCCGCACAAGGGCTTCGTAGCTTTCAAGCGGTGCATGGTCAGGCAAACCCAGGCACTCATCTATAGCGAGACCTTCATCTTTAAGCATCTTAAAAAACAAGTCTGGCTGAGCCACGCCAGCCAGTGCGATCAAAGGGCCTGTCGAGTCGGCGCCCAGTTCTTTCAGGGTCAAGCGCTGGCCCTGTGCATCAACGAGTGTTTTCGCCAAGCGCCGAGTGGCACAAAAGCCATCGATTTTTGGCTGCTCGCCCGTGTTCATGACCCATTGGAAGGGGGCCCTTTGGCTTGGGTGCAGGCCTTGAATTCTGGGCCAGGGTTCTCGCAATGGCCCAGCGGGCAGGGTCCAGCCGTTGCCAGTACCGCGGTCATCAAACACGCACACCGTCATCTCGGGACTGAGGCTGTCATTTTGTAGACCGTCGTCACTGATGATCAATTGCAGTTGGGGGTGCATCTTTAGCACATGCTGAGCGGCTTTGAATCGATGTGTACCCACGCAGACGGGAACCCCAGTGCGCTCAAAAATCAACAGCGGTTCATCTCCCACCTCATTGGCTTTGGACAAAGGCGTCACAAGTCTGGGTTCGCGAGCTGATTGCTTGCCCTTGGGCGAATAGCCTCTGGAGATCACAGCCACTTGGAGCCCTTGGGTTTTAAAGTGCAAAGTGAGTGCAATCACCAAAGGGGTTTTGCCTACTCCCCCAACAAAGACGTTGCCCACCACCAAGAGTGGGACGCCCAGAGGACGGCTTGGGCTCTCTGGATGCATGAACGCGCGCAAGCGAAGCGCGTACCAAATCAACTTTGAGATGGGCCACAAGACAGGTGCAAAAAGCCAAGTGAGCCGTGAGCCTTTGAGCCAGGAGCGCTCAAGGGATTGGGTCAACAATTGGGAGAAATTTGTCACAATGGGTGAGGTTCAAGGGGGTCAAGGGTGAAGAGCCAGGTGCTAGGAGCTATAGGGCCCCATTTCTTTATCGTTTGCTTGAGCCCATTTGCGCTGGCGCATCGGTGGCAAAAGCAATGTTGTTGAGTTGGTTTTTTTGAGCCGCAGAAAGTGCTTGAACAACGAATTGGTGCGGCGTTTGTGCGTCGGCATAGATCACGACCAGGGGCTGCTCGATGCCAGCAGCCGCGCTCAAAAGTGCCGCTTCAAGTTCTTGCGCAGTGAGCCCGGACGGGTTCTTTTCTGAGCCCATTGCCGAGGTGCTGATCAGTGCTTCGTTGGTGTCTTTGCCTTGGACAAAGAAGCGTCCGGAGGCGGTGATCTGAATGGCGATTTGCTGGGCTTTGTTGGAAGCATTTTGGGCTTGCGCTTTGGGCAAGCTGATGTTGAGTTGGGCGTTTTTACTGAAGCTGGTGGTGAGCATGAGGAAAATCAAAATCACGAGCAACACATCAATGAAGGGGATCAGGTTGATCTCCGGCTCAGGGGTTTTGTGAGTTTGGAATTTCAGCATGGATGCCTTGCATGGGGGTGAATGCTCAAAGGGCGCAACTGGGGCGACAAGGGGTTCATGTCGCGTTCAGTTCAAGGACTCAATTTGCAGTCTGGCCAAGAGCAGCCGCTCGCTGGCGACTTCGAGTTGAACCATCAAGCCATCGACTTTTGATCGAAAGGTTCTCCAAGCGATCAAGGCAGGAATGGCGATCACCAAGCCCATGGCGGTGTTGTACAAGGCCATGGAGATGCCAAGCCCCAAATCAGCCGGTTGATTGCCGGTCGTGGACTGAGAGGCAAAGATCTCAATCATGCCAATGACGGTACCCAGGAGACCCAAAAGGGGGGAGGCCGAGGCAAGGGTGGCCAAAGCGGAGAGGTTTTTTTCAAGTTGTGCTGCAATTTCTTTGCCCTTGCTTTCAAGCTGAAAGGCCAAGGTGCGTTCAAAATGGGTGTCATGTGGATGTTTTTGCAAAGCCAAACCTTCGACGATCAGTTGGCCCAAGAAAGACTGTGTCTTTAAATTTTCAATTTCATTGAAGCTCAATGGCCTGCTTTGTATTTGCTCCAAGACGTCTTCCAACAGGTCGCTTGGCGCAATCTTTTTGGTTTGTAAATTCACCCCACGTTCGATGATAATGGCCAACGCCAACACAGAGCACAGGAGCAAGGGCCAAATGGGCCAACCGGCGGCTTGAATAATGGACAACAAAGAGGGGGCTCCTAAAATAGGGGGGATGAACAAGCCCAAGGCTTGAGCACCAGTTCATGAACACAAGAGGTATTATCCACCAGCCGAGGATCTTCACAAATACCGTGGACAAGTTTGTGGATAACTTCTTTTTTTGTAGGAAAAGACAAGGCAATTCGCGCCTTTACACAAAACGGTCACAAATTAAGCATAAATAAAGCTTTAAAAATCAATGACTTACAATGAGGGCTCGTGATTTTTGGAGGATTTGACCGGGAATGGCAAAAGCTTACTTTAAGTCATTGGAAAGTTAACAAGATAGGGGTCTGACACCGCATGAACACTCGTTTTCAGTTTGAAGAGTCAAGCAATGCGCCAAGAATATGGGCGGTTGGTGAGTTGTGCGTGCTGATTGCCGACCTTCTTCAGGCCAAATTCAATCCCGTGCAGGTTCAGGGCGAGGTTTCCAGCTTTGCAAGGGCCAGCAGTGGGCATTGTTATTTCAACTTAAAGGACGAAAGCGGTCAATTGCGTTGCGCGATGTTCAAGCGAGCGGCCTCGCAACTCGAGCGTCCTTTGCGCGATGGTGACTTGGTCGTTGCGAAGGGCAATTTGGGTGTTTACGCGGGTCGAGGTGACTTGCAGCTGATTGTCGAGGCGGTGCAAATGGCTGGACAAGGCAATTTGTACGAAGAGTTTTTAAAAATCAAAGCCAAGCTCATGGCTGAGGGGCTGTTTGAGGCAGATAAAAAAAGACCGATTCCCCTGTACCCCAAGGGCATTGGTGTGGTGACCTCTCTTGGGGCCGCTGCATTCCAAGATGTGTTGATCGCTTTAAAGCGTCGCGTGCCCCACATTCCGGTGGTGCTGGCGCCGGCCTTGGTGCAGGGACAAGATGCGCCAAGGAGCATCGCTCAAGCGCTGAGACATTTGTACAACAGGCAAGACATTGACGTGATTTTGTTGGTCCGAGGCGGTGGCTCTGTTGAGGATTTGTGGTGCTTTAACGATGAGAGACTGGCCCGTGTCGTGGCACAAAGTCCTTTGCCGCTCATCAGTGGCGTTGGGCACGAGACGGACTTCACCATTGTGGACTTTTGTGCCGATCTCAGAGCGGCCACCCCCACCGCAGCGGCTGAACTCGTGGCCACCCCCACCGATCAAATGATCAATGAATTACAAGCGCACCAGCTCCTGCTGTCCAGGCTCTTGAACACTCGACTTGATCGAGAGGCACAAGCCTTGGATACCTTGCAATTGAAGCTTGGACGACCCTCTTTGTACATGTCCAAAGAGCGCTCTAAACTGGAGCTCTTCGCGCACAAGTTGCTGCCCAGTGTTTCGCGTGCTGTAGAAAGGGCTGAGGGCAAGCTCTTGATGGCGGAGCAGCGCCTGGCGCCCGGTTTGAATTTGGGCTTTGAGAGGGCTCAAAGCACGCTGCACCAGCTCTCGACTCGGCTCTTTGCTGCGAAGGCGGGGCAGCTCAAGGTGCACGAGGAGAGCGTCTCGCGCGCTCAGTTGCGGCTTCAGTTGCTCGACCCCTCCTTGGTCTTGCAAAGAGGCTTTGCCTGGCTCAGCGATGAAAGTGGGGTGCCCGTGACGAGCCGTCAAAGCGTTCAGGCGGGTCAAGTGCTCAGTGCGCAGTTGAGCGATGGCGCTTTGCAGGTCAAGGTCTTGCAGCCTTAGCCCTGAGGGGCAGCCTCACGAAAATGCAAGGCCTGAGGATCATGTCGAGTCAAAAGCCCCTGTGGATTTGAATTTTTTGGGTTATCGTTTAAACTCAGCGTTTTCATCCACTTAATTTCAACTCGATTCGAAGGAACTTATGGAACACCAGTTGCCCGCTTTGCCCTACGCCATTGATGCTTTGGCCCCTCACTATTCTAAAGAAACGCTAGAGTTTCACCACGGTAAGCACCACAATGCTTATGTGGTCAACTTGAACAACTTGCAAAAAGGCACTGAGTTCGAGAGTTTGAGTCTGGAAGAGATCATCAAAAAGTCCAGTGGCGGTGTCTACAACAACGCGGCCCAAATTTGGAACCACACCTTCTTTTGGAATTGCATGAAGCCCAACGGTGGCGGCGAGCCCACAGGCGCTCTTTTGGCGGCCATCAATGCCAAGTGGGGCACTTTCGCGGCTTTCAAGGAAGCCTTTGTCAAATCAGCCGTGGGCAACTTCGGCTCGGGTTGGACTTGGTTGGTCAAAAAGGCCGATGGCTCTGTGGACATTGTCAACACAGGGGCCGCCGGTACGCCTTTGACCACAGCCGACAAGGCTTTGTTGACCGTTGACGTGTGGGAGCATGCCTACTACATCGATTACCGCAACTTGCGTCCCAAGTTTGTTGAGGCTTACCTCGAGCATTTGGTCAACTGGGACTTTGTGCAAGCCAACTTCGCTTGAGCAGAGCAATCCTTTGCAGGCGTCTAGTTCTTAGGCGCACGCAAAGGGCTTCAAAAAGCAGTCGCGACACCTTCGGGCGTTTTGGCTGCTTTTTTTATGGCGATTTGAACAACACGCCACCGAGCTTAAAGCCCGCTTGGATGTTCTTTTTGCTGAACCAGCCTTGATGCATCTCTAAAACGAAGCGCACTGGTTTTGCCGAGCAGTGGCTGTCAAGTGTTTGGGGTTTCATGTTAACGATGTTGACAATGCTGCCGTCATCGGCCACAAATGCCGCGCTCAGTGGAAGGAGGGTGTTTTTCATCCAAAAGCATTGCTTGGCAGCTTGTTCGAAGACAAAGATCATGCCTTCGTGTTGCGGCATGTCTTTTCTGAACATCAAACCCACGGATCGCTGCTCTGGGCTCAGTGCCACTTGGGCGTCGATTTGAAAGAAACCCGCTTGTATTTTTACGCGCTGCAAGTCAAGTTGTGGGCTCTCTTGAGCCCGCACGAGACTTGGAGCCAAAAGACCAAGGAGGGCAAAGAACGCGCTGAGCGCCTTGATTTGCAAGGGTTTGACGAGGCGGTGCGCAGGGGAGTGCTTGGGATAGGACATTGACATTTTTTTTGGCGGTGCGAGCTGGGGCAAGACAAAGACTAGAGAAGTTCATTTTCAAGCGTGTGATCATACAGGGTGCGGATGGGCTGAAAAGCGAGAACACAGATCTTGGCAAAGTTCGATGCGATTGGATCATCTATTTGATGGAATGAAAATTTAGCGGTCATCTGATCCCGTTCAGCAGCAACAAAGCGCCCTGGTGCATGGGCGACTTGTTAGAATCGAACAAGCAGCGGATTTCAAGGGGCTTCTTCCCCTTTAGAAACCCCAATTTGCAGCAGATCTAATTTGGAGTTGTTCCATGTACAAACACGTTCAAGTCCCCAGCAAAGGGGCCAAAATCAGCGTCAATGAGGATTTTTCATTGAATGTGCCTGATGAGCCGATCATTCCCTTTATTCAAGGCGATGGGACGGGTTTGGACATCACACCTGTGATGATCAAGGTGGTGGACGCTGCGGTTCAAAAGGCCTATGCGGGCAGCAAGAAAATACATTGGATGGAGATTTTTGCCGGCGACAAGGCCGCAGAGCTTTACGGCGCCGATACGCTCTTGCCCCAAGAGACGCTGGAGATCATGCGAGAGTACGTGGTCTCGATCAAAGGGCCGTTGAGCGCACCCGTGGTGGGGGGGATCCGCTCACTGAATGTGGCTTTGAGACAAGACTTGGATTTGTTTGTCTGTTTAAGGCCGGTTCAATATTTCAGTGGCGTGCCTTCTCCTTTGAGGGAGCCCGAGAAAACCAATATGGTGATTTTTCGGGAAAATTCAGAAGATATTTATGCTGGCATTGAATTCCAAGCCGAGAGCGAGAGTGCCAAGAAATTGATCCATTTCTTGATCAATGACTTGGGGGTCAAGAAGATGCGTTTCCCAAGCACCTCTGGCATTGGCATCAAGCCCGTGTCCAAAGAGGGTTCCGAGCGTTTGGTCAAAAAGGCCATTCAATATGCCATTGACCACAACAAACCCAGCGTGACCATGGTGCACAAGGGCAACATCATGAAGTACACAGAGGGCGCCTTTCGGGACTGGGGCTATGGTTTGGCGGTGAAGGAGTTTGGCGCTCAGATGATTGATGGCGGGCCTTGGTACAAACTCAAAAACCCCAAAACAGGCAAAGACATCATCATCAAAGATGTGGTCACCGATGCCTTTTTGCAGCAAATTTTGTTGCGTCCCGTGGAGTACAGCGTCATTGCGACCTTGAATTTGACGGGGGATTACATTTCAGACGCATTGGCCGCCCACGTGGGGGGCACGGGCATTGCGCCTGGCGCCAACCTCTCAGACACGATTGCTTGCTTTGAGGCCACGCATGGCACGGCGCCAAAATACGCGGGCAAAGACTATGTCAATCCAGGCTCTTCTATTTTGGCTGCCGAGATGATGCTCAGGCACATCGGTTGGAGCGAGGCGGCGGACTTGATCCTCGCGTCCATGCAGCAGGCCATTTTGAACAAACGGGTGACGTATGACTTTGCCAGACTGATGGACGAAGCGGTCCAGGTGAGCTGCTCAGGTTTTGGACAAGTGTTGATCGAGTTGATGTGATTGCGCTGGCTACTGGGCCTGTGGCGGGCCCTTCTTTGTGGCTGAAGGCTTCATTTGTAAGTTGAGTGTCAGGTTGAGTGCTTTCTGTGCAGTCACGCTGTTGGGGTGGTTTTTTGGGCAAAGCACAGGCGCTGCAGGCATTATTTTTAGCAAAGGTGGTCTTGGGCGTATTGTTTTTCCGCTGAGCCCCCCCACGTATAGGTCAGTGATGGGATCCGTTGGGCGGGCGCCAAGGCAAGACTTGCTCATCTTGAGACGTTCCAGTGCTCCAAGCCGATCTCCCTAGGGTCATAGGACAAAGAGGTTTTTTTTGCTCCTCGACGCCTCCAAGGGCATGGCTTGGATTTAAACTTGAACCAAAAGAGAGGAGTTGTGTGGGTTTTTTGATGGGTTTGTAAATATTTTGCAACAGATCACACCTGTGACTGTAGGCCTATCAGGTGACCGATAGAATGAGTGTTATGGCAACAAAATTACCCAATCCAAAAATTCAGACGCCTGGAGGCGCTGAGGGCAACTCTGTGGTGTTGGAGAGGCGCACAGAAAAAACCAAGCCGCCCCAAATGCATCAAGTGTTGATGCTCAATGACGATTTCACGCCCATGGAGTTTGTGGTGATGGTGTTGCAAGAATTTTTCAGCAAAGACCGTGAAACAGCGACTCAAATCATGTTAAAAATCCATTTGGATGGCAAAGGGGTTTGCGGTGTGTACAGCAAAGATGTGGCCGCGACAAAAGTGGACCAAGTGCTGGATGCGGCGACCAAGCAAGGACACCCTTTGCAGTGCGTGAGTGAGCCCATTGAGTCAATTTGACATGAATGTAAATAGAATTTTTCAAATTTTGCAAGCGTAAAGGAACTCGAAATGATTGCCCAGGAACTAGAAGTGAGCTTGCACATGGCCTTTGTCGAGGCCCGCCAGCAGCGCCATGAATTCATCACGGTTGAGCATTTGTTGCTCGCTTTGTTGGACAACCCTTCCGCAGCAGAGGTGCTCAGGGCGTGCTCAGCCAATTTGGATGACCTTAGAAAGTCTTTGAGCAATTTCATCAAAGACAACACCCCGCAAGTCTCAGGCACTGAAGAGGTTGATACACAACCGACCCTGGGTTTTCAGCGTGTGATTCAACGCGCCATCATGCACGTTCAATCAACGGGCAACGGTAAAAAGGAAGTCACGGGAGCCAATGTGCTGGTGGCCATTTTTGGAGAGAAGGACTCTCACGCTGTTTACTATTTGCACCAACAAGGCGTGACCCGTCTGGATGTGGTCAACTTTATTGCCCACGGTATTAAAAAGAGCGATCCCCCAGAGCCGAGCAAGCCGCAAGAGGCCACACCGACCGAGTCGGAGGAAGGCGGCGAGAAAAATGAAAAAGCGTCGGCGCTTGAGCAATTCACACAGAATTTGAATCAATTGGCCAAGGACGGCAAGATCGACCCCTTGATTGGTCGTGAGTTTGAGGTTGAGCGTGTCATCCAAATTCTTTGCCGTCGCCGCAAAAACAACCCCTTGTTGGTGGGTGAGGCAGGCGTGGGTAAAACCGCGATTGCTGAGGGCTTGGCTTGGAGAATCACGCAAAAGGATGTGCCAGAAATTTTGGCCGACTCACAGGTCTATTCTTTGGACATGGGCGCCTTGCTTGCGGGCACAAAATACAGGGGTGATTTTGAGCAACGCCTCAAGGGCGTTTTGAAGTCACTCAAGGACCGCCCCAACGCTATTTTGTTCATTGATGAGATACACACCTTGATTGGTGCTGGTGCGGCCTCAGGCGGCACCTTGGACGCCTCCAACCTCTTAAAGCCCGCTTTGAGCTCGGGTCAGCTCAAATGCATTGGTGCCACCACGTTTACAGAGTACAGGGGCATTTTTGAGAAAGACGCAGCCCTCTCCAGACGCTTCCAAAAGGTGGATGTGGTCGAGCCCAGTGTTGAGCAAACGGTTGATATTCTCAAAGGCCTAAAGTCTCGCTTTGAAGAGCACCACAATGTGAAGTACGCCTTGGCAGCCCTTCAAGCGGCGGCCGAGTTGAGTGCCAAGTACATCAACGATCGCCACCTGCCAGACAAAGCCATTGACGTGATCGACGAGGCGGGCGCAGCGCAAAGAATTTTGCCGGTCTCCAAAAGAAAGAAGACCATCAGCAAGACGGAGATCGAGGACATCGTGGCCAAAATTGCGCGCATTCCGCCAGCCAACGTGTCCAACGACGACCGCGGCAAATTGCAAACGCTTGAACGCGATTTGAAGAGCGTGGTCTTTGGTCAAGACAAAGCGCTTGAGGTCTTGGCCTCAGCGGTCAAAATGGCGCGCTCTGGTCTTGGCAAAGCCGACAAACCCATTGGTGCCTTTTTGTTCAGTGGTCCAACGGGTGTTGGTAAAACAGAGGCTGCCAAGCAGTTGGCCTACATCATGGGCATTGAGTTGATTCGATTTGACATGTCCGAGTACATGGAGCGCCATGCTGTCTCTCGCATGATTGGAGCGCCTCCCGGTTATGTGGGCTTTGACCAAGGGGGTCTCTTGACCGAGGCGGTCACCAAGAAGCCCCATTGCGTGCTCTTGCTCGATGAGATTGAAAAGGCGCACCCAGATATCTTTAACGTGCTCTTGCAGGTGATGGACCATGGCACCTTGACGGACAACAACGGACGCAAGGCGGACTTTAGAAACGTGATCATCATCATGACCACGAACGCCGGTGCCGAGACCATGAACAAGTCCACCATTGGTTTCACCACCAACCGGGAATCGGGCGACGAGATGGTCGACATCAAGCGCATTTTCACCCCCGAATTCCGCAATCGCTTGGACGCCATCGTGAGCTTCAAGGCCTTGGATGAGCAAATCATCATGCGTGTGGTTGACAAGTTCTTGTTGCAACTCGAGACGCAATTGGCTGAAAAGCGTGTTGAAGTCACCTTCACGGACAAATTGCGCCAGCATTTGGCCAAGAAAGGCTTTGACCCCTTGATGGGGGCCAGACCCATGCAGCGCTTGATTCAAGACACCATCAGGCGTGCCTTGGCGGATGAGTTGCTCTTTGGTCGCTTGATGGATGGCGGGCGCTTGAATGTGGACTTGGACGACAAGGGTGAGGTGTTGCTGGACATCACCCCTTTGCCAAAGAAGGAGTCAAGAGCGGCCAAATCAGAGCCAACAGAGCCTGAGGAAGCCCAAGCCAGCTAAGGCTCAAGGGCTAAAAAATTGGCTTCCATGACCATTGCAGTCCTGTGGCCGTTTTAGACCTGTGCCTGCCTTATTCGATCGTTCAAGCATTTCTGGCGGTCGAATAAGGTTTTTTTGTTTTTTGACGTCCAGCGCCATCGTCATGTAAAGAGCTCACCACAAGCCCAAGGATTTTCATGAAGTCCGTGCTGAGACCGTTCGGATGCATGAAAAGGGATCGGTCTGGTGGCATGCATTGAAAGAGCTTGGTGTCCGCAAGGTCGCCGTCGAAGCGATTGTGCCTGCCATGCTGTCGGAGCGTTTTTAAGCGCACTCAGCCGCCCAATCCGATCTAAGTCTCTCCATTGTGAAGATACTGGCCCAGCATGGGTTTAAAATCACGCCTTTGAATCAAATCACTAGGAATCAACGTGGCTGGACACAGTAAATGGGCGAACATTCAACATCGCAAGGGCCGTCAAGATGAAAAGCGGGGCAAAGTCTGGACCCGTGTGATACGAGAGATCATGGTCTCGGCCCGTGCGGGTGGGGCCGATTTGGCGACCAATCCCAGATTGAGGCTCGCGGTTGAGAAGGCCAAAGCGGCCAACATGCCCGCAGACACCATCAAGCGCAACATTGACAAAGCCACGGGTCAACTCGAAGGCGTCAATTACGAGGAAATTCGTTATGAGGGTTACGGCATCGCGGGGGCCGCAATCATTGTGGACACGATGACCGACAACAAGGTGAGAACGGTTGCAGAGGTGCGTCACGCGTTCAGCAAACACGGCGGCAATTTGGGCACGGAGGGCTCCGTCTCCTTTCAGTTCAAGCATTGTGGTTTGATGATGTTTGCGCCCGGGACCTCAGAAGATGCGGTGATGGAGTGTGCGATTGAGGCGGGTGCGGAGGACGTGATCACGTCCGAGGACGGTGTGATTGAAGTGATCACTTCGCCGCAGGATTTTGAAGCCGTCAAAACCGCCTTGATGGCCAAGGATTTGCACCCCGAGGTGGCTGAAGTCACGTTTCGAGCTGAAAATTCTGTGGCCCTCTCAGGAGACGATCAAGTCAAGATGCAAAAGATCTTGGACGCTTTAGAAGACCTCGATGATGTGCAAGAGGTCTATCACAACGCCGAGATATAAGCCCATGAAAATATTGGTCATCGGCTCCGGTGGGCGAGAACACGCTTTGGCTTGGAAGCTGGCTCAATCGAAAAAAGTTCAATGCGTTTATGTTGCACCCGGCAACGGGGGCACTGCTTGTGACGCAAGACTTCAAAATGTGCCCATCACGGACATTCATGCGCTGTGCGACTGGGCGCAGTCAGAGGGCGTCTCTTTGACTGTTGTCGGACCTGAGGGGCCTTTGTCCCAAGGCGTGGTCGATCTCTTTAGGTCACGCGCCATGAGAATTGTGGGGCCGAGCAAAGCCGCCGCTCAGCTTGAAAGCTCTAAAGCGTTTTCTAAAGCCTTCATGCTTCGTCACCACATTCCAACGGCTGAGTTTGAGACCTTTAGCGATGCCGCGCTCGCGCACGCCTATGTCGACCTCAAAGGCGCGCCCATTGTGATCAAAGCCGACGGCTTGGCTGCGGGCAAGGGCGTGGTGGTGGCCATGGACATCGCACAGGCCCACGAGGCCATCGACTGGATGCTCTCCAACGACTCGGGTGTTGTGGTGCACAACGAGGGCGGGGCGAGGGTGGTGATTGAGGAGTTCTTGGACGGACAAGAGGCCAGTTTCATGGTGCTGTGCAACGGCTTGTCGGCCTTGGCTTTGGCCACCTCTCAAGACCACAAACGTTTACTGGATCAAGACCTTGGGCCCAACACCGGTGGCATGGGGGCTTATTCACCGGCGCCCATCGTGACGCCAGAAATTCATGCCAAAGTGATGCGAGAAATCATCCGTCCAACCCTGGAGGGCATGATGAAAGAGGGCACGCCGTTCACGGGCTTTTTGTACGCTGGATTGATGATCTCCAAAACGGGTGTCGTGAAGACCTTGGAGTTCAATACACGACTTGGAGACCCAGAGACGCAGCCCATCATGATGCGGCTCAAAAACGATTGGGTCGATGTGCTGTGGGCCAGCACGGAGCCCAGTGCGCATTCTGAGGCCTTGGCACGTGATGTGCACCCTTTGGAGAGCATTGAGCTCATCTGGGACCGGCGAGTTGCAGTGGGGGTTGTGTTGGCGTCCCATGGCTACCCCCAGTCGGTGCGAACGGGGGATCTGATCGCCCATTTGCCCAAAGAGACCGAGGACTGCTCGGTGTTCCACGCTGGGACCGCTTTTGACGCTGGGCAATGGAAGACCACTGGCGGGCGAGTGTTGTGTGTAAGTGCTTTGGGCGGCACCCTCACACAAGCTCAGCAAGTCGCTTATGACGCCATCGAGCACATCCATTTTGAGGGCATGCAGTACCGCACAGACATTGGTTGGCGAGCCAAAAAGGGGCTTTGATTGCTCACGCCTACAAAAGACAACTCAAGCCCCCAGTTGCTCAACGATTATCCTGAGCTTGAGCGAATTTTCTTTCCCAAATCCAAGCGCAAGTGGGCCTTGCAGTTGCTGCAGCTGATGGGTTGGAAGTTGCAGTTCAACGGCATGCCGGGTCCTGTGGGGGTCGCCATCGTCTACCCCCACACGAGCAACTGGGATTTCCCCATTGCCATGTTGGCCAAGTCGGCCATTGGCGTTCAAGCGCGTTTCATGGCCAAGGACTCTTTGTTCAAATGGCCGGTCTTTGGCCCTTGGCTCAAGTCTTTGGGCGGTCTGCCCATTGATCGCTCGCAAACTCGGGGTGTGGTTGGGCAAATGGTGGAGCATTTTGCCAATTGCAAAGCCCGTGGTGAGATGTTTTGGTTAGGGGTGGCGCCCGAGGGCACACGCAAATACCAAGCGGGCTGGAAAACTGGGTTTTATCAAATCGCCCTTCAAAGCGAGGTGCCCCTTTTGCTGGTGCGTTTTGACCATGGTCAAAAAATCATTGCGGTTGATCAATGCATCCGTTTGAGTGGCGACATGGCGTTTGATTTTTCGAGGATGGCCAAGGCTTACGAGGGGGTCAAGGGTTTTCATGAAAAGAACGCCTCTGCCATTGCGCCCTTGGTGAAAGACAGGCCTTGAATTTTGCGCAATAAGGACCTTGGTAAAGGGTCCTGCCCTGTGCAGCCAAAAATGCACTGTTGAGAACACCGCCATGCAACAGCACGGCACGGGCACTCAGCGGCAACGGGCGCATCGATGCATGGGCAGAGGGCGCCGTGTGGCGTTCAATTTGCTTTTAGTGAGGGCATGGGCACGCACTTTGGGTTACAGTTGAGTGCACGAACAGCGTCCACTTTGTTGAAGATGCTGCCCTTGGTGCCCTTCTTGTATCCGCAGCAAGACCCAAAAGGCTCTTTTGAGATGGGGCTTTTGGAGGAATTCTTGCTGCCTTGAAATTGGGTGAGTTAAATGCTTGGAGTCATGTGATCGATCGAGTTGGCATTTTGGGGGGATCTTTTGACCCCCCCCACAAGGCCCATGTGGCCTTGGCTCGGAGTGCGTTGTCGCAGTTGCTGCTGGATGTCTTGCATGTGGTGCCGACGGGGGCGGCTTGGCACAAGGCCCGCATGCTGAGCCTGGCCAAGGACCGAGTTGCCATGGCGCGACTGGCTTTTCTAGAGTCCTCGCCAGTCGAGCGCTCTTCTGATAAAATAGTGGTCGATGAGCGCGAAATTCTTCGATCGGGTCCCAGTTTCACCATTGATACGGTCAAAGAAATTGAGCAACTCTATCCAGGGGCCACGATTTACTTGATCATTGGTCAAGATCAAGCACAGGCCTTTAGCAGTTGGAGGGAACATGCGCTCCTTGTCCAAAAAACGCAAGTCGTGATTGCTGCTCGAGACGCGGGCCTTCAAGCGACAAGCCCCGCAGGGCTTTCGCTACAAAAGCCAGCGGTTTTAGGGGATGCTATTTATTTGAACTGCCCTTTGATGCCCATCAGTGCCACCGAGGTGAGAGCATCCATTGATCAAGGTCTCGATGTGAGCCAACTTGTCCCTGAGTTGGTTCTGCACTATATTCAACAACAGGGTCTTTACTCGAACAATTCATGACAGAAGCAGCAGAAAAAAAAGACGTTCAAAAACTCCAACGCATCATTGTTGATGCCTTAGAGGACGTCAAAGCCGTTGACATTGCGGTGTACAACACAGAACACTTGTCCTCCCTCTTTGAGCGGGTCATCTTGGCCAGTGGCACCTCAAACCGTCAAACCAAGGCGCTCGCTGCCAATGTCAGAGACGAGGTGCGAAAGTCCGGTCATGGCAAACCTCGCATTGAGGGTGAGGAAAACGGCGAGTGGATCATTGTGGACTGCGGTGCAGCCGTGGTGCACATCATGCAACCCAATATCCGTGAGTACTATCACTTGGAGGAGATTTGGGGCGACAAGCCTGTGCGTTTGAAGTTCGGTGCGCCCAAGCCCGTCTTTGCCAAGGCCGAAGAGCCTGAACCAAAGAAAGTGGCCAAAAAATCTGCATCGGCTGCGTCAAAATCATCGCCAGGCAAGGGCGGCGCCAAAAGCGGTGCCAAAACCAGTGCCAAAACCAGTGCCAAAACCAGTGCCAAAAGCACCCGCTCCACAAAGAGCAATGCCCGCGGTCTTAAAACAACGGTGGATCCGAAAACTGGGCTCACCGTGCCGGTCAACAACAGCCGTCGCGCCATTGACAAGCGCCCCTATTTGGCCGAGTTGCCTGCTGAGGCGCCCAAAGCCAAGCCAAGCTCGCCTTTGAAGGGGGCCAAGAAGTCGGCTTCTTCAACCCAAGGGCCTGCCAAATCAACGGGCCGAGCGACAAGCAAAGCCCCTAGCAAAGCACCCGTCAAAGCCGCGAGCTCTGGCGCAGCAAAGCCAGCGAGCAAAGTCGCCCCGAAAGCGACGCGAGCCGATTCTGCCAAAAAACCAGCGGCTAAAAAGACAACCAAGAGGGCATGAAGATTTGGGTGATTGCACTAGGGAACCGCTTGCCCGCATGGGCTCAAGGGGCCTGTGAGGATTTTTTAAAACGTTTTCCAAGCGATTGGCGCGTTCACATCAAAGCCCTCAAGACCCCAACTCGGGAGGGGCAGACGGCTGACAAGTTGATGCAGCTCGAAGCGCAAAAAATCACAGAGGCCTTGCCCAAGGACGCCCTCGTGGTGGTCCTCGATGAGCACGGTGCGGCCCTCACGACCCTTGAGTTGTCCAAACGTTTTGATCGCTGGAAAGGTGTGGGCAAAGACATTGTTTTTGTCATTGGAGGGCCTGATGGGATCGATGAAGCGTTCAAAAAGAGTGCGCATGATCAGATCCGTTTGTCTTCAATGACCTGGCCTCATGCCATGGTGAGGGTCATGTTGCTCGAGCAGCTGTACCGGGTGTTTTCTTTGCAAACCGGACACCCCTACCACCGCGAATAGACCCCGTTCTTTGGATCAACACCGCTACCCGTTCAGGAGTTAAGTTTTGAGTGCTTTCATTTACCTCGCCTCTCAAAGCCCTAGGCGTCAAGAGTTGTTGCTCCAAATGGGGGTGGGGTTTAAGCTCTTGCTGCCTCAAGACACGCGCGCCAAAGTTTTGGCCGCGCAGCTCCTGGCCCTTGAAGCGCTTGAGGCCCAAAGGCCCTCAGAGTCGGCCGTTCAATATGTGCAACGGGTGACCTTGTTGAAGTACCAAGCTGCAAGACTCAGGGGGCAAGCCCTGGGGGCCAGGTTTGAGTCGAATCGGCCCATTCTTTGTGCCGACACGACCGTTTGTCTGGATGGCCAGATCCTTGGTAAACCCCGTGACGCCAAAGAGGCGAGCGCCATGATGAGCGCCTTGTCGGGTCAGACCCACCGGGTTTATACAAGTGTGGTGCTCGGAGACGCCAAGGGGCATGTGCAGTGCTTGAGCCGTTCCTGGGTGACGATGTCCGCATGGAGCAAGGCGCAAATTCGTGCCTATGTGGAGTCTGAGGAGTGGCGTGGCAAGGCGGGTGGGTATGCCATTCAAGGCAAAGCCAGCAGCATGATTGCGTCCATCCGGGGGAGTTACTCAGGTATTATGGGTCTTCCCGTGTTTGAGGTCTCGGGCATGCTGAGAAGCTTTGGCCTAGAGGTCTTGCAACACACACACAACACTCGATCCCCAACATCAAAATAGCCATGCAGCAAGACATATTGATCAATTGGACACCCCACGAGACGCGAGTGGCGGTGGTGGAGGGCGGTGCACTGCAAGAGGTGCATTTGGAGAGAACTTTGGAGCGCGGCTTGGTGGGCAATGTTTACTTGGGCCGTGTGGCGCGCGTGCTCCCGGGCATGCAGTCGGCCTTTATTGACATCGGTCTTGAGCGCGCCGCCTTTTTGCATGTGGCCGATTTGCTCTCGAGTTTAAATGCCAGACACGCCGACCTTGAAGCTCAAGGGGCTGCCAGCATCTTGCCCATTGAGAAACAAGTGTTTGAGGGACAAACCCTGTTGGTTCAGGTCATCAAAGATCCGATTGGGACCAAGGGCGCCAGGTTGTCCACGCAAATCAGCATTGCGGGTCGATTTTTGGTCTATCTGCCCCAAGATCAGCACATTGGCGTGTCGCAAAAAATTCCTCAAGAAACGCGTGAGGTGCTTAAAAAACGTCTGACACGCTTGGCGGTCGCGGCCTTTGCACCCGCACCCACGGGTGGCTTTATTTTGCGCACCAACGCAGAGGACGCGAGCGACCAAGAGCTGTCCGATGATTTGGTCTACCTGAGAAAGACCTGGGCACGCATCCACGAACAAAGCTCCAAGTTGCCCCCAATGTCCAATTTGCACCAGGATTTGAGCTTGCTGCAGCGTGTGCTCAGAGACATGGTGAGCGACATCACTCAAAGCATTCGCATTGACTCCAAGGAGCAATTCATCGCCTTGCAAGCCTTTGGCGAAGCGTTCATGCCCGCCTCTGTGAGCCGATTGGTTCATTACACCGGAGAGCGTCCCCTGTTTGATCTTTTTGGCATTGAAGACGATTTGGGCAAGGCCTTGGGTCGCCGGGTGGACTTGAAGTCGGGTGGGTATTTGATGATTGATCAAACCGAGGCCCTGACGACCGTGGACGTGAACACGGGCGGGTTTGTCGGGGCAAGGAACTTTGACGAAACGATTTTCAAAACCAACTTGGAGGCAGCAGGAGCGATCGCCCGTCAACTCAGGCTCAGAAACCTCGGGGGCATCATCATTGCGGACTTCATTGACATGAGCAGCGCTGAGCACCAGCAGGCCATTTTGCAAGAATTCTCCAAACACTTGCAGCGCGACCGTGTGAAGACCATGGTGAGTGGGTTTTCAGCGTTGGGCTTGGTGGAGATGACCCGCAAACGAACCCGGGACTCCTTGGCCCATTTGTTGTGTGAGCCTTGTGAGGCTTGCCAGGGCAAGGGATTTGTGAAGACGGCGCGAACTGTGGCGTACTCCATTTTGCGGGAAATTTTGCGTGAAGCGCGTCAATTCAATCCCAAAGAGTTTCGCATTCTGGCCTCACAAAGTGTGATCGATATGCTGCTCGATGAAGAGCGTGAGCATGTGGCGTCCTTGAGTGAATTCATTGGCAAGCCGATCTCGCTGAAAGTGGACCCTGTGATGGGGCAAGAGCAGTTTGACATTGTGTTGGTTTAAGCCGACCGACTTTTAAAAAAACTCACCAGACGCGCCATTTGCAAAGTCCCATGTCCGTTCAAAGATTCATCCCCATTTTGACCTACCATCAAATTGCGCCAGCACCGGCCAAGGACACTGCTTTTCGCAGTTTGTGTGTGAGCCCAGAACGCTTTCGCCAACAAATGACGTGGTTGCGCCGATGCGGTTTTCAAGGCCTGTCCATGCGAGACATCATGCCCTACATCAGGGGGGAGAAAGTGGGACGGGTGGTGGGCATCACCTTTGACGATGGTTACCAAAACAATGTCACCCATGCGCTTGAGGTGTTGGTGCAGCATCAATTCAGCGCCACCGTGTACGCGGTCTCTGCACACCCAAATGCCAGCAACACCTGGGATGCACACCTTGGCATTCCTCCCTCGCAACTGATGAGCGAGCAAGATCTCATCAAGTGGCACCAAAGCGGTCAAGAGGTGGGCTCTCACACCGAGCACCATGTGCATCTCACGCAATGCTCGTTGGCCGATGCTCAAAGAGAAATTGAGCGCAGCAAGCGCAGCTTGGAGTCGCTCCTTCAAGCACCGGTCAACCAGTTTTGTTATCCCTATGGAGAATTCAACGGTGACATTGCCCGCATGGTTCAAGCGGCGGGTTACGAGGCGGCAACGACCACCAAGCGCTCTCGGGTGAAGGTGATCAAGGGGGAGAGCCCGAGCGATGTGTTTGCCTTGCCGCGTGTGCCCATCGTGCGCAGCACGGTGTGGCCACAGTTTTTGCTCAAGACCTTGACCGCTTATGAAGATCGGCGTGGGTCATGAGGGAGGTGCCGTTCAAGCCTTTGAAAATTGCAGTGTTGACCCGTCATTTCAGTCCCAAGGCGGGCGGGGCTGAAAGATATGCGATGGCCTTGGTGAGGGCTTTGTGTGCGCACCATGAGGTCCACGTCTTTGCTCAACGCGTTGAGTTCGCACCCGAAGGGGTTCACTATCACTTGATTGGCGAGCCCTTGAAGCGTCCAAGGTGGCTCAATCAATGGTGGTATGCCTTCAAAACATGGCAACTCACGCGAGCGGGGTTTGATGTGGTTCACTCACACGAGAACACATGGCACGGCCAAGTGCAAAGCGTTCACGTGAGGCCCGCTTGGTTGAACTTGCTGGGCGCAGTTCATGCTTCACGAGGCTTTGGGCATTGGTTCAAAACAGCTTGGCGGTGTTTGGGGGTTTTGAGCAGTCCACGCAAAATGAGTTACTTGTGGCTTGAACACAGAAGGCTGCATCCGAAGTTTGGCAAACACGTGGTGAGTGTTTCTAGATCTTTGGAGCAAGAACTCAGCTTGCGATTTGGGCTTGATGCAAAACATTTGAGCACCATCAGCCCAGGTGTTGATGACAACACAGACTGGTTAAAGGCCCATGCTTTGGATCACATGGATCAAGATCAATTGAAGCGCCATGCACGAGAACACTTGGGATTGGACAGCGAGCTCACCTGGCTTTTGTGGGTGGGCAACGATGCACGCAAAAAGGGCCTGCTCACTTTGCTGAACGCTTTGAAGGACTTGCCAGATCAAGTGCATCTGATGGTGGTGGGCCAAGCCCGTCACGCAGACAAAGTTTTGCGCCAATTGCGCTCCCGTGGCGTCCCAAAGGCCTTGGCGTCAAGGCTACGGTTTTTGGGCTCACAAGCGGATGTTTCCATGGCCTACCTGGCCTCAGATGTATTGGTTCATCCGACCTTGGAGGACACGTTTGGGATGGTGGTCTTGGAGGCCATGTCATGGGGCAGGCCAGTCTGTGTGAGCGCGGCCAAATTTTGCGGCATTGCAGCGCATTTGCAACACCAAGACAATGCCTACGTGATTGAAGATCCCCTGGACTCGGCGGCTTTGTTGCATGGCATTGAATGGGTCTTGCGGGCTGAGAATTTTGAACGCGTGGCCAACGCCGGTCTGACGTGGTCCCAGACCCAAAATTGGGCGAGCAAAGCGCTAGGCATGCAAGAGATTTATTTTAAATCGATGGTCCTTGGGTCTTGCGCCAAGGCCACAACGACCCAGCCCTGATGCCGGCCATACTTTAGAAGCACACTTGATATGCCCCTTGAGACCCCATCCCTGCAGAGCGCGCAAAACTTGGGCCCGAAGACACCCCAGCCCAAACACATTTTGCTCATCAAGTCCCACAGCATGGGGGTGGGCGATGTGCTCAGGAGCTCCTCGGCTTGGGGCGCCTTGAAGGCGCATTATGGCGCCGCACAGTTGCACTTGTTGTTTTTGAGCAAGCACCCGGGCTACGCAACAGAGTCTTTGATCAAAGAGCATCATTTGCTCAGCAGTGCACACTTTTTGACCCTGCGGCAAAAGAGCCCTCAAGACCTGGGGGTGCAAAAGACAGCCATGCGCGCATTGATTCAAGAAAGCCTTCAAATTTGTATTGATCAAAAAATTGACATGATCATTGATTTTGAGATGCACGGCATGCGCAGCGCATGGCTCACATGGCGCCTTCAAAGAGAACTTGCTGCTTTGAAGCAGTCGGTTCAAACGGTGGGTGTAGGACAGTTTTTTCTTAAACGGTTTTTTTACGACCATGCGGCTCAAAGTTTGAAAACTTTTGCCAAGGCGCAGGGTTTGAGCTTGCCCATGGATTACACCAACCGAGACTTTGTGGCCCTTTCATCGCTTGGGATTGAACGCCAAGGTCGAAGCATTCAACTGCAGTCAAGCCAAGAGGCCCGGCTCACAGTTGAGCGCTTGTTGCAAGATTTTGAAGCGACTCGACTCGGCACGCCCATGAAACGTGAGCGATTTTTACTTGGATTGAACATTGGGTGCGGCACACCGGATGCTGTGTACAAACGCCCAGTGATGGGGGATCTTGTTCGAGCCATGGCCGCACTTTATGCCGTGGAGCCTTTTGATTTGTTATTGACCGGCGCGCCATTTGAAAAAGATGTGAACGAGGCCTTCATGGCAGCATTTGAAGCAGCATTGCGCCTTCGCAGCGGACCCCAGTCCACGATCCAGCCCCCCTTGCTGTGGATGGATTGCGCGGGCAAAACCAGTTTGCCCGAACTCAGTGCGCTGATTGAAACGTGTGATTTGTTGGTGAGCACGGATTCTGGCCCCTATCACATGTCAGTGGCCTTGAAGAGGCCAACACTCGCGTGGTTCATCAAGGAGGAGCAGGCCTCTTACCATGAGGATGCGTGGTGCAAGCACGTGGTGAATCCAAGCACGGATCAATTCACGCGTTTGGCACTGAACTTGTTGGGTCAGTAAGGTGCAGGGACTTCAGGAGGGCTTAGGACGCTAGATCAACGACTTGCCCGAGTTTGAAATAACTGGCGTAGACCCCAGCTTTTTCCAAGAGTTCTTGATGGGTGCCCGTCTCAACAATGCGTCCCTTTTCTAGGACCACAATTCGGTGCGCATGTTCGATGGTGGAGAGCCGGTGTGCAATCACAAGGGTGGTTCGCCCAATGGTCAAACGGTTCAAGGCCTCTTGAACCAGTCGTTCAGATTCATTGTCCAGTGCTGAGGTGGCCTCATCGAGCAACAAAATCGGTGCATTTTTGTAAAGTGCTCTTGCGATGGCCAAACGCTGTCTTTGGCCGCCAGACAACTGCGAGGCATTGTGACCGACCATGGAATCGGCGCCCTTGGGCAAGGTTTGTAAATAGTCGCCCAAATTGGCCGCCTTCAAGCATTCAATCGCTTTTTCTGGATGCGCTGCTTGCCCAAGCATCACGTTGTTGAGCAAGGTGTCATTGAGCACCACCACATTTTGACTGACCAGAGCAATTTGTTGTCTCAAGCTGTGAAGTTGCCAGTCTCGAATGTCGACCCCGTCAAGGAAGAGGGCTCCTTCACTGGGGTCGATCAAGCGGGGGATCAAGTTGGCCAAAGTTGTTTTGCCCGATCCAGATGCGCCGACCAGGGCCAAAATTTCTCCAGCATGCAGCTTCAGATTCAAACGCTCAATGGCCGGCTCCAAGTCGGCTTGGTAGCGCACAAGGATGTCTTTGAATTCAAGCTCACCCAGCACCTTGGTTGGAGCGTAGGTGCCCTCTGTTTGGTCATTGGTTTTTTCAATCAAATCCAAACCCCGCTCAAGTGCGGCCAAACCTCGCGTCATGGGCGCTGCGACCTCAGAGAGATGTTTGATGGGTGCCACCAACATCAACATGGCCGTCACAAATGAGGCAAAGCCACCCACAGTCGTGCCGTCGGTGGTGCTTTGAAAGAGTGCGACGCTGATGACCGCCGACAAAGCCACGGCCGATAAAATTTGTGTAAGGGGTGTGATGGCCGCCGAACTCACCATGCCTTTCATCACCAAGGACTGAAGGGTGCTACCGAGTTGCACGAACCGGTTTTCTTGTTGAATTTGGGCCCCTTGGAGTCGAATCTCTCTGTAGGCCAAAGAGTTTTCTTCGACCGCGTACGCCAGTGCATCGGTTGACGCTTGGCTTAAATGCGTCAAGCGCGTTAAACGGTGGGTCAACACACGCATGACCCAAGCCACGGCAGGCAACAAGAGGGCCACGATGAGGCTGAGCTTCCAGTTCAAGTAGAGCAAATAACCTGCCAAGGCCAGCAAGGTGAGGGAGTCTCTGGCAAGACTCAATGAGGCATTGACCAAGGTGCCCGCACCGTTTTGTACCTCAAAGACCAAGGTGTTGGACAAACTGCTGCTGGGGGTGGTCGAGAAAAAACTGGGGTGCGCGCTTTGCAGTTTTGAAAACATCGCCACTCTCAAAGCCAGAACACCTTCATTGGCAATTTTGGCCAATGAAACCTGTGCTGCAAAGGCGCCCAAGCCACGAACAGTAAAGAGGGTCAGAATGGCCGCAGGGACAGACCACAGTTCCAAGGACCCCGTGACAAAGCCGTTGTCAAGAAGGGGTTTCAAAAGGGCTGGAATCATGGGTTCGGAAGCAGACACCACAATCACCGAGAGCACAGCCAAGCCCCAGGCCGACAATGGGGTGTTGAAATAGGGCCAAACGCGTTTAAAGCGCTTGTAAAAAGAGTCAACAGGAACTTCAGTCATGGATCGGTGGAGTTTAATTTCGCCTCGAACAAACAAAAAAACAGGGATCTTAGGGGCTGGCGTCTTTGACTTTGGATTGGGCCATGGCGCCAAGGGCATTTAAAATCCCTTTGGCGCCAAGGCCTTTCTTGGCGTTCATTATCCGGCTTTTAATGCCCTGACCCGTGGGTCAGGCGCAATGCTTCAAGGTTAGAATCTCTTATTGTATGGGAATGTTCGCGATTTGCACCAGTTAAGTGCGTTTTGTCAAAGAGCGATATATTCTGTCCATACCAAGCCCCTTTGTTTTAGTTCATCCTCATGACCCTGTCTGTTGTCATCATCACTCGCAATGAAGCGAAAAACATCCAAGCGTGTTTGGAAAGTGTGTCTTTTGCCACGGAAGTGATTGTGCTCGACAGCGCCAGCAGCGATGACACGGTGTACATGGCCAAGGAGATGGGGGCCATGGTTCACCAAACGGCTGATTTTCCAGGCTTTGGGGAGCAAAAGAACCGGGCCCTGTCATTGGTTTCTTCTGAGTGGGTGCTCAGCATTGATGCCGATGAGCGGGTGAGCGAGGCCCTGGCGAGCGAGATCATGGCCGCTGTGTCGGGTGGGCAGGGGCCGGCTCTCGTGTTTGACATCCCCAGAAGCACTTACTTTTGTGGTCAATGGATACGCCATTGCGGCTGGACACCAGACCGCGTGCTGCGGCTTTTTAAGGCCGATCAAGCCCAGTTTTCAGATGACAAGGTGCATGAGCGCTTGGTTCCTAAAGGGCGAAATAACTGGGATAATGAGCAAATTGGCCACTTGAAGACCCCAATGCTTCACTACAGCTACTTGAATCCCGATGATTACTGGCGAAAACTCAAGAGTTACAGCCAAATTTGGGCTGAGCAGCGACACGCCCAAGGGCAAAAAACCAGTGTTGCCAGGGCCTTTGCATCGGCACTGTTTGCATTTTTCAGAAGTTATTTTTTTCAATTGGGGTTTTTAGATGGTGCCATGGGCTTGGCGGTGTGTGTGATGCAAGCCCAGGGCACCTTTGCGAAATACTTCACGCTTTATTGTTTGAATCAAAAAAATCATGTCTAACTCACTCTTTGTTCTGTTTCAAAACACATGCTTTCAGCCTGCCAAGAGAGCCGCATTTCTCAAGTTCTTGCATGCGTGTGCGTTCACAGTGGGCGCATTGTGCTTGATGGGCCACGCGCATGCGCAGTTCAGAGTGGAGGTCGCGGGTGTTGGGATCACTCAAATTCCAATCAACATCAATCAATTCAAAGACGAGACCCTCTCACCCCAAAAAATCACACAAATCATCCAAGCCGATTTGGAGAGAAGTGCCAAGTTCAAAGTGTCTACCAATGCGTTTGCGATGGACGAAAGTTCTAGACCCGATTTCAATGGTTTGAGACAAAAAGCACTGGAAAACTTTTTAACGGGAAGCGTGACCAAACTCGCCGATGGTCGTTTTGATGTGCGCTTTAGGTTGTGGGACTTGATCAAGACGCAAGATTTAGGGGGCGCAAGTTTTGCTGTGGTGGCACCGGACCTCAGACGTGCGGCGCATCAAATTTCAGACTTCATTTATGAAAAGCTCACAGGCGAGAAGGGCGTTTTCTCAACCCGAATTGCTTATGTGACAAAAAGTGCGAACCGCTTTAATTTATGGATTGCGGATGCAGATGGTGAAAACGCTCAGGCCGCCCTGACATCGCCTGAGCCGATCATCTCCCCCAACTGGGCACCCAATGGTCAGCAGCTTGCTTATGTGTCCTTCGAGTCCAGAAAGCCTGTGGTCTATGTGCACGACGTGGCCTCTGGCAAAAGACGAATTGTGGCCAACTTCAAGGGCTCCAACAGCGCGCCTTCTTGGTCACCCGATGGGCAATCTTTGGCCGTCACGCTCAGTCGCGATGGGGGCTCACAGATTTACCTCATTGCCGCTTCTGGGGGTGAGCCCCAGCGCCTGACCCAGTCCAGCAGCATTGACACCGAACCCACCTTCATGCCAGATGGCAGTGCCATTTATTTTGTCAGTGACCGAGGCGGTTCCCCACAAATTTATCGCATGCCGGCCAAAGGGGGGCCAGTTGCTCGTGTGACATTCAATGGGACCTACAACATCTCCCCAAGTCTCAGTCCGGATGGAAAGTTTTTGGCCTACATCTCTAGGCAGGGCGGCCAATTCAAGCTTTACTTGATGGATTTGACCACGGAGAAGGTGCAAGCTTTGACGGAAACCAGTGCCGACGAAAAACCCAGTTTTGCACCGAACGGCAAACTCATCATTTATGCCACCCAAATTCAGGGCAAGGAGGCCTTGATGACGGTCAATTGGGACAATAAAATATCTGCTCGCCTATCAGGTCAAGCGGGTGACATCAGAGAGCCGCATTGGGGGCCTTTTACAAAGGGCAATTGATGGTTTTGATGGAATGAAAAAAATGCAAAAATTTAACAATGTTTGATTAAAGGGCACGTGATGAAAAAAGTATTAAGTGGTGTTTTTTTGGCAATGGTCTTGATGTTGGTGGGCTGTGCCTCAGGTGTGAAGCTCAACCAAGTGCCAGTGGAGGACAAATCATCCAGCTTGGTCAATGCGGACAATGTCAACGCACTCTCTGGTAAATCTGCCGTCACCAGTGTTCAGACCTCAGCGCTAGGCTCTATCAACATGGGGCCTTCAGGCGTTGAGAAAGTGGTTTACTTTGATTACGACAGCTATGCCATCAAGGCAGAGGCGCAACCCACGGTTGAGTCTCATGCCAAATTCTTGAGCACAGACAAGTCACGCAAAGTCTCCCTTGAGGGGCACACCGATGACCGAGGCGGTCGCGAGTACAACTTGGCTTTGGGTCAAAAAAGATCTGAAGCGGTCAAAAAGTCCTTGACGCTCTTGGGGGTTGCTGAGGGGCAAATTGATGCCGTGAGCTTTGGAAAAGAAAAGCCCGCGGTTTCAGGCAATGACGAGCAGGCTTATGCCAAGAACCGTCGCGTTGAATTCAATTACAGATAAAGCACACGATGATCAAACTCTTTAACGCTGTTTTGTTCGCAGGCCTTTTGAACATGGGTTTGGGCTCCTCGGTGCACGCTGGCATTTTTGACGATGATGAGGCGAGAAAAGCCATTTTGGATCTGAGACAAAAAGTGGAGGTTCTCAAAAGCAATTTTGAAGGCCAGCAGGTCAATCAAAATGCGTTTCAAGAGGAAATCGTGCAACTGAAGAAAAGCATTCTGAACCTTCAATCCATGATCGAGGGTTTGAAGCAAGAAATTCAGGTCCTGAGCGGGGACAAAGAGGTTTTGACCAAGGCCTTGTCGGAGACACAAAGACAGCTTAAAACGCAGGCTCAAAGTTTGGAAGACAGGATGGCGCGTGTAGAGCCTCAAAAAGTGAGTCTGGATGACCAAGAGTTTTTGGCCGATCAAGCAGAGATCAAAGATTTTGAGAACGCATTGGCTCTGTTCAAAAAGGCCGATTACCAGTTGGCGGCTGTGGCCTTTGCTGAATTCAGCAAACGCTTTCCGTCCAGTGGCTATTCCCCCTCTTCGGTGTACTTTATGGCAACTGCCCAATACGCCGTCAGGGATTACAAGACAGCCATCAATGGCTTTAGAAATTTGGTCTCTATTGCACCAACTCATCCACGTGTCCCAGATGCCAAGTTGTCGATTGCCAGTTGCCAGATCGAGCTCAAGGACATCAAGGGCGCGAGAAAGACACTCGAAGAATTGATCAAAGAGCATCCACAGTCTGAGGCAGCGCAGTCGGCCAAAGAAAGAATTCTGAGGTTGAAATGATGTCCAATTTGATCTTCTGATAAAGCTGTTTTTTTCTTACTCCCTTGTCACAAGCGTGATGGGCATTCAAAGGGGGCACTCGCACGGAGTGCCTTCATTTTTTTTTAAGCCGCCATGATCGATGAAGTTCAATACATTGCTTTAGCGCACACTGTTCTCTGGTGTTCGTTCGCGCTGACCTTTTTATTGGGGTACCTCTCCCAATCAACACATTTTTGCACCATGGGTGCCTTGGCCGATGTGTTTAGTTTTGGCTCCTGGATTCGAGCCTCGCAAGTGTTGTCTGCCATGGCCGTGTCTATTTTGGGCTTTTCGATGCTGGTCGCCGCAGGCTATTTGACGCCAGAGAAAACACTTTATGCCACAACTAAATTCTTCTGGTTGTCCAATGCGATCGGCGGCACCTTGTTCGGTGTAGGGATGGTGTTGGCGTCTGGCTGTGGCAATAAAACGCTCATTCGCATGGGGACAGGCAATTTGAAGTCCTGGGTGGTGTTTGTCTTCATGGGATTTGCTGCGCTCGCCTCACTCAAAGGGGTGACGGCGGTGTTCAGGGTCAATGTGTTGGAGACCTTTTACCTCCTTGTTCCACAAGGCGCGGACTTGGGTCACTTGCTGCCCTTGTTTTCTGAGGATCCGGCACGCAACCAAAGTGCGCTGGGTTTTTTGCTTGGCTTGGCCTTGTTGGTGTTTTCTTGGTTCAGTTGGGGTTTTAATCAAACGCAATCAAGCTCATGGGCGACACGTCTCAAGGACTTGTGGCCGGGTGTTGCTGTCGGTCTGATGGTCAGTTCTGCCTGGTTTTTGAGCGCTCATGTGGGCCACGTTTTGGAAAACCCCCTGACACTTGAAGAGGTGTATTTGGCAAGCACCTCGGGGAAAATTGAAGCTTTGACCTTTGTCTCTCCCATGGCGTATTTGATCGAGTGGTTGATTTATTTCTCTGATCAAAGCAAAGTGTTGAACTACGCCTGTGTGAGTGCGCTAGGCGTCTTGTCGGGTGCATTTGTGAGTGCCTTGATCAACAAAAAACTTAGATGGGAGAGCTTCAATGGCGTGCAAGACCTTGCCTTTCACTTGACTGGTGCTTTGATGATGGGGGTTGGTGGTGTCATTGCCATGGGCTGTACATTCGGCCAAGGGTTGAGTTCCTTGTCCACATTGAGCCTGAATGCGTTTGAAGTGATCGGCTTCATCGTCATTGGCGCACAAATGGCTTTTAGGTACCAAACTTATACCTTGGAAAAGAATCTTTGAGTGAGGCATTCCAAGCCTTAATCCACATTCAGATCAAAAGGCGAGGACAAGTATTTTGACCCAAGCAGAAGAATTTGACCTTGAGCGCCGCTTTGGCGGCGTTGGACGGCTCTATGGCGCCTTGGGGGCGCAAAAGATTTTTAGCGCACATGTTGTGGTCGTTGGCATTGGTGGTGTTGGTTCTTGGGCGGTAGAAGCACTGGCAAGAAGTGGTGTCGGGCGAATAAGCCTGATTGATATGGATCATATTTCTGAGTCGAACATCAACCGTCAGATTCACTCTTTAAGCGACACCTTGGGTCAATCCAAATGCCTAGCCATGAAGGCGCGCGTGCTCAATATTCATCCTTTGTGTGAGGTGCAAATCATTGATGAGTTTGTGCAACCCGAAAATTGGCTGGACATGGTTCAAACGATCCCTCAACCCATCGATTTCTTGATCGATGCCTGTGATCAATTCAAGGCCAAAATGGCCTTGGCTTCTTGGTGTCTAGAGAACAAAGTCAACACGGTGTGTGTTGGGGCTGCGGGTGGTAAAAAACGCGCTGAGTTGACCCAAGTGGAGGATTTGCTGAGTGTCACCCATGACCCCATGCTGGCAAAACTGAGATACAGTTTGAGAAAAAATGGTGTGATTGGAAGGGATCAGAAAAAAAGCTTGATTCAATGTGTTTTTAGCAAAGAGGAGATTCTCAATCCTTGGAAAAATGGCAGTCAAGAGAGTTCAAACATCGACAATTCTGCCCGCGATCTCAGTTGTCATGGCTATGGGTCCTCTGTGGCTGTGACGGCAGCCTTTGGATTTTGTGCGGCTGGTTGGGTTTTAGGTCGCTTGTCCCAATAAATTGTTCTTAACTCAACTGGAAAAAATGGTTTGCTGGCTGTCTAAATAAAGGAGAGTTTGAATGGAATGGAAAAAGCTTAAAATATTTGCTATAATTTGAGGCTTGGTTAAATCGTATTTA